>NZ_CP134700.1:698372-1396744 GCF_031852275.1 Halovalidus salilacus | reverse complement strand
GAGTCGTCCTCGGCCTCCGACTCCGTTCGCTCGACCGTCAGGTCCGATTCTGACTCGTCCTCGGCCTCCTCCGATTCGCTCCGACCGAAGGGGAGGACGTCGGAGAGCGATCCCGCGCCGAACGAGGCGTCGCCGTCCAGATGCAACTCGATGAGGGTGAACTTCGTATCTCCCATACTCGGACCAACCACGACTGGACACTTAGCCGTTTGGTTGGACGGCGTGAACGTCTGCGGGGGCTGGCGCGCTCGCCGCCGTCTCGGACGATATCCCGGCGTTACCGGAGGCGACGAACGTCTCACCGTCTGACAATCGGTTCGCGACCGGTACGATTAAGTGTCCGTCACATGCCCTCTTTCGTATGAGTGGACGACCGCTGGACGTCCTCGAGGCGTCGCTCGGCGAACGCGTGTCGGTGCGGCTCAAAAGCGGCGACGAGTACGTCGGCGACCTGGCCGGGTACGACCAGCACATGAACCTCGTACTGGAGGACGTCACCATTCCCGAGGGCGGGATGTCCGAGGAGGCGCCGGCCGAAGACACAACCATTATACGCGGCGATAACGTCGTTTCGATCACTCCATGACTGGTGCAGGAACCCCGAGCCAAGGAAAGAAGAACAAGACGACGCACGTGAAGTGTCGTCGCTGCGGAGAGAAGTCCTACCACGTGAAGAAGAAGGTGTGTTCCTCGTGCGGCTTCGGCAAGTCCGCCAAGCGTCGTGAGTACGCCTGGCAGTCGAAAGCGGGCGACAACTGACCGTCTTCGTCACTCGAACTCTTCTCTCTTCGTCACCCGAATTCCGAACCGCTGAGCGTCAGCACCGGTGCTAACCGTGGCTGTCGCCGATCAGGGTTCGTCGCACGCGAGCCGATAGATAGCCCTTAGTCGTCCGCCTCGAAGAGCAAGGTATGGAGACGACTGACGCCTTCGCCGGCCTCGAGTGTGTCGCCTGCGGTGCCGTCGCGGACGTCGAGGCGGCGACTCACCGGTGCCCGGAGTGCGGCGGGCACCTCGACCCGCGCTACGACTACGACGCGGTCTCGCTCGACCGCGACGAACTCGCGTCCCGGCCGTTCGACTCGCTCTGGCGCTACGAAGAGGTGCTCCCGTTTCCGCGCGAAGCCGCGGTGACGACGAACGAGGGGGCTACGCCGCTGATCGACTGTCCGACCCTCGCCGACGAACTCGGCGTCGAGCGCGTCCTGCTCAAAGACGACGGGCGCAACCCGACCGGAGCGACCGCGGATCGCGGACAGACGGTGGCCGTGACGGCCGCGAACCTCCACGGCGCGTCCGACGTCGCGCTCCCGTCGACCGGTAACGGCGGCCAGTCGGCGGCCGCGTACGCCGGACGGGCGGGCCTCGAGTCGCACGTCTTCCTCCCGGCGCGCTCCGGCTTTACGAACAAGGCGATGGTCAACGTCCACGGCGGCGACATGAACGTCGTCGGCGGCCGGTACGCCGACGCCGTCCGGGCGTTCGAGGAGGCGATGGCCGAGTACGACGGAGACGGTGGTGGCGAGAACGACGACGGGGAGGAGTGGTACTCCCTCGCCCCGTTCGAGACGCCCTTCCGCCGCGAGGGGCAGAAGACCCTCGGCTACGAACTCGTCGAACAGCTCGAGTGGACCGTCCCGGACGCCGTCGTCGTCCCCACGGGCAGCGGCGTCGAACTCGCCGGCCTCTACAAGGCCGCGACCGAACTCCTCGAACTCGGACTGGTCGACGAAACGCCCGCGCTCTACGCGGCCCAGGCGGCGGGCTGCGCGCCGATCACCGAGGCGTTCGAGGCCGGCCGTGACGCGCACGAGCCGGTCGAGTACCCCGACACGATCTGCGGCGACATCGAGGTGCCCGACCCCGCCGCGAGCACGCACGTGCTCGAGGCGATCCGCGAGACCGACGGCGGCGCCATCTCGACGGACGATCACGAGATCCTCGAGTCGGCGGTGACCGTCGCCCAGCACGAGGGCCTGGAGGTGGCGCCGTCGCCCGCGGCGGCGGTCAGCGGGGCGTGGGAACTCGCCGAGCGCGGCGCGTTCGACGGCGACGAGACGGTCGTCCTCCTGAACACCGCCACGGGGAACAAGGAAGCCGACGTCCTGCGCAGCCACCTGATGGGCCAGGGCGTCTGACCGGCTTCGCGATCCAACCCCGTCTCGACGAGTCGCTCGTCGATCGTCGACTCACTCGAGGTCGTACGTTCGATCCCGGTCTCGACCCCTCCTTCCGCTTCGACGTCGTTCTTCGCCGAGGTCCATCGGCCGGCGACGTTCCTCGTAGACGTCTTCGAGTCCTTCGGTCTCGAGCAACCGCTCGAGTCGGCGTTCGAACTCCGCCTCGGTGAGTTCGCCGGTGGCGTAGCGGTCGCGCAGTTCGGCGACCGGATTGGGACGGGGACGGTCGTCGGTCGCTCTTACACCCTCTGCTCCCTCCGGTTCCACCAGCGGGAAGTCGTCGCCGAGGAGCCAGATCAGGGGAAGCAGGATGAAAAAGCCGAGGACGAATATCATCCCCGACAGCGGGGCGAGGACGGGGATCAGCGGCGCCGCCGCTCCGACCAGGGCGGTCATCCCGAACGAGAGGATCGCGACGAGCCACATCAGCGTGGTCCTGTCGAACGTCGGGAGCGACACGGGTACGCGTTCGTGTTCGACGACCAACCAAAAAAACGCCACCGGTTCCAGTCGGATCGGTGACGTAAATCCGTGCCGTCATCGCGGCCCGGCGCATTCACTCAGGGCGGCGAGTTCAGCCGCCGTGCCCCCGCGCTCAGGCCTCGAGGTCGCGCCGGCGCCCTTTCGGCACCAGCGACCGCAGTTCGCCGTGGAGGTAGAGGCCGATCCCCAGCGGCTCGAGACCCCCGGCGATGCGGTGAGCGGCGATCAGGTACCCCCAGTCGCCGTCCCACTCGAGCTCCTGGTCCTCGCCGTTGGCGAACCGCGCGGCTTCTCCGCGGTCGAGTTCGATCACGCACTCCGTCGCTTGCCGGCCGAATCGCTGGGCGAAGTCGGTCGTCGGCTTCCAGTGTTCCTGCCGGGTCCGCAGGCAGGTCATGCCGAGCGACTCGAGTTCGATCGGCGAGGTGGCCTCGCCGGCGTAGATCCAGACCTTCCCGGCGCCCTTCTCCCAGAAGGTGTAGTCGTCGAACGTCTCGGGCGGGATCCCGAACCGATCGTCGAAGTAGTCGACCACCTCGACGCGGCTCACCCGCCCCTCGACGGTTCGCTCGGACGGCGTCTCGGGGAGGCGATCGAACCGCTGGCCGACGTTCTCCTCGAGCGGAGCGTCGTCTCCAGTTTCCTTCCCCCCCATCAGGCGGTCACCTCCAGTTTCGCGACGAAGAATCCGCCGGTGTCGTTCTGGTGGGGGTAGATCCGCGCGGTCTTCTCGAGGCTCGCGTCGAACGTCTCGCCCCGCCACTCGGTTATCCCGGGCGAGTGCTCGAGGCCGAGGTCGAAGCCGACGACCCGACAGTCGCACTCCTCGAGGGCGTACTGGACGACGGCCTCGTTCTCCTCCGGTGCGAAGGTGCACGTCGAGTAGACGACCGTGCCGCCTTCGCGGGTGGTCTCGATCGCTCGCCGGAGGATCCCCTTCTGGATCCCCGAGACCGACTCGAGGTGGCCCTCGGACCAGTCGTCGAGCGCGTCGGGGTTCTTTCGGATCGTCCCCTCGCAGGAACAGGGGGCGTCCACGAGCGCGCGGTCGAACGCGTCGAAGTCGAAGGGCTTCATCGAGTAGTTCCGCGCGTCCGCGTTGGTCACCGCGAGGCTGGTCGCCCCGAGGCGCTCGGCGTTGAACCGCAGGGCCGAGAGGCGACCGAGGTTGCTGTCGTTCGCCACGACGGTTCCCCGGTCGTCCATCAGCGCCGCGAGCTGGGTCGCCTTCCCGCCGGGCGCGGCGCAGGCGTCCCAGACCCGTTCGCCGGGTCGGGGATCGAGGACGACCGCCGGCACCGCAGAGACCTCCTCCTGACCGTGGGTGAACCCGTGGAACGACGCCCACGTCGCCCCCGGCGAGTCGGTCTCGAGCCGCAGCACGCGCGGGTTCCACTCCGCCCGCTCGTAGCCGACGCCCTCGGATTCGAGCGCCTCGAGCGCCCGGTCGACGGACACCTTGATCGCGTTCACGCGGACGGCGGTCCCGAGCGGTCGCTGACACGCCTCGAGAAACGCGTCGAAGTCGTCGACGATCGGCCGGTACCGCTCGAGTGGCTCCATCGGCCCGCACTTCGGACGGCCGCCGTTTGTGGGTTTCGAAGCGCCGGCGCCGCCGAAATTGGCGCGTCGCGCGTGCATTTTCGTCCCACGCTTTTTTGACGGACCCGGTGTTCGTCTCGAGTATGGCACGGATTCGTCTCCGAGAACCGGACGTCGATCTCGACTCGCCGACGCTCGTCGAGGGCTTTCCGGGACTCGGACTCGTCGGCAAGATCGCGACCGACCACCTCGTCGAGGAACTCGAGATGCGCTACTACGCGAGCGTCCACTGCGAGGAACTCCCCCGGATCGGGGTCTACCGGGCGGACGACCGGGCTATCAGACCGCCGGTGCGGCTCTACGTCAGCGAGGAGCACGATCTGCTCGCGCTCCAGAGCGACGCCCCCATCACGTCGGCGGCCGTCGGCGACGTCGCGGAGTGTCTGACGAACTGGCTCGTCGATCGCGACGTCCTCCCGATCTACCTCAGCGGACTCCCCGCCGAACGGGACGATCGACCCGACCTCTACGGCGTGGCGACCGCCGGCGCCGCCGAGGTGCTCGAGACCCACGACGTTCCCGTTCCGCCGGAGGACGGCGTGATCGCCGGGCCAACGGGGGCACTGATCAACCAGGCCGCCCACCTCGAGTACGGCTGCGTCGGCCTCGTGGTCGGCTCGAGCCCGCAGTTCCCCGACCCCGAGGCGGCGAGCGTCCTCCTCGAGGAGGGGATCGGCCCCATCGCGGACGTCGACGTCGACGTCTCGAGCCTCCTCGAGCGCGCCGAGGAGATCCGCGAACAGCGAGAGGCGTTCGCACAGCGGATGCAGGAGATGAGCCAGGGCGAAAGCACGCAGGCCCAGCCGTTGCGAATGTATCAGTGACCCGTCGTCGAGGCGGGTGAAACGGTGCGGGAACGGACGACCACCCGTCGCGTCCGAACTGGCCTCGTTGACCCCCTCAATTGGTGAGGGGGTGTCGAAGCCGTGCTGCATCCGCAGCGTGAATGCGGCACGAGATTGTGATCGATCTACGGAAGTGGTGATCACTCAGTACAGGAGATAGACGTACCACTTGAAACAATACGGATCCTTCCGGTAGTTCCTCGGTACAAGTGATGACCACTGTGGATCAAGCAGTGCGGACATGAAGGCCGAGATATTTTACTGACAGCCGTTGCAAGTTCGCTATGGGAATCGACGACGAAGAATCCAAGACCGAAGCTGAATCCGCAGGTGATGAGACGGAACGCGAAGGTGAGCAAGTGATGAGTCGAGCAGACGGTGCGGAGATTCTCCGTGAAGTCGCCGATGGTGTCGAGAACGGGACAATCAACATCGAAGGAGACGACGGCTTCACGGTCGCGGTTCCAGAGCACTTCGAACTGGAAGTCGAGTACGAGGTGACCGACGACGAGGCCGAGTTAGAAATCGAACTCGAATGGCCGATGGAAGATGGCGAACCGGTATCGGCGGACGAATAATAGTAAAACGTACCGAACGCAGAGCACTGTTTAGTTCGTACGTGTAGTGAGCGGGGGGTTCACCGGTCTCAGAGTGAGACAAACAGAGTCGCCGTGCTACACTCATCCTCTGAGTCAGCCACACTATTTCTGACAAGAGTCGAGTAGTTCGAACTCCCCCTGCTGCACTCACAGCGCATACCCATCACGATCTGTGTTCCAAGAAACGGTGTTACACTGACCTGTCTACCAGCCACTGGTCTGCGATGAAATGAACCCAAAGATGCCCTGTATGTCATGTGCTGCGTGGCTGTCGTGCGGTTCGTCTTCGGCGGTTTCGTCATCAAGGCACTCATCCGGAAGTGGTGGTCATCGCCGGGATTCCCGCAACAACCAAGATCCACAGTTCTGACTCCGAGACCGAAAAGGTACTCGAGCATTTCGTCGCGCGACTGATCGCCGAAATCGTCTCAGGTCCCAGTCGGGTCCGCTCCACGGCGTGCGTGTCCGGCCCGTTCGTCTATCGGGTCTTCGAGGTCGCCCATGACCTCCTCAAAGGCGTCCGTCGAGGTCAACAGACCAACGATATCGTCGTCCTCGGTGACGAGGGCGAGTTCCTGATTTTCCCTCTGGAAGCGGTCGATGGCATCGTTGATTTCCTCCCTGGCCGGGAGCGTCATCGGCGGCGCGGCGATGTCTTCGATGCTGACTTCGCCGCTCATGAGGTCCTCGTAATGGTTCGTGATCGTCGGGAGATAGACGATGCCGCGGAAGTCGTCTGTGTCCTCGCCGACCACTGGATAGCGAGAATAGGAGTGTTCCTCCACGAGCGCGAGGTTCTCCTCGGGGGTGTTCTCGGTCGAGAGCGAGACGATCTCCTCGCGCGGAACCATGATCACCCTGACCGGGATCTCGCCGACGGCCAGCGCGTTCATGACCTCCTGCCGGCGTTCTGCGGGAACGTTTCCCGCTTCGAGGGTCGAGCCGAAGCGCTTGTAGAGGCCCGCACGCCCCTGCATAACGTCGGTTTCAGTTTCGAGCCACGCGCCGGTCATCTCGACGCCGAACAGCGACAGCGTCCATTTCGCCGCCCCGTCTCCAAACTTGATGACCGGCCAGATCGCCCGCGTCCACCAGTACAGCGGCGTCGCACAGTATCGAGAGACCAGTTTCGAGCGCTCGACGCCGAGATAGGTCGGCGTCTGCTCGCCGTGGGTGAGATGGACGAGGTTGACGATGAGAAACGCGAGGATGGCCCCTGCGCCGACCGATGCGAGAACGGTCCCGCCGAACAGCGGTTCGAAGATGGCCGTCAGCGCGGGTTCGGCGACGATCCCGACAGCGATGCTCGAGAACGTAATCCCGATCTGACAACTGGTCAGGTAAATCTCCAAGTTCTGCGTCATCTCCCACGCGCGTTCGAGAGCGGTGCTTCCGGGTTCCACGAACTCGGCTTCGGAATACTGTCGGGCGCGGGTCAGCGCGAATTCGATGGCGACGAAAAACCCGTTGGCGAGAATGAGTAATAGACCGGCAATAAGCCTGATGGAGACCTCGAGCGCAGGCATCGGCATAACAGGTAATATCCATAGCAACACAGATAAACGGCTTGTCTGCGAACCGATTCTTCGTGCGACGACGAATTCCGTCCTCGCGAGGTGTCTCAAGCCGGATCGCTTTGGGAGTCTAGTCCTGATGCGCCGTCCCCGCGTTGTTGCTGGTAGACGTCAATGGGGTCTTCCAGTTCGCCCATCACTTGCTCGAAGGCGTCCGTCGAGGTTAACAGGCCGACGACCCGTCCCTCCTCAGTGACGAGGGCGAGTTCTTGATTTTCCGTCTGGAAGCGGTCGATGGCGTCGCTGATTACCTCGTCGGCTGGGAGCGTCATCGGCGACTCGGCGAGGTCTTCGACGTCGATGTCGCCGTTTTTGAACGCCTCGAAATGGTTCGTGATCGCCGCGAGGTAAACGACCCCTCGGAAATCGTCGATGTCCTCGCCGACCAGCGGATAGCGGAGATGTGGATGGTCCTCGACGACCGCGAGGTTTTCCTCGGGGGTATTGTTGGTCGAGAGCGCGGCGATCTCCTCGCGCGGCACCATGGTGTCACGGACGGGGATTTCTTCGACCACCAACGCGTTCATCACTTCCTGACGACGCTCTTCTGGAATCTCATTGTCGTCGAGTATCGACCCGAGCTGTCGGTGGAGGTCCGCACGCCCCTCAATGTCGCGGCCATTCGAATCTTCTTCGCCGTCGGATTCGAGCCACGCACCAGTCATTTCGACGCCGAACAGCGACAGCGTCCATTTCGCCACCCAGTCACCGACGCGGAGAATCGGTCGAATGACCCACGTGAACCAGTACAGCGGCGTCGCGCCGTAGCGGCAGACCTGTTTCGAGCGCTCGACGCCGAGGTAGGTGGGGGCCTGCTCGCCGTAGACCTTGTGTACCAGGCTCACGATGATGTACGCCAAGATCACGCCTGCGCCGATCGACGCGAGAACCGTCCCGCCGAACAACGGTTCGAACAGCGCTGCGAGCGCGGGTTCGGCGACGATACCCAGTGCGATGCTAGCGGCGGTGATGCCGACCTGACACCCGGTGAGATAGATTTCGAGGTCCTCGGTCATCTTCCACGCACGCTCGAGACCGGGTTCCATGAACTCGGCTTCGGAATACTGTCGGGCGCGGGTCAGCGCGAATTCGATGGTGACGAAAAACCCGTTGGCGAGAATCAACGCGGCACCCGCGACGAGACGAAGGAGGATTTCGGGTGCTTGCATTCAGTATAGGTCCATCGATACGGCGTCGAGGCAAAAAAGCACGGGTGGCAAACTGACAGTGCTTCCGAATGGGCCGTTCAGTCGAGCCTGACCGCCAGTCCGAGCCCCGAGGAGTGTTGGTTGGCCTCGATGACGCGTTGGATGGTAAGACCTCCCTCGACCGTGTTCCGCTCCGGCGGGTCACGAGCTAAGTCCCACTATCACGACATCGTCCGACCTATCTGACTCGGGGTCACGCTTTTTGCCGTTCAGTCGGTAAGACCCGACGTGTACCGCGACATCCTTATCCCGACGGATGGCTCTGATGCGAGCGTAACAGCGCTGGATCACGGGATGGAAATCGCTTCGAGTATGAGAGCCAAGGTGCATCTCCTGCACGTTGTAGATGTTGGGACGGAGATGTCCGCATCTGCCGTTGGTGACATCGCGGACGACCTCACCGAAGCGCTCGATGGGGAAGCGAAAGAGGCGCTCAAGCAGGCCGAGCAAATGGCCGATGAGGCCGGAGTTGAGTCCGAACGAGCCGTTCTCGAAGGATTTCCGGAAGACGCAATACCTCAGTATAGCGCCGACAACGGAATCGACCTCATCGTGATCGGAGAAAGCGAGGATTCGACCCTCACGGAGCGACTCTTCGGGAGTACGACGGAGGACGTTCTCGAATCGGTGACTACCTCGGTTCTGGTCGCTCGAGAATGAGGCACGCTGGTAGAAATTACTGTTACCGTGGCGATAAGTTAGGGTAAGCGGATCATCCACAGGGAACTGACCCTCCAAACGATGATTCAAAGCGAAGTCGGTAAATCGGGACTTCGATTGAAATTTGCCAGTTCTTTCGCCAGTCTGTACGCGAATCAAATGCATCGACTGTGCTGAATGTATCCTCTGTATCTCGCACGCCATTCCTCTCAAATTATGAGGGGAACAACGGAGCCTCCGATCTCGAATCGACTTTCGATCCGCGGGCGGACGCGAATCCAGAACCGACACCTCCGGACGCGGATCCCGATCGATACCCTCGATCGAGGGACAGTTCCGCTTTCGGAACGTTTGATAGCGGCTGTCGGAAAGGGAGTGCGTGGCCCGCGCTCGACTCTTCGCCTCGCTTTGCGGACTCGTCTTTCTCATCAACATCGCGAGAATCGTCTTCGCGCCGCTGCTCGACGTCTTCATCGCCGAGTTCTCGATCGGCGAGGGGACCGCCGGACTGATCGTGACGCTCACGTGGATCGGAAGCGCCGCGCCAAGATTGCCCACCGGGTGGGTGCTCACGAGGGTACCGAGACACCGCGTCGTCGTGGCCTCGGGGACGATCCTGGCGCTCGCCTCGGGGTTCACCGCGACGGCGACGGGTGTTCGCCACCTGATGGTCGGCGCGTTCCTCATGGGTATCGCCTCCGGCGTCTACTTCGTCTCGGCGAACCCGCTCCTGAGCGAGTTGTTCCCCGAGCGCGTCGGCCGGATCATGGGGATCCACGGCGCCGCGAGCCAGGTCGCGGCGGTGGCCGCCGCGCCGTTCGTCGCGCTCTCGCTGCTCGTCGACTGGCGCCTCTCCCTGTGGGGGATCGCCGTCGGCGCCGCCGCGACCACCGCCTACGCGTGGTTCGTCGCGAGGGAAACCGAAATGCCGACGGCGGGCCGGGCGGACCGCGACTTCGTCGGCGCTGCGCGCTCGGAGTGGCGGATCATCCTGACCGCACTGGCGATCGTCGGCGTCGCCTCGTTCGTCTGGCAGGGCGTGTTCAACTTCTACGACCTCTACATGCAGTCGAAGGGGCTCTCCGGTCGGGCGGCCGAGACGATGCTCACCGTCGTCTTCGCCGCGGGCGTGCCCGCGTTCTTCTTCGGCGGCGACCTGGCCGACAGGCTGCCGCGCGTCCCGTTCCTCCTGGGGATCGTCGGCGCGTTCGCCGCCTCCCTCCTCGCGCTGACCGTCGTCGAGGGCTGGATCGGCCTCTTCGTCCTCTCCGCGATCCTCGGGGTGGTCGTCCACAGCATGTTCCCGGCCACGGACACGTACCTCCTCGGGACGCTCCCGGATTCGACGCGGGGCAGCGCCTACGCGGTGTTCAGTTCGTCGTGGATGCTCGCCCAGGCGCTCGGTTCGTCCGTCCTGGGCGAGTTCCTCGAGCGCGGCTACGCCTACGACGCGGTGTTCGCCGCCGCCGCCCTCCTCCTCGGGGCCACGGTCGTCGTCATCGCCCTCGTCGATCGGACGGGACGGCTGCCCGAGTGATCACCAGGTCAGTCCGTCGTACGCCTCGAGCGCGCCCTCGTCGACGTCGATCCGTCGGCCGTCGACGAGGATCCGCCGGCGCATGCCGTCGAACGAGAGGTCGTCGAACTCGGGCCAGTCCGTGGCCACGACCGCGCCGTCGGCGCCCTCGAGCGCCGTCGACGCGCGCTCGGCGTACTCGACCTCGAACTCGGGGTGCTTCGTTCGGACGTTCTCCGCCGCCACCGGATCGTAGGCCACGACGTCCGCGCCACGATCCTCGAGTTGGACGATCACGTCGAGCGCCCGCGACTTCCGGATGTCGTCGGTCCCCGGCTTGAACGAGAGCCCGAGGACGGCGATCCGGGCACCTTCGAGCGGCGAGCCGTCGGATCCGTCGTCAGCCTCGGCCTCGAAGTTCGACTCGAGGAGGTTCACCAGTCGGCGGGGCTGCTCGTCGTTGACGGCCACGGCTGCGTCGAGCAGTTCGGGCTCGTAGCCCTGCTCCCGAGCCCCCGCGCGCAGCGCCGCGACGTCCTTCGGGAAGCACGACCCGCCCCAGCCCAGGCCCGATCGCATGAACTCTTCGGAGATTCGGGAGTCGAGTCCGACGGCATCGATCACCTCGTAGGCGTCCGCACCGTACTGCTTGGCGATGTTCCCGAGCTCGTTCACCAGCGACACCTTCGCCGCGAGGAAGGCGTTGTTCGCGTACTTGATCAGCTCCGCCTCACGGATCCCCGTCTCGACGAGGTGTGTCCCCTCGCGCTCGAGGATCGGGGCGTACAGCTCCCGCAGGGTCGCCGCCGCGTCCTCGCTCGTCGCCCCGAGGACGACCTTGTCGGGCTCGAGGAAGTCGCGGACGGCGGTCCCCATCCGGAGGAACTCGGGGTTCATCGCGAGGTCGATCCCGTCGCCGATCGCGGTTCCTGATTCGCGCTCGAGGATCGGGCCGACGACCTCCTCGGTCGTGCCGGGGAGGACGGTGCTCTTGACGACGACGAGGTGGTCGTCCGCGTCCTCGTCCGCGACCTTCGGGGCGAGCGCCCGCCCCAGCGACTCGGAGCCGGCGCGCATCACGGTCAGGTCGAGGCTGCCGTCGTCGGCCTGGGGCGTCGGGAGACAGAGGAACGTGACGTCCGTCTCGCGGACGGCGTCGTAGTCGGTGGTCGCCCGGAGGCGGGTGCCGGCGTGCTCGGCGATGCGCTCGGCGAGGCCCTCCTCGTGGATGGGCGCCTCCCCGGCGTTGATCGTCTCGACGATCCCCTCGTCGATTTCGACGTTGACGACATCGTGGCCGAGATCAGCGAGGCAGGCGGCGATCGTCGTGCCGACGTAGCCGCTGCCGATGATGGAGACGTTCATGATCGTGTTCGTGTGACTCGAGTCGAACGGGACGGGTAAGACGCTTTTTGGTTCGCGCACCGACGACGTCGTCGGGTGGAGTCGATCCGGGCCGTCCGGTTCGAGGGACGCGCCTGGCGCTCACTCGGCGGTCGGCGCGGCCTCGAGTTCCCGCAGTCGCTCCTCGGCCTCCTCGCGGTCCTCGGGGTAGCCGACGTCGATCCGCCAGCCTTCCATGCGGATCGCGTCGATGGTCCGCCCAGATTGGATGAGCAGGTCGATGGCGTCGGGCAGTTCGTACTCCCCGCGGTCGCTGGGCTGGACGAGGTGACAGGCGTGGAAGATCGCGGGCGTGAAGGTGTAGAAGCCGGTCATGACGAGGTTCGACGGCGGGTCGGTGGGCTTCTCGACGACCTCGACGATCTCGCCGTACTCGTTCGTGTCGAGGACGCCGTAGCGGGACGCTTCCTCGTAGGGCACCTGCTCGACGAGGAACGCCGCGTCGGCGCGGTCCTCCCGCTGGCGGTTGATCACGTCCCCGAGGTTCGCCCGGAAAATATTGTCCCCGAGCATGAGGACGAAGTCGGAGTCGACGTGCGGTTCGGCCTGCAGGATGGCGTGGGCCAAGCCCTTCTGTTCGCGCTGATGGGCGTAGGTGATCGGCACGCCCTCGTAGGCGTCGCCGTACCGTTCGATGAGCTTCTCCTTGAGGTAGCCGACGACGACCACGAACTCCGTGACGCCGATGTCGATGAGGTTGTCGAAGACGTCCTCGATCAGCGGCGTGCCGTCGACCTCCACGAGCGCCTTCGGCGTATCCTCGGTGAGGGGACGGAGGCGGGTCCCCTTCCCCGCGGCGAGAATAACTGCTTGCATATCACTGTGGCTGTATTCATAGGATATAGGCCTTCGGGGCTCGAGCGCTCGCTGGTCCCGTCTCGAGCCCGCGATGGACCGTGCGAACCGGTGCTCACTCCCCGCGTCGGTCGTCGCCGCTCTCGAGGTTTTTCTCGAGCAGTCCCCGCATCCACGCGTAGTGCTCCCTCACTCTCCGTTCCCCGCCCTCCGTCAGCGCGTAGACGTCGTGGATCCCCTCCGTGCGCTTCTCGACGAATCCGGCGTCGACGAGGGCGGAGAGCGAACCGTAGAACGCCTTCGGCTCGATCCGATCGTCGTAGTGGGACTCGAGTCTCGACTTGAGTTGCTGTCCGCGGAGTTCCCCCTCGGCGGCGAGCAGGACGCAGATATCGCGCCTGCGACCGCTCCGAAGCCACTTCGTCATGCGAGCCGGTTGGTCTGGTTTCGGGTCAGGCGTTTCGGTTTCCCGGGGCGTCGCCGGTTCGGTGCGACGGCCGACGGTACCGTCGAATCCCCGCGTCGAGGACGGTCCACGAGAGCCCCGCCGCGACCGAGAGGAGCACCACTGCCCGGGTGCCGAACTCGATAACTGCGCGCCCTCGTTCGGGCGCGAACTCGTGCCGGAAGAGACTGGCCGGGCCGTGGAATTCCCCGACGACGACGGTTCCCGAGTCGACCAGCAGGTACCAGGGTCCCGCAGGCGAACCGAGTTCGATCGAGACCGAGTCGAGCCAGAGGGAGCCGAGGACGAGGCCGGTAAGGGTCACCGCGACGAGGCCGAACGCGCCGGTCGTTCCGGTGACGAACGCTCCGAGGGCCCTCGAACGGACGACGCGCCCCGTTCCGGAGTCGTCGGTCTCCCCGTAGACCGCGAACCCCCGCGATCCGTCCGGAAGGCCGGCGATGCGCGCGGACGACGGGTACCGAGCGACGGTCGCGGCCATCCGGAGGTCGCCGACGGAGCCCGCGGCGTTGGCCGCCAGCGAAATCGCGACGAACGGCCGGGGGAAGACCGTCGCGACCGCGAGGCCCGCGAGCGTGATGGTGACGAACGGCGCGAGCAAGACGGCGAGCAACTGATTGCGGGAGTAGCCGCGGCCGTCCGTCCGCGCGTAGGCGTACGGAAGGAAGAACCGCGTGAGCCCCACCCCGTACGTCGGCCGTCCGCCGTAGCGCGCCATGAACGCCCCGTGGACGAACTCGTGCAGGACGACGACGAGGGCGATTACCGCGCCCGATATCCCCGCCAGCCGCAGGAACTCGAGCGGCGACGGGACGGGAATCACGAAGGGCTGGAACGGCGCGCCACGGATGGCCGCGACGACGTACCCGACGCAGGCGGCCGTCCCGAAAAAGGCCGCCGCGGCGAGAAGCGTCCGGCGCACCGCGACGGATCGCGTCACGCGAACCTCCGCGAGAGGCCGTTCGACGTCGGGTTCCGCTGCGCTCACGGCACGCACTCCTCGCGGCCCCGTGAAAGCCGTATCGATGTCGGCGAAGTGATCGGTCGCGCCGTCGGAACCGATACGTTTCCGGTGATCGCCTCCGCACCGAGCGACATGGACGACCTCGAACGGATCGCCGAGGCCGGCGGCATCGTCGCGACCTACCGCGAGACCGACGCCGAACGGCTCCTCGAGTTCGACGCCGACGGGACGACCGCGGTCGTCGCCCAGAACCTCGACGGCTACGCGATGCTCAAAGTCCGACCGACCCCCGACGGCGACGAACTCGAGCGCTACTACGGGTTCGAGATGGCGCTCGATCACGTCGGAGAACTGCTCGGGGTCAGCCCGCGCAACCTACCGATCCCAGAGGCGGCGACCGACATGGGGATGTGAGCGGGCCGGCGAGAGCGCCGAGAACCCGGTTGGACCGGTCGGACTGGTTCCGTCACGTCCGCGTCGACGAGCCGCAATCACGTCACGACCGCGTAGACGAACAGAAACGAAAAGTAGGAGAGGACCACCATCCCGAGCGCCTTCACCCGGAACCGGCGTATCGCAGCGTCATCCTCGCGGGACGCGGACTCGAACGCCTCCCGCTGGTCGTCGGTGAGCCGCTCGGGGTGTTCGAGGCCCGCGTGGAGCGTCCGGAGCCGCCGCGTTCGGAACGGTCGGTCGCAGTACGGGCAGCGGATCGGTCGACGCGAGTCGTCATCCTCTCTTCTCGCTTCGGGGTTCCGGTGGTCGCCGTCGCTCGCTCCGAACGCGTCGGTTTCCGGCGCTCGAGACGCGAATTTCGACACGGTCGAGTGCCACCTACCACGACCGACCACTTCCGCGTTCGGATCGGTCAGGTATCGGTACCTTCTCACGTTCGCGACACTCGTCGAACGCAACGTGGCAAACGCCCGGCATGACGCGCCCTATCCCCGCAAACGACGGGTCGGCGAAAACGGGAACCATAAGTACGCGCAGTCGAACCACAACGTAAGGATACCGTGGCGCACTCACTCGATTCGTCGGACTCGTTTCCCCGCCCGATCCGCGGCCACCGGCGGTTCTCCGCGGTGCTCGCAGCGACCGCGCTGGGCGTCTACCTCCTGTTGATCGTGGGCGCCACGACGTCGCTGACGAACGCCGCCAGTTCGTGCTCGAGCTGGCCGCTGTGCTCCGTGCCGCCGGATCCGTTGAGCCACACCGAACTCGCGATCGTCTGGGGCCACCGAATCGCCGCCGTCGTCGTCGGCGCGCTCGTCGCCGTCACCGCCGGCGTCGCGATCCTCGGCGACGTCTCGAGTCGCGTGCGCAACGCGCTGCTCGTCACCGTCGCCCTGTACGTCGTCCAGGTCGGCGTCGGCGCGGTCACGGCGACCGTCGGACCGGCGGCGATCGTCCCCGGCCTCCACCTCGGACTCGGCGTCGCCATCTTCTCGCTGGTCGTGCTCGCGCTCGCCTGGGACCTCGAGTCTGTCACGGGACGCGAGGACGACGCCATCGAACCTTCGCCGGAGCCGATCGACCCCGCGGAGGCCGCGCCTGAGCGCTCGATTCCCGCCGGCGGGCTCGCCCGCGCTCGGCTCACCGTCTTCGCCTACTTCAAGATGATGAAGCCGCGGCTGATGTGGCTGCTCTGTCTCGTCGCCGCGGCGGGGATGGCGCTGGCCGCCGGGCCGGCGCTCGACGCTCACACCATCGTCGCCACGCTCGCCGGCGGCGTCCTGTCGATCGGCGCCTCGGGGACGTTCAACCACGTCCTCGAGCGAGACGTCGACCAGCGGATGTCACGGACGGCCGACCGGCCGCTCGCGACCGAGTTGATCCCCGTCCGGAACGCGCTCCTGTTCGGGTTCGTGCTGACGGGGGCGTCGATGGCCGTCTTCCTGACGATCAACCCCCTCGCGGCGGCGCTCGGGCTGGCGGCCATCCTCTTTTACAGCGTCGTCTACACGCTGTTGCTCAAGCCGAACACGGTCCAGAACACCGTCATCGGGGGCGCCGCGGGCGCGCTGCCTGCGCTCATCGGCTGGGCGGCGGTGACCAACGAGATCGGATTGCCCGCGCTCGCGCTCGCCGGCGTCATCTTCCTCTGGACGCCCGCGCACTTCTACAACCTCGCGCTGGCGTACAAAGACGATTACGCCCGGGGCGGCTTCCCGATGATGCCCGTCGTCCGCGGCGAGACGGTGACGCGAAAGCACATCCTCTACTACATCGCGGCGACGCTCGTCTCGACGGTCGCCCTCGCGTGGATCACGACGCTCGGCGCGCTCTACGCCGCCACGGTGGCCGTCTTCGGGGGGCTCTTCCTCTGGGCCGCCGTCTCCCTCCACTTCGAGCAGACCGAGCGGGCGGCCTTCCGCTCGTTCCACGCGTCGAACGCCTTCCTGGGCGCGATCCTGATCGCCGTCGTCGTGGACGCGCTGGTGCTCTGAGACCGTAGGCTTATTTTTCCGTTCGCCGTAGTGACAGCCAAGTGTCTCGTCGCGCCGAGGAGGACGAACGCGAACTCGAGGAGGACGAAGGGGAGGACGCGGCTCGAGCCGGCGAGTCCGGCTCGGACGGATCCGAACCCGACGGTGCGGAACCGACGGCGTCGTCGATACCAGCCGGCAGCGTCGACGAGTCGATCAAGCGGCGCCTCGAGGAGGCCTACCTCAACGAGCTTCAGGACGGCCTGATCGTCGCCGACGTCTTCTCGCCCGAAGGGAGCTCCGCCATCGCCGTGGACCTGGCGACCCCGCACGGCGAGACGTCCTGTACGAAGTACTTCGACGCGCCCGAGCACAGCTCGCTCGAGGAGTGCGAGGAGTTCCTCGCATTCCTCGAGGTGGCTGGCGTCTCGCCGCTCGAGCTGGACGACCTGATCGGAACCCGCGTTCCGGCGGTGTACGACGCGGACGAGGGGTGGATCGTCGGTCACGAGTTGCGCGAGCGGCGGTCGTCGGACGATAACGCGGGGACGATCCGCTCGATCGGCGCCGGTGCGAGGCGGTGGCTCGGTCGGAACAAGGACCTCCTCGTCCTCCTGATCCTGGTCGGCGGCGAGTTGCTGCTCGCCGGCGCGCTGGTCTCCCTCTTCGCCTGAGCCGTCGGTCGGTTATCGTCGGTCACCTCTCGTCGCTCGTCTCTCGGACGGCGAACGAGCGCTTCCGCCGAGAGCGCCGAGCGTGCTCCGAACGGGACGCTTAAGGGAAAACGCACGGTATCGACCGACATGGTCCTGCAAGAGTCGGAGACGGAACTCGAGGAGGGTGATCCCGCGCCGGCGTTCGAACTCGAGGGTGCGGACGGGGAGACGTACTCGCTCGAGTCGTTCGCCGAGTACGAGGCACTGCTGGTCGTGTTCACGTGCAACCACTGCCCGTACGCGAAGGCGAAGATCGACCTGCTGAACGAACTGGCGGCGGAGTACGACGACGTGGCCGTGGTGGGGATCAACCCCAACGACGCCGAGGAGTACCCGGAGGACTCGTTCGAGCGGATGCGAGAACTCGTCGAGGACGGGACGATCCGCTACGACGCCTACCTGCGCGACGAGTCCCAGGCGGTCGCCGAGGCCTACGGCGCCGTCTGTACGCCCGACCCGTTCCTGTTCGAGAACCGCGACGTCGACGGCGAGGGCGAGTTCCGCCTCGTCTACCAGGGGCGGCTCGACGACGCCCCCAATCCCGACGACGAACCGACCACGTTCCCCGTCCGCGAGGCCATCGACGCCGTCCTCGCGGGAGACGAGGTGGATCTCGAGTGGAAGCCGTCGCGGGGCTGTTCGATCAAGTGGACGGACGACTGATCCGTCCGTGACGGGGCGGCGGGTAGTGACCCGATTCGCGGAACGACCGAGGACTCTCGAGCGACCCGATACCGACCCCCTGCTATTTGGGTCGTGATGCCAACTAGCGCCGTATGGATCTACTCGACGAGGACCTCGTTCCGGAGCACGCGCTCGACGTCAAAGCCGAGGCGCGCGAGTTCGCCGAGGAGTACATCGAGCCCAACGCCCAGGAGTGCTTTCGGGCCGCCGAGTACCCGCGAGAGATCGTCGAAGCGGGCCAGGAGGCGGGCCTCGTCGCTCAGGACTTACCCGAGGAACTCGGCGGGCGCGGGTTCGACCTGGCTGAGACGCTGGCGCTGGCCGAGGAGTTCTACCGGGCCGACGCCGGCATCGCGCTCGCGCTCCAGCTTCCCAGCTTCGGCTGCAGCATGACCGTCGAGTACGGGACCGACGAGCAGCGCGAGACGTACGTCCGGCCGGTCGCGGAGGGGGAGCAGATCTCGGGGCTCGCCGTCTCGGAACCCGAGACCGGAAGCGACCTCGCGGGGATGCAGACGCGTGCAGAGAAGGACGGCGACGAGTGGGTGCTGAACGGCGAGAAGTACTGGATCGGAAACGGCGTCGAGGCCGACTGGATAACCGTCTACGCCCGGACGGGCGACGACGAGGACAACCGGTACGGCAACCACTCGATGTTCATCGTCCCCACCGACGCCGACGGATACGAAGCCGAACACATCCCCGAGAAGATGGCGATGCGCGCCTCGAAGCAGGCCCACATCACCTTCGACGACTGTCGGATCCCCGAGGAGAACCTGATCGGCCACGAGGGCGCCGGCTTCATGATGCTCGCGGAGTTCTTCAACCACGGGCGGATCGTCGTCTCCGGCCACGGACTCGGCCTCGCCGCCGCGGCCATCGAGGAGACGTGGGAGTTCGTCCACGGCCGGGAGGAGTTCGGGCGGACCATCAACGAGTTCCAGGCCGTCCAGCACGACCTCGCGGACATGCTCACCGAGTTCCACGCCGCGCGGACGCTCGCGTGGCGCGCGCGGGAGAAGGTCGAATCCCACGAGAACGCCGGCTACTGGGCGGCGATGTCGAAGGCGAAGGCGACCGAGACGGCCGTCGACGTCGCCGAGCGGGGCATGCAGTTCCACGGCGGCCGGTCAGTCCTCGACGAGCGACGGATCGCCCGCGTCTATCGCGACGCCAGGGTCCCCGTCATCTACGAGGGCGCCAACGAGATCCAGCGCAATCTGATCTACGGCCAGGCCCCCTCCTGAGCCGAGGCGGCGGTCACCGGCGGTACCGATTCGAGGGTCCGAACGCGAGGCGGTGGTTCGCCCGCTCGAGCGCCGAACCTGCGAGATCCGTTGCTCCGATGGTTCATCCGTTGCTCCGATGGATCATCCGTTACACCGGTGGTTCCCCCAGTGTTTTCTTTCATACAGGTAGGTTCGGTGACGGTTCTCGTGGTCTTAGGCCGACCAAAACCTTTTTGCATTTAGGCTCGCCTAATCTCTGGTAATGGACGTACCCGTTCGCAGGCAGGACTCCGAACTCGAAGACACGGTCGAGGAACCATCGGCGATCGTCACCTGTCACGAAACCCGACCCGGAAAGATCGTCTTCACCGAGCGCGACAATTGCGACGGCTGGATCGCCACCGACCTCACCGTCGACCTCGAACGCTAGTACCCCCTCCCACCGGATCGACACCCCCACGACGAATCGACCCGCGACCGAGACCGACGACCCCGCACCGCCTGCGGTGATGGGATCGTCACTCTCTCCACCTCTGGCTTCCGACGGCTCGCGAGCGACGAGTCCGCTCGTGGACGCGGTTTCGGCGCCCGTCGCTGCGGTACCACCTCGCGTTAGCGGTATCGCGTTTGCGGCACCCGCTACGGAGGTCATCGCTTCGTCGGCGTCGACCTTCGCGGAGCGTCGGCGCTCGCGGATCGGGTTCGATCGCGGAGAAAAGTCGTCACGATTCGGCGTCGCGGCGATCGTCCGACGTCGATGGGTCGGTTCGTCGGCGTCGGTTCGTCTCGTCGATCAGTTGAGCGCTTCTTCGCGCACCAGCGTGTCGTCCTCGAGGTAGTGTTCGATGTGGTGGGCGTCCTCCTCGACGTCGACGAGGATCTCTCGGAGGATCTCCTCGGTGGCGTAGTCGCCGAGGTTCGAGGCGAGTTCGATGCTGTCGCGCATCGACTCGATGATGTCGCCGTAGATCTCGAGATCGTTCTCGAACATGGTGCGGACGTCGTAGACGTCCTCGCCCTCGAACTCGACGGTCGCTCGCTCCTCGAGGTTCGACGGGCCCGAGACGGGAACGCCGCCCAGCGCCTGCGCGCGCTCGGCGATCTCGTCAGCGCCCTCCTCGGCGTGTTCGTACGCCTCCTCGAAGAACCGGTGGTAGTCGAGGAAGTTCGAGCCCTCGACCACCCAGTGGTGCTTCTTGAGCTGGTGGTACAGCACGTACGCGTTCGCCAGCTCCGTGTTCAGCGCGTCGATGATCTGCTCCGCCTTCTCCTTCTCGAGGCGAAGTTCGTTCTCCTCGACGCTGTCCGCCGACTGTCGGACGGTCTTTTGAGTGCTCATCTCGAGTAGTCGTTCGTCGTCGACCCTCTTAAACGTTTTCCATGGAGGAACAATTTTTCCCAAATCGGGAAGGATTGTTTTCGGTAGTCCTAAAACCACCCCGTACATGACGGGTACCTCACCGGTTCGACGCTCGCGTATACGGCAGAATGAGTGTGCACTATTTTTCCATCTTTGAGTAAATATTTTGAGTGTGGGCGACGTAGGGGGACGCATGGCAACCAGAGCAGCACAGCGGAGAGAACGGATCTACGTGGACGGGGAGTGGGTGGACACCGACCGGTCGATCGAGGTATTGGACCTGGCCGACGGCGGAACGTTCGCGAGCATCGCGGCGGCTGGGCCCGAGGAAGTCCGGTCGGCGCTCGCGGCCGCCCACGAGGTCAAACCCCGGATGCGTCGGACGTCCGTCGTCGAGCGCGCCGCCTGGTGCGAGGAGATTGCAGAGGAATTGCGGGCGCGCGAGGAGGAACTCGCGGAGGTCATCGTCCGCGAGGCTGGCAAACCCATCTCGTCGGCGCGCGGCGAGGTCGGCCAGGCCGCCGAACGCTTCGATCGCGCCGCCGAGGAGGCGCGAAACATCGTCAGCAAGGGACAGTTCCGCGAGGGGTCGACGGCGGGCCACGAGGGGTGGCACGCCGTCGTGAAGAACGAGCCCATCGGTGCGGTGCTCTGCATCACGCCGTACAATTACCCGTTAGCCACGACGGCGTTACAGGTTGCGCCTGCACTCGCCGCGGGTAACAGCGTCCTCCTCAAACCCGCGAGCAAGACGCCGATTTCGGCGGCGATCCTCGCCGACGTGATCGCCGAGGTCGAGGGGATCCCGGAGGGTGCGTTCCACTTCCTCCCCGGCGAGGCGAGCGATATCGGCGACCTCCTCGCCGGCGACGACCGGATCAACGCCATCGCCATGACCGGTTCCTCGGGCGCCGGCAAGCACGTGGCCCGCGAGAGCGGGATGGTCAACCTCCACATGGAACTGGGTGGCAACGCGCCCGCGATCGTCTTCGAGGACGCCGACCTGACCGACGTCGCGGGTAACTGCGCCAAGGGCTCGTTCAAGTACGCCGGCCAGCGCTGCTCGGCCATCTCCCGCGTGCTCGTCCAGGAGGAGGTCCACGACGACCTCGTCGACCTGATCGACGGCCAGATGGACGCCTGGACGGCCGGCGACCTCTTCGACGAGGACACCGCCTTCGGCCCGCTCATCAGCGTCGATCAGGCCGACTGGGTCGAGGAACTGGTCGAGGACGCGATCGAGAAGGGCGCCGACCTCGTCCGCGGCGGCGAGCGTCGCGCTCCGGAGGGCGTCCCCGACGAACTCGCCGACCAGTTCTTCGAGCCGACGCTGCTCGCGAACGTCCCCCACGACGCCCGCATCCTCGAGGAGGAGCAGTTCGGCCCCGTCGCCGTTGTCGCCCCCTTCTCGGATCGCGAGGAGGCCCTCGAGATCGCCAACGGTTCGGACCTCGCCCTCGACGCGGCGGTCTTCACGAGCGACTACGACCGCGCGATGGACGTCGCAGAGCGCGTCGACGCCGGCGCGGTCCGCATCAACGGCGCCCCGAGCCACGGCCTCGGCGACGTGCCGTTCGGCGGCAACAAGGACTCCGGCATCGGCCGCGAGGGCCTCGACGCCTCGATCCACGCGATGATGCGGAAGAAGAGCATCGTCCTCTAGTCGCGGATCCCGAGCCCGTTCCATTTCCGGTCGCTCTCTCGTTCTTCGCTTCCGCTCCACGAGCTTTCGCTCCGTGCGTACGCGCGATTGCCCCAATCTCGCGCACCGAGTGCCAGGTCGAGGGTACAAACGAGGTCGCTCGCTCAGAACCGTCCGGTTCGGTCAGCGGCACCGCTTCGCGGTCGCGAGCCACGGCGGCGACGGTGACGTGGGCCCGTTTCCCCTCGTCGACGACTCCGCTGATCCGGGGATGCTGAGAACCAGGCCGAAGGTACTACCGCCGTTCGCGTCCAGGCTCGAGGTATGGACCAGGAGGTGCTCGTCGCCGGCGAGACGTTGATCGACTTCATCCCGGAACGGCCCGGCCCCCTCTCCGACGTGGAGGGGTTCGAGCGCCGACCCGGGGGCGCCCCCGCGAACGTCGCCGCGGGCCTCTCGCTCCTCGAGCGGCCGCCGCTGTTCTGGACCCGCGTGGGCGACGATCCGTTCGGACGCTACCTCGAGGGGGTGCTCGACTCGGTCGGCCTCCCCGATCGGTTCGTCGAGCGCGACTCCGACGCGAAGACGACGCTGGCGTTCGTCACCCACGACGAGACGGGGGAACGGACGTTCTCCTTCTACCGCGACGGGACGGCGGATACGAGACTCGAACCGGGAACGATCGACGACGACGTGCTCGAGGCCCTCGAGTGGGTCCACGCCGGCGGCGTCGCCCTCGCGAGCGGTTCGTCGCGGGCGGCGACGCTCGACTTGCTCGAACGAGCCTCGGAGGCGGGCAGCACCGTCTCGTTCGACCCGAACGCCAGACCGGAACTGTGGCCGGACGACGAGACCTTCGCGCGCGTCGTCCGCGAGGCGCTCGTCCACGTCGACGTCTGCAAGGCGACCGTCGAAGAACTCGAGGCGCTCGGGTTCCCGGGTTCCGACCCCGAATCGGCCGCTCGAGCGGCGATCGGCGCCGACGACGGACCGCACACCATCTTCCTCACGCGCGGGGGCGAAGGGGCCGTCGCGGTCGCGGGGAGCGACTCGCCCTGGGGCGACCGAGCGGAACCGACGGCCGTCGAACACCCCGGCTACGACGTCGACGTCGTCGACACCACCGGCGCGGGGGACGCCTTCCTCGCGGGTGCGATCGCCTCGTTGCGGTCGGGACGCGGGCTCGAGGGCGCCCTCTCGCGAGCAAACGCAGTGGCGGCGCTCACGACGACCGACGCCGGGGCGATGTCCGCCCTCCCGGACCGCGAGGCCCTCGAGGCGTTCCTCGCGGACGCCGACGCGGCGTGACCGAGACCAACGCAACGCGACCGAGATCAACGCGATGCGACCGAGACCAAGGCGAAGTGACCGAGACCGATCGGGCGGGTCGCGATCGTAGCGGACGACCCGAACGCGGGTCACTGAGAAGGTGCAAGCCCGCCGCCTAACCTTCTGCGACGCCTTTCACGCCCATGACTCCGGACGGTAGCAACGTCACCGCTTTCGCGAAGGAGGTCCTCTCCGGGATCCAGGAGAAGAACGTCACGTTCATGGCCTCGAGCATCGCCTACCAGGCGTTCGTCTCCCTCATTCCGCTGCTCGTCCTCGTCTTCTTCCTCGTCGCGGTCGTCGGCGACGAGGGGCTGGCGAACGAGGTCTCGCGGGCGACCGAGGGGATGCTCCCGAACGCCGGCCAGGACGTGCTCGAGGAGTCCATCGAGGGCCAGGCGCCGTCGGGATCGATCGGCGCCTCGCTCATCGGGCTCGTCACGCTGCTGTGGGGGTCGCTGAAGATCTTCCGGGGCCTCGACACCGCGTTCTCGGAAATCTACGAGACGACCGCGGAGAACTCGTTCGTCGACTCGCTCCGCGACGGACTCGTCGTTTTCGTCGCCATCCTGGCTGCGCTGGTCGCCGCGGGCGGCGCGACCGCACTCTTCGCGTTGCTCCCGAGCAGCACGCTGATCGGCCTGCTGAATCCGCTCGTGCTCCTCGGCGGGCTCACCGTCGCCTTCCTCCCCATGTTCTACTTCTTCCCGGACGCGGACCTGACGGTCCGCGAGGTGATCCCCGGGACCGTCGTCGCGGCCGTCGGTTGGGCGGCCCTTCAGCCGCTATTTCAGGTATACGTCGCCCTCGCGGGGTCGTCCGAGTCTTCGGGGGCGATCGGCGCCATCCTGCTCTTGTTGACCTGGCTCTACTTCGGCGGTCTGGTCCTCCTGGTCGGCGGCGTCGTCAACGCGACGTACGGGAACCACCTCCACCTCGAGGAGTCGGGGGAGGGACGGCAGACGCCGTCGGGAGGCGGGGCTCCCTCGACGCTCGCCGCCGGGGACCTGCGCGAGCGAATCGAGGACCTCGACCGGCGAGCCGAGCGACTCGAGCGCGAGCGGGATCTGCTCCGCAACGACCTGGGCGCCCAGCGAACCCGACGCTACCGCCTCGAGGACAGAACCGACCGGCTCGAGGAGCGAAACCGGGAGTTGGAGCGGGAGAACCGACGGCTCCGGCGGCAACTCGAGTTGCGACGCGAACCGGCGTGGAAGGAGTACCTGCGACGGGCGGCGGGACCGATCGGATCGGTCGGCGTCGGGACGGTGCGTTCGGACGAAGACCGGTGAGCGACGGTCTCGCCGCGGCCCTCGTGATCGAGCCCGTCGATCCGAACGATCGGTGATCGTCCGTCGGAAGCGGGTCGATTCGCCTCCCTCGGCCCCGATCCGTCGGCCGCGAGTCGTGAAGCCTATGTGAACCGCCGGGGGATTCCGGACCGTGTCGCACCCCGTTCGTGACGCGCGACAGCGGATCCAGAACGAACACGCGGCGGTACTACGCGCGATCGACGCCTGCGCGGACGCGATCGCGGGCTGCTGGGACGGCGACCGGACGACCCGCCGCGAGGAGGTCGTCGATCCCCTCCGGACGGCGCTCGAGTCGGCGGGCGTACTCGAGGACCTCTCGAGCGTGCTCGCGAGTGCCGTCGAGGCGACGGGTCACGACCTCTCGGCGCCGCCGGTTGCCGCCCCGCCGTACGTCGTCGTGACCAGCTGCGGCCCCATCCTCCGGGCGACGATCGGGTCGGGCCGTCTGGTGATCCGCTTCGACGTCTTCGAGATCGTCCCCGGGACGAACGTCGGCGAACCGACGACGTACCGTCGTCGCGACGGCGTCCGGGTGACGGTCTCGCTCGAGTAGGTGTGCCGGTTCGCGCGCGTTCGTTTGGTACGGCTTTCGCTGTGGGGAGTCACGTCTCACCGCGGTTATTAACGGGGAGCGCTATACCTGCCTTGAGTTAATAATTGCTTGCGAGCAGATAACAACTTTTTTATCCGGGAGGGCGTACGTTCGGGTATGACTCGAACACGGCGGTCGCTGCTGGGGGCTGGTGGAAGCCTCCTCGTCGCGAGTACGTTCGCCGGCTGTCTCGGTGGTTTCGATTCCGCTGACCGGGAGTACGACGAGGGATACGCCGCCCTCTTTAGCCTGTGGGACTGGGCCGACCAGGTCAGTGGTGAGACCATGGAGTTCCGGAATCCGGTGGGGACCGGTGAATCTGGCCACGGCTGGAGTCCACCGGGAGATCTCACCCGCAAGGTCGCCGACGCCGGCGTTTTCGTCTACTTCGACACACCCGAGTTCTCGTGGGCCCAGGACATCGTATCGACGCTCGAGGAGGACTACGACGACGTCGTCGTCGTCGACGGCTTCGAGGGACTCGACGATCGGTTACTCGAGTGGGACGACGAGGAGAGCGGGCACGACCAGGAGGATGGCGAGCACGACCACGAAGAGGGCGAAGACGACCACGAAGAGGGCGAAGACGACCACGGCGACGAGCACGAAGGGGAGGGACACGATCACGAGCACGATCGATCCTCGTTCGATCCCCACGCCTGGCTCGATCCCGTGCTGGCCACGGACATCGTCGCGAACATCGCCGACGGACTCGCCGAGGTGCACCCCGACGAGGAGGAGACGTTCCGGGACCGCGCGGACGAGTACGCCGGCGTTCTCGACGACGTCGACGAACAGTTCGAGGCGCTCGTCGCCGACGCGGATCGCCAGACCGCCGTCCTCGCCGGCCACGATTCCTTCTCCTACCTCGAGGAGCGGTACGGATTCGACCTGCACACCCCGGTCGGCGTCTCGCCCAACGAGGAGCCGAGTCAGGGAGAAATTTCGGAGACCATCGAGCACATCGACGAGAACGGAATCGAGACGATCCTCTACGACGCGTTCGATGCCCCCGAAGACCAGTATCCGCGCCTCGTCGAGACGATCCTCGACGACAGCGACGCGACCGATGCGATGCCCCTCGCGACCGCCTCGGGGACGCTCGCCTCGTGGGAGGAAAAGGGCTGGGGGTACCGCGAGCAAATGGAAGAGATAAACATCCCCGCGTTCAGAAACGCACTAGACGCACAGTGACCGTCGTCGACCTCGATAACGTGACGTTCGCCTACGGCGACCAGCCCGCGGTCCGCGACGTCTCCCTGACCGTCGAGGAGGGCGACTTCCTCGGGCTCATCGGCCCCAACGGCTCCGGGAAGACGACGCTCCTGCACCTCATGCTCGGCCTTCTCAGTCCCGATAGCGGCCGAATCGAACTCTTCGACGAGCCCGTCGAGTCGTTCGACGAGGGCGAGCGGATCGGCTACGTCTCCCAGCAGGCGACCAGCCGCGGCGGGACGATGCCGGTCACCGTCCGCGAGGCCGTCACGATGGGCCGATTCGCCCACGTCGGTCACGGACGGATCCGCGAGGAGGATCGCGAGATCGTCGCCGACGCCCTCGAGACGGTCGGCATCGAGGGATTGGCCGATCGGCAGGTCAACCAGCTCTCTGGCGGCCAGCGACAGCGAGCCTACATCGCGCGAGCGCTGGCCTCCGAGGCCGACCTGCTTGCGCTCGACGAGCCGACCGTCGGCGTCGACGCGGAATCGCGAGACGCCTTCTACCAGTTGCTCGAGTCGCTCAACGCCGACGGGATCACGATCATCCTGATCGAGCACGACATCGGCGTCGTCACGGACCGCGCGAACCGGATCGCCTGTATCAACACGGAACTGTACCACCACGGCGACACGGAGTCGTTCGTCGAGAGCGACGCGCTGACCGAAGCCTACGGGGCGACGGGACAGGTCGTCCACCACCACCACTGAGACGATGCACCGCGAGACGAGACTGCTGCTGGAACGGATCGGAATCGCCGCGACGGGGCTGCTCGCAGCGGCCATGATCGCGTTTCTCGTCCTCGATTACCTGCAGGACTACGCCTACGCGGGGGCGCTGTACGAGCAGTACCGCATCGCCGGCCGACTGCTGGATCACGTCCTGGGTACGAACGTCTTCAGACACCCCTTCATGTGGCGCTCGTTCGCGACGGGGATCCTGATCGGGATCGTCGCGCCGCTGGTCGGCACCTACCTCGTCCACCGCGAGATGGCCCTGATCGGCGAGACCCTCGCCCACACGGCCTTCGCCGGGGTCGCTATCGGTCTGCTGTTCAGCGCCACGACCGACTTCGCCGTCTCCCTGTTACTCGCGGCGCTGGTCGTCGCCGTCTGCGGCGCGCTCGCCGTCCAGTGGCTGACCGAGCACACCGACACCTACGGCGACGTACCGATCGCGATCATGCTGACCGGCAGCTTCGCCGTCGGGACGCTCGTCATCAGCTACGGCCGCGGAATGACCGGAATCAACGTCGAAGACTACCTGTTCGGAAGTATCTCCGTCGTCACGCCCGGCGGCGCGCGGCTGGTCGCGGTGCTCGCCGTCCTCGTCGTCGCCGTCGTCGTCGCCACGTACAAGCAACTCCTGTTCATCACGTTCGACGAGCAAGCCGCCCGCGTCGCGCGGCTCAACGTCACCTGGTACAACACCCTGCTGATCGTCATGACGGCCGTCGTCGTCGTCGGCGCGATGCAGATCCTCGGCGTCATCCTCGTCGCCGCGATGCTCGTTATTCCCGTCGCGGCCGCGACGCAGATCGCCCACAGCTTTCGCGAGACGTTGTTCTGCTCGATCCTGTTCGGGCAGGTGGCGATCGTCGGCGGCTTCGCCATCGGGATCGCCGGCGGGCTCCCCACCGGCGGCTCGATCGTCGTCGTCGCGATCGCCTGTTACCTGCTCGCGGTCGCCGTCTCGATCCTCGTCTCGGGTCGCTCGGCGACCGCGCTCTCGACGCACTGAGCGATCACGTCCGACGCGCCGATTCCCGGCCCTGTGGATTCCCCGCCCACGTTTATCAGACTCCGCGGCCAACGTTCCGTCGATGGGAAGGTTATCGGAGCTCTTCGCACCAGACGCCGTCGCCGTCGTCGGTGCCACCGACCGCGAAGGCGCAGTCGGCCGGGCGATCCTCGAGAACCTCCGGGCGGACTTCGCCGGCGAGGTGATCCCGATCAACCCCAACCGGGAGTCGGTGCTGGGGCTCGAGTGTTACCCGGACGTCGAGAGCGCCCCGCCGTTCGACCTGGCGGTGGTCGTCGTTCCGCCCCCGGCCGTCCTCGACGCGCTCTCGGAGATCGCCGAGGCGGGGACGAAAAACGTCGTCGTCATCACCGCCGGCTTCTCGGAAACCGGCGAGGAGGGCGCCCGACGGGAGCGCGAACTCAGGGAGCTGGCCGAGGCGCACGGGCTGAACGTCGTCGGTCCGAACAGCCTCGGCGCGATGAGCACGCCCGTCGGGCTGAACGCGACGTTCGGCCCGGAGAACGCGCGCGAAGGGTCGATCTCCTTCATGAGCCAGTCGGGGGCGTTCATCACGGCCGTCCTCGACTGGGCGAACGAGCAAGGGATCGGCTTCCGGGACGTCGTCTCGCTGGGGAACAAGTCGGTGCTCGACGAGACGGACTTCGTCCGCCACTGGGGCGACGATCCGGACACCGACGTCGTCATCGGCTACCTCGAGTCGATCGACGAGGGCGACGAGTTCGTCCGGGTCGCCCGGGAGGTGAGCGACGAGACGCCGATCGTCGTGGTCAAGTCGGGACGCACGAGCGCCGGCGCCCAGGCCGCCTCCTCCCACACCGGGGCGATCGCCGGCAGCGAGCGGGCCTACGAGGCGGGCCTCGAGCAGGCGGGCGTCCTCCGGGCGCAATCGGTCCAGGAGCTGTTCGACTACGCCCGCGCGCTGTCGGGGCTCCCCGAGCCGGACTCCGACGGCGTGGCGGTCGTCACGAACGCCGGCGGCCCGGGCGTGCTGACGACCGACGCCATCGGCGACTCGAGCCTCGAGATGGCCTCGTTCACCGACGAAACGCTCGAGGCGCTCGAGGAGTCGATGCCCGCGGAGGCGAACATCTACAACCCGATCGACGCCATCGGCGACGCCGACGTCGAGCGGTTCGGCGAGGCGCTCGACCTCGCGCTGGGCGACGACAACGTCGGGAGCGCGGTCGTGGTCGCCGCGCCCACGGCGGTGCTCTCCTACGACGAACTCGCCGAGACGGTGATCGAGAAGCGCGAGAAACACGACACGCCCGTCGTCACGAGCCTCATGGGCGGCGCGCGTGCGCGGGCCGCCGAGGAGATTCTTCGGGAGTTCGGCATCCCCAACTACTTCGACCCCTCGCGTGCCGTCTCCGGCCTCGACGCGCTGGCGCGCTACCGGGAGATCCGCGAGCGCGCCGTCGAGGAACCCGAGACGTTCGACGTCGACCGCGAGCGCGCCCGCGAGATCCTCGCCCGCGCCGAACGCCGGCCCGACAACCGGCTCGGGATCGAATCGATGGACCTCCTCGAGGCCTACGGCATTCCGACGCCGGCGGGCGAGGTCGTCGACGACCCGGCCGACGCCCGCGAGGTCGCGGAAGGGATCGAGGGCGACGTCGTGATGAAGATCGTCAGCCCCGACATCAGCCACAAGTCCGACATCGGCGGGGTCAAGGTCGGCGTCGCCGACGAGGACGTCTACGACGCCTACGAGGACCTCGTCAGCAGGGCGCGAAGCTACCAGCCGAACGCGACGATCCTCGGCGTGCAGGTGCAGGAACTGCTCGACCTCGAGGAGTCGACCGAGACGATCGTCGGCGTGAACCGCGACCCGCAGTTCGGCCCGCTGTTGCTGTTCGGCCTCGGCGGCATCTTCGTCGAGATCCTGGAGGACACGTCGGTTCGCGTCGCCCCGATCGGCGAGAACGAGGGGCGGGCGATGGTCGACGAGATCCAGGCGGCGCCGCTGCTGCGCGGCGCCCGCGGGCGGGAACCCGCCGACGTCGACGCGGTCGTCGAGACGATCCAGCGGCTCTCCCAGCTCGTGACGGACTTCCCGGCGATCCTCGAACTCGACGTCAACCCGCTCGTGGCGGGACCCGACGGCGCGCGGGCGATCGACCTCAGACTCACCGTCGACACGGAGGAACTATGACCGACACAGACACCGAACCCGACGAACGGACCGACGCCACCGCAGACCCCGAATCGACTTCCGACCCCGACACCCGAACGGACTCGAGCGCGACGACCGACGTCGAGGCCGACGCGGACGCGCTCCTCGTCGCCTCGCTCGAGGAGAGCACCGGCAAGACCGCCGTGACGCTCGCGCTCGCCAGACTGGCGCGCGACCGGGAGGACGCCGACGTGGGCTACATGAAACCCAAAGGCACCAGACTCGAGAGCAACGTCGGCAAGACCCTGGACGAGGACCCGATGCTCGCCCGCGACCTGCTCGGCCTCGACGCGGCGATGCACGACCTCGAGCCGATCGTCTACTCGCCGACGTTCGTCGAGCAGGCGATCCGCGGGCGCGAACGACCCGCGGAGCTTCGCGGACGCGTTCGCGAAGCCTACGAGACGCTCGCCGCCGACCGCGATCGGATGTTCGTCGAGGGCGGCGGGCGCATCGACGTCGGGGGCATCATCGAACTGACGGACGCGGACGTCGCGGAACTGCTCGAGGCGCGGGTCCTCTTGATCGCCCCGTACGAGGTCCCCGGCGACGTCGACGACGTCCTCGCGGCGGCCCGAAAACTCGGCGACCGGCTCGACGGCGTCCTCTTCAACGACGTCGCCGACGCGGTCTACGACGAACTCGAGACCGACGTGGTGCCGTTCCTCGAGGACCGGGGCGTTCCGGTGCGCGGCGTTCTCCCGAGCGAACGGATGCTCTCGGGCGTGACGGTCGCGGACCTCGCGGACGAACTCGGCGGGCAACTCCTCGTCGAGGAGGGACTGGATTCGTACGTCGAGCGGTTCTCCGTGGGCGCGATGGGCGCCGACAGCGCCCTGCGCCACTTCCGGCGGACGAAGAACGCCGCCGTCATCACCGGCGGCGACCGCGCCGAGATCCAGTCGGCCGCGCTCGAGGCGCCGGGCGTCCGCTGTCTGATCCTCACGGGCGGCCACCGCCCCTCGAGCGCGATCGTCGGGCGGGCGGCGAAGAAGGGCGTCCCCATCCTCTCGGTTCGGACCGACACGCTCACGACGGTCGACCGGGCCGAGGACGTCGTGCGCAGCGGGCGCACCCAGGACGAGCGGACCGTCGACCTGATGGAGTCGCTGCTGACGGATCACTCGGCGCTCGAGGAGATCCTGTGACGCTCCGAGTCGTGACGGTGCGAGGGCGGTAGGTCCTGCGTCGTCGACGATGGCGGTCGACGGTGGACTGGCACCCTCGAGGGTGATCCGACGGGGCCAGAACGGTCCGCCGACACCGGGCCGGCCCGAGCGCACCGGCCCGCACGGCACGCCGGTTGTCAGAGGCACGCCGGCACCGAAGGGTACGCGCTCGAGACCCATAGAGTCAATTCCCACGCGGACGACCCACCGGCTGCGCATTCGGCATAATTGTTACTCCCGTTTAAGTACCCTTTCGGTCGACGGTGGAGCAAGGCGAAGACTTGATAGGATTCTAATACCTCAAACCGAAACCTTCCAAGTAGCAATGAGAACATATAGACCACTGGACGTGGTCGCGGTCGTGACGTTCGCGGTAATCGTCATCGCGTGGCTTATCGGGTGGACGACGATCGGAGCGGGACAGACGTCGTTGTCGCCACCCGCAGGAGTTGTGATCGTATACGGGATCGTTACCGCGTACGTGCTCCGGTGGACTCGACGGCGGAGGGGTGAGCGGACGGAGGGTATCTCGGAATAGCTGGCTCGCGCCCCTTTCATCGAGCATAGACGAGTATTTCCTACAAAGAAGGGTTGTCACGGGCGAAACCGGTGACCACGCCGCCGGCGAGCCGGTGGGACACAGTAATGACATTCAGAAAGCATGAAATGTTCGGATACAGTTGGCCTCGACTGCTCGAACGGTTCGCCGATGTCTTCTGAGCGCCGAAGACCCCCTCGACGATCTTCGCCGCCTCGCCGAGGAACCCGTCCGCGTCGATCACCCGCCACCGTCGGGCCGAGCGAGGGAGGGAAACGGGGGCTTCGTTCTCGGGGCCAACGTCTAACAAACTATTAAGAGCCAGCCTCACATGCACCCCAGTATGGACGACATTCCGCACGAAATTACCTCCTTGGTCGGCCGGGAGGTGTACTCGAACAACGGCGTGTTCGTCGGCGAAGTCGAAGACCTCCGGCTGAACCTCCAGGGCGAAGCCGTCACCGGCCTCGCCGTCGGCAGTCTGAATCCCGAACTCTTCAAGGAAGAAGTCGCCTCCGGGAAGGGCGTCATCGTTCCCTACCGCTGGGTGCGAGCCGTCGGCGACGTGATCCTCATCAACGACGTCGTCGAGCGCGTTCGCGAACCCGACGAGGAAGAAGAGGAGATCGTCGCCTGAGGCGACCGGTTCCCGCTCGCGAACCGAACCCGTCTTCTCGTTTCGTCCGCCGACGCGCGAGCGACCGAGTCGAGTACCTCGAGAATCAGCTTCCGTTCGATCCTTCTCCGCCCTCGACGCCCATCGCGTCGAACAGCGTCCGTTTCACCGCCTCCTCGGTCAGGTCGAGCAGCGTGTCCCGCGTGTCGTTGGAGATCTCGATGCCGGTGAAGATGCCGAGCGGAATCTCCGCGCTGGCCTGGGTGGAGTGGCCCGCGGTCTCGCCGATCTCGGCGTAGGCGTCGGCGAGCACCTTGCCGATGTTGATCCGGATGTCCTTCGAGCGCGCGGCGAGGAAGATCGTCTCGTCGGCGATGCCGAAGACGGCCGTGGTGGTCACGCCCTCGAGGTCGAGCAGGTGGCTCGCCGCCTGGGTGAGCGCCTCGCGGTCGCGGACGATGCCCGCGTTGGAGACGAGGTGGCTGCCCTGGACGTCGCGGTTGGCGATCGCCTCGGCGAGTACGTCGAGCGTCTCGGGGGACATCGACGGCGACTCGACCTGCTCCAAGGTGTCGTGGTTCGCGAAGGGGTAGAGGTACGCAGCGGCGGTGAGGTCGGCGGGGGTCGTGTCGCGCTTGAAGTCCAGCGTCTCGGCGCGAATGCCGTAGAGGAGGGCGGTCGCGACCTCCTCGGAGACGTTCATGTCGAACTCCTGGATGTACTTCGTCATGATCGTCGACGTCGAGGACATGTTCGGGCGGATGTCGACGAACTCGGGTTCGTACTCCGTCTCCGGCTCCTGGTGGTCGATGACGATGTCGACGTCCACGTCGACCGCCTCGGAAGTGCCGTGGTCGACGAGCGCGACGGTGTCGTAGATCGATCGGTCCTCGACGTCGTCCCACTGGATCAGGTCGATCCCCAGCAGGTTGACGAACGCGCGGTTCTCCTGGTGACCGACGTCGCCGAGGTAGAGGATGTCCGACTCGATCCCGAGGTGGCTCGCGATCGCCTGCAGCGCGGCTGCGCTCGCGATCGAGTCCGGGTCGGGGCTATCCTGGGTGACGATCGCCAGTCGTTCGGCGGTCTCCTCGACGATCCCGGCGAGCTTTCCGGCGTTGTACTCGAGTTCGCCCGACTCGAGGGCGCGCAGGGCCGAGTCGGCGATGACGGCGGAGGGGTTGATGACCACGTCCGCGCCGAGCTCCTCGAGTTCGTCGCCGGAGACGGGGTCGCTCGCGCGCGCGACGACGAACTGGTTGTCGTTTCGCTCGCGGATGTGTTCGACGGCCAGCTTGTTCGCTTCGACGGCGGAGGCGAGGATGAGGACGACGTCCCGGTCGGCCACGAGGTCGGCGGTTCCGGGGTCGGAGATGTCGGCGGTGCGAGCGTCCATGTCCTGGTCGCGCAGGGACTCGACGCGGCTCTCGTCGCGATCGATGATGAGAACGTCCTTCCCCTGCTCGACGAGTTCCTCCGCGACCGCGTACCCGACGCTCCCACAGCCTAAGATCGCGTAGGTGGAGATCGACGAGATCGTAACCCCCGTACTCATGTGAACGTGAGGTCGAACCCACCGCACTTAACGCTCCCGAAGATTGGTACGCCGCGAGAACGCGTTCCACGCCGCGAACGACGCCCGAACTCATCGCGTGCCGCTGTCTATCACGCCGCCGGCTAAGGGAAACCTATTTCAACGCCCGACCGGAATTTCTGGCTGTAGGGCCGGTAGCTCAGTTAGGCAGAGCGTCTGACTCTTAATCAGACGGTCGCGTGTTCAAATCGCGCCCGGCCCGTTTTCACGACGAACGGACGTGAGGAGTGAAACGGCCGCCGCGATTTGAACGCAGGGAGTGGGAGGTGAGCGACGCCGAAGGCGGAGCGAACGGGAACGACCGTGTGTTCAAATCGCGCCCGGCCCGCTATTGCGACGAACATCCTCGTGAGGAGCAAAGGGGCTACGAGCGATTTGCAGTAGACGAGTCGCAGCCCGCACAGTGAGCGAAGCGAACGAGCAGGAACGTCTCGGCGTAGTTCAAATCGCGCCCGGCCCGTCTTCTGTCCGCAGAGTACCTCGAGAGGGCGACGGTCCCGCCTATCGCTCGCGGAACGGTTCGAACGAACTCGCAGACTCGAGGCGATCATCTCGAACCGACCGAGACCGCCTTCGAGGCCGCTACCGAACAAACTTCCCCGACCAGAACAGTTTAGTCCGATTCGCCGAACGATTCGGCATGCACGCGGACAGGATCGATCCGCAGGCCAGGCGGGCGCTCGAGCGCCAGCGGTGGATCCCGATGCCCCGCAGCCGCTACGGTCTGAAGCTCTTTCGGCACCTCAGTCGTCCGGTGATGCGATTTCGGAACCGGAACGGCCCGAGCGTGGGGCGGACGATCGGCCGAACGATCCCAGGGCCCGCGGGCGACCTCGAGGCCCGGTTGTACCTCCCGAACGCGAACGGGCCCTATCCCACGGTCGTCTTCTTCCACGGCGGGGGGTTCGTCCTGGGGAGCATCGAGACGCACGACTGGCTCTGTCGGTACCTCACTCGAGAGAGCGGGTGTGCGGTCCTCTCGGTCGACTATCGGTTGGCACCCGAACACCCCTTCCCGGCGGCGGTGGAGGACGCCTACGCGGCCGTCGAGTGGGTGGCCGAGAACCCGGAAGCGGTCGGCGGGAACGGACGGATCGCGGTCGCGGGCGACTCGGCAGGGGGAACGCTCGCCGCCGTCGCCGCGCTGATGGCCGCCAAACGAGACGGACCCGAAATCGACCACCAGGTGCTGCTCTATCCGGCCGTCGGCGTCGACGCGGACCAGCCATCGGTCCGGGAGCACGCGGGCCTCGTCCTCGACGAGGAGGACATGGCGTGGTACGACGAGTGCTACTACCGGAGGGATATCCACCGGCGCAACCCCTACGCGGACCCGACGAACGCCCGCGACCTCTCCGGCGTCGCCCCAGCGACGGTCGTCACCGCCGGGTTCGACCCCCTGCGCGACGGGGGGAAGGCCTACGCCGAACAACTCGTCCGCGACGGCGTCCCGACGCGCTACGAGAACTACGAGGACATGGTCCACGGCTTCGCGACGCTCCGCGGCGTCGATCGCGCGCTCGAGGCCGTCGCGGACGTCGGGCGCGACCTCGCCGACGCCTTCGACCTCGAGGACGACTGATCGGATCGAGGAAGCGGGACGATCGGGGGCGATTCGGCCGACACAATCAACACCTCCGACCGAGTCCCCGTACGTATTCGATGTCCCAAGAACCGCCCTCTCGGCCGGTGCGGTCGGGCGCCTACCCCATCGTCCCCCTCCTCGAGGGTACGGGGATCGACGCGGACGGGCCGGTCGGGATCGGGATCACCATCGCCGGCGACGGCGGGTGGAACGAGAACGAACTCGAGGTGTTCTGCAAACGAACGCGCATCGACCCCGGCGAGACGATCGAACTCGTCATCTCCGTTTCGGGGGTCGGACGGATCGACGAGCGCGACCTGAGCGTCTTCTACGAGTCGGACGACGTGATCGACCTCGACGACCCCGGGACCGTCTGGCGAAATCGCGGTTCGGAGTCGGCCGAGCGGGAGGCGATGTCTGTCGACTCCCGTCCGGCCGATCACGAACCAGCCGACGTGGGGTCCAACGCCGGCGCGGGTTCCGACGCCGCCGCGGTAGCGAATAGTGACGGAAACGATGACCGTGTCGGAGACGGGAGTGGCGAGGACGATTCCGACGCCGGTCCCGGCCACCGGTCGCCGAGCGAGGCGGACGCCTCCTCGAGCGGCGACGTGGCCGCGTCAGCGCGCGAAGGGACGAAGGGCGGCCGGCCCGAGGGGGCGACGTCCACCCCCGACGAAGGGGACCGGGAACCGTCGCACGACGCGGGGAATTCGATGGCCGACGCCGACCCGATGGACGGGACGGCCCTCGAGTGGAAATCCCTCGAGGGGCCGACGACGGACGATCCGTTCTACCTCCTGGAACTCAACACGCTCGAGACGGTGTCCCCGGGAGCGTACACGCTGCCGGTTGTCTTCACGTTCCGGTCCGAGCGCGGGATCAAGCAGGTGAAGAAGGCGCCGACGGTTCGCGTCAGGAGTCGGCGGGAGCGGTGGGAGCCGTGGATCACCCGGGCGATCGTCGGAATCTCGATCGCGGTCGCGCTCGTGGCCCTCCTCTCGGTCGCCGGCCTCCTGTCGGTGTGATCGCCCCCCTCGGCGCGCCCCTGCTCGTCGGTGACGATGTGTTTCTCGAATCGGGCACGTTCCCTCTGCGGTCTTCCCAGGACGTGGGAACTCCCGAGGGGTGAAAAAGCGGGTCGGTCGAACGGTGAGGTGTATCGCGAGAGCCGTACGCGCACACCGACCATGACAGACGAGACACCGAGAACGGACGACGAGGTTCGGCGAGCGGTCGTCGATCGGATTCGCGAGGTGCGAGTTGGCGACGGGGACCCGATCTCCGGAGAGTTGCTCGAGGAGGTCGACGTCTCTGACGGCGTCGTCACATTCACCGTCGATTTCGCGAGGCTGGACCGCGGGATGGCCGAACGCGTGACCGACCAGTTGCGAGGCGCCGGCCTCGCCACGCGCGGGGTCGACCACGTCCGCCTCGAGGCGGCCGACGCCGAGGCGCCCGAGACGGGAATTCCGGTCACCGGCGCGGAGTCGCTGATCGCCGTCGCGAGCGCGAAAGGCGGCGTCGGGAAGACGACCGTGACGGTCGCGCTCGTACGCGCGCTGTCGGAGGCGGGGCTGAACGTCGGCGTCTTCGACGCGAACGTCCACGCTCCCGACGCGCCCGCGTTGCTCGGCGCGACGGGTCCGGTTCGTGCCTCCCCCACGGGTCGCCCGATCCCGGTCGAGGTCGACGGCGTACAGGTCGTCAGCATCGAGTTGATCGCCGAGGACGGGCCGAACGCCTGGCGCGGGGCGATGGTTCACGACGTCGTGACCGACCTCCTGGGGAACGCCGCCTGGGAGGACCGCGACGTGCTCCTGATCGACCTGCCGCCGGGGATCGGCGACGGCGTCTACACCGTCGTCCAGCAGGCGCCCCTCGACGGCGCCCTGTTCGTGAGCACGCCCACGGACGCCTCCGCTCGAGCGACGAACCGATCGGCCTCGCTGTTCGAGGCGAACGGCGTGGAGACGATCGGCGTCGTGCCGAACATGGCCGGCGCGACCGCGGACGGCGGCGCGACCCCGTTCGAGTCCGACTCCGACGACGCCAGAGCGCTCGCCGAGGCGATCGACGACGACGCGTACGCGGCCGTCGACCCGATCCCGTTCGATCCCGCGCTTCGGGATCCGATGGACCTCGCGGTCGACGACCCCGAAACCGACGGCGAACTGGCGGTCGCGTCCCTCGCCGAGACGGTGCGCTCGTTCGTCGCCGAGCGCGGGGAGTCGCGGGCGCCCGAGGACGCGGTCGACCTCCGGGGGCTGCCGCCGAAGACGAGCGAGCGTCAGGCGCTCACCGAACTCGACGCCGCGGCCGGCGAGGATATTTCGCTGCTGGTTCGGGGTGAACCGAACGATCTCGTCGAAACGCTCGAGGACACCCTCGTTCGCGACGGTCGCACCCTCGAGCGAGCCGACGTAGACGACCTCGGCCGCGAGGGCTGGCTCCTTCGGCTTCGATCCTCTTCGGCGCGCTCGGAAGCGACGGTCTGATGGAGCGGTAGCGAGCGATCGACTTCCTCGAGCGACCTGACTCGGCTCGCGTTCCGTCCGTTATCGACCACGAACGTTCCCGTTTCTTCGATCTCGAGCGGTTTTCGATTCTCGATCCGTACCGGCTCCGTTCGTCGACGAAGCGCCCCGACGGCGACCGGCTTTCGATCACTCATAAACTCCCCCGATACTGTGGGAATTCGCCGCTCCGTCCCCAGCGCGTGGGAACTCACATTTTGGATTAACAGTGTAGAGACGCGAGTCGTGCGTGTATGGTACACGGACGACCGACTATCGATCGTCGTCTTCGGTCGCGAATGCGCCGGCGCCATCGACGCACGGTGGCGACCGAACCGTCCGATGACCTCTCTGCATCTCTGGAGGGGGTGATCTCATGAGTGACGACGACGGACTACAGCTGACGCGACGGGAACTGGCCGCCGCGGCGGCGGGTATCGCCGGGGCGTCGGGGCTCGGCCTCCTCGGCCACCGCCGGTTGACCGGCGGCGAGGAGACGTCCGAGCCTGATAACGTAAAGAGCAATCCGTTCGAGGACTACCCTAACGAGGACTGGGAAGAGCACTACCGCGACGTGTGGGAGCCCGACGACTCCTTCATGCTCACGTGCACGCCCAACGACACGCACAACTGTTACCTCGAGGCGTCGGTGAAGAACGACCAGATCACGCGCCTCGGTCCCTCGATGAACTACGGAGAGGCGACCGACCTCGAGGGGAATCAGGCCAGCCAGCGGTGGGACCCGCGGGTCTGTAACAAGGGTCTCGCCATGGTCGAGCGATTCTACGACGACCGCCGCGTGAAAGCGCCGATGGTCCGCGAGGGCTTCAAGCAGTGGGTCGAGGACGGCTTCCCGCGCGACGCCGACGGCTCGATGCCCGAGGAGTACGCCCGGCGCGGCGAGGAGGACTTCGTCGAGGTCTCCCACGAGGAAGCTCACGAACTCGCCGCCCGAACGTTCCTCGAACTCGCCGAGCACTACAGCGACGAGGATGGCACACAACGGCTCCTCGAACAGGGCTACGACGAGCGCGTCGTCGAGGAGACCCAGGGAGCCGGCGTCCGGACGATGAAGTTCCGCGGCGGGATGCCGCTGCTCGGCGTCATCAAGCTGTTCGGCCAGTACCGCAACGCGAACTCGATGGCGCTGCTCGACCGCTACGTCCGCGACGTCGACGAGGGCGAGGCGGTGGGCGCGATGGGGTTCGACAACTACTCCTTCCACACCGACCTGCCGCCGGGGCACACGATGGTCACCGGCCAGCAGACGGTCGACTTCGACCTCGCGAGCCTCGAGTACGCGGACCACATCGTGCTCGACGGGATCAACTACCTGACCTCGAAGATGGCCGACTGCCACTGGCTGACCGAGGCCAAGCTGAAAGGCGCGAAGGTGACCGGCATCTTCACCGACTACAACGCCACGGCCTCGAAGTGCGACGAACTCATCACGGTCCGGCCGGCCTCGGACACCGCGCTGTTCCTCGGCGCCGCCCGGTACATCATCGAGGAAGGACTGTACGACGAGGAGTACGTCCGGAAGTACACGGACCTCCCGCTGCTCGTCCGGATGGACGAGAACGAACTGCTCCGTGCCAGCGACGTTTTCGAGGACTACGAGCCGGCCGAGCTCGAGATGACCGAGACGGTGGCAGACGACGAGAGTCGCCCTGGCGTCGACGTGGCGAACCTCGACGAGCAGGTCATCACCGACGAACTGCGCCGGGAGTGGGGCGACTTCGTCGTCCGCGACGCCAAGACGGACGAATTCGAGGCTGTCACCCGCGACGACTTCGGGAACGAGTTCGACGTCCCTGCCGCGATCGAAGGGAGCTTCGAGATCGAACTCGCGGACGGTGAGACGGTCGAGGTGCGCACGGTGTTCGACCTTATCAAAGAGCACCTGGTCGAGACCTGGGATCTCGAGTCGACGGCCGAGGTGACCGGCACCGCCCCCGAGGCGATCGAGAACCTGGCGCGGGACTTCGCGGACAACAAGGAGAAGACGCTGCTGCTAACCGGGATGGGGCCGAACCACTACGCGAACGCCGACCAGCACGGTCGCGCCGCGTTCCTGCTCGCCTCGTTGACACGAAACGTCGGCTACGAGGCCGGAAACGTCGGCTCCTACTCCGGGAACTACCGCATGGCGTACTTCAACGGCGTCGGCCAGTACGCCTTCGAGGACCCGTTCGACGTCGAACTCGATCCCGACGAGCCCGCGCGCACGAACCAGCGCTTCGGCGTGCACTCGGCGCACTTCTACACCAACCTCGACAAGCCCCTGAAAGTCGACGGCGAGTACTACCAGGGCGAGACTCACATGCCGACGCCCACGAAGTCGATCTGGGTGTCGGGATCGAACTCGATCCTCGGCAACGCGAAGGGCGCTTACAAGATCATCGAAAAGGCCCTTCGCACCGGGAAGATCGAGGCGTTCTTCACCAACGAGTGGTGGTGGTCGATGACCTGCGAGTACTCCGACATCGTCTTCCCGGCGGACTCGTGGGCCGAACACCACGTCCACGACATCACCGCCTCGGTCACGAACCCGTTCATCACGACGATGCCGGAAACCGGCCTCGAGGAACGGATCTTCGACACGCTGAACGACGCCCAGCACTACAAGGGGGTCGGCGAGAAGCTCGCCGAGTTGACCGGAGACGATCGCTTCGTCGATTACTGGGCGTTCATCGACGAGGACGAGTACCGGGCCAAGCCGTACCTCCAGCGCATCCTCGACCACTCCAACGCGGTCTCCGGCTACGACGTCGACGACCTGCTCGAGGACGCCGAGGAGGGGACGCCGGCGATCATCATGACCCGGTCGTACCCCAAGCGCGTCGGCAACGAGCAGATGCGCGACGATAAACCGTGGTACACGAAGACCGGCCGGCTCGAGTTCTTCCGCGAGGAGCCGGAGTTCGCGGAGGCCGGCGAGAACATACCGCTTCACCGCGAGCCGATGGACGCGACGCCGTACGAGCCGAACGTCATCGTCGACGCCAGCGACAGTCCCGTCATCTCCCCCGAGACCCCCGACGACCGCGGCTGGGACAGCGCCGAGAAGGCCCGGGACACCAACGACCGGCAGGTCCGAAACGTGATCAAGACGCCGGCCGAGCTGGTCGAGACCAGCCACCCGCTGACCGAACTCGAGGGCGGGTACGACTACGTCTACATGACGCCGAAGTACCGTCACGGGACCCACACCTTCGGCAACGACCTGCCCAATATCTCGGTCTGGTGGGGCAACTACGGCGACATGAAGCGCGAGGACGAGCGCAAGCCCTACTTCGGCGAGGGGTACGTCGAGATGAACCCCGAGGACGCTCGCGATGAGGGTTTCGACGACGGCGACTACGTGTGGGTCGACGCCGACCCGTCGGACCGCCCGTTCCCGGGATACGATCCGGACGACGACGACTACGAGTACACCCGCGCGCTGATGCGGATTCGGTACCAGCCGAGCCTCCCGCGGGGGGTCACGCGGAGCTGGATGAACGTCAGTCAGACGTCCCACAAGACCTTCGAGGCCACGAAGGAGCGCGACGACGGGATGGCGAAGGCCGAGGACACCAACTACGCGTCGATGTACCGCCAGGGCGGTCACCAGTCGACGACGACGACCTGGCTGCGCCGGACCTGGATGACCGACACGATGCCGCGCAAGGCCATGCTGGGTCAGAACATCGACGTCGGGTTCGAACCCGACGTCCACGCGGCCAACGGCGCGCCCAAGGAGTCGTTCGTGAAGATCGAGAAGGCCGAAGACGGCGGCATCGACGGCGACGGCAAGTGGGAACCCCTCGAGGAGGGGGTCCGACCTACGAACGAGGACGACCGAATGAAGCGGTATCTGAGCGGCGAGTTCGTGAGCGAATCCGACTGATCGACGAACACAATCCGATTACAACGAACAATGGCAGAAGTTTACAACTGGCAGATCGGCCGCGAGATGGACTACCCGTACCCCGAGACCCGCCCGGAGCGACAGTGGGCCGGGGTGTTCGACATCAACAAGTGTATCGCGTGCCAGACGTGTACGCTCTCGTGCAAGACGACTTGGACCCACGACGAGGGCCAGGAGCACATGTTCTGGAACAACGTCGAGACGAAGCCCTACGGCTCCTACCCGCTCGCCTGGGACGTCGAGATCCTCGACCGCCTCGGCGCCCAGGAGTGGGGCTCCGACGGCGTCTACGACGGCAAGACGATCTTCGAGGTGCGCGACTTCGACTGGGAGGACATGGCGATCGACGACGATTCGGACACGATGCACAGCGAGGGGATCGAGGGCTACCGCCCCGACGACCGGGACTGGGCCCAGCCGAACATGGGCGAGGACGAGCCGACAGGTGACGCCTTCGAGTCCGACACCCACTTCGACGGGGACACCCACCCGATGTGGTTCTTCTACCTCCCGCGGGTGTGCAACCACTGCACGTTCGCCGCCTGCGCGGGCGGCTGTCCGATCCAGGCGATCTACAAGCGCCAGGAGGACGGCATCGTCCTCCTCGACGAGGACAGTTGCGAAGCGTTCCAGGAGTGCGTTCGCGCCTGCCCGTACGGGAAGTCGGTCTACAACTCCGTCGCGGGTAACTCGCAGAAGTGCGTCGGGTGTTACCCCAAGATCGAGCAGGGGCTCGTTCCGCAGTGTTTCGAAAACTGCCTGGGCAAGATTCGGATGCACGGCTGGATCAACCAGCCCGACGACGCCGATCCGTCGAGCCCGATCGATTACCTCGTCCACGAAGCGGAAGTCGCGTTGCCGCTGTACCCGCAGCTCGGCCTCGAGCCCAACGTCTACTACGTCCCGCCGATCAACGTGCCCACTGATTACCTCACGCAGATGTTCGGTCCGCGCGTCGAGCAGGCCCAGGAGACCTACCGGGCGGCCCGCCGCGGCGACGAGGAGTACCGCGAACTGCGCGGCCTGCTCCAGCTGATGGGATCGACACAGTGGCGCATCGAGGAGTTCGAGGTCACCGACGAGGAGGCCATCGGGTACGATAAGGACGGGAAGACGGTCGCCCGCGTCCCGATGAAGGAACCCCGGTACGAACGCGAACGGTACGACGAGTCGAACGACGTCTACCGACTGGACATCGCCTGATCATGACCGCACGGACCAACGTCCACCGCGCGCGGTTGTACAAGCTCGCCTCCCTGGCGTTCGACAGACCGACGGAGGAGGTCGAGGAGGCGCTCACCACCGGGGAGTTCGCCGAGCAGTTGCTCGAGTCGGCCGCCGCGCTCGCGGACGAGGGCGGCGCCGACGACCTCCGCGAGCGCGCCGAAGCCGTCGTCGCCGACTGCCCCGAGGATCCGGACGGCGTCGACGACCTCTACTCGAGCTACTCGTCCCTGTTCGGCTTCGAGCGGGGTGGCGACGTCGCTCAGTACGAACTCGCGTACGCCCCCGGTACGCTCGTCGTGAACACGAACGAACTGGCCGATATCGCCGGCTTCTACGAGGCCTTCGGCCTCTCGGTCGCGGACGGCAACCGCGACCGGGTCGACCACCTCCCCACCCAGCTCGAGTTCTGCTCGCACCTCGCGTTGCAGGCGGCGTACCTCGAGCTGGACGAGGACGAGACCGGGCTCGAGATCGTCACCGACGCCGGGGGCGCCTTCGTCGAGGACCACCTCGGTCGGTGGATCCCGCGATTCCGGGAGACGGTCCACGAGGAGACCGACGCCGCCTTCTACCGCGCGCTCGCGAATCTCGTCGACGCCCTCGTCTCCTTCGACGCCGACCGGTTCGGGGTGGAACCGCGCCCCTACCAGGAGACGGGGTCGTCGCCGACCGACGCCTTCCTCGGAGACGACGACGGGGCCGACTTCCGGTGTGGTACCTGCGGTCTCTCGTCGTCCGAACCGAACCCCTCCCAGGGGGAACCGCAGATGCCCATGGGCGATCGAAACGGGCCGTACTGACGACCCCTCCTCCGGAAATCGCGTCCCCGTCCATCGTCCGCGTTACGAAAGATGATTCCAACCCCCTCACCGCCGCACCCGCCTCGAGTCGTCGCCGTCGCCGGCCCGAGCGACGCCGGGAAGACGACGCTGGTCGAACGTCTCGTCCCGCGGCTCGCCGAAACCGGCCGGGTCGGGACGATCAAGCCGATCCACCACGAGATCGAGATCGACGCACCGGGTACCGACACCCACCGCCACCGCACCGCCGGCGCCGACGCGGTCGTCGGCGTCACCCCGACGCTCACGTTCGATATCGAGGAGACGGGGAAGCGCGACCCTCGATCCACCGGGGCCGCCGAACGGGCGTTCGGCATCGAGCGCGACCACGGAGACCGCCGGGAACTCGAGGCGCTCGCGAACGCGCTCGCCCGCCTCGAGCGGCGGAAGTTCGACTACGTGATCGTCGAGGGCTTCGCGGCGGCGCCCCTGCCGACGATCCTCGTCGGCGACCGCTCGCCCGACGCGATCGGCGGCGAGGTCGTCGGTCGCGGAGCGGACGACCTCGAGGAGCTACTCGAGACGATTCGGGGGCTCGAGCCGATCCAGTCGGTCCGATCGAAATCTGCCACCGACGGGGACGAGCCGTCCGCGTGAGGACCTCGAGGAGGCGGCGAAACGGCGTCCCGTTTCGATCGGTACCAATCCGCCGAACGCGTCCGATCGATCCGGCGTCCTCGTAACCGATTTCGGTTATATTCCTACGATATAGGAACTAAACGGAGTTATATTTTAACGGGCGATCGAAGGGACGTCCATGAGCGAGTCTGACGGTCGGCCGGGACCCGCGCGGGATCGGCGGTCGTTCCTCGCGACCGCCGGCGCCGTCGGAGCAGCGTCCGTCGGGGTCGGCCTCGCGGGTTGTCTCGGCTCGAGCGAGCGCGTGTCGGTCCTCGCTGCGGGCAGCCTCGCGGTCGTCTTCGAGGATGCGATCGGTCAGACGTTCGAAGCCGAGACCGACGCCGCCTACCAGGGGGAGTACCACGGCGCGAACGCCGTCATGCGGATGGTCGAGGGCGGGCGGAAACACCCCGACGTGGTGGTGAGCGCCGACGTCGACCTCCTGCGCGATCGGTTGTACCCGGACCACGCGACGTGGGACGTCGAGTTCGCCGCGAACGAGGTCGGAATCGCGTACGATCCGGACACCGACCTCGGCGAGCGCCTCGAGGCGGGCGAGCCGTGGTACGAGGTGTTCGCCGACGCCGGCGACGACGAGATCGCCATCAGTGACCCCGACCTGGACCCGCTGGGCTACCGCGCGCTCCACCTGTTCGAACTCGCCGCCGAGGAGCACGACCTCCCCGACTTCCGCGAGGAACTGCTCGAGACCGTCTACCGGGAGCCGAACGAACCCGCCCTGCTCGAGGGCGTCGACTCGGGGAACCGGGCCTGCGCGGTCGCCTACCGGAACATGGCCGTCGAACACGACGTCCCGTTCCTCGAGTTGCCCGACGCGTACAACTTCGGGAATCCCGACCCCGAGTACGAATCGCGCTACGCCGAGGCGACGTACGAGACCGACGAAGGGTACGAGACGACCGGTTCGCCCGTGATCTACAACGCCACCGTGCGGCGCGACTGCGACAACCCCGACGGCGGCGAGGCGTTCGTCCGCCACCTCCTCGAGTCCTCGGCCGACCTCGAGGAGCGCGGCTTTCGCGTTCCCGCAGCCCTCCCGCGTTCGCACGACGAGGTTCCCGAAGGGGTGGTTCCGTGAGCACCGACGACCGACGATCCGCACTCGGCGCCCGACTCGAGCGCGGGCTGACGGCGGTCCTCGAACGAATTTCCGGAACGAAAGGTGAAAACGGCGAGCGAGGAAGACGGACGACCGACGGCCTCGCGATCCCGGCCCTGCTCGGCGCGGTGTTGCTCGCGTACGTCCTCGTGCCGTTCGCCGTCTTCCTCTCGCGGGTCGGCTCCGTCGGCGTCCTCCAGGGGCTCGGCGAACCGGCGACGCGGGAGGCGATCCGGAACTCGCTGCTGACCGCGCCCGTCTCGACCCTGCTCGCCGCGACGTTCGGCGTCCCGCTTGCGTACGTCCTCTCGCGGGCGTCGTTCCGGGGCAAGCGCCTCGTCGAGGCGGCCGTCCTCCTCCCGCTCGTCCTCCCGCCGGTGGTCGGCGGCGCGCTACTGCTGTCGGTCGTCGGCCGGTACGCCCCGATCGGCGCCGCGGCAGCGGACCTCGGCGTTCCCCTCACGGGGAGTCTCGCGGGCGTGATCCTCGCCCAGACGTTCGTCGCCGCGCCGTTCCTCGTCGTCTCCGCCAGGGCGGGCTTCGACGGCGTCGACGTCCGCCTCGAGGAGGCCGCGCGAACGCTCGGCCACGGCCCGCTCCAGACGTTCAGGCTGGTCTCGCTGCCGCTCGCGCGGAACGCGATCGCCGCCGGGGTGGTCCTGACGTTCGTGCGCGCTATCGGCGAGTTCGGCGCGACGACGATGGTCGCGCACACCCCCCGAACGATGCCGACCCAGATCTGGGTCTCGTGGCTCTCCCACGGCATCGACGCCGTGGCCCCGATCGCGCTCGCGCTCCTCGCGATCGCCCTCGTCGTCGTCGGGGTCGTCCAACTTTTGCTCGGAACGCCCGGTCGAAGCTAGCGCGGGTCGACCGGGAACGCGGCTCGAAACGGTCGAAAAAGCGGTCTTTCACGATCGTCGGTGCTAGCATCTTTGGAAACGGGATTATCCCCGTACTCGGCGTACGGTGGAACGAGAACGATGACATCAATCGCAGACATCGAGATTCCGGCGGCCGAGACCGGGCTGGGCGAGGTATTCGAGGCCGCACCCTCGATGAACGTCGAGGTCGAGCAGGTGATCGCCTCGAACGGACGCGGACTCTGGCTGTCGGGTCCGAGCCAGTCGGAGATCGAAACCGCCCTGGCGGAGGCGCCGGCCATCGAGGAGCACACGTCGATCAGTCGCGGCGACGATCGCTGGCTCTACGACGTTGAATTCGGTCGGGACGTCGTAGACGTCTTCGACCTCGTCCTCGACGAGCGGGGGACGGTCCTCCGGGCGACCGCCTCCGAGGGCACCTGGTACCTCCGGATCCGCTTCGCCGAGCGCGACAGCGTGAGCACGCTCTACGACCGCCTCCGCGAGAACGACATCACGCCGACGATCGTCCGCCTGTTCGACCTGACGGAGGACGTCCACTCGAGGTGCGGCCTCACCACCAGGCAGTACGAAACGCTGGTCGCCGCGATCGACCACGGCTACTTCGAGATCCCCCGCGAGATCTCGATGCAGGAACTCTCCGACGAACTGGGCATCTCCCACCAGGCGCTCTCCGAACGCCTCCGTCGCGCCTACCGGGCGCTCGTGACGACCGAACTCGACGTCGCGGACGAGTCCGCCACCACGCCCGCGATCACCAGCGACTGAACCGATCTTTTCCGCGTCCCACCCCGTTGCAACGTGGTCGACCCCACGTTCGACTCGATCGTTCGTCTCGAAGGCGACGAGCCGTCAGTTTCGAACCGACGACGCTCGAGGAACGCACCCTCGGTAGGAGAAAAAGCGCGTCCTACAGGGGTTCGTCGCCGTCGACGATGCGCTTCGCTCGAGCGGCCAGCGCGGGTACCCGCTCCTCCATGAGCGGGTACATCGGATCGTCGCTGTTGCCCTCGAGGTAGCGGCGGAAGAACATCTCGCCGAGGGCGGCGAGTTTGTAGACGGCGAGGCCGCGGTAGAAGCGGTCGTGCTCGTACTCGAAGCCGGTCTGCTCTTCGTAGCGGTCGACCAGTTCGACGCGGGTGGGGTAGCCCTCGGCCTCCATGAACTGCGTGGTGAGTTCCGGGATGGCCGGGTCGGGATCTTTCCGGTCGCGCCAGTACGAGAGCATCCAGCCGAGGTCGGCCCGGGGGTCGCCGAGGGTGGCCATCTCCCAGTCGAAGACGCCGACCAGTTCCGGCGGCTCGTCGGGGCCGAACATCACGTTGTCGAGCTTGTAATCGCCGTGGACGAGCGTGTGCGGGTACTCCTCCGGGACGTTGTCACGGAGCCAGCCGCCGACCTCGCGGAGGTCGGGCACCTCGCGTTCGTCCTCGGTTCGCTCGAACGCCCAGGCGAGTTGCTTCCCCCAGCGGTCGACCTGTCGCTGGGTGTAGCCCTCGGGCCGGCCGAACTCGCCCAGTCCGACGGCCTCGTAGTCGACCTCGTGGATCGTCGCGAGCGTGTCGACCAGTTCCTCGCCGATCCGTTTCCGGTACTCAGGCTCCGCGAATCGGTCCGGTTCCTCGTCGCGGAGGACGACCCCCTCGAGTCGCTCCATGACGTAGAAGTCGCTGCCGATGATGTCGTGGTCCTCGCAGGCGAGCAGCGGTTCGGCGAGGGGCACGTCAGTCTCGATCAGCGCGTCGGTGACCCGGTACTCACGGAGGACGTCGTGGGCCGTCTCGGCGGTCTCGCCCGGCGGCGGGCGGCGGATCACCAGTTCCCGATCGCCCCAGGTGACGAACAGCGTCTCGTTCGAGTGCCCCTCCCGGTGGCGCCGCACGTCGTACTCGTCGACCGCGCCGAGGTGCGCCTCGAGGTACGCCTCGAGCGCGTCCTCGTCGACCAGCCGCTCGTAGTAGTCGTCGCTCATGGGGCGCGGGCGTGAATTCGGCCGACGTGGGCCGCCGTACGGTACTCGTTCGCCGAATCGAGGTTCGTGCGCACCATCGTGATATCCGCTACTGTCACCTTCCCCCTTACCGAAAATTGTTTCGGCGCCGGACTCGCCTAACAGTGTACAGAACTGACGCTCGATGGTACGTACCAGTGGGGTTGCGATCCGGATTACCGGCTCTCCGTGAATCACCAGACGCGGCCTCGACGGACGTGGAATTGGGCACTTCCGAGTAGGTTATCCGATAGCCGAGTATATTCACCAGTATTAATAGAACGGTTATTTGGGAAAGGTATTACGCCTGGCGAGTGAAAGAATTAGAATCTCCTGATACGTCGTGTGTGATATTATTAATTATGTTTATATGCGCTTCTTCCCACCTCTCTGTCGTGGTATACTGTGATTGGTGATAACAATCGAGGAAGGGAGGCCCGGAACGGTTCGAGTGCTCGAGCGAACGTCGGAATCGATCGACGGTCGTTCGTGAAGACGACGGCAGCGGGAGCGAGCATCGCCGCGTTCGCGGGGTGTCTCGGCGGCGGCGGCGGTGGCGGCGACACCGTTCGGCTCGGCGCGCTCTACATCCAGTCGGGGTTCGCGTCGCTGTACGGCGAAGAAGCCGAACGAGGGTTCGACCTGGCCGTCGACGAGATCAACGACGACGGCGGGATCGACGGGAAGGACGTCGAGGTGGTCGTCCGCGACACCGAGGGGGACTCGGAGACAGGGATCAGCCAGATGCGCAGCCTCGTCGAGGAGGAGAACGTCGACGGATTGTTCGGCCTCGACAGCAGCGGGGTCGCCCAGGCGGTCGCGCCCCAGGTCGAACAGTACCAGATTCCGCTGATGGTGACCCACGCCGGGACGCCCTTCCTGACCTCGCCGGAGGGCGAGCACGAGAAATCCGTCGGGAACGACTACGTCTTCCGAGCGAGCAACAGCGTGACCCACGACATGTACGGCGCCGCGCGCATCGCCTCGGAACTCGACGTCACGGACTGGGCGACGATCGGGCCCAACTACGCCTTCGGCGAGGAGACGTGGGATTACTTCCGGGCGTTCATGGACGGGCTCGACGTGGAAGCGAACTGGGTCACCGAACAGTTCCCCGAACTCGCCTCGAACGACTTCTCCTCGGACATCGACGCCGTTCTGGGCGAGGAACCGGAGGCGGTGATCACCCCGCTGTGGGGCTCGGACCTGACGACGTTCCTCGGACAGGCCGAGGACGCCGGCTGGTTCGACGAGATCGAGTACACGCTGTTCAGCGTCGGCATGGGGACCGACCTGCCGGCCGACGGCTCGCCGTTACCAGAAGGCGAGTACGCTTCGACGCGGTACGACCCCTTCGAGCCCGACTCCGAGGAGAACGAGACGTTCAGGGAGACGTACTGGGACGAGTACGAGACCCTTCCCACGTACAACGCGGAGGGAGCCTACCGTGCCGTCTACCTCTACAAGGAGGCCATCGAGGCCGCCGGGGGGGCGAACGCCGACGACCTCGTCGACCAGTTCACCGGCATGGAACACAGCGGCCCCGTCGGCGAGTACCGCTTCGACGAGGAGACGAACCAGGCGACGGTCGCGTCCATCTGGGGCACGGTGAGCTACTCCGACGAGTGGGAGAGCAACGTCCTCGATCCGGTCGAGTACATGGACGTCGAACCGCAGGAACTGCGGGACCTCCTCGAGGGGTCCGACCTGCCCGCGGGGGCCTGAGCGTGACGGCGTCACCACCGATCGCGAACCATCCGTCGCTTCCGATGCACGCACAATGCTCGCATTAGACCTCCTGCAAACGTTCGACGCCGGCATCCTCGTCAACGGCCTCTCGAGGGGGAGTCGGCTCTTCCTGATCGCCATCGGACTGAGCCTGATCTTCGGCGTGCTCGGCGTGCTCAACTTCGCCCACGGGGCGTTCTACATGCTCGGGGCGTACATCGCGCTGGCCGTGACGAACAACCTGGTCGCCAACTTCTGGGTTTCCGTCCTGCTCGGCGCGACCGCCGTCGGGATCGTCGGCGTGCTCATCGAAGTCGGGACGATCCGGCCCCTGTACGGTCGACTCGAGAGCGAACTCGATCAGTTGATCGTCACGTTCGGCTTCGTCCTCGTGATCGACGAACTGGTAAAATTCGTCTGGGGATCGGGGTCGTATCGGCCCCGACGACCGGAACTGCTCGACTTCTCGGTGACGATTTCGGGCGGTACCGTACCGGTCTACCGGCTGTTCATCATCGTGGCCGCGGTGGTCGTGATGGTCGGCGTGTGGGCGTTCCTGACGAAGACCTACTTCGGCTCGCTCGTCCGGGGGACGTCCTCGGACCGCGAGATGGCGTCGATGCTCGGCGTCGACGTCCCGAAGCTGTACACCGCGGTGTTCTTCGCCGGGAGCTTCCTCGCCGGCCTGGGCGGCGCCCTGGCCGCGCCGCTGCAGTCGATCGACCCCGCCCTCGGCGAGAGCGTGATCATCGACGCGTTCATCATCGTGGTTATCGGCGGACTCGGCTCGCTGTCGGGCGCGTTCGTCGGCGCGATGTTCGTCGGACTCGCCCAGGCGATCGCCCCCCACTACATCTCGGCGGGGCAGATGGCCGTCCCGTTCCTCGCGATGGTGATCGTGCTGCTCGTCAAGCCGGAAGGCCTGTTCGGAGGGTTCGGCGAATGAGCACCGAACGCGAATCCATCGGCGCGCGACTCGAGGCGGTCCGCGAGGGCTGGACGACCGAGCGGTTCGTCCTCGTCGCCCTCGTCGCGCTCGTGCTCGCCTCGTTCGGGCCGTCGTTCCAGGTGTACCTGCTCACGGAGTTCCTGATCGTCGCGCTGTTCGCCCTGGCGTTCAACCTCCTGTACGGCTACACGGGACTGCTCTCGTTCGGCCACGCGATGTTCTTCGCCGCGGGCGGCTACTCGACCGCGGTCGCCTTCCGGGACCTCCAGCAACCCGTCGCCGACGCCGTCGGGACCGGGCCCGCGCCGCTCGTAACGTTCCTCGTCGGCGGCGTCCTCGGCTTGCTCGCCGCCGCGGTCCTCGCCGTCCCGGTCGGCTACCTGAGCGTCCGACTCGAGGAGATCTACTTCGCGCTGATCACCCTCGCGTTCGGGATGCTCTTCTACACGACGCTGTACCAGAACCCGGCCGAATTCACCAACGGCTCCGACGGGATCATCCTGCTTCTCGGCGTCGTCGAACTCGGCGGGATGGAGTTCAGCCTCGGCGAACGCCGGATCTACTACTACCTCACGCTGGCCGTCGTGGTCGCGTCCGTGTACGCCATCTGGCGACTCGTCAACTCGCCGTTCGGAACCGTCTGCAAGGCGCTGCGCGAGAGCCCGGAACGGGCGAGCGCGCTCGGGGTCAACGTCAGCTTCCACCGCTGGGTGACGTTCGTCGTCTCCGCGCTGTTCACCGGCCTGGCGGGCGTGTTGGCCGGCGGCCTCTACGGGGTCGTCTCGCCGGATATGTCCCACTGGTCGACCAGCGCCGACCCGGTCGTCGCGACCGTCATCGGCGGCGCGAACTACTTCATCGGCCCGATCGTCGGGGCGTTCGTCTACCTCTACGTCCGGTGGGGGATCAGCCAGTTCCCGACGCTCGAGGCCCACTGGGAGTTCGTCTTCGGAGCCATGCTCGTCGTCGTCGTCCTGTTCTTCAAGCAGGGCGCCGCCGGCGGGGTGTACATGCTTCGCGATCGGCTAGCCGACCGTCGCGGCGGCGACGGGGGTGACGAGCGATGACCACCGTGCTGGAGACGGAGGACCTCCGCAAGCAGTTCGGCGACCTGGTCGCCGTCGACGACGTCAGCCTCGCGTTCGACGGCGACGACATCACAAGCATCATCGGCCCCAACGGCGCGGGGAAGACGACGTTTTACAACCTGCTGACGGGCGTGCTCGAGCCGACCGCCGGCGAGATCTGGCTCCGGAAGGACGGCGACCTGCGCGAGATCACCGACGCGCCGCCCCACGAGGTCGCTCGCAGCGGCCTCTCCCGGTCGTACCAGGTGACGAACGTCTTCGAGAAGCTGACGATCCGCGAGAACCTGCAGGTCGCCCGGATCGCACACGACGGGCGGACGCTCGACGTCCGGTCGCGGTCGGCGACCGACGAGGCGCTGAACGCGAGGATCGACGAACTCCTCGAGTTGACCGGACTCACCGAGCAGGCCGAGATCCGGTGCGACGCGCTGAGCCACGGCGAGAAGCGGAGCGTCGAGATCGCGCTCGCGCTGGCGATCGAACCGACCGTGTTCCTCCTCGACGAGCCGACGGCGGGGATGAACCCGACCGAGACGAGGGAGATCGTCTCGCTGATCCGGGACCTGGACGAGGAACTCGAGACGACGTTCGTCGTCACCGAACACGACATGGACGTCGTGACCGACATCTCGGATCGGATCGTGGTCCTCGCGGAGGGCGCGGTGCTCGCCGACGGGGAGCCGCGGGACGTGCTGACCGACGAACGCGTGACCGAGGCGTACCTCGGGAGTGAAGCCGTATGACAGTCCTCGAACTCGACGACATCGACACCTACTACGGGAACAGCCACGTCCTCCACGGGGTCTCGCTGGACCTCGACGAGGGCGAAGTCGTCGCCCTGCTCGGGCGAAACGGCGCCGGGAAGACGACGACGATGCGCTCGATCATGGGCGTGACGCCGCCCCGGCGCGGGACGATCACCTACCGCGGCGAGGACGTCGCCGGCCTCCCGCCGAACGAGATCAACGCCCGCGGGATCAGCCTCGTCCCCGAGGACCGGCGTGTGTTCCCGACGCTGACGGTCCACGAGAACCTCGTGCTCGCGCACAAGCTCGCGGCCGATCCCCGTCCCGTCGAGGAGATGTACGACCTCTTTCCGGTGCTCGACGAACTCCGGCGCAGCCGCGCCCAGAACATGAGCGGCGGCGAACAGCAGATGCTCGCCGTCGCCCGCGCGCTCGTCCAGCGCCCGTCGACGCTGCTGCTCGACGAGCCGACGGAGGGGCTCGCGCCCGTCATCGTCGACGACCTCCGGGAGATGCTGCAGGACGTCGTCGACCAGGACGTGACCGTCCTGCTGTCCGAGCAGAACGTCAGCTTCGCCTTCGACCTCGCCACCCGCTGCTACGTCATCGACACCGGGTCGATCGTCTACGAGGGGTCGATCGAGGAGCTCCAGGAGCGCGACGACCTCCTCGAGCGCTACCTCGCGGTCTCGCCGGAGGAGGTGGCCTGAGATGACCGGCCTGACGCTCAGGCCGTTCCTCTGGCGGCCGACGAAACTCTTCCCGGAGAAGCGCATCGTCTCCCGGACGCGGGACGGGATCGAGGAGTACACCTACGGCGAGTTCGGCGAGCGCGTCCGGTCGCTGATCGCCGCGCTCTCCGACCTGGGCCTCGGCCGCGGCGACCGGATCGGCACCTTCGGCTGGAACCACCACCGCCACCTCGAGACCTACTACGCCGCGCCGCTGTCGGGCGCGCAGTTGCACACGATCAACGTCCTCCTCGGCGACGAGGACGTGACTCACATCGTCGAGGACGCCGCGGACGACGCGCTGTTCGTCGACCCCGGCGAGCCCCTCGAGACGGTCGCGCGGCTCTGGGACGACCTCTCGGGGACGGTCGGGCGGGTGGTCGTGATGGACGATTCGATTCCCGACGCCGACCTGGGGTCGGACCTCGAGGACGTCACCGTCGCCGTCGAGGACCTATTCGCCGACTACGACCCGATCGCCTTCGACGACCTGCCCGACCTCGAGGAGGACCTCCCCGCGGGGATGTGCTACACCTCGGGGACGACCGGGCGGCCGAAGGGCGCGGAGTACACCCACAAGATGATCTACGCCCACGCGATGATGGTGATGACGCCGTCGGGCCTGGGCATCGAGGAGCGCGACGTCGTCATGCCCGTCGTGCCGATGTTCCACGTCAACTCCTGGGAGTTCCCCTACGCGGCGACGATGGCCGGGACGACCCAGGTCTACCCCGGCCCGTCGCCCGACCCGGCGGACCTCCTCGAGTTGATCGAGCGCGAGGGCGTGACCCTCACCGCGGGCGTCCCCACGGTCTGGATCAACCTCCTGGAGCACGTCGACGAGCACGGCGGCGACCTCTCGAGCGTAGAGCGGATCGTCGTCGGCGGCAGCGCGGCGCCCGAGGAGGTGATGCGCCGGTTCGACGACGAGTTCGACGTCACCGTCGAGCACGCCTGGGGGATGACCGAGACGATGAGCATCGGCTCGATGTCCCGGCCGAAGTCCTGGATGGCCGACTGGGACCGCACCCGGCGGTTCGACAAGCGGGCCAAGCAGGGGCTGCTCTCGCCCGGCCTCGAGATGAAGATCGTCCGCGACGACGGCTCCGAGGCGCCGTGGGACGGCGATACGGCGGGCGAACTCTGGGTTCGCGGTCCGACGGTCGTCCCGGAGTACTACGAACGGCCCGACGCGAACGAGGAGGACTTCGAGGACGGCTGGCTCAAGACCGGGGACATCGCCACCGTCGACGAGGACGGCTACGTCGAGATCGTCGACCGCGACAAGGACGTCATCAAGAGCGGCGGGGAGTGGATCTCCTCGATCGAACTCGAGAACGCGCTGATGGCCCACGAAGCGGTGGTCGAGGCAGCCGTGGTGGGCGTCCCCCACGAGAAGTGGCAGGAGCGCCCGCTGGCTTGCGTCGTCACCGCCGAGAGAGCGGATCCCGGCGAGGACGAACTGCGAGTGCACCTCGCGGAGACCCTCGATCAACCCGACTGGTGGCTCCCCGAGGAGCTCCGCGAGGTCGAGGCGATCCCGAAGACGGCCACCGGGAAGTTCGACAAGCAGGGATTGCGTCAGGCTCTTGGTATCGGCGAGGGAACGGACGCGGACGGTGAGAACGAATGACCGACGCCTTCGAACTCGACGGTGACGTGGCGATCGTGACCGGCGGCGGCCGCGGCATCGGGCGGGCCGTCGCGATCGGCCTGGCCCGCGCCGGCGCCAGCGTGGTGCCGACCGCGCGGACGGAAGCGGAGATCGAAGCGGTCGCGGACCGGATCGAGGACGAGGGCGGCGACGCCCTCGCCGTGACCGCGGACGTCACGAACCCCGACGACGTCGCCCGCGCGATCGGAGAGACCGAAGACGCCTTCGGATCGGTCGATATCGTCGTCAACAACGCCGGGATGAACCCCGACGACGCCCTCGGCCGCCCCGAGGACGTCTCGAGCGAGGGGTTCGACCGCGTGCTCGACGTGAACCTCTCGGGTGCGTTCGAGGTGACGAAAGCCGCCGCCGAGGGCCTGCTCGAGAGCGATACCGGCGGCGACGAGTCCGACGAGTCGACCGCCGACCGTGGTGGCGCCGGCGCGGTGATCAACGTCGCCAGCGTCGGCGGCCTCGTCGGCCTCCCGCGCCAGCACCCCTACGTCGCCTCCAAGCACGGCCTCGTCGGGCTGACGAAGAGCATGGCCCTCGACTGGGCGCCGGACGTGCGCGTCAACACCGTCGCGCCGGGCTACGTCTCGACGGATCTCGTCGAGGAACTCGAGGCGAACGAGCGACTGCGCCAGTCGATCATCGATCGGACGCCGCTCGAGCGGTTCGCCGACCCGGAGGAGATCGCCGGACCGGTCGTGTTCCTCGCCAGCGACGCCGCCAGCTACGTCACCGGCGAGACGCTCGCCGTCGACGGCGGCTGGACGGCGCGCTGAGACCTCGTTCTCCCCCTCGCGGTACGATACCGGTCGGCAACCGAACGCTTTTGTCCGGCCTTGACTAACTGGTTAGTCAAATGGGGCGCAGGACTCGACACGCACGCGGTATCGGCGGGGTGATCGCCTAGTGGGCCGTCCGATCGGAACGACGTCGGAGAACGGATCGGAAACGGCCGCGGGACCGCTCGAGCGGCGCCTCGAGTCGGTCTTCGGTTCGGAGGGGGGCCGCTCCCTCGTCATCGGAACGGTCGTCCTGAGCACGTTCTTCGTCGGCTTCGGGGGCGGCGTGATCTTCCCGATCCTGCCGAACCTCGGCGCGGTGCTCGGCATCTCGCCCGTGCTCGTCGGCGCGATCCTGAGCGCGAACCGCTTTTCGCGGCTGCTCGCGAACGCGCCCGCGGGGATCATCGTCGACCGGGTCGGCACGCGCACGCCGTTCGTCGCCGGGATGGTCGTCCAGGGCGTCGCGACGTTCGGCTACGTCGCGGCGATGGTCGCCCCGCTTCCCGAGGCGTGGTTCTTCGGCTCTCGAGTCGTCTGGGGCGTCGGCAGCGCCCTCGTCTTCGCGACCGCCTACACGATCGCCGCCGACGTCAGCGACGGCGCCTCGAGGGGCGCCAGCATGGGCATCATCCGCGGGGGCGTCCTCTTCGGCTTCCCGACCGGCGTCGTCCTGGGGGGCGTCATCAGCGAGACGGCCGGGACGATTCCGGCCTTCGCCGTGGCGACGGTATTCGCGTTCGCGGCGAGCGTCCTCGCCTACGCGACCGTCCCCGAGACGCACGTCGAGGGCGACGCCCACCGCTCGGTCTCGCCGTGGGACGTCGACACGAGCCTCCCCGCGCTCACCGTCGGACTGGTGAACTTCGCCGTGCTGTTCGCCTACATCGGCGCGCTGTTCGCGACGCTCGTGTTGCTCCTCGAGGCGAACGACCTGGGCGTCTTCGGGTTCGACGCCCAGGGCTCGTCCGGGATCTTCATGGCCGTCACCGTCATCTCCGCCGGCGTGTTCATGTTCCTCGGCGGCTACGTCAGCGATCGGCGGGCCTCTCGGATTCCGGTGCTCGTCTGCTTCCTCGGCGCGACGGTCGTCGGGTTCGTCGCGCTCGCGTTCGCCGACTCGATCGGCACGCTCGCGGTCGCGTGCGCCCTCATCGGCGCGGGCCAGGGGGGCACCAGCGGCCCGCTGATGGCGCTGCTCGCGGATCTCACACCCGACGAGGGGATGGGCCGGGCCGTCGGCACGAACAACGTCCTCGGCGACGTCGGCGGCGGCTTCGGTCCCATCGTCTCGCTGCCGCTCGTCGAGCAGTTCGGCTTCGTCCCGATCTACCTCGTCTGCGCCCTCCTGCCCGTGCTCGCGGGCGCGATCCTGCTGGCGGGCGTCTACAGGGAGACGGGGCAGTTCGTGCCCGGCGTCGGATCGGAGTGACGACCTCCCGTGCTACCGGCGCTCGGCGGGGCTCGACCCTCGAGGCATCCCGTTACTCCCCGTCGGATCGACAGAGCCACTCGTCGACGATCGCCTCGAGGCCCGCTCGAGCGGCCGTCGCGACGTCGTCTCGGCGGGTCGTCACCCGGTAGATCCGGGCGCCGTTGATGGTCGAGATCACCACTCCGGCGACGGCCTCCGGGTCGACCTCGCGGAACGCGCCGCTCTCGATCCCCTCCTCGACGATCGCGATCACGGTCGCCTCCACGGTGTCGTAGTTGCGCGTCAGCTGTCGCCGGAACTCCTCGTTGTACGGCGCCTCCGCGCGGATCTCGAGCAGCGCCGTCGTCAGCTCCCAGTGGTCGAACTCGTCCGATTCCTGGCGCTCCGGGGGGCCGAACATGAGCGCGTCGATCAGCGTCTCGAGGCGCTCGCGCGGGTCGCCCTCCTCGTCGACGGCCGTGTTGCGCTCGAACGCCTCGAGGAGGTACTCGAGAAAGGCGACGAGGAGGGCCTCCTTCGTGTCGTAGTGGTAGTGGATGACCCCCTTCGTCTTGTCGAACTCGTCGGCGATCGCCTGCATCGTGAGGTTGGCGTAGCCGTGCTTGCACAGCGCCCTGTAGGTCGCCCACATGATCGCCTCCTCGGTGTCGGCGGGCGCCCGGTCGCCGTCGCGATCCCCGTCGTCGACCATTCAGTTCACCCGTCGCAAATTACGGGCAAAAGCGTTTGGATCCGAACGACGGGCGGACGACCCGGCCTGCGAACCCATTCCGCCGCAAACAGCGCGTACGGGTCGGTTCGTCGAGCCCGGACCGCGGATTTTTGATTCGGGAGCGGTAATGACAGGTATGGCAGGAGACGCGGCCGGAAACGACTCCGACGAGTTCCCCGGGAGAGACGGCGGACGGCCGTCGGGTTCCGACGAGCGCGACGCGTTCGGCGAGTCCGACGAACGCGACGAGTTCGACGATCGCAGCCCATCTCCGATCGACCTCTCCGGCGGATCCGGATCTGACCGCGCGAGTTCCGACGACGGCGCCGACCACGGCGACGGCGACGACGACGACGAATCCGATGACGGACTGAACCTCGAGCCGACGTCGACGGTGATCGAAGCAGGCGATCCCTCGCTCGAGAACGCCCTGTTCGTCGCCCTGGGTGCGCTCGCGACGGTGGGAATCTTCCTGTGGCTCCTCTCGGACCTGGCGATCTGACCGTCGAGCACGTCGCGCGGGCGAACCGGTCATCGAGCTGTCGCGTTCGGGGCCGCGAGCGGGCCCGGTCCGACGGCCGTGACGATGGGTTTAACTATCGCCCTACGGACGATTTAGCTAAGACCTTCTCGGGTGGTTCACCATGTCGAATACGGATACGCGCGACCCCACATCTCTCAGGACCCCGATCGTCGCCGTCCTCGGACACGTCGATCACGGAAAGACAAGTCTCCTCGATAAGATCCGCGGCTCGGCGGTCATCGAGGGCGAAGCAGGCGCCATCACCCAGCACATCGGTGCGACGGCCGTTCCGCTGGACGTGGTGAGCCAGATCGCGGGCGAACTCGTCGATCCCGACGACTTCGACCTGCCAGGGTTGTTGTTCATCGACACGCCCGGCCACCACTCGTTCACGACGCTGCGATCGCGCGGGGGCGCGCTCGCGGACATCGCCATCCTCGTCGTCGACGTCAACGACGGCTTCCAGCCCCAGACCGTCGAGGCGCTCGACATCCTCAGACGCTCCCAGACGCCCTTCATCGTCGCCGCGAACAAGATCGACACCGTTCCCGGCTGGAACCCGAACGAGGACGCCCCGATCAACCAGACGTACGAGGCCCAGTCGGACCGCGTCCGCTCGGACCTCGATACCGCCCTCTACGAGATCATCGGCCAGCTATCGGACGAGGGCTTCTCGGCGGACCTCTACTGGCGCGTCCAGAACTTCCAGCGCAACGTCGGCGTCGTCCCCGTCTCCGCGATGACCGGCGAGGGGGTCCCCGACCTGCTCGCGGTGATGATGGGGCTCTCCCAGCGCTACATGAAAGAGCAGATGGAGATCGACGTCTCCGGCCCCGGCGTCGGCACCGTCCTCGAGGTCAAAGACGAGAAGGGCTTCGGGACGACCATCGACACGGTCCTCTACGACGGGACGATCCGGACGGACGACGAGGTCGTCGTCGGCGCGAAGAACGAACCCATCGTAACCGACGTGCGCGCGCTACTCCAGCCCCGACCGCTCGCCGAAATCCGAACCGAGAGTCGCTTCGAAAAAGTCGACGAAGTCGGCGCCGCGGCCGGGATCAAGGTCGCCGCGCCGGACCTCGACGACGCCATGGCCGGCGCGCCGGTCCGCGTCGTCCGCGACCGCGACGTCGACGAGGTCATCGAGGAGGTGCGGGCCGAACTCGCCGACATCGCCGTCGACACCCGGGAGGAGGGCGTGGTCGTCAAGGCCGACACGCTCGGCAGCCTCGAGGCGATGGCCGACGCCCTCGAGGAGGCCGAGGTCCCGATCGTCCGCGCCGAAGTTGGTGACGTCGCTCCGCGGGACGTCTCGGTCGCCTCGACGGCGGACGATCCGAAGCAGCGGGCGATCCTCGGGTTCAACGTCGACGTCCTCTCCGACGCCGAGCGCCGGGCGGAGATCGAGGACGTCGAGGTGTTCACCGACGAGGTCATCTACCAGCTCGTCGAGGGGTACACCGAGCACGTCGCGGAGATCGAGCGCGCCCAGCAGTCGACCATTCTGGACAACATCGTCCGCCCCGCGCGGTTCCGAATCCTCATGGACCACACCTTCCGGCAAAACGACCCCGCCGTCGTGGGCGTCGAGGTCTACTCGGGAACGCTCAAGAACAACACGAACGTCGTGAAGTGGGAGGGCAACGAGCCCGAGCGCGTCGGGCAGGTCAAGGGCATCCAGGAGCAGGGCGAGGACGTCGACGAGGCCCGCGCGGGCGACCGCGTCTCGGTGGCCATCGACGGGCCCACGGTCGGCCGCCAGATCGAGGAAGGAGACGTCCTCTGGGCCGAACTGCCCGAGAAGCACGCGAAGATCTTAGAGCAGGAACTGGCGAGCGAGATTCCGGCCGACGAACTCGAGGCGCTGAACATGTACCTCGAGAAACACCGCAAGCGCGATCCGTTCTGGGGCAAGTAACGGGCACGGGCCGGATCGTTCTCCCGAACGTCGACCGTGCGACGGCCGCTCGCGTTCTGATTCCCGATGTCGATCGTCCGACGGTCACCCGCGTTCGGAATCCCGTCGCGGGACGAACCGCCGAGTACTCACCGCTTCAGTTCGGCGGCGATCGACTGCAGGTCCGCGACCTCCTCGATCTCCTCGAGCAACTCCTCGCGCTGGCGCACGTCCTCCGAGTTGGCGCCGTAGGCGCGGACGTACTCGGCGCGGCTGTGTTCGGTGAACGCGTGACGGATCGCGAGGTAGCCGTCGGGGACGATCGACCCGCAGACCTTGCACTCGAGGCGCTCGTGTTCGGTCGCTTGGTGGACGACGGCCGACTCGACGTCGTCGAACACCGCACCGCAGCCGTCGATTCCGCATTCCCAGGGCATTCGTCAGTGTGACTCTCGCCGCGGTCCTAAAGGTCTTTTCGTAGCGACGTGTCGGCCGACTGTCCGCTCCGATCGGTTGTCCGCTCCGGTCGGTGCCGGTCGCACTCGCGAGCCGACAGACCTTCGGCGCTCGGCGTTCTCCTCCCTCGCATGCCGTTGACCAACCGTTCGACGCTTTCGTCGTTCGACGCCGAGGGCGTCCTCCGCGCGGTCGAGGAGACCGTCTCCGGGCCGCTGTACTCCTTTTGCGAGTACGACACGGAATCTTTCCGCCCGATCTTCGTCTCCGACGAGGCCGTCGCGATGTACGAGGACCGGGAGGCGATGGTGGAACACTTCGAGTTGATCCACGGGCACGTCCACATGGACTTCATGCAGATCCAGCTCTTTCGGAACACGCTCTTTCCGGGCGCGGAGCGCGTCGAGTACATCGCGACGTCGATGGACTTCATGAAGATCCTGCGCGTCTACATCGGCGAGGAGGGGCTGTTCGTCGCCGTCGGCCCGGACGAACCGGTCGAGCCGATCGTCGACGCCATCAAGGGTGTCGTCGGCTGGCCGCCAAATCAGAATTCATAACTCTCCACTCTCGATACGTGTATTCGTGAGCGCCGGATCCGGACCCGACACGGAGTTTCGCGTCGACTGCCACGTGAAGATCCTCGACGACCGCGTCCTCGCGCGGGCCAAGCGGGCTGGCCTCGACGCCGTCGTCTACGCCCCCCACTTCACTCGCCTCCCGGAGATCCGCGAGCGCGCGGCCCGCTACTCCGACGACGACCTGCTGGTCGTCCCCGCCCGCGAGGTGTTCACCGGCTCGTGGCACGATCGAAAGCACGTCCTCGCGATCGGTCTCGAGGAACCGGTGCCCGACTTCATCACGCTCGAGGCGGCGATGAGCGAATTCGAGCGCCAGGGCGCGGCGGTGCTCGTTCCCCACCCCGGGTTAGCCACCGTCAGCCTCAGGCACGCGGACGTCGCCGCCTACCGCGACGTCATCGACGCCGTCGAGATCTTCAACCCGAAGCGGCTCCCGGGCGGCAACCGGCGCGCTCGAGCGATCGCGGACGAACTCTCGATTCCCCCCTTCACCTCCTCGTACGCCCACCTCCGACCGTCCGTGGGCGTCTCCTACACGGCCTTCGACGCCGATCTGGGGATCGAAACCGAAGACGACCTCGTCGAGGCATTCAACGCGGGCGTCGGCCGACGCGTGGTCTACGAGAGCGGCCTCCGCCGGCTACGGACCTCGACGACCGAACTCGCACACCTCGTGTACGAGAACACCTGGGAGAAGATCGACCGCCTGTTCCTGTCCGGGATGGAGCCGACCCACCCCTCGCACATCGCCTACGACGGGCGGTTCGACGACGTTTCGGTGTACTAACCTGGGCTGGGGGGCTACTCGGACGTCGACGCGTCGCCGTTCTCCGAAGCGGACCCGATCCTCGAGAGCGTCCGCTCGACCCGATCCCAGTGGCTCCCCTTCCAGAAGAACTGCCCGCAGGCGGTACACCGCCAGAGAGGCGTCTGCCCCGGCTCCGGCGCGTACTCGGGCGTCGGTTCGGACCGGTGAACGCGCTCGAGCGCGCCGTTACAACGCCCGCAGCGCGTGGGTTCGTCGGCGAGGGTTAGCACGAGGCCGGCGTCGGCGAGTTCGGCGAGCTGGCGCTCGACGTCGCGCGACTCGAGCAGGATCGACTCCTCGGCGCGGTTCGAGAGGGCGACGTCCCGCGTGACGACCGTCCGGCCCTCGGCGCGGGCGGCCGCGAGCACCCCGTCGTCTTCCTCGAGGCTGCGATCGCCGGCGTAGGCGGCGTCTAGCCGCACATCCGGAGGTACGAGACCACGCCGCCGCACATGAGGTCGACCAGGAAATCCATCGTGCCGGAGTGGGTGGTGGGTGAGTGGGTGTGAGCGCCCTGCGAGTCGAAGGGCCGGCTCAGTGCAGGAACGCCCGAAGGTCCTCGAGGTCCCACGCGTTGAGCACGTCAGCGGGCTCGGCCCAGCCGCGGCGGGCGGTGTGGACGCCCCAGCGGACGTACTCGAGGCTCGCGGGGCGGTGTGCGTCCGTATTGATCGCGATGGTGGCGCCTTCTTCGACGGCGACCTGGACGGCGCTGCCCCAGAGGTCGAGCCGGTGGGGGTTGGCGTTGACCTCGAGGGCGGTGCCGTGCTCTGCGGCCGCGCGACCGAGGGCCCGGGCGTCGATGTCGAGCCCTTCCCGCTGGTTGAGCAGGCGGCCGCTCGGGTGGCCGACGACGTCGACGGCGGGGTTCTCGATCGCCCGGATCAGCCGCTCGGTCGCCGTCTCCGAGTCCTGGTCGAGGGCGGTGTGGGGGGAAGCGACGATCAGGTCCAGGGCCTCGACCACCTCCTCGCCGAGACCGATCTCGCCCTCGGCGTCGATGTTGGCCTCGATGCCGGCCAGGACCTCGAGGTCCGCGGCGGCGTCCACCTCGCGGATCCCCTCGACCTGCTCGAGGATCTCGGTGTCCGACAGTCCCTCGACGATCCCCGGCCCCTCTGCGTGGTCGGCGATCGCGTAGTAGTCGTAGCCGTGCCCCTCGGCGGCCGCGACCATCTCGTCGATGGTGTTGTTCCCGTCGGACCACTCGGTGTGGGTGTGCAGGTCGCCGCGAACGTCGTCGCGCGTGATCAGGTCCGGAAGCTCGCCGTTCGCGGCGGCCTCGATCTCGCCGCGGTTCTCGCGCAGTTCGGGCGGGATCCACTCGAGGCCGAGCGCCTCGTACATCCCCTCCTCGGTCTCCCCCGCGACCCGCTCGCCGACCCGTTGACCCGCCTCGTGATCGTCGACCTCGGAGACGTCGAAGGCGCCGTACTCGTTGAGCTTCATCCCGCGGTCGATCGCGTAGTTGCGCAGGCTCACGTTGTGATCCTTGCTGCCCGTGAAGTACTGCAGCGCGGAGCCGTACTCCTCCGGGACGACGACGCGGAGGTCGACGCGCACCTCGCCGACGCGGACGCTCGCCTTCTCCGGCCCGGACTCGATCTCGTCGTCGACGGAGTCCCACGCGAGGAACGCCTCGATCACCTCCTCGTTCGAGTCGGTCGCCGCGAGGGCGTCGACGTCGCCGATGGTCTCGCGCCAGCGGCGGATCGAGCCGGCCACCTCGCATCGAGAGACGGCGTCGACCGACTCGAGGAACTCGAGGACCTCGTCGGCGAGCGGCCGGGCCTCCCCCAGGAGCTGTCGCTGGCCGACCGTGCGGGCGAACTCGATGCCCCCGCGGATGTTCTCCTCCGTCTTGGGGCCGAAGCCCTTGACCTCGCGGATCTCGCCTGCCTCGGCCGCCGCCTCGAGGTCGTCCAGGTCCTCGATGCCGAGTTCACGGTAGAGCGTGCCCACGGTCTTCGGACCGACGCCCTCGATGCGGGTCAGCGCTGCCATGTCGACGGGAAGCTCCGCCCGCAGTTCCTCGAGTTCGTCGATCGATCCCGTCTCGACGTACTCGACGATCTTCGAGGAAATGGCGTCGCCGACGCCCTCGATCTCCTCGAGGGCCTCCTCGTTGCCAGCCTCGATCTGGTCGGCGATCGGGATCGGGTGGGCGCGGATGCTCTCTGCGGCCCGGCGGTACGCGCGGGGTTTGTACTCGACGCCGTCGGCCTCGAGCAGGTCGGCGAACTCCTCGAAGCGGGCGGCGAGTTCGGCGTTCGTCGCCATCAGCGCCCCCTCCGTGCCGCGCCGGCGTCGTCGCTCCCGAGGGCTTTCTTCAGGAAGGACATCCAGCGCTTTCGATCGGCCGCCTGCTGGGCGTTCTCCTCGCGCTCGAGGTCCGTCGGACCGAGGCTCTGGAGGGCGTTCAGCGCCCGGTCGATGCCGATGACGCTCCGGGCGAGGTTCTCGCCCTCCTCGCGGGTGATGTCGCCCTCCTCGATCCGCTGGAGGCGCCGGAGGCGCTCCCGCCGCAGGTTCTTCTTCGCCCGCTCGACGCGGTCGCGCTCGCCGGAGGGGACCGTCTCGCGGCGCTTGATCTCGAAGACGAACGTCCGGAGGTCGATCTCTTCCCCCTGGACGGTGATCGTCTCCGGGATGTCGGCGCCGACGGTCGCCCCCTCGCGCTCGACGCGCTCGAGCAACTGCTTGCGCTCGTACGCTTCCATGTCACGGTATCGGGCTCGCGGGGGCAAAAATGGTGGTCCCGGCGAGCGGTCGGCTCGTGCCCCGCGACGGTCGGATCGCGGGTCGCTCGTCGACGTTCATTTCCACAGACCGTTCTCACGATCGAATTTGAGGACTCGAGTCGGGCAGCGAAGGGATACGGCGGCGATTCGCCGGCGTCTTCCGCCGATCGACCGGTTGGCCCGAACCCCAAACCCCATACCCGTTCGCCACATACCCCCGGCTAATGGCTACGTGCGACGTGTGTGGGAAAGTCGTCAATATGCCCTACAACTGTCGGCACTGCGGGGGGACGTTCTGCTCGGAGCACAGACTCCCCGAGAACCACGAGTGCCCGGGCCTCCACAACTGGAACGACCCGCAGGGGGTCTTCGACAGCGGCTTCGACGACAGCGTCAACTCGAGCGGGTCCGCGTCGGCCCGGTCGAAGGTGGCCTCGAAGCTGCCGATCGACACGGGCCCCGGCGGCCCGCTGGCGTACTTCCGCGGAAACGTGGCGTACCTGTTCCTCGTGTTGATGTGGGCGACGTTCGCCCTCCAATTCGCCGTCAGGGCGATCGACCCGCAACTCGCCCAATCGCTGTTCGTGCTCTCCTCGTGGAACGTCGAGTACGTCTGGACCTGGTTTACCTCGATTTTCGCCCACGGCGGGTTCGGCCACATCGTCGGGAACAGTTTCATCGTGTTCTTCTTCGGCCCGCTCGTCGAACGGTACGTGGGCTCGCGGAAGTTCGCGATCCTCTTTCTCGTCAGCGGCGCGCTCGCCGGCCTGGGACAGGTGTTGATCTCCCTGGCCCAGGGCGTTCCCTCGAGCGTCGTCGGCGCCAGCGGCGCCGGCCTCGCCATCCTGGGCGTCCTCACGATCCTCAACCCCGACCTCAAGGTGTACCTCTACTTCATTCTCCCGATCCCGATCTGGCTGATCACCGCGGGGTACGCCTTCTTCAGCGTTCTGTCCCTCTCGACGGGCGGCGCCCCCAGAATCGCCCACGGCGCCCACCTGGTCGGCCTCCTGATCGGCCTCGCCTACGGCCAGTACCTCAAGAACAACCGGAACGTCAGCGCGCCGAACCGGCTGGAGTTCGGGGGCGGCGGAGGCGGCCCCGGCGGTCCGGGCGGACCCGGCGGCCGACGACGGTTCTGATCCGAACTCCGGACGCCGAGAACCCGCCTCGAACCCGCGACGGTTCGACAGCCTTCACAACTCTCCCACACGTAGCAACGGACCACGATGGTTGCGCCCGCTCGTCCCGACCTCGTCCCCGACGCATCGCTCTCTCGCGAGGAGATGGAAACCCTCCAGCGCGACATCGCCGACCTCGCCTCGTTCGCGGACGACCTGCCGTTCGATCCCTCGAGCCTCGGCGATCCGGTCTCGGCGGCCTCGAGCACAGAAGAGCCGCCGATCGTCGCCGGCGTCGACCAGGCGTTCCTCACCGACGCCGAGAAGGCCGTCAGCGCCGTCGTCGCGATGCGCGGCGGCGAGGTGATCGAGCGCGCCCACGCGGTGACGCCACTCGAGATCCCCTACATCCCCGGCCTCCTCTCGTTCCGCGAGGGCAGGCCGATCGTCGACGCGCTCGAGGGACTGTCGGCCGAACCGGACCTCCTGCTGTTCGACGGCAGCGGCCGCATCCACTTCCGGGAGGCCGGCATCGCGACCCACATGGGCGTCGTCTTCGACGTTCCGAGCGTCGGCGTCGCCAAGAGCCCCCTCTGCGGGACCGCCCGGGAGGACCTCGAGAACCTCCCCGAGGGGGCGCGCGTCGGGATCGAGGCGAATTCGCGGGTGGAAGCCCCCGACGGGGAGCTGATCGGCTACGCCGTCCAGACGAGACAGTACGAGTCCTCGAGTCGGTACGTGAACCCGCTCTACGTCAGCCCCGGCCACCGGGTGGGCGCGGAGACGGCGGCCGACGTCGTGCTCGCCCTGTCGGCGGGGTACAAGCTGCCTGAGCCGACGCGGCTGGCGGACTCCTACGCGGACGAGGCGAAGCGCACCGTAGACGAGTGACGTCGCGGCGGGATTCGAGCGGTACCGGTCGCGACCCGCGACGAGAGAACCACCGTTCGACGCTCGGGACGTTCCACCGAGCGCGACAAACCGTCGATACTTAGGTATCGCCTCTCGAATCCGTCGGGTATGGCCATCACCGAGGAAACCGAGTCGGAGCGGAGCGACGACGGTTCCGACTCCGACGCCGAGGCCGGTTCCCGTTCCGGGTCCGAAATCGGAACCGAAACCGGTACGGACGAACGCGTCGCCGAGGATCGACAGACGCGAAAGAAGTGCGTCCTGATCACCGGCTGCTCGTCCGGGATCGGACGCGCGACCGCGCGAGCCTTCCTCGCGCAGAACTGGCAGGTGGTCGCGACGGCCCGGACCGTCGACGACATCGCGGACTTGGCGGACGCGGGCTGTCACACCCTGCAGTTGGACGTCACCGACCCCGACCAGGTCGCCGACGCCGTCGAGCGCACGGTCGAGATCGGCGGCGCGATCGACTGCCTGGTCAACAACGCCGGCTACGCACAGATGGGGCCGCTCGAGGACGTCCGCACCTACGACCTCCACCGGCAGTTCGACGTCAACGTCTACGGACCCCACCGCCTCGCGCGGGCCGCGCTGCCCCACATGCGCGCCCAGGGCTACGGCCGGATCGTCAACGTCTCGAGCGTCATCGGGCGCGTCTCGATGCCCGGCGCCGGCGCCTACGCGGGGTCGAAACACGCCCTCGAGGCGATGAGCGACGCCCTCCGCGCGGAGGTCGAGGAGTTCGGCGTCGACGTCGTGTTGATCGAGCCGGGACCGGTGGAGACGAACTTCACCGCGCGCGTCGAGGAGGAGCTTCCCAGCGAGGAACGCACCCCGGACTACGAGAATCTGTACGAGATCTACGACGAGATGCAGCTGATCGGGGGCGGCGGGCCGCTGGCGGCCGACCCCGAGGACGTCGCCGCCGTCATCCTGCAGGCGAGCAGCTGCACCGAGCCGGCCGCCCGGTACCCGGTCGGTCGCTTCGCACAGTACTCGACGTACGCCAGATTTCTCCCTGATACGCTGCGCGACGCGGTCTACGGGCTGCTCAGGAAGCTCGTCTGAGAATCGACGCGTCCCGTCGTCCCCTCGGTACGCGGTTCGACTCCGCTTCGGCCGGCGTCAGTCCGACGCCACTCCCCCGGACGGATCCGGCTCGGGAAGCGCGAGCGCGTACGTCCCGCCCGTGCACCGTCGAAGGCGACCTGCCCGGTGGAGTGCCTGACAGTGGCGCTCGACGGTCACCGGGTGCGAGTCGAGCGCCTCGGCCAGCTCCGAGACGGTTCGCGGACGCGAGTCGTCGAGGGCGGCCAGGACGTCGCGTTCTCGAGCGCGCTGCGGTGAATCGGACGCTCCCATTTCGTTCTACCGTACGAGTGGAGGAATGCGGTATTCAACCGGGATTCTCGTTCCCACCGAGCGAGAACGTGTGTCTTACCCGCCATACGGCGGGTCGGCGGTGGTTTCACCGGCGCGAGACGTCGGCCGATTACCGGAGGCAGGCCGCGACGACCTCGAGCATCTCCTCGCCCCTGACCTCCGCCGCGAACAGCGGGACGCGACGGACGTCCGTCCCGCGAAAGAGCTCCTGGGCCTCCGTCAGGGCTTGCTGCTGGACGTCCCAGCGCCGCTGGCAGAACTCGCAGTTCTCGAGGTCGGCCTGCAGGAAGTCCCCCTCGACCTCGTCGGTGACGTCCGACAGCGGCTCCATGACGCGGTTGACGACGACGGTGCCGACGGGAATCTCGAACTCCCGCAGTTGCTGACGCAGTCGCTTCGACTCGAAGACGCTCATCTCCTCGGGGACGAGGACGATCCGGAAGTCCGTCCGCGCCGGATCCCGGAGGGCGGCCCGGAGGCGCTCGATCCGGTCGCGCAGCTCCTCGAGGCCGTCGATCCCCTCCGGGTCGTCGTCGGGGACGTTCCCGCCGCCGAACATCCCCTTGATCCCCTCGAACATCCCGCCGATGCGCTCGCGAAATCGCAGGATCCGCCCCATCATCGTGTCCATCAGTTCGGGAAGCTGGAGCAGGCGGAGGGTGTGGCCCGTCGGCGCGGTGTCGACCACGACCCGATCGAACCGCGGATCGTCGAGGTACTCGAGCAGGAGCTGCATCGCGGCGGCCTCGTCGGCGCCCGGCATCGCGCCGCCGAAGAGGGCCTCGGTGGGCGACTCGCCGCCGAGCAGGTCGCCGAGACCGCCGAGCGGGCCCGAGCCGCCGGCGTCGCCGAACGGGGTCGATCCACCGGAATCCCCGAACGGGCCGGCGCCGGGCTCGCCCGAGCCGCCCGCGCCGCCGAACGCGTCCCGGTCGCTCGAGTCGCCGAACCCGCCGGGCTCGCCGAACTCGTCGGCGTCCTCGTCGCCGCCGGCCCCGGCGCCGCCGAAGATGGCGTCGGTCTCCTCGAGCGCCTTCTCGGGGTCGATCTCGGCGCCGTAGAGGGGGTACTCGTCGTGTATCGGTTCGGGTTCGGCGGGGACGTCCGTCTCGAAGGTGTCGGAGAGGGAGTGTGCGGGGTCGGTCGAGACCACGAGCGTCCGCACCCCGCGGCGGGCGCTGTCGAGGGCCGTCGCGGCCGCCATCGTGGTCTTTCCGACGCCGCCTTTCCCCCCGTACAGGACGTACTCGGGGCCGTCGACGGGTTCGTCGGACGGTTCGACGTCGACGGTCTCCCGTCGATCGCCGGCGTCCGCCTCGCCCTCGTCGATGGAGTCCGTCGGCGTCACTTCGATCGTGTTGTCGCCGTCGTCCCCCTCGGCCGCCTCGTCCTCCGTCGGTTCGACGTCGAGGCCACTCATGTCACGGGGTACCTCGCGCGCACACGAGTATTCGTCGATCCGTCGAGAAGGCGGCCGGTTCCGCGTTCGATTTCGAAGGCGATCGGCTTCGGCTCCGTCGCCCGGGTCGCTCACTCGAAGTACGTCGCCAACCGGTCGGCCGCTTCTTCGACTCGCGGCGTGACGAGCGCGAACCGGAGCCAGTCGGATTTCGACTCGCCGAACGCCTCGCCCGGCATCCCCGCGACGCCGGCCTCGTCGATCAGGCGCTCGACGTTCTCGAGCGTTCCCGGAAACCCGTCGAACCGGGCCATGACGTAGAACGAGCCCTGCGGGCGGGTGTAGTCCGCCCCCGCGGCGTCGAGGGCGTTCGTGAACGTCTCGACGCGCTCGGCGAGCAGGTCGCGATTTCGCTCGTAGTACTCGGGCTCGGTCTCCCGTAGCGCTCGCAACACGGCGTACTGCGAGGGGCGGCTCCCGGCGACGTTGACCAGCATGTGGCGACTCCTGGCGTTCTCGACCAACTGGGGCGGGAAGATCGCGTAACCGACCCGGAACCCCGTGATCGCCATCGACTTCGAGAACGCGTTCGTCACGATCCGGTGGTCGGAGTCGACCTCGAGCGCGCTCGCGAAGCGCCCCGAGAGGTCGTAGTGGTCGTACACCTCGTCGCTGATCAGGAGGGCGTCGCGCTCCTCGGCGATCGCGACGAGTTCGCGGACCGTCTCCGCCGGGTAGACGGCCCCCGTCGGGTTGTTCGGCGTGTTGACCACGATGGCGGCCGTCTCCTCGTTCGCGGCCTCGCGGACGTCTGCCGGCTCGAGTTGCCCGGCCTCGTCCGTCGCGACGAAACGCTGCGTCCCGCCGAGCATCGTCGTCTTGCCGGGGTAGTAGGGGTAGACGGGGTCCGTGAGCAGGATTTCGGTTCCGGCGTCGCGCTCGAGCGCCCGCGCCATCGCGAGGTAGTTCGCCTCGCCCGCGCCGTGGGTGATCACGACCTGGTCGACGTCGACGCCGCGTCGGGCGGCGACCTCCTCGCGCAACTCGAGGAGGCCGTCGCTGGGCGGGTACTGGAACTCGGCGGGGTGGAAGTCGGCGTACTCGCGCAGCGCCTCCCGGAGCGCCGCCGGCGGCTCCCAGTCGGGGTTGCCGCTCACCATGTCGACGACGTCGTGAGCCGCCCGGTCGGCGTAGCTCATCAGGTGAAAGAACAGGGGCGTCTCGTACTCCATGTCGCTCCCTGGGTGACGCCGGACCGTCGTTCTTTCGTGATCGACCGCGCACGTCCAATGGGGATCGGTCGAACGTCGCGATCGAAATCGGACCCGGGCTTTGACAACCGCTCGCGTCTTCCGCTCGAGTATGAACGACGACATCGACAGGGAGCTTCCGATGCGGGTGGCCGACCGCCTGCGAGCGCGCGGCGACACCCTCGCCGTCGCCGAGTCGTGCACCGGCGGGCTGGTGGGTGGGGCGATCACCGCGATTCCGGGCTCGAGCGACTACTTCGACGCCGGGGTGACGACTTACTCCTACGACGCCAAGCGGCGCCACCTGGGGGTCAGCCGCGAGGCGCTCGACGAGCACGGCGCGGTCTCCGATCCCGTCGCGCGCGAGATGGCCCGGGGCGTCCGGGACGTCAACGACGTGACCTGGGGCGTCTCCACGACGGGCGTCGCCGGCCCCACCGGCGGCTCCGACGAGAAGCCGGTCGGAACCGTCTACATCGGCGTCGCCTACGCCGGCCCCTGGGGGAGCGAGACCTCCTACGCGACCGCCGAGCGCTACGAGTTCGACGGCGACCGGGCCGACGTCCGGACGAAAACCGTCGATCGCGCCCTCGAGGACCTGCTCGAGGAACTCGACGCGCGGGAGTGAGACAGGCGGGCGTCGAACGGAGACGAAGGAGGACGTCAGAGTGAGGGACAGACGGGCGTCGAACGGAGACGAGCGAGGACGTCGGAGCGAGCGTGCACGCCGAAGCGAGCGGAGTCGATCGTAGGAGGGTACGCGAGTGAGCGGGAGGCAATCGTCGGGGGGTTCGGTCGTACTCTTCGACTGTCGTGTCTGACGCGCGTCATACGCTTCGTCCGGGGAGTGAGCCGGTCTCGACAGAAAGCTATTCGATCCCAGACTGTTCAGTAATCGGTAGATGAATAAGAAGGGACACGTGCTGAACGCGATCCTGTTGGGGATCGGGCTCGGGTACCTCCTCGAGCCCGCGGGGGACGCCGACACGTTCGCGACGATCCTCGAGATCGGCGTTCCCGTCACGCTGGGGGCGCTGGTGCCGGACGTCGACACGGCGTTCGGCAAACACCGGAAGACGCTGCACAACCTGCCGCTGCTCGCGGGGTTCGTCGTCTTCCCCTACGCCTTCGGCAACCTCGAGTACGTCTGGATCGGGGTGTTAACCCACTACGCGCTCGACGTCGCGGGGAGCAAACGCGGCATCGCGCTCTTCTACCCGTTCTACTCGAAGGAGTACGGCCTGCCGATCGGCGTCCCCGTCGGCAGTTCGTACGCGGACCTCCTCACGGTGGTGATCACGGGCCTCGAACTCGCGCTGGCCGGGGCGATCGTCTACCGGCTCCCCCGGTGGGGATTCGAGCTGGGCCGGCAGGCGCTCGGCCTCTGAACGGACCCACGGGATCCTCCCGGGGCTCGATGGACTGATTCGATCCCGCGCGGATCGCGATACGACGGGACTGACCGGGCGGAGACGTGAACGCGCCGCGATCGAACTGATCGAGAGGTGAACTCGACCGAGTGCGCCTCGTCAGAGGAAGCGGAAGGTCTCGAGGTTCTTCGGCGCGAAGGTGCGCATGTTGAACTCGTGGTAGAGGGCGGACGAGAGCTCCTGAGTGGAGCGCTCGTCGCCGTGGACGCAGAGGACCTTCTCGGGGCGGGGGTTCATCGTCCGGACGAAGTCCATCAGGCCGCCGCGGTCGGCGTGGCCGGAGAAGCCGTCGACGGTCTCGACGTCGACGTTGAGCTTCAGCGTGCCGCGTCCGTCGCCGTTTCGGCCCTTTCGGCCGACGTCGCTGGTCGGGATCTCGTCCCAGCCGCTCTGGATGCGCCGACCGAGGGTTCCCTGGGCCTGGTAGCCGACGAACACCAACGTGGAGTCCGGGTCGGGACCGATGTGGCCGAGCCAGGACATGATGGGACCGCCGGTGACCATCCCCGACGTAGAGAGGATGACGCAGGGTTCACCGTCGGCGACGTCCTGACGCTCCTCCTCGCCGCCGTCGATGTGGTTGAACTCCTCCGCGAGGAACGGGTTCTCGTCCTCGTGGAAGATCCGATCGCGGAGGTCGTCGCGGAGGTACTCGGGGTAGGTCGTGTGGATCGCTGTCGCCTCCCAGATCATCCCGTCGAGGTGGACCGGCATCCGCGGAATCTCGCCCTCGCGCATCGCCTCCTCGAGGACGAGCATGATCTCCTGGGAGCGGCCGACCGCGAAGGCGGGGATGAGGACCTTCCCGCCCTTCTCGGCGGTCTCGCGGATGATCCGCTTGAGCTTCTCCTCGGAGTCCGTCTGGTCGGTCTGGTAGTCGTTGCGACCGCCGTAGGTGGACTCGAGGACGAGCGTCTCGACGCGCGGGAAGTCGTTGGTCGCGCCGTTGAACAGGCGGGTGTCCGTGTAGTGGATGTCGCCGGAGAAGGCGACGTTGTAGAGGCCGTCGCCGATGTGGAAGTGCGAAACCGCCGACCCGAGGATGTGGCCCGCGTTGTGGAAGGTGAGTTTGACGTCGGGTGCGATGTCGGTGACGTCGCCGTACTCGAGGGGGATGCAGTGTTTGATCGCCTCGCGGACCTGCTCGGACTCGTAGGGCGGGGTGCGCCCCTCCTTGGCGGCGACGTCGAGGTAGTCGAGCGTGAGCAGCCCCATCAGGTCGCGGGTAGGTTCGGTGCAGTAGATCGGCCCGTCGTAGCCGTACTTGAACAGCAGCGGGATGAACGCCGAGTGGTCGAGGTGGGCGTGGGTGAGCACGACGGCGTCGATGGTCTGGGGTCCCGCGCCGAACGCCTCGGGCGCGTGGAGGTAGGGTACTTCGCCCTCGGCGCCGGGCTTGTCGCCGCAGTCCACGAGGATGCGCGTCTCGGGCGTCGAGAGGATAAAGGAGGCGCGGCCGACCTCTCGACAGCAACCCAGCGTGGAGATGCGGACGTACTCGTCGTCGGACATCTCCTCGCGGTGGATCTGCCGGCCGACCTTCTCCAGGATCTCGCGGCGCTCGTCGCGTTCCTGTTTGAGGAAGCTCCGGACGTTCGAGACGGTGGAGGACTCGATCGGCGGCGTGCGCACGACCTCGGGCGTCCAGCCGACGTTCTGGGTGATCTCGCGGAGGGTCGAGCCGTGGCGGCCGATCACCATGCCGGGCTTCTGGGCCTCGATGACGACCTCACCGGTGTCGGCGTGGAAGTCGAGGTCCGTCACGCCCGCCTCCTCGGGGATGACCTTCATGATCTCCTCGCGGGCCTTCTCGGGCTGGGAGAGGACGCTCGGGTCGGGCCGGACGGTGATCCGCTTTCGAAGCTTGGACGCGAGCTTCCGGATGAGGTCGCCCTGTCGGGCGAACTTCTTCGGATCGCGCGTGTAGACCACCAGTTCGGGGCCTTCGTACTTCACCGAGGAAACCGAGATGTCACTCGGAATTTCCTTCGTGATCTCTGCTTGCAAATCGTCGAGTTGCTGCTCTACAGTACTCATAATCGCCGAATGTGGCTTGCGTGAACTCGCCGACCGAAAGCGCCGATCGCCACGCCTGGTGAACACGGTCCCGGTCGGATCCGGGGTGGGATCGGGATCGGCGCCGAACGCGGAGGCGTCCGGTCCGACGCCAACCGAGCGCAGAGGGGGGCCGGTTCGACGCTCGCCGAGGGACGGTGGCGAGAGCGACGCGGATCGACGGCACCCGAGTCGGGCCGCGCGATCCGCGTCATGAACGTTTCCCCTCCCGAAGTATCGTGTTCGAGTCCATGCTGTGACGAGCACGCTCCCAGGTCGGTTATCCTGGTCCGTGCGGGAAGATTCCAGGGAGAACCCGCTTACTCGAGCCTATCCCGCGCGTCCTATAAAAGCCTTCGCAAACGTGAGGACGATCCGGCACGAAAGACGGGGTATGCGCCTGACACCGACTCGAGTCGCGGCCGAACGGGACTGGGTCGCCGACCGCGCCGACACCGTCGTCCCGCTCGTAAACGACGTGCGCGACGACCTCGGCGAGATATTCGAGACCGACGTCGCACGCGTCACCGAGGCGCAGTACCGCGAGGAGGTCGACGCCGTCTTCGCCGACGGCGACCTGGCCGTGAACGTGGCCGCGATGGTCGCGATACTCCGGGACCTCGACGTCGAGGGCGATTATCCGGGGTTCGTCGTCGACGAGATCCTCGGACGAGAACTCGCGGCGACCATCGCCGGCACCCAGCCGCTTCGAACCCTCGGTGAGGCGACCTTCCACTACGCGGACGTTCGCCACCACGGCGACGACGAGGAGAACGCCGGGGTCGACGACCTCGAGGCGGCGCTCGCGGCCGGTTTCCAGGAGCGCCTGCCGGGGTGGGACTGGACAGAACGCGAAAGTCCGTTCAGCGTCGAGCGCGACCGAACTGACGGCTAAAAACCAGCCGCTCGGCGATAGGTCCGTTACTATTCGCTTTCGTTCTCGTCCGCGTCGTCCTCGCTACTCTCCTCGGTTTCCTCGCCACTCGACTGCGCCTCCTGCATCTGCTGTTGCTGTTCGTACTGCTGGATGGTTTGGTCGTACCGGTCCCCGGTCATCAGCTGGCCGATTGGTCCTTCCAGCATCGCCTCGATGAGGGCCTCGGCCGATCCCTCGACGATGAAGAGCCCGTACTCCTTCTCGGACTCTTCGATCGAGATGTCGTTCTCCTCTGCGTACCCTTCGAAGTCCTCGGCCGCGTCCTCGATGAGCTTCGTCTGCTCTTCCATCAGCTCCGACTGGTCCATCTCTTCCGCCTCCTCCTGGAACTTCTCCATCTCGTCCTCGGATGGGGTGACGGTGGCGCCGATCCGTTCGCTGCTACCGTAGTCCTCGCCGTTGCCCTCGTCCTGGCTGGACCCGAACGAGTTGAGGTCGGAACATCCAGCGATCGATGCAGCGGCGCCGGTGCCGGCCAGTTGGATGAACCGCCGACGGTTGTGGGAGTTCGACATTCTGTACGCGTTCTCCCGGACAATATTCCATAAATCTTTTCCAATTTCCGTCGCCCTTTTGTTCGACCGCGGGGTACACGCATCGCAGTGACCGCCCTCGATCGAGACCGCCGCGTCCGCACGCTCGAGTCGCCCGCTCCCGACGTGGCCCGCGACGCGATCGCGGAGGGATTCGCACGGGACGCCCTCGTCACCGTCGTCGGGCGCTGCACGGTCGCCTACGACGGCCGCGCCTCGAGCCGCCTCGAGCCCGGCGACCGCCACGTCATGTTCAAACCCGACGGCGCGGCGCTGGTCCACACCGACGTCGGTCAGCAGCCGGTCAACTGGCAGCCCCCCGGCTGTGAGCACGAGGTCTTCCTCGAGGAGGGGACGGGCGCCCTCTGCATGCGCAGCCAGCGGCCGACGCCCGAGGAGCGACTGCTCGTCACCTTCGAACCGGAGCGGATCCTCCAGGTCTCGCTCCTCTCGCTGTGGGACTCGAGCGACCTCTCGGTGCAGGGCACCGAGGAGGACCTCCGCCGGCGGATCCTCGACGATCCCGATCTGCTCGAGCCCGGATTCTCGCCGCTGTCGACCGAGCGGGCCACCCCCGCGGGCGCCGTCGACATCTACGGGGAGGACTCCTCGGGGAGGGCGGTCGTCGTGGAACTCAAGCGCCGCCGCGTGGGTCCGGACGCCGTGAGCCAACTCCGGCGGTACGTCGACGCCCTCGAGCGCGACCTCCACGCCGACAAGGTCGTCCGCGGGGTCCTGGTGGCGCCGTCAGTAACGGATCGGGCCCGACGGTTGTTGGGCGAACACGGCCTCGAGTTCGTCTCCCTCGAACCGACGCTAGACGAATGAAACCGATTCGTTTCGGATCGGTTCGCTTCGGCTAACACCTCGAAAGCCCCCGAGGCGCTCGACGGCTGCGGCTCGCTGCGCGCTTCACTCACTCCGTTCGTGCCAGTGCTTGCTTCGCCTCGCTCGCCGAGCGCCTCGGCCCCTTTCATTCCCGCCCGGCGGTGGTTCGGTCGGATCGTCGTCGCCGGTGGTCACCCTGAATTCTGAAGAACGGCGGGTCCGAGTTCCTCGAAGCCCTCACTCCTCGAGCATCCGCTTCAGTCGATCCAGCTCGGTCAGGGCCTCGATGGGGGTGAGATGGCCCAGATCGAGCGCCCGGAGTTCGGCCGCGACGTCCGTCGGATCGTCCCCGCCGTCGGCGGTGGCGTTCTCGGCGAACGCGTCGATGGCGGCCTGGTTCGCCGGCGCGTTCGGCCCGAGCCGTCGTCGACCGCCACGATCCTCGCGTTCATCGGCGTCGGTCTCGGCCTCCGCACCCGTCCCAGCCTCCGCATCGGTCTCGGCGTCGGCCGCCTCGGTGACGATCGCTCGAGCGCGCTCGACCACGTCCTCGGGAACGCCGGCGGCGGTGGCCACCTCGACGCCGTACGAGCCCGTCGCAGCGCCGGGGGCGATCTCGTGGTGGAACACCACCTCGCCGTCGACCTGCTCGACCTCGAAGTGCAGCGTAAACGCCCCCTCGAGGTCCTCGGCGAGTTCGGTCAGGGGGTGGTGGTGGGTCGCGAACAGCGTCGTCGCGCCGACCTCGTCGTGGAGGTGCTCGGTGATCGCCCGCGCGATGGCGAGGCCGTCGGCCGTCGAGGTGCCCCTGCCCACCTCGTCCAGCAGGACGAGCGAGCGCTCGTCGGCCTCCCGGAGGATCGTCGCGAGTTCGTCCATCTCGACCATGAACGTCGAACGCCCGCCGGCGATGTCGTCGCTCGCGCCCACGCGGGTAAAGATCCGTTCGACCGGGGTCAGCCGGGCCGACCGCGCGGGGACGAAGCTCCCCACCTGCGCGAGGAGGACGATCTGGGCCGTCTGGCGCATGTACGTCGACTTCCCGGACATGTTGGGGCCGGTGATGATGGCGATCCGTTCGTCCCTCGAGAGGTGGACGTCGTTCGGGACGAACGACTCCTGGGTCCGCTCGACGACGGGGTGGCGCCCGCCCTCGACGTCGATCTCGAGCGGGCCGAGGCCGTCTCCGTCGGCTCCGCTCTCACCGTCGCCGGGTTCCAGAATCTCCGGCCGGCAGTAGTCGTTCTCCGCCGCGACCGTCGAGAGCGAGACGAGGGCGTCGAGGGCCGCCAGCGCCTCCGCGAGCGACTGGACGCGCTCGACCTCGTCGGCCACCCGTCGCCGGACGTCGCAGAACAGTTCGTACTCGAGGTCGTCCGCCCGCCCCTCCGCCTGGACGATCTCGTCCTCGCGCTCTTTGAGTTCCGGCGTGACGAACCGCTCCGCGTTCTTCAGCGTCTGGCGGCGCCGGTAGTCCTCGGGCACCGAATCGAGGTTCGGGTTCGTCACCTCGATGTAGTAGCCGTGGACGGCGTTGTAGCCCACCTTGAGCGAGTCGATGCCGGTCCGCTCGCGCTCGCTCGCCTCGAGGTCGTCGATCCAGCGCTTGCCCTCCCGGGCGGTCGTCCGGAGTCGGTCGAGGTCGTCGTCGTACCCCTCCGCGATGATCCCGCCCTCGGTGATCTCGATCGGCGGGTTCTCGACGATCGACGCGTCGATCAGTTCCCGGACGTCCTCGAGCGGATCCAGTCGCTCCCGCAGCGTCCGGAGCCGCTCGCACTCGGCCCCCTCGAGTCGGTCGCGGATCTCGGGGACGACCGCGAGGGTGTCCCGCAGCGACCGGAGGTCGCGGGCGTTGGCCCGCTCGCGGGAGATGCGACCGATGAGCCGCTCGAGGTCGTAGACGTCCCGCAGACGGTCGTGAACCTCCTCGCGCGTTCGGACGTCGCCGGTAAGCTCCTCGACGGCGTCGAAGCGGGTCTCGATTCGGTCCGGCTCGAGCAGCGGTCGGCGAAGCCAGTCTCTGAGCTTCCGCCCGCCGAGGGCGCTCGCCGTCTCGTCGAGGACGCCGACGAGCGTCGCCTCGTCCCGACCGTGGACGGATCGCGGTTCGAACACCTCGAGGCTCCGGAGGGCGACCGCGTCGAGCTGGAGGAACTCCCGCGGGTCGTACCGGGTGAGGTGGGTGAGGTACTCGAGGCGCGGACGCCCGGCGGGATCGTCCGCCGCTAATGAGCCGTCGGCTTCGCCGTCGGTCCCGTCGCCTCCGTCGACTCCGTCTTCGCCCTCGGCGTCCACCGTCTCCTCCTCGACACCGCCGCGGGCGTACTCCGCGTAGGCCAGGAGCGCGCCGCAGGCGCGAACCTCGGCGTCGCCCGCGAGCAGCGCGTCGGGGTCGCCGAAGTACCGCGATACGTGTTCGCCGGCCCGCCCAGGGTCGAACGCGGATTCCTCGAACGGCGTCACCATGCAGTCGTCGGGGAGGAGATCGGTCGAGACGCCGGGATCGACGACAGCCTCGGCGGGATCGAACCGTCCCACCTCGTCGACGATCGCCTCGCTCGAGGTGGAACTCGTCGCGAGGAAGTCGCCGGTCGAGACGTCGAGGAGGGCCAGGGCGAGCTCTCCCCCGGGGACGTCCTCACCGCCGGCGGCCTCGCGGGTTGAGCGGGCGAGCGCCGCGACGAAGTTGTTATCGTCGCTCTCGAGCAGTTCATCCTCGGTGATCGTCCCGGGGGTGATCACGCGCGTGACCGCCCGCTCGACGACCCCAGGCGTCTCGCCGGGCTCTTCGACCTGGTCGGCGACGGCCACCCGGTAGCCAGCCTCGAGGAGCGTCTCGATGTACGACGAGGCGTTGTCGATCGGGATGCCGCTCATCGGGTACTCGCCGGTGCTGTCCTCGCGGCTCGTGAGCGCGATCTCGAGCAGGCGAGCGGTGCGTTCGGCCGCGCCGCAGAAGGTCTCGTAGAAGTCCCCCACCTGGAAGAGCACGATGGCGTCGTCGTAGCGCGCACAGAGGTCGTGGTACTGACGCATCATGGGCGTCAGCTCGTCGCGCTTTTCGGCCATCTCGGGGGGCGGGCCAAGCGCAGGGTCCATACCCGATATCCGCCGCCGTATCCGGAAATACCTTGCTGGATCGGCTCACCGCCGCACCCGATTACCCGGCGTCGACCGGCCGAATTCGGGGGTAGATTCCTCTTACGAACGGAAGACGGATCGGTAAGACCTACGTACGAACCGGAAACAATGTATTACTCGCGATCGTTACCGATCCGTAGGTATGGCTTCGTCGATCGTCGCGCGAGCACTGGTGTGTCTCGCCGTCTTGACGGTGCTCGCACCCGGAATCGTCGGTGGCGCAACCGTCACTACCGCCGCCAGCGCCACGTCGGCGGACCTCGAGGCGTCGCTCGAGGAGGACTCGTCGGAACCCCTCGCCGGAATCGACGAGGAAGAGAACGAGACCGACGACTCGACGACCGAACCGAGCGACGACACCGAGACCGATGACGACACGCAGTCGAGCGACGAGGAACTGGACGACGCGATCGACGGAGGGACGGGCGAGGTGGAGGGGACGATCGACGAGACGAACGAAACGGTGGCGCAAACCACGGACGAACTCGAGGGCGACGAGAACCAGTCGTTCGACCTCGATGTCGACGGGAACGACTCCACCGACAGAGAGGACGCGGACGGCCTGAACGACTCCGTCGCCGCGTCGACCGACTTCGAGGGAACCGTCGGTACGCTCGGCGGACTCGGCCTCGATCGGCTTCGAACGAGCGGCGAGATCGGTGTGAACGCCCCGCTCGAGGCCGGCGACGGAACCGGTGGCGTCACCGTCGGGACGGGCGTCGAGACGGAAGCCGGGGGCGCGGCGAACGAGGGAGAAGACGACGGCGATTCGAACGGCGGTGGGAACGGCGCACCCCCGGGAGAGCGATCCGGACCGGAGACCGCCGGCGGCGCGGCGCTCGTCGGGGCGATCGGTGCCATCACGGCGACCGGGCTGGCGGCGGGCGCCGGTGCCGGCGTCGGCGCTGGGGCCGGAGCCACCGCGGGCGCCGGCGCGACGGGCGCGTGGTCCTGGGTCTCGCAGGTGCCCGGAACCGGACTTCGACCCCTGCGACGGCTCTTCACGTCGATCCCGTGGGACCTCCTCCCGGCGTCGATCTTCCGGTACAGCCGGTACGACGACTCGGACCCCCTCGAGAACGATCGTCGCCGAGCGGTGTACGAGGCGATCGAAGCCGACCCCGGCAGCTACCTCTCCGAGGTGAGCGAGGAGAGCGGGGTCGCGCTCTCGACGGTCCGCCACCACCTCCGCGTGCTGGAAGCGGAGGGGCTGGTGACGACCGCGAAGGTGAACGGGAAGCGCCGCTACTTCCCGGGGGCTGACGAGTCGGACCGCGACGTCGCCCTCCACGCGGCCCTCGACGAACCGTCGAAGCGGGAGGTGCTCCAGGCGCTCGCGACGCTCGGCCGGACCAACAACGGGGGACTCGCGGACGAACTCGAGCGCGACCCGAGCACGATCTCCCACCACCTCTCGACGCTCGAGGAGGACGGGTTGATCGTCCGCGAACGGGACGGCCGTGCCGTCGTCAACGAGCTGGCTCCAGCGGTCGCGGCCGCACTGGGCGACGACGAAGCGGCGGGTGAATCCGGTCACCCCGCCCCGGCGGACGATTGACCCGAGCGGAGCAGGGTCGATGACGGAGCGGCGCAGGAGACGGAGCCCGGCGGTTTTGACTGCGGACGGGGCAACAGCGGACGGATAGCGTCGTCTTCACTATCGATAGCGTTGTCGTCACTATCCGATGACGAGGGCGCTGACACGCGCCCTCGAGGCGAGGAACGGACGACGAGGGACGGCGGACGAACGGCGAGCGACGTCACTCGAACGCCTTCGTGTCGCCGCGGCGGTACCGGTCGAGTCGCCGGTATCCCTGGACGACGCCGTCCTCGTCGAGGTCGATCTCGTACCGACCCATCACGTCCTGGGTGTCGGGGATCGAGGACCGCTCGATCACCTCGACGACGGCGCGCCAGCCGTCCTCGGTCGGCGAGATTTCGCTGACGCCGTCGAACGGTCGGCCGATCAGTTCGCCCGCCGTCGACTGGACGGTCCGTCGAACCGCGAGTACGCCCTCGATTTTGCTCTGGTCGGCCTGAACTTCGATTTCCTCCTCCTCGAGGTCGCTCGTGTCGACGTCGGACGGGTCGGTCGTTCCCTCGCTGGAGGTGTCCGACTCGGACGCCGACGGGGACTCGCTCTCCGATTCGGTATCGCCTCGACTCTCGCTCTCGTCGTCCGATTGCTGTTCTTGCTCCTGCTCCTGTTCTTGCTGCTCCTCGGCTTCCGCGTCGTCGGTTTCTTCGGTCTCGTTTTCGACGGCCTGACTGTCACTCACAGTTTGATCACTCTCGTCGTGTTGAAAACAGAACCCGTCCGCTCCGGCCGGCCGCGAACAGCGCTCGCCCGCTTCGGTGAGCGCCCGACATCGTTCGCTCGCAGTTGCAGTCGCGTTCGTGTCGGCTTCGGCCATCTTGGGATAGTGGGGTGAGGTGGTGTGTTTGCGTTTCGTCCGAATTCGGTCGATGCGGTGGTGGGTTACAGCGCCTTCGCGATTCGATCCCGGAGGTCCGCGACGTCCCGGTTGCCGTTCTGACCGCCGGCGACCTTCGGGGAGAGGACGTCCGTGAAAACGTCCGTCAGTACGTCGGGGTCGACGGTCCCGTTCTCCGACTCTGACGACTCGTCGAAGACGGCGAGACCCTTCGCTGCCGTGACGGCCGCGCGCGTGCCGACGATCACGTCGTCCTCGAGTGCTTCGCGCAGGGTACGCGTGGTCGCGACGACCGTCTCGACCCGGTCGGGATCGAGGTCCACGTGGGCGGCGACGATCTCGCGCTCGGTCTCCGCGTCGTAGTAGTCGACGGTGACGCCGACGAAACGGTCGAGGAGTGCGTCCTGCTGCTCGTGGACGCCCGCGTACTCGACGTCGTTCGACGTGACGATCGCCCGGAACTCGGGGTGAACGTCGATCGTTCGGTCCTCGCCGCGCTTGCCTGGTCGCTCGAGGACCCCCTCCTCGAGGACGGACAGCAACACGTTGTGGGCGGCGGGGTCGCTCCGGGAGAACTCGTTGTAGACGAGCGTGGCGCCCTCCCTGACGGCGACCGAGAGCGGATTGTCGACCCATCGCTCTCGGACGATCTCCGTCTGCTTGCTGACGCCGCTGACGAAGCGGTCGTCCTCCGTGTAGCGTTCTCCGCCGGCGTGAGCGCCGACGAGGGCCGCGGTGTCGACCGCCTCGTCGCCGTTGAGCCAGACGACCGGACGACCGCGCTCCGCGGCGGCCGACAGCGCGAGCGCCGTCTTGCCGCAGCCGGTCGGGCCGATCAGGTGCACCGGCTGGTCCGCCTCGAGCCAACCGGTGATCCGGCTCCTGAGCGCGGCGACGTCGTCGGTTTCGACGAACGGTTCGGGCGTCACGTCGGCCGGATCGGCGAGCGGGCTCTCGCCGGGTCGATCGTCCGCCGCCTCCGCCGTTCGCGCGAGCTCCTTCTTCGCCCGTCGGCCCCGCTTCGACTCTCGGTCGGAGCGGATCTTCTTGCCGCGGACCTTGCGCCCGCGCGAAGCCGAGTCGTCAGCCATCGGGTTACTGTTGTGCCGATTTCGGTGACGATTCGGGTCGCGTCTCTACCTCGAGCTCCTCGAGTTCCTCGAGTTCGCCCTCGGCGGTGGCCTGTTCTATCTTCGCTATCTCCTCCGCGTAGTGCAGGAAGGTGTCGACCGAGGCCACGACGACGCGCGCTTCGACGGTCAACAGTTCGATGCCGACTACCGAAATCCGAGCCCAGATGTCGATGACGACACCCTTGTCGAGGATTCGGTCGAGGACTTCCGCGAGGCTGGACGAGTCCGGTCGTCGTTGTGGTTGTGCCATGGGAACGTCCAGAGGTCGAACCCGAACCCGTATCACCGCTGGCGCTGCGTTGGCAAGCCTGGATCGGTGATTCCGTCGGTGGTGACTCGCCCCGGCGGGGGAAACGGCCAGTGATCTTATACTGCGGTGCTCGACTCGTAAGAACATGACAGACTCATCTGCGATCGCCGGACGGAGGAGCGTTGGAGGGCACGGACAGGGCGAATCCGCGCTGGTCGAGACGTATCTCGAGTCGCTCGACGTCGAATCGCTCGAGCCCGAAGAGCGGCTCCGCCGCGAGCGGGACTTCTGGCGGGGGCTGTACGCGCAACTCGTGTCGAGCTTCCCGGAGGGCGCGTTCACCGTCGCGAGAAACGGCGAGATCACCAACTGGAACCCGGCGATGGAGGAGCTCAACGGGACGGGTGCCAATTCGGTGCTCGGTGAGAACGCCTACGAGTTCTTCAAGACCGAGGGGAAAGACGAGACGCTCGCGGAGACGGTGATCCGCCGCAACGAGACCGTAAAGGAGGACGACACGCGGACGGTCCCCCACTCGGACCGGTACTACCAGGTCTACGCCGTTCCGCTCCGGGATCCGACCGGGACCCCCGTGGGGGCGTTCGAGGTGACGCCCGACGTCTCGGAGTTCGTCCACCAGCGCCAGGAGTACGAACGGCTCCAGGAGGCTGTCTCCGAGGAGGTCGAGGACGAGATCGTCGACCTCGAGGCGCACACGGAATCGATCGCGGAGACGACGGCGGACCTGCGCGATCTGGGCGTCGACCAGACCGAGCGGATGGAGACCATCGCCGGCGAAGTCTCCAACCAGAGCGCGACCATCGAGGAGATCGCCTCGACCGCGGATCAGGTCCACCGGACGAGCGACGAGGCCGCGGAACTCGCCGAAGAGGGCGCCGACTCGGCGACGGAGGCGATCGACACGATGGAGGGGGTTGCGGAGGCGGCCGACGAGGTCGCGTCCGAGATCGCCACGTTGCACGAGAGCATAAACGAGATCGACGAGATCGTGGACGTCATCGACGGCATCGCCGACCAGACCAATATCCTCGCCCTGAACGCCAAGATCGAGGCGGCCCAGGCGGGGAAGGCCGGCGCCGGCTTCGCCATCGTCGCCGACGAGGTCAAGTCCCTCGCCGAGGACTCCCAGGATCAGGCGGGGCGCATCGAGGAGACGATCGAGCGAATCCAGGCGGAGATCGAGTCCACCGTCTCGAGCCTCGAGACGACGACCGAACAGATCGACGACGGCGTCGGCCGCGTCGAAGGGACCCTCGAGCGAATCGACGAGATCGCCGCCGCCGTCGAGGAGACCGCCCAGGGCGTCAGCGAGGTCTCCGACGCGATCGACGATCAGGCCGCCGGCAGCGAGGAGATCGCCGCCACCGTCGACGCCGCGGTCGACGAGCTGACCACGCTGCGTGACGAACTCGAGGGGATCGCGGAGGCCACGCGCGAGCAGCGCGAGAGCGTCTCGACCGTGCGATCGACGGTCGATCAACTCTCCTCGTAAGTGCGATCGACGGTCGATCAACTATTCTCGTGCGGTCGATCAACGTTCCTCAGACCCCTGGTTCAGTGTGGACGCTCGCGTGTGGCCGTTCGCCGGACGCAGCGTTGCCCCCGGTCGTACAGCCCTCGAGCGCCGTCCCCGCGGACGACCGGGCTGCGACTGCAAGCACCACGGTAAGGCCCGGGTGTCTCGAATCACGAGTGACGATCCGTCTCAGTGTCAGCGCCACCGACGTCCATCACCGCGACGCTGGAACGGCCTCCCTCTCGAGACCATGACATCCGATACCCATCGGCGCACAGCGACGAGATCCGCCCCCGTCGAGCGACCGCGGCCGTCCCCGACGGGACGGGACGAGCGAACCGAGGTGGGTCGCCGATGAGCAACCGCTACGTGTACGGAATCGTCGAGTCGGACGAGGGGCTCGCGTTCGAAACCGACGCCGTCGGCGGCGCCGATCGCGTCTATCCCGTCGAGCACCGGCGACTCGCCGCCGTCGTTTCCGATATCGACACGACCGAGCCCGAGGAGACCGACGAGGACGCGAAGCGCCACGACGAGGTCCTCCGGGAGCTCATGGAGCGCGACGGCGGGCGGACGGTCGTGCCGATGCAGTTCGGCATGGTGTTCGAGAGCGACCGCGCGCTGAAGAACGTCCTCCGCGGCGCGCGACCCGCGTTCAGGCGGACGATGAACGACGTCGAGGGGACGGTCGAACTCGGCGTGAAGGTCGTCCGCGAGGAGGACGCCGACGTCGACCGCGAGGCCGTCGTCGAGGACGTCTCCGAGCGCCTCGAGTCGATCGCCGACGGATCGGTCGAGAACGGGCTGTTCAGCGACCGGCTCGTCCTCAACCGCTCGTACCTCGTCGACCGAGACGACCGGGAGGCGTTCGACGAGGCGGTCGCGACCCTCGAGGAGTCGTACGACGACCTCATCTTCAAGTACTCCGGACCGTTCGCGCCCTACAGCTTCGTCGACGTTCACATCGGGGCCCAGTGATGTTCGTCCTCGACGACCTCCTGTTCCGACCGATCGTCGGCATCGTGGACGCCATCCACACGATGGCCCTCGACGAGCTGTACGACGTCGAGGCGCTCGAGGACGACCTCAAGGAGAATCAGCTGCTGTACGAACTCGGCGAACGCTCGCAGGAGGAGTACGAGCGCCGGAAGGCGGAGATCGAGGAGGAACTCGAGATCGCTCGCGAGATCCACGAGGACCTCACGAGCGGCCGCGTGGAGGTGAAACGATAATGCGTGACCAGCCAGACCGCGACGGGAACCGAAACCGAGATCGGGTCGACGACGACCGACCGTCGGAGTCGGATCAGAACCGGGGCCGGAATCGAGACCGGGACCGGGATCGGAATACGTCACCGAACCCTGATGAGCGTCCGGAGACCGAAGCCGAAGCCGAGTCGGACGCCGATACGGACTCCGACTCGTCCTCGGACGAGGAGGCGAACGCCGGTTCGGACCCGGACGGGGGGCCGGCCGACGACGAGTCGACTGACCGGACGTCGGAGCCGTCCGACGACTCGAGCGAAACCGCCCGGCGGAGGGACGCCGGCTCGGACGACCCTCGGCCGCCCGAAGGAACGGGGAGCGATCGGTGGCTCACGACCCTCCTCGAGGCGCTCGAGGCGGTCGACGAACTCTCGACGTCCGGACGGAAGCGCTTCGGCGGATCGATGTTCGACTACGACGTCTCGATACGGTCCGGCACCGACGTGCCGGATCGGGATCGGGATGGCGATCGGGCGTTCCCCCTCGATCCGAACCCGTTCGCCGGCGACTCGATCGACCGGAGTGAACGGCCGCGAACCAAACGCCACCGACAGCCGCTGAACGCCTATCACGGAACGACACGGACACGGGACGACGAACTCGTCGTGGTGGCCGACGTGGCCGGCCTCGACCCCGACGAGATCACCGTCGGGTTCGACGACGCGGCGCTCGTCATCGGCGTCGAGGACCGCGAGATCGACCGGATCGACGTCCCGTGGCCGGAGCGGACGGCCGAGGCGCGAGTGAAAAACGGCGTCCTCACCGTGACGGTCCGCGAGGAGGGCTCGAAATGAGCGACGGTGAGTCCGCCACGGAGTTCGACGTCGACCTCGAGTCGCTCCTCGACGGCGCCGACGAGAGCCTCGAGCGCCTCGAGGAGCGACTCGGAGGCGTCGAGCGTCTGGAAGAACTCGAGGGGAGCGAACTCGAGTCGCTCCTCGGCGACGTCGACGATCTGGTTCGACTCGCCTCCGCCGTCGAGGAACTGCTCGAGGCAATCGACCTCTCCGACCTCCCCGACGCGGTCGACGGCGACGAGGTGCTCGAGGCGATCGAGGTCGGGGAGATTCCTGACGCGCTCGGCGACGGCGACGCCGACGCCGGCGTCGGAGACGCGGTCGACTTCGGGAAGCTGTTCGGCGCCGTCGACCTGCTGAACGCGTGGGACGCCACCGACCTCCGGGATCTGTGGGAGGCGAAAGGCGCCGTCGAGGACGCGGTTGACGACGCGGCTGGCGACGGCGAGGACGACGCGCTCGTCGAGAAGGCCGCCTCCGCGGTCGCCGGCGAGGACGGACTAACGGGCGACGACGGACTCGTCGGCGGCGCGGACGGATTAGCGGGCGAGGACGGGATAGTTGGCGGCGAGGGCGACCTCATCGACGGCGAGGCGCTCGACCTGGACCTCGAGGCGTCGGACGCCTTCGGCGAGATCGATATCGAGGAGGATCCCGAGGCCTACCAGGTGTTCATCCAGCAGCAGGCGATGAAGGGGATCGACGCCTTCCGCGAGGCGCTGTTACTCACCCACGAGAAGTTCGAGAAACTGTACGAGTTCAACCGCGAGCGGATGCGGCGCACGGACAGGGGGACGAACTCGCGGAACCCGACGGCGAAATCGACGGTGCCGATCGATCGTCGTGACCTCGGCGGCGGCGCCCGGTACTCGACGGTCCCACGGGACGTGAAACTGTCCACGGCCCCCAGTCGAACGCGGATCTACGGACGGCGGTTCGAACTGGAGCGCGAACGATTGCGAGGTGAGGGAAATACCAATGATTGACATAGACCCCGCGACCCGAACGAGAGGTGACCCGAATGGTCCATGACTTCCAGCCGAGTCGGCAGCAGACCGACCTCGCGGAGGTCGTCGAGATGCTGCTGGACAAGGGCATCGTGATCAACGCCGACATCGCGGTCTCGATCGGCGACACCCAGCTGCTCGGCATCCAGGTTCGAGCCGCGATCGCCTCCTTCGAGACGGCCGCGCGCTACGGCCTCGAGTTCCCCGAGGGAACGGACATGCGCCGGATGGCTGAGGCCCTGGACGAGCCCGAACTCGCGGAGATGGAGCGACCGAACCCGGCGATCGACCCGACTCGAGGCGTCAACGTCACGCCAGAACCGGAGGGCGAGGGCAGCGAACCCGAACCCGAACCCGACGCCGAGGCCGAGGCCCAAGCCGAAGCCGAAGAGCGGTCCGAAAACGAGGGGAAAGGCCTCGCGAAGGCCATTCCGGTTGGCCCCGAATCGGATTCCGAGGACGACGGGGGCGCGACGGAGGCGATGACCGACGACCGCGTGAGCGACCACCTGGGCGCCCGACCGGACCCGGAGCGGCCCACGAGCGGCGGGTTCAACATGCTCAGCGACGACTCCGACGGGGACGGCTCGGACGAAGCGGAGCCCGGAACGACGGAAGCCGGTGCCGCAGACGGCGACGAGTCCGGAGAGGGTGCCGCCGACGGCGACGAGTCGGGGGGTAACCCCGACGACGAAGTCGAGGCGTCGTCGGACGGATCTGTCGAGGGTGAGAGCGGCGAAGACGACCCCGAGGCGTCCGGAGGTGGCGGTTCGTGACCGAGATCAACGTCGGCGACGGGGACGACGCCCGGAAGGGGCTGGTCACGCTCGTCGTCACCGTCGTCGAACTGTTGATAGACGCCCTCGAGCGGGAGGCCGTCCGCCGGATGGAGTCCGGCGACCTCACGGACGAGGAGATCGAGCGCCTCGGCGGTCAGCTCGCGCGGATCGAGGCCGAACTCGAACAGCTCAAGGAGGACGAGGGGATCGAGGAGGGCGTCGACGACCTCCGGGGCGACCTCGACGGCCTCGTCGCGGACGCGATCGAACGGCTCGAGGCCGATCAGACGGCCCGCCGGAAGCCAGGCTATTCGGTGTTCGGAGGTGAGGGATCGTGAACCGCGAGCGAGGGGCCGAGGCTGGGTCGACGCCGGAGTCGACGGTCGACCCCGCGACCGAGTCGGTCACCGACGCCCTCCCCGACTTCGACGAGGGGCGGTACCTCTACTGCGTCGTCCCGGCCGACGAGGACGAAGCGCTCGAGAAGCCGGGGGTGGACGACGAGCCGGTCTCGGTCGTGACCGCCGACGGCGTCGGGGCGGTCGTCCACGCCTGCGACGGGATCTACGACTCGGCGGATCCGACGGAGATCCGTCGGTGGCTCGTCCGCCACCAGGCCGTCGTCGACGCCGCCGGCGAGCGTTTCGGCACCCCGATCCCGTTCCAGTTCGACACGATCCTCAAGGGCGACGACGAGGGCGTTCGCGGGTGGCTCCACGAGGAGCGCGACACCCTCGAGCGGGCGCTCGAGGGGCTGGCGGGCCACTGGGAGTACCGCGTCGAGGTCCGCGAGACCGATCCGATCGACGGCGAGGACCTGCTCGAACGGGACGACCGCCTCGCCGACCTCCGGGAGCGAATCGACGCGGCCGAGGAGGGGACGGCGTTCCTGCTCGAGAAGCAGTTCGACCGGCGGGTTCGAGAACTCCGGAAGATGCGCAGGGAGACGCTGTCGGACGACCTCGTCGGTCGACTCGCGGAACACGCCCGAGAGGTGCACGAACTCGAGCGATCGCCGAGCGCGTCGCTCTCGACCCTCGACTCCGGGGAGTCGGGGTCGAGGTCGGAATCGGAATCGGCCGCCGCGGAAGCGGGGCCCGGCGGAGCCGACGACGGGGCGGGGACGCTCTGTCGACTCACCCTGCTCGCGCACGAGGACCGAGAGGGCGACGTCGGCTCGGTGCTCGACGAGGTCGCGTCCGAACCGGGACTCGAGGTGCGATTTACGGGCCCGTGGCCGCCGTACACGTTCGCACCGACGCTGGGCGGCGACGACGAACCGACTCGAGAACGGAACCGATCCGGCCCCCCGGCGTGAGCATGAAACCGAGAAAAGACGACGAGGTGCTGGTGGACGTCATCGACGTGCTGCTCCGGGACGGGGCGATCCTGCGGGCGGACGTGATCGTCTCCGTCGCCGACATTCCGCTGGTCGGGATCAAACTCACCGCGGCCCTCGCCGGCATGGAGACGATGCGGGAGTACGGCCTCTTCGAAGAGTGGGACGTCAGGCGTCGGCGGAGCGCGATCAGCCGACGACAGTACGACGAGGGCGACCGTCGACGGGCGGCGCGACGCCGACGGGCCAGCCAATCGGCCGTCGGCGAGAACGACGGACGGGCGGGGGAGGCGATCGGCGTCGGCCGAGGCGGACGGCGGCCCCGCGATCTCGTCGATCGATCCGAGTCTCGAACTCGGACTGGTGAACGAGCGGAAGAAGCGACGGACGAAACTGGTGAGGATGTGGATGAGGATGGGGTGGAGCACCCGACCGAAGGCGCTCGAGACGGGTGAGCGCTCGAGGCGGGAGGCGGGTGAGGACCAGAGTCGGAGCGTTTCCTGAAACGCTGACGGCGGAACACGGGAGATGGTGGAGACACGTCCGCGGCGAGCGGAAGCGGGGGCCGACCACCGGGATCGATGCGGACGTCGTCCGTCGCCCCTGACGGGGCGAGCGGTCAGGCGAACTTCGGGCGTTCCGTGGTGAGTTCGACGTCGCCGGTGACGGTCGCCTTGTCGCGGTCCTCGTCGTAGACGTACTGTCCGGTGCCGCCACAGAGCGTACACTCGTACTGTTCGGAGATCTCGTTGATCATTTCGCCGTCCTCGAAGTAGACGCGGCTCTGCGTGATCTGCAGGAATTGGGCGGTCTCGCAGTTACTGCAGGTGATCATAGCCGACTGATGGCATCCACAGGTTGTAGTTATCCGGCTTGTAACCGAAAGGTGGCCCCGTCTATGGCCGTATTACTGCGGTTAAACGGCCGATCAGCCGATCGTGCTAATAGTTCACACCCCAAATCCGTCGAACTCCGACTACCCACTTCACTAACGAGCGCTTACTCTCCCGACCGCGCGACTCCGTTACAGCATCCGATTCCGGGCACGACGGCGGGTAAATCCGTTCCTACTCGGTCGAATCGACCGCCGTTTCGAATTCGGTCATCCGGATCGGCACTGACCCTCACCGCTCGTCGATCGTTACGCGCCGACCGGATCGCGCTGCCTCGTAGGCCGCCTCGGTGAGCGCCGTCACCCGCAAGGCGTGGCGCGCCGTCGCCGGCGGCTCGGTTCCTTCGAGCACGCACTCGAGGAACGCGTCCGCGCGGGACTGTTCCCGTCGCGGATCGACGTACGGAACGTGCTCGGTACTCTCGGCGTCGATCTCGAACACTCGACGGGAGCGCCACTCCTTGCCCTCGAGGTACACCGCGCCCTCGTCGTCCCAGACGTGGACGTGCTCGCGAACGGCCGGGGCGTCGCCGTTGAACGAGAAGGTGCCGGTGGCGCCGTTTTCGAAGCGGACGTCGAGGTGGGCGCGTCGATCGATTCGTTCGTCTTCGTCGTAGAAATCCATGCTCGCGGCCACCGATGCCGGCTCGAGTCCGGTCGTCCAGAGGACGCCGTCGAGGACGTGGCTCCCCGTGTCGTAGAGGAACCCACCCCCGGAGAGCGACGGATCGAGTCGCCACGTGCCCATCGAGTCGTCGATCCACCCCTGGGTTATCGACGCCGTGAACCAGCTCGGGGTGGGGCCGTCTCGCCACCGCCGCCGGGCCGTCCTGAAGGCGGTCTGGAGGTGACGCTGATACCCCACCATCAGCGTCTCTTCGCCGGACTCCGCCAGTCGGGTCAGTTCGCGGGCCCGCTCGAGGTCGGTCGTCAGCGGTTTGTCGCAGTAGACGTCCAGCCCCGCCTCGAGGGCCGCTCGGACCTGCTCGTAGTGGAGGGTGTGCGGAGTCCCGACGAGCACGGCGTCCAGCGGCGCGGCCTCGAGCATCGCCTCGTAGTCCGCGTACCGGTGTCGGTCCTCGACGCCGAACCGCTCGCCCACCTCCGCGAGTACCGCCGGCTCGAGGTCGCAGATGGCGGTCACGGTCGAATTCGGGTGTCGATGGAGCTGCTCGCCGACGGTGGTTCCGATGTATCCGAGGCCGACGATTCCGATTCGGACCGGCACGCTGGGGGGTGCGTCGTCCATGGGCCGATTCACGGGACGAACGCCCATCGTTCTTGTCACGGTTCTCCGTCGCCGACTCCCCGGCGGCTGACGGAGCGCGTCGATGGCGCCGACGGCGGCCGGTCGAGCGTTCGTCGTCGCGGTCGACGGTTCGACCGCGGTAGGCGGTAGTTTCCCTCGTTTCGACGGCTCGATCGGCGTCGACGCGGACGACGTAGGCGCAGGTTATCGATCTGAGCGGCCCGCAAGCGCGGGGTCGCCGACCAACGTGCCGTCACCGCCCCAACGTTCCAGTTGGTTGTTCGATACGACTACCGGCAGGCAAGTGCCTGCATAACAATAGTCGTCCTGCACGATTGCCCACGTGCGGGGTTGGAACGCCCCGCCGGGTACGCGCCTCACCAGACCACGACGTGCTGACCAACCGACCGCGTGCGTTCGTGCCCGGATCGCTCGGAAGTGGACTCGCCCCCGCTTCGAGTTAGCTCATGTCTCTCACGCCAGGGTGGGACCCACCCCGCCCGGCTATTCACGCACCAACTACCGAACCACGAGACGCTTCTCGCCGTCGGAATCGTCGATCACCCACGCCGCCCGCCCTCGAGCGTGGCCGCCCGCGAACGGAAACCGGAACCTAGCGCTGTCGGTCGTCAGAACTCGGTGATGACCGGGATCCCGATCGTTTCGTACTCGTCCATCGAGGCCAGCGTCTCGGGGAGTTCGTCGAGCGTGAGCGTCTCCCCGACGATTTTGGACGGCTCGAGCGTCCCCTGCGCGATCAGGTCGAACAACTCCTCGTACCTGATCAGCGGCATCCCGAACGAGCCGTGGAAGTCGAGTTCCTGCATCGTCATCGCGTCGACCGGCAGGGACACCTCGCCGCCCTCATCGCTCGTCGTCAGACCGACCTGCACGTGGGTGCCCTGCTTGCCGAGGCTGCCGATCGAGTTCCGGCACGTCTCCGCGATGCCGAGGGCGTCGACCGAGACGTCGGCGCCGGTTCCCGTGAGTTCGTGGACCGCGCCGGGGACGTCGTCGACCTCGGTCACGTTCACCGTCTCGCGGGCGCCCAGTTCGCGGGCCCGCTCGAGTTTGTCGTCGCGAACGTCGACGGCGACGGGGTGGGCGCCGAGCGCCTGCGCGATGTGGACCGCAGACAGGCCGACGCCGCCGCAGCCGTGGATGGCGACCCAGTCGCCAGGGCGGAGGTCGGCTCGGTCGGCGAGCGCGTGATAGGCAGTCATGAACCGGCAGCCGAGGCCGGCCATCTCCGCGAAGTCGACCTCGTCGGGGAGTGTGACGCAGTTGAAATCCGCCTCCCGTACCGCGAACGCCTCGGCGAACGCCCCCTGCGCGAACTCCGTGAAGCCGAGCGGAATCACCGTGTCGCAGACGTTCGCCTCCCCCCGCTGACAGTGCGGGCACGTCCCGTCGCCGAGGTGGAACGGCACCGCGACGCGGTCGCCCTCCTCGAGCGTCTCGACGTCCTCCCCAACCTCCGCGACGACCCCCGCCGGTTCGTGGCCGAGGATCTGCCCCTCGGGTGCGGCGGCGCCGATCCAGCTCCAGTCGCCCTGCCAGGCGTGCCAGTCGCTGCGACAGATGCCGCAGGCTTTCGTTTCGACGACGACCTGATCCGGTTCGGGCTCCGGATACGCGACGTCTTCGATCTCGAGTAACTCGCCGTGCTCTTTGAGGACTGCTGCACGCATGGGTAGACCGTATCATACGCATACCCACTACAAAAGGGTGGGTATAGCACGCATTCTACGAGCGGAACTCGACCGCCGAACCCGTTCGGCGGGTACCATCATCCACTCCGCTTCGAACGCCGTGAGAGACGAAATCGGCGCGGGCGCGACGCCTCGAGACGCGTATCGGCCGAGTCGTCGTCGAAGGGAACGATCACCGCCGAGTCGTCGTCGAAGGGGACCATCACCCGTACGACGCGCTCGAGGGGGCGTCGGGAACACAGAGAATCGATGGCGGTCGAGCGAGTCCGAGATTACGTGATGGAGTAGCCCGCGGCGATCGTGAGCAGGAGCACCATGAACAGGGCGGTCGCCATCATGTACGAGAGCGACCGCGGTTCCTCGATCAGGTGCTGGTAGTAGCCGGCGATCAGGCCGGCCTTGATGACCGCGAGTACCAGCGTTCCGCCGACGGCGTACTCGTAGGGGATGCCGACCTCGAAGAACACGAACTTGCCGGTCGCCAGCGCTAGCAGTGCGACGTAGATGATCGCGTACGTCCGTATACTCGCCATTGGTTCGTATTCTTGCAGACGATCCACTTATACCTTCCTCATGACGTTCGCCGACGTTCGGCGGGTCGACGCGGCGAGAGCGACACGTAATTCAATCCGGAGCCGAACACATCGATAATGAGCCCTCGTTCGGCAGCGGTCCAGCGGGCGGCGCTCGCCACCGCGTTCGGCCTCTGGATCTGCTCGACGGGCGTCGGGGTCGCCGCCGCCAGCAACGTCGCCACCGGTCTCGCGCAGTCGGGTGACGTGACGGTTCCGACGTGGCTCTACCTCGCGACCGGCGGTGGAATCGTCGGCGCCTCGGCGCTGTTGACGATGCTCGTCACCGACCGGACGGTCATCGACGAGTACCACGAGCGGTCGATCGACCTCGCCGCCGATCGCCTCGTCGGCGCCGCCTCCCTCCTGCTGGGAACGATCGGCGTGCTCGGACTGGCGTTCGTCGTCGCCGTCGGGTTCCTCGGACCGGCACTCGGCAACGTCAGCGCGGCCGTGTTGGTGACGTTCGTCGGCGTGCGAGCCCTCCTGACGGTCGGCGCCTACGCGATCGGGAACCCCTGGACCGCGCTCGACCCCTGGCGACGGATCGCGGCCGTCCTCCCGGACGGGTACACCTCCTACCCCTCCCACCTCGAGTCCTGGCCGGCCGTGGCCGCCCTGATCGTGCTGATCTGGCTCGAGGTCGTCCTCCCGGTTACCTCGAACGCGCGCGCGTTAGCCGCGGTGGTGCTCGGATACTCCGTCTTCACGATCGCGAGCGCGGCGGCGTTCGGTGCAACGACGTGGTTCCGTCGCGGCGATCCGATCGCCGTCTGGTTCCGGCTCTACGGTGCCGTCGCGCCGATCCAGCGGACCGACGACGGTCTCGCCGTTCGGATCCCAGGAGCACGCCTCGGCGACGACGACGTCGTGACTGACCGGTCGCAGGTCGCGTTCGTCCTGACGCTGGTCTGGGAACTGACCTACAGCGGGTTCATCGTCACTCCGCCCGGCGCGCGGACGATCGAAGTGCTGGTGGGAGTCGGCCTCCCGCCGCAACTCGTCTACCTCCTCCTGCTCGTCGCCGGGTTCGTCGCCTTCTGGAAGGCGTTCTGGCTCGCCGCGGAGTACACGCGCGCGCGTGCGGAAACGTTTATTTCGAGTCGGTACCTCGGGCTCCGGTTCGCCGCGCCGCTGCTGGCCATCGCAGCGGGCTACCACCTCGCCCACTACGCCGGCTTCACCGTCTCGCTGTGGCCGTCGCTGCTCGAGACGGCGGTGATGCCGTTGAACCCGCCTCCGAATCCGACCCGGTACGTCCTCCCCTCGTGGTTCAGTTACGTCGAGATCGCCGCGGTCCTCCTCGGGCACGTCCTCGCGGTCTGGGTCTCCCACACCGTCTCGTTCGAACTGTTCCCCGGGAAACTCCAGGCGATCCGGAGCCAGTACCCGTTCGTCGTCGTGATGATCTTCTTCACGATGGTGAGCCTCTACCTCGTCTCGCTACCGACGACGTCGCCGCCGTACGTACCGAGTTGACCGCGGAAACCGGTACGCACTTGACCGTCCCGGCGCAACGCCCGATACATGCGCGGATCGACGACCGCCGACGCCGCCGACGCGCGTCCGGACCTGCCTTCGGCCGCCGTCCCCGGCGTGGAGTACGACGTCCCCCCGGACGAGGACCCGACGGTCTGTCCGTACTGCGGCCGTCCGTTCCGATCCGAGCGCTACGCGGCGTTCCACCTCGGCCTCGAGCACCCGGCGGAGTGTTCGGCCGACGAGCGCGAGGCCTACGAGGAGGCGCGCGACGACGAGTCGTTCGAACTGTTCACGTTCCACGTCAAGGCGGCCGTCACCGTCTTCCTCGTCTACTTTCTGTTCACGTTCACCTACGCCCTCGTCTGGGCCTGATCGTCGTTCTCCCGACCGACCGCCGGGACTCGAGCGGCGGGCCCGCGACCGAGTTCCGGTCGTTCGAATCGCCTCGACGACCCATTCGATACCCAGAACGTCTTTATCCGCCGACTGTCCAGCTATCGTATCGTGTGGTCTCGCCCCAGATCCCCGCTCCTGGACCGGTCGCATCTCGGCTCGACTTTTGTCGTGCTCTCGCTCGTCGTCGCGACGGTCTGCGCCACCGCGGCCGCGCCGGCTCTCGCGGCCGAACCGGCGTCGGCGCCCACGGATCGGCCCGATCACGTCCCCGCTGACGAGCGGTTCACCGTCTCTCCGACCGTCGACGGCGGGACGGGCGAACCCGCCTCGGCCTATCGCCTCCGCGGTGCGAACGGGACCGATTCGACGGCCGTCGACGACGACCTCGAGTCAGCTACCGGAACAGTCGAGGTGGTCGTCCGGTTGGAGGACGCCAACCTCCGCCCGTCGACCGACGAAACGGACGCGGAAGCGACACTCGAGGAGCACGCGAACGCCACGCAAGAGCCGCTTCGGACCTACGCCGAGGAGACCCCCGGGGTCGACCTCGAGACGACGTTCTGGCTGTCGAACGCCGTCGTGCTCGAGATCGACGCCGGCGCCGTCGATCCGTCGTCGTTCGACCGCTTCGAGAACGTCACCGCGATCCACGAGAACTTCGAGATCGACGTCCCCGAGCCGCCCGACACGGAGACGTACCGATCGGACGGAGGGGAACGGAACGGGGAGAAACTCGGGGCCGTCGACGGCGACGCGGTCGGCGGGACCACAGCGCCCGAGTCCGGACGCCCCGTGACCACCGGCGCGATCTCGTTCATCCGCGTACCGACCATCTGGGAGACCTACGACACGCGCGGGGCGGGCGCTCGCGTCGCCGTCCTCGACACGGGGATCGACGTCGATCACCCGGACCTCGAGTTGCACACCGACGACCCGTCGGATCCGACCTATCCGGGCGGCTGGGCGGAGTTCGACGGCCTCGGCGATCGGGTCGAGGGATCGACGCCGCACGACACCGGAACCCACGGGACGCACGTGAGCGGGACGGTGGCGGGCGGGAACGCCAGCGGCACGTCCGTCGGCGTCGCCCCCGAAGCCGAGTTGCTCCACGGACTCGTCCTCACCGAGGACGGCGGAACGTTCGCCCAGCTCGTCGCCGGCATGGAGTGGGCGGTCGCCGAGGAAGCGGACGTGATCAGCACGAGCCTCGGCGCGTCGGGTCGACACGACCGGTTGATCGAACCCGTGACGAACGCCGAATCCGCCGGCGTATCGGTCGTCGCGGCCGTCGGGAACGAGGGCCCCGAGACGTCGGGATCGCCCTCGAACGTCTACGACGCCGTCGCCGTCGGCGCGGTGGACGAGTCCGGCGCCGTTCCCTCCTTTTCCGGCGGGGACGAGATCAACGCGAGCGAGTGGACGACCGCCCCCGAGACGTGGCCGGAACGCTACGTCGTTCCCACCGTCGTCGCACCGGGCGTCGACGTCGTGAGCACCGTTCCGGGCGGCGGCTACGAGGCCCTGCCCGGCACGTCGATGGCCACGCCGCACGTCGCCGGTACCGTCGCGCTGCTGTCGACCATCGATCCCGACGCGACGCCGGCGGAGGTGAGGGCGGCGCTGACAGAAACCGCCTGGAAGCCGGCCGGTACCCCCGTCGCATCCGATACGCGCTACGGCGCCGGCATCGTCGACGCGGCCGGCGCCGCCGATCGACTCGCCGACGATCGTCGGAACGTCTCCACGCGTTCGGAGACGGACGCGCGCTCGAGCGACCGGGGGTTCCGCTCCTCCGAAGCGGTCGCCGGAACGGTCGTCCTCGCCGTCATCGTCGTCGCGACGCTCGTCGCCGCGACGTTCGAACGCGGCGGCCGCGGACGCGACGAGTGAATTCGAGGTCGCTATCCCGTTTCCCTCGTTCTCTCTGTTTCCCTCCCCGAATCGTCGCTCGAGGCACCGCTCGAACGGGGAGTGGCTCCGCTCGAGTCACGGGACACGAGTCATGAGTCGCGTCCCACCTCGACGGTCGGACCGCGGCACGAGCCGAGACGAAGTGGCGCAACCGTGAACGCCAGAGCGTCGGTGGACGGGGTGCGCTCTCGAGGCTGCGCGAGCGCGCGGACGACTGGAAAACGAACGCGATTCTCGAGTCGAGAACGCCGGTGGGGAACACCGGTGGGCCGCTACATCAGGTAGAACAGCGGGAAGAGGACGACCCACACGATGTCGACGAAGTGCCAGTAGAGGCCGAAGTACTCGACCGGACGGCTATCCTCGAGGTAGGCGTCGACGCTCACGATCCGGTAGATCATGAACGCGGCGACGATCAGCCCGAGCAGCACGTGCAGCGCGTGCAGGCCGGTCGTCACGAAGTAGATCGAGTACTCGACGCCGCTGAACCAGTAGTGGCCGTCGCCGATCTTCGTGCTGTATTCGATTGCCTTCACGCCCATGAACAGGAGGCCGAGCGCGAGCGTCGCACCCATCGTGGCGAGCAGCCCGCGCTTGTTCTTCCGTTCGGCCATGACGAGCGCCAGGATGACCGTGAAGCTCGAGGTGAGCAGGACGTAGGTGTTGAACAGGCCGTGGAACGTCATGGCGTCGATGTGCCACTCGTTCCACCCGACGTTGAGGCGCATGAAGATCAACGCCCCGATCGCGGCGCCGAAGACCACGACGTCGGAGGCCAGGAACACCCAGACGCCGAGCTTCGTGTTGTCGACGCCCTCGAACGGCCAGCGCTCGGCGACCGCCGCCTCCGGCGCGTCGAACTGTTCGACGCCGAACTTGAACAGCGTGACCGCGAGGATCGCGAGTCCGAGCCCGACGAGGGCCGGATAGACGACGTTCGGCTCTATCATTCCGGAGTCGTTCAGCGCGACGGAACCCTCGTACTTCGGTTCGACGTAATCGAAGACGTACGGGGTCAACCCGCTCAGGCCGAGGAACAACGTGAACGTTCCCAGTCCGATGCCGAACGGCCAGATGCTGGCGTGGTCGGCGTGTTCCTCCTCGTGGTGGGTCGTCGCGACGTCGGCCTCCGTGGCGACGCCGCCGTCGGTGGCGGTTTGCGAGTCGTCGACGAACTCGAGGCGGCCGCTCGAGTACGACGGGCGGCCGGTCCAGTTGTCGAGCGGCGGCGGCGAGGGGATCGCCCACTCGGCCGTCCGCGAGTACTTCCAGGGGTTGTCCGGCGCTCGCGGCCCCTTCACGAGGCTGTGAGCGAGCGTGGCGAACAGCATCAGGAACGACGCGCCGAGGACGAACGCCCCGACGGTGGCGATCTGGTGGAAGATCTCCATGCTCTCGCCGTAATCGAAGACGCGCCGCGGCGTCTCCCAGGCCAGGAACATCGGGAAGTACAGCAGGTTGAACCCGATGAAGTAGACGGCGAAGTTGAGCTTTCCGAGCGTCTCGGAGTACATCTTGCCGGTGATCTTCGGCCACCAGTAGTAGAGGCCGCCGACAAGTGCGGTGACCCCGGAGACCATCACGTAGTGGAAGTGGGCGACGACCCAGTAGGTGCCCCGGAACTCGTAGTCGAGGACGACCGCGCCGAGGAAGACCCCGGTGATGCCGCCGAGGATGAACAGCACGAGCGCGCCCAGCGAGAACAGGAACGGCGTCGTGAACCGAACCCGTCCCTTGACCATCGTGTAGATGAGCGCGAAGACCATCAGGTCGAACGGCAGCGAGATACCGATGGTCGTCGCCATCATCAGCGTCTTGATCTCGAGGTTGATGGTCGTCAGGAACATGTGGTGCATCCAGACGAGGAACGACTGGACGGCCACGAGGACCATCGCGATGATGACCCACTTGCGGCCGACGAGTCGCCGGCCGGTGAACGTCTGGAACGTCTCGAACATGATCCCCAGCGCGGGGAAGAAGACGATGTACACCTCGGGGTGGCCGAAGAACCAGAAGATGTGCCCCCACAGCAGGCTCGAGCCGTCGCCGGACCCGAAGTACTGCGTGAGGAAGGTGCGGTCGATGGCCAGCAGCAACAGCGCCGCGAGCAGCGCCGCGAAGGCGAACAGCATCATCCACACGGTCAACAGCCACGACCAGGTGAACATCGGCATGTTCCACAGGCCCATCCCCTCCGCGCGCGATCGGTGGATCGTCACGAGGAAGTTGATCGTCCCGAGCGTGATCGAGAGCGTGAACAGCAGCAAGGCGAAGATGGTCGCGTTACTGCCGATCGTCGCGGCGACCGTTCCCGGCGAGTACACCGGGACGTTCAGGGGGGCGTACATCGTCCAGCCGCCCTCGAACGACCCGCCGAGGAAGAACGAGCCGCCGACGAGGATTCCCGAGAACAGGTAGAACCAGTAGCTCAGCGCGTTCAGTCGCGGGAACGCGAGGTCCTTGGCTCCGATCTGGAGCGGAACGAAGTAGTTCGCGAAGCCGGACGCGAACGGTGACAGGAACCAGAAAACCATCAACAGGCCGTGGAGGCTGACCGACTGGTTGTACTGGCTGTCGGAGAGGAGTCCGGTGCCACCGGCTTCCCACAGGTGGGTGCGGAACACCAGCGCGAGGACGCCGCCGAAGACGAGAAAGAACAGCGCCGTCGCGAGGTAGAGGACGCCCACGTCCTTGTGGTTCGTCGTGACCAGCCACCGCTTGAGCGATCGTTTCGGGGGCAGGTCACCCATCAGTTCTCACCTCCGTCGGACTCGTTGTCCGAGTCGTCGATATCGTTTCCGTCGCTGTCGTCGGATTCGTTGGCTGACTCATCGATCTCTTCGCCGTCTGCGTGTTCATCGCGCTATTCATCCTCCTCCTCCTCTTCTTCCTCCTCTTCTTGTTCCTCGAGGTACGCTTCGAACTCGTCCGGGTCGGAGTCGAGGTCGACTTCACCCTCGTCGTAGGCGGAGACGAAGTCGCCCCTCGCCTCCTCCTCTTCGATGACGTCGTACAGATCGCCGTCGACGACGATGAGGGTCCCCTCCATGCCGGAGTGGCCGGGGCCGCAGAGTTCGAAGCACTCGATCAGGTACTCGCCGGTCTCGTCGGCTTCGAACCAGGTTTCGTCGTACTCGCCCGGGATCGCGTCGGCTTTCACGCGTTGCTCGCTTATACCGAACGTGTGCCAGACGTCCCCTTCTCTCCCCGTCACGTTGAGCCAGACGGTCTCGTCGGCCGGAACGACGAGGTCGTTGGAGCCGGTCTCGCCGTCGTCGTACTCGAACATCCAGCTGAACGACGAACCGGTGACGTCGACCTCCACGGCGTCTTCGCCCGGGCCGCCCCCGTCGGACGGACTCTCGACGTACAGGAGCATGCCGTACGTCCAGAGGACGAGCGAGATGACGATGATCGCGCTCAGGCCGAACGAGACGAACAGCTTCTTTCCGCCCTCTCCACCTGTCGGTAGCTCCCCGACGGACGGCAGGCCCGCGTCGGCTTCTCGATCGTCGCTGTCACGATACTTGTACGCGTTGTACAACGTATACGCGATGACGACGATGCCGACGAGCGTGCCCAGCGCGAGGAAGTAGAGGAAAATCTCCTCGAATACGTCCACGCGCGTATCCGTCTGCATCAGGGTTTGAAGTGGGATAGTAATTGTTGTCACCTCTTTTTGAATACCGGTATATGTCGGAGTCTGATTCCCGGGGGCACTTATGCATTTGGAAATCCCCGCGTTCACTCCCGCGTTACCCGCCGATGAATCGGTTTTCGGACGCGCGCTTCTCCGGTAAATCCGATCACGTTCGGGACGTCCGTTGGAGGCGGGGGACGATCGGCCGACTGCCCTGTAGGTATTGCACCTCTCGCATACCAGGCGGCGGGGAGCCCCGAGTTTGTACGGGAACGAACAGTTGTAATTATCCGTTCATTCATAGGTAGATTAATGCTCGTACGGAATTATAGCCGTGATAGAAAGCAGATGACCGGAGAGCAGGTGTTCGTTTCCCACGCGCCGACGGACCTGGGTCTCGTTCAGGAGCTCTTCTCGACGGTCAAGAACTTCCCCTTCGGCGTTCACGTCGCGCTCGAGGAGGTCGAATCCGGTCGATCGAGAAAGCGCCTCGAAGGGCGCCTCGCCAACAGCGACGTCGTCGTGGCGGTGCTGACCGAACGGGCCGCGAACAGTACGTGGATCAACCAGGAGGTCGGCTACGCGCTCGCGAAGGGGATTCCGGTGTTGCCGATGTACGAGTCCGAGGACGTCCGGGGCGGATTCATCACCGACGTCGAGGGCGTTCAGATCGACCGCGAGAACCCGTCGGTGACGATCTTCAACCTTCTCTGCCGGCTGCGCGGCGAACTCGCCCCGCTCGGCGCCCTGTCCGTTCCGAACTGGTACGTCCGGTTTCCGTGTACCGTTCCCGACTGCGGGCACCCGGTCACCCTCGACATCGACAAGGGACAGACGAAGCTCTGGAAACTCCACAAGCACGGACAGGCGCTCGAGGCGACGTGTCGCGTCTGCGAATCACGGTACTACTTCGATCCCGCGACGATCGGATTCATCCGTCGAGAAGAGCCGCGGTAGTCACGACAGTCGGTCGTAGGCTTCTTTGACGAGTTTGAACGCCGATCGACTGCCACCCTTGCGGTCGGGGTGGGCGTGTTTGATCTGGACGAGGAACGCCTCCCGTATCTCCTCCGCCGGCGCGTCCTCGTCGACGTCGAGGATCTCCCGGGCCCGCGTCTCGCGCAGTTCGACGTCCTTGATGACACCGTTTTCCTCGGCGCGCTCCTTACACGGCGGGCAGAGTTTCTCGGTTCGATCGTCGATCGTGGTGACGACGAACCGCTCCGCGGCGGTCCACTCGTTGCACTGCGTACAGAGGTTGGTCGCCTCGGGTTCGTCCGCTCGAGCTGACGGATCGACGCCGTCGTACTCGCCGACCGGTCCGCCGTCCTTGCCGGGAACTTCGTGCCGACACGATTCACAACAGGAGACGACGGTTCCGTCGGGGAGGACGACGTCTTCGAGGTCGTCCGCGAGGAGCTCCCGTGTACAGCCGTCGCAGGTGTCCCGTCGCTGGTCGAGCGAGGTCTGTTTTCTCGCGGCCTCCCTGGCGTGTGGCGCGCACGTTGGACAGCAGGCGACGGGTTCGCCGTTGGGCATCGTCACCGTCGTCAACTCGTCGACGAGGACGTAGCGGCCGCACCCCTCACAGCCCTCGCGCCGATCATCGACTGCTGCCATCGCGTGGGAATATGTATTCTTCCTATATCAGTCCTGTCGTATCGAGTGGTAGTCTGGCTGAGAGAAACCGATCGCCCCGGGCGGGCGTCTCGTCGTGTTCCGGTGGCCGAGACGACCGATTCTGGACGTTCAGTTGAACGAAAACGCGTCTCCGAACCGGCCGGCGGGTCCGGTTCTCGAGAGCGGGAACAGCCTTCACGCCCGACGGAAACCGGAACCGAGAGAACAATGGTGATCTGGCCGTCAGTCACCGTATGGACACGACAACATCGGCGCGGCCGCGGGCGGCGACCGCCGACCGGGCGACGGCCGTCCTCGCCGCCATCGACGTCGTCGTCGTCGTCGGATTCGTCACGTTCGGACTCGTGAGCCACGGTACCTCTCCCCTGAGCGATCCGGTCCGATCGCTCGAGACGGTAGCCCCGTTTCTCTTCGGGTGGCTCGTCGCGTCGGGGCTCGCGGGCGTTTACGCGCGAGACGTCTACACGTCGCCGAAGCGGACGGCCCGGCTGACGGCCGTCGCGTGGATCGCGGCGGCGAACGTCGGCTTGATCCTCAGAACGTCCCCGGTGTTCGATCAGACCGCCGTGTTCCCGTTCAATCTCGTCATAACCGGATTCGGTCTCCTGTTCTTGCTCTGCTGGCGCGTCGCGTACGCGCTGTACGCGTCGAACTGACCCGTCGAACGCGTGTTTCTCCACTCGAGCGAACCCCTCTCAGCGGTCGACCCGTTTCTCACCGCACGGCGGTCGTCGCGAGTTACCGTCGTGTGGCGCTTCGGCGACCGTCCCTTCGAGGAGCGGACCGTCTCGTCCGACGATCTGTCGGTGAACGTAACCGTATCGCCGCACCGATCCTCCAGGAACGATGGTCGCTCATCGGTCAAATTCCGGGCTCGTAAACGGTCTACTCCTGATTTCGGAACAAAATTTCTCCTCCGCCGACGGGGAATAATGAAAGTATAAGTTATAGGTATGCAGTGCCGTAATTACGGGTTAGAGACAAATGCAGTATCTGGCGATTATGGGAAACGCTTATATACCTATTCCTCATACTATAGAGTAGATTATGACTGGATATTACGACATTGTTCTTGGCCTCATCCCAGTCGCACTGCTCGGCATCACCGCAGCGCTGACCGTCGTCGGCGTGGCGTTGACGACCGCGGTACCGATCGGATCGCTCGCAGCGATCGCGCTGATCGGCCACGCGATGTTCGTCAAAGCGCCGGTCACCCCGAGCGAGGAGTCCCAGCCCAACCACTCCGGAATCAACGCCGACTGAGGCCGCTTCTACGCCGATCTCCCCTTCTCCGTCCGTCTCGGGGTTCCTTCGATTCGTTCGTCTCGCTTCGGCGCGCTCCGCTCGACGTCCGCTCGATTCCTTCTCCGATCCTCGAACGCGAGTACCGACGCGTACCCGTCAACCGAGGGCCGCCCGGAGTCGAGTTCGACGGGGACGGTCACGCCTCGAGCGGCGCGTCGGGCGTCGAAAATGCGTCGATCCTCGGTCCTCGATCCTCGAACGTCGGCCGTCGGTCAGTCCGATCGTGGTCGAACCTTGAAGCCGTAGCGCGTGACGCCCTCCTGGGTGTAGATCCGCCGGATCGTCGTCTCGACCCCGTCGCCGACGGCGAACGCCCCGGGATCGGCGCCGGTCCCCATCGCGGGGACGCTCACCGTCCCGGAGCCGTCCGCCGCCTCGAGGGCGACGATCGCGGCGGCGTAGTCGCCCGACTGGGCCTGCTGTTGGGCGAACTCCGGCGGCGCACCGCCCTGGGAGATCGTCGTCACGGCTTCGATCGTTCCGTTCCCGGAGAGGCGGGCGGGTTCGAACGCCTCGAGCGAGCCACAGGCGTCGCAGGCGCCGCTCGGCGGGAAGGCGAGTGCGCCGCACTCGGGACAGCGGCCGGCCTCGAGGCGGTAGCGCTGCGGGATCGACCGTTGCCAAGTGGGGACGCTGACGTAGGCGCCGCCGCCCGCAGGCGGTCCGGACGTGACGACGCCGCGCTGGCGGAGGTACTCGGCGTAGGAGAGCGGATCGTCCCCCTCGAGGTCGAGGGCCGCCGGCACGTCGCTTCCGGCCTCGACGACCAGCGCGTCCGCCGCGGCGCCGCTCCCGTGCGAGACCGCGAGGACGGAGTCGTAGCCGTCGGCGAGCGCGCGGGCGAGCGTGACAGGCACGCTCGCCGCCCCGAGGTCGCCCAGGTCGTGCACCGTCGCGACCGACCGAATCTCCTCGGTGCCGACGCCAGCGGCGCCTGCGGCCCGATAGGGAAGCTTCCCGTCCGGGGCCTGGATCGCGGCGACCTCGGGTTCCGGGTCGGCGGCGAGGCCGTCGACCGCACCGGCGATCGTCTCGGTGAACGCCCGACGATCGTACTGGGTGATGTCGAGGCCCTCCGTCGTCTCGGACCCCGTTCGCCGGAACCGCGTACCGGGGTACGGCGCCGAGTACGACGCGCGGTCGACGAGCGACGCGGGCCCGTCCGCCTCGAGGACGAACGCGGCGGCGCCGGCGCCCGCGGCGTGGTCGACGCCGTCGTCGGGTTCGCCCCGCGGCGCGTCGGCCGCGACGACGAGTGCGGTCTCGGCGCTCCCCGACTCGAGGGCGTCCCAGGCGGCCCACAGGGCGCGCGTGCCGGCGCGGGTGCTCCCGGTGAAGACCTGCCCCGTCGCGGTATCGGCCGCGCCGATCATCGCGTCCAGGCGCGGCGTCAGGTCCGATTCTGCGAGCGGCGGTCGGGAGGTCGCGAAGCCGATCCAGTCGAGGTCGTCGGCGTCGACGTCGCCGGCCTCGAGTGCCCGCTCGGCGGCCTCGGAGGCCATGGTGAGGGCGTCCTCGTCGGCGGCCGGGACGGCCTTCTCGGAGATGCCGGCGGCCTGGAACTGACCCCAAGCGTCGGCGAACGCTTCGGACGTGATCCGGAATCGAGGCGCGTAAGCCCCGACGGCCGAAATCGCGGTCATGCGCCCACCCCCGTCTCCCTCTCGAAGATGTGGACGACCGCCGCTCCGCCGCTGCCGCCGACGTTGTGGGTCAATCCCCGAACCGCGCCCTCGACCTGGCGGTCGCCGGCCTCGCCCGAGAGCTGTTTGAACGCCTCGACGACCTGTCCGGCGCCGGTTGCGCCGATGGGGTGGCCCTTCGACTTGAGCCCGCCCGAGGTGTTCACCGGGATCTCGCCGCCGATCTCGGTCGCGCCGGATTCGATCAGGTGCCCTGCCCTGCCGCGCTCGCAGAAGCCCAGGTCCTCGTAGGCGAGCAGTTCGGCGATGGCGAAGCAGTCGTGGACCTCGGCGAAGTCGAGGTCCTCGGGCCCGACGCCGGCCATCTCGTAGGCCGCCTTCCCGGCCCGCTCGCTCGCGGGAACGCTCGTGTACGTGTCGCGCTGGAAGAGGCCCACGCTGTCGCTGCCGGCGCCGACGCCGGCGACTCGGATCGGGTCGTCGGTGAACTCGTCGACGACGTCCTCGCTAACGATCAGCGCGCAGGCGGCCCCGTCGGAGGTCGGACAGCAGTGGTAGAGGTTGAGGGGATCCGCGACGACCGGCGCCGACTGGGCGTCCTCGAGCGAGCACTCGAAGCCCAGCTGTGCGTGGGGGTTCTTCGCGCCGTTCTCGTGGTTCTTGACGGCGACGCGCGAGAGGTGTTCGCGCGTGGTCCCGTACTGCTCCATGTGGACGCTCGCCATCTGGGCGTAGACGCCGGAGAAGGTGGTTCCGGAGAGGCGCTCCCACTCGGTCTCCCCGGAGACGCCGAGCCAGTACTTGGTGGCGTCCGAGCTCGTGTCGGACATGATCTCGAAGCCGCCGGCGAGGACGACGTCCGCCATTCCCGATTTGACGGCCTGGACGGCCTGCCGGACCGCGAACCCGCTGGCCGCGCAGGCGTTCTCGACGCGCGTACAGGGGACGCCGTCGAGCCCGACGTGTTCGGTCACCGCCGGCCCCGAGAGGCCGAGCTGTCGGCCGCCGACGCCCAGCGTGCCGATTACCGCCTCGTCGACGTCGTCCGTCCCGATACCCTTCGGAACGCTTTCGCGGGCGGCCTCGAACGCCGTTCGAAACAGCGACCGGTAGCTCTCACCGGGGAACGCCCCGTAGTCCGACTGTCCAGCACCGACCAGATAGGCCCCTGGCATACGTACGAAACCGGTTTCCGATGTAAAATAAGTACCCACTCGGCGGCAGGAGCGTTGTGTCGACGTCCGGTTCAGTCAGCCGCTGTAAACGATCCGGTCTCCGTCCGTCGGTCGACGGCGGACCGCGGCCGCTACGCGGCCGGCACGGGATTCAAACGTCTCGTCGCCGTATTCCGAGCCATGTCCCGCGCGGCCGAGTTGGCCACCGCCCTCGAGGACGTCGCGTCGCTCGCGATCGTCTGCCACGATAACCCCGACCCGGACTGTCTCGCCAGCGCCCTCGCCCTGGAAACGATCGCCGACGATCGCGGCGTCGGTGACGTCGCGATCACCTACGGCGGCGAGATCTCCCACCAGCAGAACCGGGCGTTCGTCAACGTCCTCGAGATCGACGTCGAACCGCTCGAGGACGTCTCGCTCGACGCCTACGAGTCGATCGGCTTCGTCGACCACTCCCGCCCCGGGGCGAACACGGAGATACCGGCCGCCGTCGAACCGGACATCGTCGTCGATCACCACCCCGGCGAGACGGTCGACGCCGACTTCACGGACGTCCGACCCTCCTACGGCGCCACGGCGACCCTCTTCGTCGAGTACCTCGACGACCTCGAGGTTCCCTTGACGACCCGCCTCGCCTCCGCCCTGCTGTTCGCCCTCCACCGCGAACGCCTCGATTTCGTGCGCGAACCCACGAAACGCGAGTACGAGGCGGCCCTCGTCGTCTACCCGAAGGCGGACCTCGAGGCGCTCGAACGGCTCTACGGGAGCGCGTTCTCGCCGGCGACGATCGACGCCATCGGTCGGGCGATCGCCAGCCGGGAACAGCGGGGTTCCTCGCTCGTAGCGAGCGTCGGTCGGACGGTCGAAACCGACGCCCTGCCGCAGGCGGCCGACTACCTCCTCAACGTCGAAGGGGTCAACACCGTCCTCAGCTACGGGATCGTGAACGGCTCGATCCGCATGAGCGGCCGGTCGATCGATCCTCGCATCCACATGGGGGAGACGCTGCGGGACGCGTTCGGCGATCTCGGCGCCGTCGGCGGCCACCACGACATGGCAGGCGGCCGGATCGAACTCGGGTTGTTCGCCGACGAGGCCGACGACGACGAGGAACTGCTCGAGTTCGTGAGCGCTCGGCTCTCACGGCGGTTCTTCGAGGTGCTCAACCTCGACGAGGGGGCGAACGGCCTGTGACGGCCGTCGACCGCCCGATCGGAGTCGGTCGGTCGGTCAGTCGGCCTCGACCCGCGGGGTCGGCGTACGAACCGGAAAAGGGGACCGGAATCGGAGGAACCGGCGAACGAGGTGTGCCGGGCGTAGGCTTTACCCCGTCGATCGACTAGCACCGAGTACAATGACGGAAGCACTGTTCGTCGTCAGCGAGCACGGGTACTGGGGAGAAGAGTGCGTCGAACCCCTCGAGACGCTCTCGGACGCGGGCGTCGAGATCACGGTCGCGACGGTCAGCGGGCAACCGCCCCAGATCGACGAGCGGTCGGTCGATCCCGACCAGGTCGGCGAGGAGACCGCCGAGCGCATCCGGGAGGTTCACGAGAGCGACGAGCGCCTGAACGATCCGATCCCGATCGGCGAGGTCCACGCCGACGACTACGACGCCGTCGTCTTCCCCGGCGGCCACGGTACGGAGTGGGACGTCAACCAGGACAAACACGCTCGAGCGATCCTGCGCCACGTCCTCGAGCGCGACGACGACAGCAAGGCGCTCGTCGTCTGTCACGCCGTCGGCATCCTCGGCTTCGCGCGCGACAGCCAGGGCGCGTTCCTCGTCAACGGCCGCGAGGTCACCGGCTTCCCGAACGAGTGGGAGGAGGGCATCGTCGACGAGAACGACCTGATGCCCGACGGACGAAAGCTCCCCTACTGGGTCGAAGACGAGGTGAAAGCCGCCGGCGGCGAGTGGGACGCCGAACTCGACGAGGACGCGAGCGTCACCGTCGACGGAGACCTCATCACCGCCCGGGGCCCCGAGTCCTCGAGCGCAGCGGCGCAGACGCTCCTCGAGGAACTCGGCGTCGAAGTCGAGGCGTGACGACGGACACCGGTCGGTCGGCGTCCGGGGCCGACGGTCGGACGCCGTCACCCGGCCCACGGTAGGCGTCCGAAGTCGGTCGACCGCCGAAGCGCTCGTTCGAACCGGTCCAACGCACGTCGAAAACCCGACCTATCCGCGATGCTCTGGGTGCCGACGCGCCGTCGCGACGACACGACGTACTCCGAGCCCCGTTCCTCGACCAGCCCCTCGTTCGCCAGCGTCCGCAACACGCTCAGGATCGAGATTTTCTTCATCGACAGGATCTCGCTCAGATCGTCGACCGTCGCACCGTCGGCCACGTCGAGGAGCAGGTAGACCAGCTTCCCCTGCGTCGACTCGATCGTTTCAGGTATCGGATCTATCCGGCCCCGGCGAACGTGTTCTTTCACCGCCATGTTTACTCGAGTAAGCACCGTTCGGGGCCTTAAGTGTAGCTCTCAGCGGGATACATACTCTATCGACGATCCGTATGCGATTATATCCCGAACGGAGACCAGACGCGGGTCGACGGACGCCGGTCGAGGGCTGGCGACAGCATCGTCGACGACGGACGAGGAGAAACCGACGGACGTGCGCCGACTCGACGATTATCGATCCCAGAGTCGCTCGCGGTCGGGTGACCGACGTCCAGCCCCCACGGATCGACTCGACTCGCGCTCGAACGAGCGCCCCACGCCGGACGACCGATCACCCAGTTCGCGGTCGATCGACTCGGTCTCGAGGAGCAACTCCATCCGGCGCTCGAACTCGGCGTCCGTGAGTTCGCCCGCGACGTACCGGTCGCGCAAGCGTTCCGCCGGATCGTCGACCGCAGACGCAGACCCGTCGCCGTTCCCGACGAGGGGGAGTCGAGCCAGCCAGGTTCGACGGGATCGATCGGATCCTCGAGCGCCGCTCGGTTCGACTCGGCCGCGGCGTTCCTCGTTCGGCCAGTCGTCGACGTCGAAGTCGGCGCTCGAATCGCCGTTACCCGTGTCAGAAAGCAACGAAATTACGCCGACGACCGCCAGGAGGAAGACTGCGAAGATCACCACGCTCACGAGGAGTGACGCCACCGTCGCGACGATCCCCAGGACGATCCCGACGATCGTCCCGACGACGCCGAGGACGATCATCGCGAGTACCAGCGCACCGACGGCCTTCAGCAGAACGCCGGAGAGAGTTCGTCCCATGGCGTCATTCCGGCGTCTACGGGCAAAAACCTTCGTCGTCGGAACGGCGCGTCCGGCCCACACGCATTCAAATCCCTCCGATGCGTAGGCCGCGTTGAAGCCGACGGTACCGACCGAATCAGTACCCCCGAATCGGCACGAACGGAGATCCCCGACGATGAGTCAGGAACAAGTCACCGTCGAGACGGACGAATCGGGGCCGCTAGACGTCTTTCGCCAGTTCTTCGCGCTCGAGCGGGACGTGTTGGTCCTCTCGCTCGCCATGTTCGCGTTCAGCCTGGGGTTCCAGATGACCAGCCGGTTCCTCCCGGAGTACATGGTCGCCCTCGGCGCGAGCGGCTTCGTCGTCGGATTGTTCGGCACCGTCGGTAACGTCATCTCGGCCGCGTATCCGTACCCGGGTGGAGCGATCTCTGACCGCATCGGCTCGCGGTACTCCCTGACGCTGTTCGGCCTGCTATCGACCATCGGCTTCGGGGTTTGGCTCGTCGCACCTGCTCTCGGGACGTTCTCGGTCGCCGGCGTCGCGATTCCGCCCTGGATCTGGATATTCGTCGGCCTCCTGCTCGCGCAGGCCTGGAAGTCCTTCGGCCTCGGCGCGACGTTCGCGGTCGTCAAACAGGCGACCGACCCCTCGAAACTGGCGGCCGGGTTCGCCAGCACCGAGACGTTCCGCCGGACCGCCTTCTTCGTCGGCCCCGTGCTCGCGGCCGTTCTCATCGGGTTCCACCAGGAGTTCGCGGTGAGCTTTCAGTACGTCCTCGTCGTCGCGGTGGTCTTCGGAGCCGTCGGCACGGTCGTCCAGCACGTCCTCTACGATTCCAGCGAGGACACGATCGGAGACTCGTTCGGGGGCGTCGTCCAAATCCTGCGAGATCTCCGCGAGATGCCCGAGGAACTCGGACCGCTGCTCGTCGGCGACACGCTGGTTCGCTTCGCCAACGGGATGGTGTACGCGTTCTTCGTCCTCGTGATCACGCGGTTCTACGAGGTCGGCTTCGACGCGACGCTGGCCCTCGGCGGCCGCTCTTTCGCCGTCGACCTCTCGCCCGAGGCGTTCTTCGGCTACCTGCTGGGCGTGGAGATGCTGGTCGCGCTGCTCACGATGGCGCCGGCGGCCAAACTCGCCGAGCGGGTCGGGCTCAAACCGATCGTCGCGCTCGGCTTTCTCGTCTACGGCGCCTTCCCCGTCGTCCTCATCTTCGGTCCGGCGGTGCTCGACCCGATCCTCCCGCTCCAGTGGGCGATGGTGGTCCTCTTCGCGTTCTCGGGGTTGCGGTTCGCGGGGCTGCCCTCCCACAAGGCGCTGATCGTCGGCCCCGCAGAGCGGGGCGCCGGCGGGCGCGTCACCGGCACGTACTACCTCCTGCGAAACGCGATCGTCATCCCCAGCGCCGCGATCGGTGGGTACCTCTGGGAGTTCGTAAACCCCGAGACCGCCTTCACGCTCGCGGCGGTGATCGGCGTCGCGGGAACTGCCTACTTCCTCGTCTTCGGCGAGGAGTTCGACGCCTACGCGTAGGACTCGAGTATCGCCACTCGTCCTGGGGCCGCTACGCACGACCGGTCGGTGGAACCCGCTCGAGTCTCCTCCGGGACGGGAAAGAGCGTACTCGCGGATCTCAGTTACCCCCGTCGTCGAGTGGCGTCGAATCCGCCTCGACCGACGCGTAGACCCGTTCGGCCCACTCGCGGGCGAGGGGCGAGTCGGTATCGACGAACGCCCGCATCAGTCCCGTCTCGTCGTCGTATCCGCCGATCCCGACGCGCTCGTCGAAGATCGCGAGCCCGTACGGTAACGTCTCGCGAATCCGGAGCGTCAACCGGCCGCGATCGATCGTCTCGGTCGCCCGGCTCGGGAACGTGTCCAGTAATTTCTCGGCGACCTCGGGCGTGTAAACGATCTCGCTCTCGGTCGCGTCGAAGAGCTGCTGGTAGAATTCTCCGACGCTCAACGGCGCCATGTGCGTGGAATTGAACCCGCGGAACGTTGCCGTCCCTTCGACGAGCGAGAGGAACCGCTCGACCGGTCGGTACGGATCGGCCGGTTCCGCGACGGTCACGGTCGCCTCGACCATCGGTTCGATGGCGAACTCCGCGTGGTGCGGACAGATCGCGTCCAGCAGCGGTCCCATCCGGTGAGCGGTGCTCACGTTCGCTTCGAACCGAAGGATCTCGTCGGTGATCGCCTCGCCGCGTCCCGTCAACCGGAACCGGCTCTCGACCTTCTCGGCGAATCCTCGTTCGTCGAGCCACTTCGTCAGGCGATGGCTCGTCGCCCGCGAGACGTCGAGGCTCTCCTCGATCTCTCGACGGTCTAACGGCTCCTGGCGGAGCGCTTCGAGAACCGGACCGTGACGCACGAGGTCACCGAGACGGGCCGGGTCGATGCGGTCGCCGGCCGCGTCGAGCCGCTCGCCGAGGTACTTCTGGTTTCGCGCGTTCTGCAGGACGGCCTCGAGGATCGGCGACGCGGGCGGTTTGAACACGAGATGCGACGATCGGTCGTCTTCGGGGGAATCCATGGTACTTGCTAACCTAATAAAGGATGGCGAAGGTAGTGAGTCTATCCGTCCCGACGAGAATTCTCTCTCACGCCACGAAATCGCGTGCAGTCCGCGAAACGGACGATCGGTGAATGAGGCCAATACGTTCGCCGCCGACGGTGTAGCCATGGCACCACCGACTACCGCAGACGAACCGGTCGACGAAGAACGACTGGACGAACTCGTCGGCATGGCCGTCAACGAACTCGGAGCGGCCTATTACGCCCCATTGATCGTCATCGGTGACAGGCTCGACCTCTACGAGACGTTGGCAGACGCCGGACCGCTCACGCCCGACGAGTTGGCCGAACGGACCGACACCGTCGAACCGTACATCGCCGAGTGGCTCGCCGCAGGTGCGGCCGGCGGCTACGTCACCTACGATTCCGAGACGGGACGATACGGACTCACCCCCGAGCAGGCGGCGCTGCTGGCCGACGAAGACGGTCCCGCCTTCCTCGTCGGCGGGTTCCAGGGACTGGCGGGCTATCAGAAGCGCCTCCCGGAACTCGAAGCCGACTTCCGAACCGGTGCGGGCCTCGGCTGGCACGAACAGGATGAGGACGTCTGTCTCGGCACCGAGCGCTTCTACCGGCCCGGCTACGAGACGAGCCTCGTCGACGAGTGGATCCCCGCGCTCGACGGACTGGACGCAACACTCGAGGCGGGTGCGCGCGTGGCCGACGTAGGCTGTGGGCACGGTGCGTCGACGATTATTCTGGCCGAAGCCTATCCCGACTCGGAGTTCGTCGCCGTCGATTACCACGACCACTCGATCGAGGTGGCCCGCGAGCGCGCCGAAGACGCCGGCGTCGCCGACCGCATCGACTTCGAGGTCGCGACCGCGACGGAGTACGACGGGGTCGACTACGACCTCGTGATGATGTCCGACGCGTATCACGACATGGGCGATCCGGCCGGCGTGGCAGCACACGTGCGGGAGACGCTCGCCGACGACGGGACGTGGATGCTGGTCGAGCCGTTCGCCGGCGATCGGCTCGAGGACAACCTCAACCCGGTGGGCAGGGCGTTCTACTGCGCCTCGACGATGGCCTGCGTACCGAACTCGCTGGCCCAGGGCGGCGACCCCGTACTGGGAGCGCAGGCCGGCGAAGCGCGTCTTCGCGAGGTGATCACCGAGGGCGGATTTACGCGCGTCCGTCGGGCGACCGAGATGCCGTTCAACCTCGTCCTCGAGGCGAGGCCGTGAACGCCGGCCCCGACCCGCTTGCCGGCGGTTCAGCGCGTACTCTCGAACGTGCTGATCCAGTACTGACATATCTCGCGTGTACTCACCAGCAATCGACGAGACGTGAGCGTAAGAGCGCTATTTCTCGTTCACGTCACTCGGCGGTTTCGCTCCGGGTAAATGGTTACAGAAAAGCCTAGGCCGGGATTTGAACCCGGGCTCTCGTCCTTACCAAGACATTGATACGTTTCGTGGCCTAAAAACGGTGATTTGACCGTCTTCAGACAACACGTTTTCAATCGTCTTCTCAGATCGCGTCGCCGTCCTGGTATTAGTTGTATATCCGGTTGCTGGCGGGTCTCTTCGTCGACTTAGTATTATCCCGCACCCACTTGAAACACCGGGCAAGCAGTCTATCGGCCTGAACTCCAATACTAGTCCGGAACTATACTCATGAGAATAATTCTGTCACGTTGCCAATTCTTCTGACACTTCTGAAAGCCCCTTCTGCTCCGCTTTTCGTGCGGCCTGAAGCAGTAGTGAAAGAGCCTGTCTACAGTCACCCGAGTTCTCGGCTACCTGTTCCGCAATCTTTGTGATAACCTTATCCGGTACGGATCCAGGACGAAATGCTTGTTCCACCCGGTTTTCCAGTATCTGTTCGAGTTGAGCCGTGTTGTATGAGTTGAATTCAAGCGTCTGGCAGTTCAGTCGGGAGCGGCTTCGAGGGTCTAATTCAATCGTGGTCGGGTGCTGGTTTGACACCATCACGACACCTAACTGGTTTTCTGAGTCTTCGTTCAGCATTTGCAAGTCGTAGATGATCTCGGTTCGATCCTCTAGTTGGTCGAACTCGTCAAGTGCGACTGCCACTCCACGATTCTTGCTCAACCACTCACGGATTTTCGAGAGCAGTTCATCGACCGGCTTTCCTTTCCGTGGTGCCGGATAACCCAGTTGAATCAATAACTCAGTCAGTAAGGAGGGACGAGTGTTGTACTGCCAGCAGTTGATGTACACTGCTTTAGAAGTGGTCTCTTCCTCCATCCGGTTGAAGACGTGGCGTACACAGGTGGTCTTCCCGATACCGGCCGGACCATAGACTAACAGGTTTTCAGGGCTACGTCGACGGGTAACCGGTTTCACCGCCTCCACTATCCGATCTATTTCACTGCGTCTTCCCACCGGTTTCTCCGGTTGAAAACCAGTGTCTAGATAGGTTTCACTTCTAAGTATACCGCGTCCATCTTGTTGTTTTGAATCAAACATTGTCTAAGAATGCCTCCCCCTCTTTCTCGCATTTCACTGCGAATAATACAATTCAGGATAGGTTACATTCAAAAAGAGGGTCCGGCACCCCAGTTCACTTGATACCACTAAATAAGGTGTAACGGAACTCGTGGAACATTCTCCGGTTCAAATAAATCAGTATCCCAGCTTTTCATTTGAACCCGGGTATCGCTAAACCCCCGTAAAACAACAATTCACAGACACTGTTTGATGACACGCAAACTAATCTCCGACCCTGAGCCACTGCAACCAGAATACATTCCCTCAGACTTTGTCAACCGAGAGAACACCAAAACCGCACTCTCTAACCTAATCGGTCCAGATAGCAGCAGAAACATTCACCTCCAGGGACCCGAGGGAACCGGGAAAACCCATCTAACACTTCACCAACTCAACCAACTTGACCAGGTGAACACATGCTATGTCGACTGCAAAAACTCGGATACCCAGTACAAAGCACTGAGACAGATCCTTCAATCACTAACCGAGGAACCAGTCAACACCGGGTACCACACATCCGATCTCCAGCGAAAGATCGAGGAACGAACCGGAGCCATTCATACAGTAATAGCGCTCGACGAAATAGAATTCCTGCTCGAAAACGACGGGGACAGCCTCCTCTACTTTCTCTCCCGGATGAAAAACCAATCCAAGGTCAACGTCATCACTATCTCCAACCAGGGTTTGAATCTGCAAAAGCAGGTAGAGGAAAGGACATTCAGCAGCCTACAACCGTACCCGATTCAACTGGAGCCATACACTGGGGAAGAGCTCTACGACATAATCCTTGACCGGGCACGAAAATCATTGAAACCACAGACTGTACAGAAATCAGGCCTAACTTACATCGCTTCAAAAACCACCAACCCCCGACTTGGGATCCAATGGCTGAAAGCTGCAGCTGAGACAGCAGATAAAATCATCACCGAAAACCACGTCCAGCAGATCGAAGAGAAAGCACTCAACGAATATATCGACCTACTTCTCGAACCATTCACCGAACATCACCGCCTGCTGTTTAGAACAATCCAAGAACTCGCAGAAAACACAGACACAACGATACAGACCGGAGACGTCTACCAAAGCTACCAAGAACTCTGTCAATCCCAAGAACGGGAATCACTGAGCAACCGCCGTATCAGCGACCACTTAAAACAACTCGAACTCCTCAACCTGATCAAAGCAGAATACCACTACGGCGGCATCAAAGGCAAAACACGAGAAATCCGTCTCAACTATGCTGGCAGCTATAACAAGTCCTGAATATCAAACTCCTCTAACTCATTTAATTCACGGAGAAGTTCCCGGCGCTCACGCTCCAGCCTTTGCTTGTCGTTCCAGTGCTGCTGTTTTTCATCTCTAATCAAAGAATAGAACCGTTTGATCTCTGACTTCAACTCATCTACATTGGAAGAGCCGTGAGTCCGATACTCATTTTCTAACCGTTCGAGGTACCAATCTAATTTTGAACCGAGCTCATCCAGTACTTCCTCATTTATTTCATCTCGTCTGTCTAACTGGTTCTGAATCCGCTCCAACTCGGTCTCTAGACGCTGCCGCTGATTTTCTTGATTCTCTTCAAGAAACTGGTCAAGATCCCAGTCATCACCCAGGTAATCCATAGAAGATAATTGGGGGAGTGGAAGAGGTTACAGGTTATTGCTCGCCGGGTTGCAGTAGACTCCGGTATTCCCTTGCCTTCCGTCTGTAGAACAACGGCAGACCCTCTACCTCTTCCTCACTCCAAGAGCTTACTTTCTGAAGCAGTTGCTCTGCCTCGTGAAGCCTTTCAGTGAGTTCTCGACCCATACACGGTTTTTAGAGGTCGCTTCTTTTTCACCGTGACACAAGACTAGGATTCGTTTGCATCCTCCAATCGAAGCAGCTTCTCCAAAGTCCCGTTCTCTTCTAATTCATTCAGTCGCTCCAAGACTTCCTGCTTATTTTGTTTCTCAGCCTGCTTCTTGAGGCTTAATGCCCGTCCACAATTACGGCACTCGCTATATTCGTGCTGATTCTCAGTACCGCAGAATGGACATGGAACTGGTTCCTCCTCATCTTCAGAAGTATCAAGTCCGTACTTGTTACGGATCGCTTTGTTCACATCGTCGTTATTCAGGTGGACGTAGACTTTCGCCCTGTCAGATCCTGGTTTCCAGCCGGCAAACTTGTTCAACTGCTCATATCCCATAAACGTCGCTACCTCCGTCAATCGTGTATGCCTCAGGTTGTACGGACGGGACTTATTGCTCGGTATCCCAGCTTTTTCGCAGGCAGCTTTGAACCGACGTCGAAAACCATCGTAGTTCATCCGATCGGCTAAGTCCGGTTCGTAACTACACGAGTCTTTGTGGTGATGAGGGATTTTACCACAGTTCTTGCAGGCTTGCTGCTCGCTTTTTACCCAGAGAGGGGCACTAGGATCCTCAAGATCTCCGATCTCCCCTCCTAAGGGGTGGTGAGCAATCCATTCACGCAGTGTTCTACCGGCTCGAACCAACTGATTGGTCCTATCAGGAGTTCCTTTCAGACCTTCCAGGAAGATGAAGTCGCCTTTCTCGTTTGATGTGAAGTCTGCTAGGTTACGGGAGAGAACTTCTCCGGGACGGGCAGCTGATTCGTACAGCACCATTGTAAGGGCTCGATCACGGGTAGTTGAGAAATTTTGAAACAAACTCTTCAGTTCGTCTTTGGTGAACAGATCTTCCCGGCTAACAGTACTGGTCTGCCCCTGATGAACGGTGAAGAAATCGACTTTCTCAGGGTGCTCACGTCCACCATTCTCGATTTTATAGTACTTTTTGACCGCTCCCTTCATCGTATGCTTCGTCGACTTAGTGTACCGATCGGTACGATGAAGCGTGGCTATCGTCTTCTTGAGTTCTGCCTCGGTTGCTTCAGACAGTGTGAAATCGTCCGGAGCGCAGAATCTGATAACCGACTTGAGGGCGGTAATAAGTCTTCGTTGACGTACTTGGCTTAATCCTTCAGCAGCACACTCGTCGATGAAGAACCGTATCGCCTCCACATTTTCCGGTGTGAGTTCTGAGTCATCTAGATTTTGAAGTGCTTTCTCGACATTGACGTATTTTGTAGTGGACATAGATTAGTTGGTCTCCATAAGTTAGAAGGAAAGCAGGGAGACAACACGCTTCACTTGAGGGTTCGTTTCTCTTGACGAACACCGAACGGTCGGTACAGTGCCCTCTCACGGAACGTTTCTCTTGCTTAGTTTCCGGTCAGAGAAGGCTTTGGGACACCGAACGGTTCGTTCATGGCCCGGATGGGGCTTGCTATTATCCGTTCGGAGCCTGTTTCTCGTTGTTTCCTTTGCTCTCCTTCCTTCGTTTCAGTTTTCAAGTGAAATTGGATCTAGAATCTTTAAATAAGTTAAATATCTAACACATTGATATGGAATTTTCTACCCGATCTATGAGTATTCTACTAAAACAAGAGACCGACAAACGGGTATCCGAAGGAGCATCAAACCAGCTCGGAGACGTCCTAGAGAAATTCACTGAAGACGTCGCCAAAGACGCAATTTCTCTTGCTTCCGAAAATGGGTATCAAACGGTCAAGCCAGAACACATCAGAACCGCCCTCAGCAAGTACACAAAACGTGATATACAACAATCATACCTTGATTAAAAATACAGATAGAGTACTTTATTCCGATACAGCGAAACCGCAGAACTCCCTACGTCGAAGGCAGCTGCTCCTTGTTGAACTCCCGAAACAGTCGAAACACGACCCGATTATCGTCTAACCTTTTTTCAGCTATTCTCTGGCGTAGTCCCTCCCGGACTTCCTGGTTACGGCAGGCGATCCAGATAGTGTCGAACCGCTCCAAGTGTTCCTCCACGTGTTTGATTTCTCGGGGGTTGTCTCCCATCGCGACCTCAACCACTAACTCCGTGTTTCCCATGTTGACGTAGACGTCGGCATCGAACTTTTCCAAGAATGCAGACCAGCCAGTTTCTTCAAACAAGTCTTTGATCTGGTGCTGCCAGTATCGATGGATAACTCCTCCTCGACCCCTGTGTTTCACCTCCAGTTCGAGCTCGGTTTCTGCGTACTCTCGGCCTTTATCGGTTAACTGTAACAGCTTCCGCTTGCCTTTCTCGGTGTGGACCTTTCTCTCAACTACAACACCGTTGTCGACAAGTTCGTTCTTCGCCTTGTTTCCCTTGTAACTACTCGGAAAATCGCTGTACCGGTCGGTTAAACCACGAAACGGGTTCTCCACTACGTCTTTGAGGAATTGGTTTGCATCACTGCTTAGATCTAGTTCTCTTTGTGGGTCCTCGACGACCTTCGGACTCTCGACCTCATCTGAACGACCAGGTGCTACAATTGATTTGAAACCAGGTGTCAAACTTCGAGGGTCATACGAAAGACTGGTCCAGTTATCAGCTTGGCTTTGCTCCAAGTCTTCATCCGAAACCTGCTTCTCCAAACTGTAATCATCCAAACTTACCGGTATCGGACTACTGTTACCGACCTGAACAACCGCTTCACCAGTACCCAATCCCTGGGCAAACTCTCGCTGCCGCTCAGACAAATTCAAACTGTCTGCAACCTCGTCAAACTGCTTCCGATCACCCAATGGCAGCAACACTTTGGTGTACGTGTTAGCCTTGATCGAGTCCGTCAACTTACTTGGCTCCTGATCACCCACAACCAATCCTTCACCGAACTCCCGCATCTTCGCCGTCAACTCATCGATCTCAGGCAGTCCAGAAGCATTCTGCCTCTCCTTGTAAACACTGAAAACCCGTTTACCCTCATCCAAGAAAAACAAATGCCGCAAACCCTGATTCCGCTGATTCTGGGCCAAGCGAAATTCAAACACGTGAGCAAACAGAACCTCCATCAAAAAATTCTGGACATCACGACTCAAGCCGTCAAACTCGAACACCACATCTCGTTTCAATAACTCCTCCAAGTCGTAACCCCGGCTACAATCGAAAACCGTGCCTGCTGTAAGGTTCATCGCTTCTAAACGGTTCAAAACCGTATCGCGGTAGTTCGATGACTTCCGCATATAACTCATTGAATCTGCCTCAATCAAGGCCTGAAGCTCAATCAAACTCGGAAACGGCTCCGACACCTCTTCAAATTGATTGTAGGCCCTGTACAGCTTGATCACCGACTTCAATAAATAATTCTTAGAACCACTCAACAACGCGGTACTATGCCCGAACATTTCACTGAAGACCTGAGCCCACCTCCGAGGAGGAACACCGTTCGGCGGCCGCAACGGATTCAACTTCAACTCACTCCACGGCAACACCAACAAATCACTATCTCTACTGGCTAAGTGACGGTAGTCCTGTTTCAAATCAAAAAACCAGACCGGGACACCAACATTCTCATACATATTATAGAACAACGTCGTCTTACCACTCCCTGACTGCCCTACCGCCAACAAATGCTGAGTCAAATCCCCCTCCGACAACAAAAACGGTCGACCAGGGAAATCATTACCCAACCTAATCCTCCCAGAAACCCGCTGAGAATCAAACGGATATCTCCAGTGCCCTACCGACTTATTGAGAACTGTTCGGGAAGCTAACCTCTGCAAATACTCGCTATCCGAGGCACCAGCAGCTAAAACCAACCGTCGAACACTAGGATCATCCAAAACCCCGTTCCGCTTCGCAAACTCCAGAAGATTCTCAATATCTTGACCCATAATGATTAGAGACACTGCTATCTCCTATTGGATGGCCAGAGCCCCATTTCAGATGAAGCAGGTCTGGAGACCCAATAGATACTCTCTTAGGAGAAATACCCATTACTATAGTGGCTTCGGGGAGAATCGTGCTTATCAACTGATGGTGAGCCCAGAACTCGTTAATGCCGTTGGGGGCGGAGACCTGCAACAGGAGCTAGATCTACAAGCCTTATATGAAGAAATTTCGGCAGATGAAATTCGATACGACCCAGAGTACTGGCCTGGGTTGTATATCCGTTTTAATGATGGCTCTCCGGCTATTATGATATTCAGGACTGGAAAATACAATATCGCTGGCGCAGACTCAATAGACGAACTAATCAACGCCAATCAAAAATTTCTATCAGTAGTACGAGAATTAGGTCTAACATTTGACGATCCCGACTTCGAAATTCGAAATCTAGTCTACTTAGAAAAATATCATAGAGAGTTAAATCTTGATCCTATTGCGGTTGAGCTTGGGTTGGAGAATACAGAGTATGAGCCGGAGCAATTTCCAGGTCTACTCTATCGATCCCCCGATTTTATAGGAACATTTTTGATCTTCAGGAATGGGAAGATACTTCTCACCGGTTCTAATAATCCTGAAAGCTCTATAGAGGCGTTTCAAACCCTTTTCGCGGAGCTTGATAACCTATTTAGATAACTATCTTTTCGAATTTGTCAAGGACTCGATATGAGATACTCACTCGTCCAGCTTGAGCAACATTCTTAATGGTTAGACGGGAGTTGTCTAATATGGCTAAGCTAGAGGACATTGCTGATTTACCCGGATTTGGCCCTTCAAAAATCGATAGCTTTCGAAATGCGGGTTATGATACCCTTGAAGATCTGAGAGGTATCACGTGGGACGAACTTGGAGAAGTAAAAGGCATTAAGTCCTCAGCAAAGAGAAGAGCCCTTCTAAACTTCCTAGAGGAGCAGAACCTCCGGGAAAAACCCGAAACAGAAGAAAAATACGAAAAGTTCCGAGCCCTTCTAGAAGAACTCTTCCAATTTGAAAGTGCGGATCTTGATTTCGGTGTGTATCGTATAATGAATGAAAAACGGGGGCGGATTGAGGAATTTCTTGATGAAGAACTCCAAGAAAAGGTCAAGAATGAATTAGAGGAGTTCCAAGCTACAGAGCAGAGTGAGGCTCGAGAACGGCTTGAAGCAGCAAAAGAGCAGATAAATAACGATTTCCCCCACTGGGCTGATGAACACGGAAATATAGATGAAGAGGCTCTCCCTGACGATGCACAAGGAATTGCTAAAGAACGAAAAGACGAATATTTAGAAGCGAAAGCTGAAGCTGAGAAAGCAGACATAGGTGAAAGTACAGAGGCAGCAATATATCAGGACCTCTACCGCTTCTTTAAACGATACTACGAAGACGGTGACTTCATCCCTCAGCGAAGGGCAGCTAACCAGGAAAAATACGCCATTCCGTATAACGGCGAAGAGGTTAAACTCCACTGGGCAAACAAGGATCAGTACTTCGTAAAAACTGGTGAACAATTCCAAGACTATAAATTCCGAAAGGACTCCTACGACATCGAATTCAAACTCCACGATGCGCACGTAGAAAAGAGTAACAAGAAAGGAGACGAGAAATACTTCGTCCTTCGGGAGCGGAACCCGATCGAACAGGAAGACCGCTGCCTTACTGTACATTTCGAATACCGACCACTAAGAGAGGAAGACTATGATGAATATGGCCTCTCAGAAAGTTCTCGTACAAAGTCTGGCGATATACAGGACGATATAAAAGAAAGAATCCTATCAGAAGTTTCCTCACAACTGCGAGAGGTCCTTGAGAGTGATACTGAGACCGAATATAGTAACAGTAGCGTACTAGAGAAGCATCTTAAGAATTACCGCACTAAGAACGAAGAAGATTATTTCATCCACAAGGATCTAGGAGGCTTTCTTGAACAAGAACTGGACTTCTATCTGAAGAATGAGGTATTTTCTTGGAAAGAACTAACCGATGAAACTGGAGAGATACCATCTCACGTTCGGGCTAGACTTAACGCGGTTGAGAATATTGCCACAGAAATAATTGAATTTATATCCCAAATAGAAGACTTCCAGAAGAAGCTTTATGAGAAGAAGAAGTTCGTCGTAAACTCTGAATATTGTGTCACACTCGATAAGGTTCCAGAAGAACTCTACTCTGAGATTCTTGAGAACGATGAGCAATTAGAAAAGTGGAGGGAACTCTACGCAATCGACGAAAAAAGCGGTCTTGCGAAGTATACCGGTAGTGCTGAATTTGACGAGGATTATTTAGAACAGCATCAATCGATGATGATTGATACCAAGTTTTTCGATCCAGAGTTCAAGTTCAGGCTGCTCTCTCATATTGATGATGTCGATAGCGCTACAGAAGGAGTACTGGTAAACGGGGAGAATTATCAGAGCCTTAAGCTATTGGAAAACAAATACTCTGATTCTATCGATTGTATCTACATTGATCCCCCATATAATACAGGAAATGACGGGTTTGTCTACAAAGACAATTATCCGCACTCTTCTTGGCTCAGTATGTTAAATGATCGGGCTTCTGCCAGCCGTCAATTGCTGAACGAAGATGGAGCATTTTTCTCTAGTATAGACGATAATGAAATGGATCGATACAATCTACTCCTTAGTGACATATTTGGAGAAGAGAATAATGCTGCAAACCTCATTGCTCGGCTCAACCCGCGTGGACGGACTATGGACAAATATGTCGCTCATACACACGAATACATTCTGAGCTATGTGAAGGATAGCTCGAATACAGATGCGATAACCGGAATGCCAAAAGAAGGTGAGATGCTGGAAGAGTACGATAGAGAAGATGATCGGGGCAAATATAGAGACATTGGTCTCAGAAACAGAAATCCACAATTCAACCGAGAAAACCGTCCGAATCTGTATTTTCCGCTTTATATCAATCCAGATACAAATGAAGTCGCCTTAGAAGAAAATGAAGATTATTCAATAGAAATACATCCCACTGATTCCCGGGGACGGGACGATTGTTGGACGTGGAGTGAAGAGAAAGTAGCTAACAATATCGATATGTTGGTCGGTCGGAAGACGAGGAATGGAGACTGGCGAGTTTATAGAAAGGATTACCTGAGAGATGAGAACGGAGAAGTCGCTAAAACGATGGCAAAATCGGTATGGACCGACAAAGAAATCAATAATCAGCGAGGAAAAGAAGCGTTGAAGCATTTGATGGGCGACCATACCGTTGACTTCCCCAAGTCTGTGGATCTAATCAAAAAATGTGTGAAGATTGGGGCAGGTCATGATGGAACAGTTTTAGACTTCTTTGCAGGATCCGGAACTACTGCGCAGGCAGTATTAGAGCTAAATGAAGAGTATGACCAGAATAGAGATTATGTAATGATTGAGATGGCTGATTACCTCCACGAAGTGATCAAGCCGAGAATCATCAAGTGGGTTTACAGTGAAGATTGGGAACTTGGTGTTCCAGAGGGTTCTAGTGGTCGTTCACACCTATTCAAGTACATTGAGACTGAAGATTTCGAGGACACATTACACCAAGAAAATCTGAAAAGTGGAGATTCGCAAGCCTCATTTGATGAATTCTCACCGAGCAGACTGTCCTATTATCTGAATTTCGAAGTAGATGGGCCGTCTTTGCTAGATCTTGGAGGGCTGAAAGATCCATTTGAGTACTCTCTTTATATTCAAAAAGGGAATGAAACCAAGAAAGAGACAATCGATCTTATAGAGACTTTCAATTATCTCCTAGGTCTGGAGGTTCGAAGTATTCAGCAGCTGGAAAACAATGATCGGAAGTATCGTGTAGTAAATGGCGAGCGAGACAATGAGAATGTCACGGTGATTTGGAGAACTGTTGAAGACGATGACGGCGAAGAATTCTTTGAAAACGATCGAGAGTTCCTGAGAAGTAACGTACTGGGGGATGAGGATTCCGTGTATATAAACTACGACAGCGCTCTCCCCGACGCAAAGTCTATTGAAAAAATCTTCCAGAACCGGATGTGGGAATAGATGGACAACTTCGACCAGAAACTCGTACTAGTTGAGTATCTCAACAACAAGTTCGGCGCTGACAGCTTTGAAGACTTCCGAGAAGCGTTGAATGATACAGAAGAGGGATTCAAGGCCGATAACCGTAGTCGATTTAAAGAGAATCTGACTTCGGAATTAGAGCCGACCGATTGGGTCTGGGATCGTATCGACCAGTATGATCAAAACATCGGGGAGTATGAGAAGAAGCTAAATGAAAATAGAGATGAAGATATTCGACTGAAGTACTTCCAGTATCTCTCACTGCTATTCACAGAAATATATCTTGATCTTTTCTACAACCATCGAGAGAAGCTAAAAGAGGAGTTCAGCCAGGTAATAGATGACAAGAAAGCCGAATTAGATGCTGACGACTTATATTCTCTAGAGGAAGGTAACCTACGTAAACTCGCTTACTGGATGGCTACTGGTTCAGGGAAAACCCTGGTTATGCACGCAAACTTCTGGCAATTCCAGAAATATACAAGCCAAGAAGTTGAAAATATCTTACTGATCACTCCTGACAGCGGCCTAACCGAGCAGCATCTAGAAGAATTTGAAGCGAGTGGAATTGAAGCGGAAAAGTTCAGCCCCGGAAACAACTCTTCCTCAGACGCTCTAGTAAGCGTTTTAGATATATATAAGATAAGTGATGAAAATGGCGACAAGACATTCCCAGTAGAAATGTTTGAGGGAGACAACCTCGTGTTCGTTGATGAAGGACACAAAGGAGCTCAAGGGGATACCTGGATTAACTATAGAGAACAGGTAATCGGTGAGAATGGATTTTCCTTTGAATACAGTGCGACCTTTGGTCAAGCACTGAGCTCTATCGAAAACGAGCAATTACAGAATCGCTATGTCAAGTCAATCCTCTTTGACTATTCATTCCGGAATTTCCATATTGACGGGTTCGGAAAAGAATACGACATTTTGAATCTTGCAGATGATGAATCGACACGCCGAAATAAGTACTTAACCGCAAATCTGCTCTCATTCTATGAACAGAAGAAGTACTTCACGGAGAATTCAGAGAACCTTGAAGACTTCAATTTGGAGGACCCGCTTTGGATCTTTGTCGGGCAAACAGTAAACGCGGTAAGTGGCCGAGAACTGACAAAGAAGGACAAAGTCTCTGACGTAGAAGAGGTTGTGAGATTTCTGAATCGAGTGCTCAGTAATCGAGAAACGATAATAGACGAAATAGATGATATCCTATCAGGCACTGAGTTTCTTGACGAGGACGGCAAACCCCTATTTGAGGACCGGTTCAATTACCTGAAGACTGCAGATATCAGCCCAGAAGAAATGTATCAGGAACTTCTGGATTTGATATTCAATTCTTCGGCGGATACTGAACTCAATGTTGTCCGGCTGAAGAACACGGAAGGAGAAATTGGGTTACGTGTTGGAAGAAATGAAGAGTACTTCGGTCTCGTGAATATTGGTGCCGGCACCACTAAGCAGTTTGTTGACCGAATTGAGGAAAACACCGATATAGTCGTTGAAGAGCAGGAGTTCAAAGGCTCTATTTTCGCAGATTTGGATTCAGGCGATTCAGACGTGAACGTTCTGATCGGTGCAAAAAGATTCACCGAAGGTTGGGACAGCTATCGAGTTTCCAATATGGGATTGATGCGAGTCGGTCGTAATGAGGGTGCTGAAATCATCCAGATCTTCGGTAGAGGGATACGTCTTCGTGGAAAGAACCATTCGTTGAAACGTACAGCCCATCTAGAACTCTCTGAATCTGAGATCCCCAAAAATATTGAAATCCTTGAAAGGCTGAATGTATTTGGGATCAAGGCAGATTACATTAAAGAATTCGAGGATCAGCTCGAAAAAGAAGATATACCAACCGGGTTTGTCACAAAGTCTGTGGAGACGGAGGTCGATACAGATCTAGTTGATGATGATCTCAAGGTTCCTCGAAGGAGTGACGAGACTAATTACGTTGACGAAACGGTTTCCAGTTTAGATGTTTCTGATTCTCATAAGCCGTTTGTAGATTTATATCCAGAAGTGCAAACTCTCCGTAGTCGTTCCTCTTTAGGATTGAGTGAAGAGAAAAACAAGATGACCGGTGATGATCTGAAGACATCTCTAGTTGATTGGGATCAGATCTTAATTGATATGATTGGATATAAAGAACGCAGCGGCTACTCCAATCTGATTTTGGATAAAAAGGACCTCAGGAAAATAATCAATAACGACGAATTCGTGCTTCAATGTCCGGAGAGACGAATTGAGTCGGATAGCATAGTCACAGAAAAAGAGAAGACTGAGGAAATTATTAGAATCATCCTTCGCAGCTACATAGATAATTTCTACACTACTGAGAAGTCCAATTGGGAAGATCTACGGAGAGAATATCAGACCCTTAATGAAGAAGATCCAGAACTAAATTTCGACCTCAAATTTAGAATTCCCGATGATAACGACCTCATTGAAGAAGTAACAGAAATCATCGAGAGTGCTAGTGATCCAAATAGCAACTATACCCTTTCCTTCGATAGGAGCCTCTACCAACCTCTATTCATCAAGAAGAATATCGAAGATAAAGATCCAGAAGAACAATTGAAGGCACCGGCGCAATCCCTCAATGAAGATGAGCAAAGGCTTGTTGAGCGACTAGACGGATTGTGTAAAGAGGGTAAGCTATCTGAAGAGACTATTTACTTACTGCGGAATCCGCGTAACCGAGGGGTTGGGTTTGAGCAAGGTGGATATCCAGACTTCCTACTTTGGATCAAGAGCGATCAGAGTCAGAAACTGATATTCCTGGATCCACACGGCATGGTATGGGAACCAGCTCAAGTCGAGAACGCAGATAAAGTGAAACTGGCTAAGCGGATTGATAAGTTGGAAGACCAGCTCGACGATTCCAATGTTGAAATGCATTCTTATGTCATTTCTGTTACTGACGAACAAACCCTGAACGACCGATTTGATGACTTCAGCGTCGAAAACTATGAGGAGAATAACGTTTACCTACAGGACAAAAAAGATGGGAAAAATTATCTGGAAAGAATCCTCGAAGATGCTGGAGTAAATCTCAAATAATCCGGATTCAAAGGTAGAAGCGCGTTAGTATTGATATTCACAGTCAATTGTTCTCCAACTTATATCGGAGTGGACCGGAGAACGTGGTGCCTCCGGTCAAGTTAATCCGGTACGATTTCTCCTCTTCCACGAACTGTTTCTGCTCCGTGTACTCGTCGAGAAGCTCATCTACCGTTTGTATTTTCATCACCCCCTGTTTCGAGTAGTGCTTCTAACTCGGTTTCATACACTCCGACGACGTCCTCAACAGGTGTACCTCCGTCCGGAAACAGTGGGTCTTCGCTATCTGGATCTAGGTCGATGCGGTAGGCACCAGCCTGTTCTAACTGGTCTTGGCTGAAGTAGCCGTACTCCCACGAGTCATACGTATTCGGTGATTTGACACGGCCAAAATACAGGTCATCTTCGGTTTTGTCGTAGGCTTCCCACGTCCAATTCGGAAGGAATGCTGCCTCCCAAGCCGCTAAAGGCTCTTCTTCATCAAAATCTGTAATCAGTGAATCACCCTCTTCTATGCCTCTACTCCGTGCTTTTCAAGCAGCTCTCTGATTTTCTCATCTTCACCCTCCCAATACTCATCCGATTCAGTAGACTCGATCCGTTGCTGTGCTCTACGCTCAACTGTCTGCCTTCCCAGCTGCTCTGGGTCGGGAATCTCGTTGTACCCGGTTTCTAGGAGTTTGGCGGCTTGCTCGAATCCGTGGTCCAAGTCGTAATCAGGTACGTCACCGGTGTAGTGTGTTAGTGCGCGTGTGGCCGCGTTGTAGGTCTCCCAAAGCGTCGGTGATTCTGGATCATCCACCTCCTCGTGCAGTGCATTGAGTAAGTCTGGAACCGGTTGTTCCAGGAAGTTTCCAATCCCTTGGTCTAAGAGTACGAGCAGTGCTTCATCCTGATTCATCAACTCTCGGTTCTGTGCCTGAGACAATCGGTGCTCGATCTCGGCGGGAGACTCAATCACTGCATCTACTGCGTGATATGCTAACCCGGGTTGGAATGGATCTCCGTGTGTCTGATCGAACCCGAGCTCGGAAACAAAAGCCATCATCCCGTTACTGCAGACCTGGCGTTCAGCACCAACGTCATACTTCAAACCGTGAAAACCACTGTGACCGCTTCGCACCTTCAGACCGAGATTGATCGGATCATCCTGATTGGCGTAGACCGTAGTGTCTCCGGTAAAATCGATGTTGGCACTCATTCTATGAGCTGTCGGGGACAGTGAAACACCTCCCTTGACACCGATATTCAAATCACCGTGCTGCTCTACAGCGTCACCAACTGTTTCGAGGATATCACCGTACTGAATCACGTTGTAGAAGTCGTCATTGCTTGAGACTACACCTGTGGTCCGACCATCATCAGTCCACAAAGAATCCCTGTACGGCACACTCTCCCATTCATCACTCTCGGTGTGATGGGCATAGACGTCGTGACGACTCACTTCAGGCAATCTATCTGCGGTTTTGTACAACTCGTCTAAATCGTCGAAAGTATAGCGTTCTCCTTGAATAGACAATTCCACCTCATCTTGTATTCCAAACTCGGAATCCCAACAAACAAACTCAACAAGTAACACCCAGCTTCACTTGGACTCAGCACTTCACCTCAGATCAATAGAGAACCAGGCAGGGGTACACACTAGTTATTAAGCAAATGGGACACCTGTAGCCGCTCATGCCAAGCGATTTAGAATCCGGATCAGAACGTAAAAACATTCTATCTGTCTTCCATGACCACCCAGATCTAACACTTCCCGGAGAACACATCGACTTAGACGAACTACTACTAGACGACCCAAGACACTTCATATATAAACTAGATCAGGAATACAAATATCCAGCAAAGCGCCCTGAGTTAGGAGAAAGAGAATACTTAGCACAGAGTGAAATCGAGATCTATCGGTCTGACCCATATTTAAACGGACAAGGTATTCTGCTGGAAGCCCTGATTACATATAGAGGTGTTTTAGATGCTTCCTTTGTTAAACAAAAATTCAGTCACATTGTGAACGCATATTCTTCATCCGACTCCTACATTGAGAAAGACACCGGCGATACTGAGAATCATCTAGCAGTCATGCGTATTCCAGAAGACCTCGATAGCGAACAATTACAGACCTCTGTTGATGCAGCAGTAAAAATGCTAAAAGCGGGAGTCGATCTCCAGAAGAAGGTAATGGAAGCTGCATCTTCAAATTAGACATATTGAAATCTCTACTCTATTCTGGTGTGGCGCTGAGAATCGATTCATAATCCGGACTAACCGAGACACCCTTATCGATCATCTCCCGTGCGACCTCCCCACCAACCAGGTACACTGATCTTCTTTGCCCCTCCAACATTTCATCATGGGCTAAGTAAGCAACTTGTCCCGAGACCTCTGCCTCCCATTCAACACTGTTCCTGACTTCACTAATCAAAACGATAGTAGAACCAGAAGTCACGTTCACCCTTTCTAATGGTATGAAGTTCTCACTGCTCAGGGCATGGTTCCTTCTCTGACCTTCCTCTATCTCCTCAAATGACCTAGAAAGAACCGCTACCTTACTCTCTGTGTCAATATGCCACTGTACCGACTCCCCGTAGACAGGGTGGTCAAACGAGACCAGCTCGCGTATAGACTTCGGCAAGTTCAGTTTGAACTTGTCTCTAAGCCGTTTAACCTCTAAAATTCTCAGATCCATTTACCGGCTCACAAATACTGTACCGAAGTCCCCTGTAATAATACTGTTCGAAAATTCGAACGCGTTGCAGGTTACAGTCAGGTTTGAAACTTCGAAAAACGTCTGAAATATGATATGAGCTGCTCTATTCCTATCTGGAATGTTGAGAAAACGGATTCCAAAAGCTCGTGTAAGAACGTTGAATCTGGTGCTATCCGCACTGCTGCTGACGCTTACAGCTCAGCCTGCGGCGGCATCCCACGATAATTTACCGTGCAGTGTTCCTCCGGAGTTGCTGCCGTTGTTTGAGCTGCTTCACACCCTGACGGATGTCGCGTTCCTATTGGGTGTCGGACTAGCCACCTTGGGATTCACAGTTGCAGGTATCCTGATCGCTGGCCCGTTCGGTGACGACTACACTCAACACGGTAAGAGAACGGTGAAACGCGTATTCATCGGGACCGTGCTGTTACTGTCGGCAGGAATGATTGTCTCGTTCCTGACCAGCCAGATGGGAGGGACCTTCTGCACATGAACCCGTTCAAAATCCTGGTAGTCGTACTGCTGATCACCGGATTAGCAGTACCAGTAGCGGCTACGACACCCACTCCTGAGAACGAGGAGGACGAGGAAGATGATTCGGAGACTGTTATCGATTTCTCCGGGTTGAGCTCAGCTATTGATGACCTTGTCGACGAATTAGCCGACTTCACCGGCACCTGGGATACCACACTCGAAGACTTGCTGATAGCTGTCCTGTTCAAACCGTTTCACACCTTGGCACAGCAACTGGTTCGACAATTCACGCTAATACTGACTAACACACCGACCATCTATCCCAACCCGGTCGTCGAGGAAGTTCACCGAGATATACTACTGGTGACCTATGCGGTTGCCGGACTAGTGCTTCCTGCGACAGGTATCCTGTACATGTATGGCTCGGTTCTCGGTGTCAGCTACCGCGAGGTCCGAATGATACTTCCCCGGTTCATCACCGGATTAGTCTTCGCCACGATCTCTCTACCCCTGCTTCAGTACACGGTAGAGTTCTCGGATGCGTTGGTGTATGCGTTCGCACCCTCTGGTTTGACGATGTCCACTACCCAATTAGCCGGGTTATCAGTGTCACTAGTACTGGTCTGGGTGATCAACGCATTTCTCCTACTTGCACTAGTCGCGATGTTCATCATCCGGAACGTCTACATCCTGTTCGTAGCTGCGATCAGCCCCTTACTGGCATTAGCTTGGGCGTTCCCGAAAACCAAGAGATACGCGGATACGTTCATCTCCGGGTACTGGACGGCGTTAGCGATGGCACCGCTCGACGTCCTCGTACTCAAATTTATTTTCTCACTCTTATCTGCTCAAGGCAGCGGTGTACAAGGAGTTTCTAACTGGGTTCTAGGTGTTGCCGGGTTCACGCTCCTGCTTTGGATGCCTTACCAGTTGTACGGAGCCAGTCAGGCGATCCTCGGCCAGGCGTACATGGTCTCACGAGGAGTCAAAACACGGGTCAAACAGAGAAAACAAATGCAGAAGCAGCAGGAGTACCGTGAGAAACGTTTGAAGCAGGGTCGGCAGGCAGCCAACCAGGACAGGAACAAGTTCGGTTACAGAGGTGGGAACTGATGGTTAAATTCAGTCTTCCGCGGAACACCGCTACACCGGTCAAGTTCCTTGGCTACTTCACAGTCAAAGACATTGCCCGGTTGCTGGTTCCGACCACGATCACAGCCGGGATCACGTACAACCCTGTTGACCTAGTTGGAACACTGCTCGGTGTCCTCGCAGGATTGCTTATCGGATTGTCACTGGTTTTCCTCCAGATCGAGGGAAAGACCGTTGACGTTCACTTGTTCCACTTCCTGCGTCAAAACTTGGTGGAGAAATTCAGTGAACCAGTTGAGATAGACAGGGTAAGTGACGAGTATGTGCTGACCTCCACCGGTACTGCTGTTGGAGTGGTGAAGGTCCAGCCTGTACCGCTTAGCATGCAAGGTGAACCCCAGCAGAAGGCGTTACACAGTGTCCTTGCAGAGCTCTACGATACGATCTCTTTCCCCATTGAGGTTCACTCTCGGCAGCTACCACTGAAACTCGATACCTACATCGAGAAGATCTCGGATAAGGGTGAAACCAGTCAGGCCCAGGACTACGTCCAGTACCTCGAAAATCTGAATCAGGGAAACGCCACGACCACTCACCACTACATCGTTGTCAGGGCAGACAAACCCGGAGAAACCCAATTCAGAGAGCTACTTCAGAATGTTCGAGAACACTACGAGCAGTTGGAACCAGTATTCGAAAAAATCGAGTCCTACATCGAACTTGAACCCGAGACAGAATCCGACAACTCGGAAACCATAGCAAAGCTCAACCACCGGATCGACGTCGTAGTCGACCAACTCAACCGGGGAAGCCTAGAAGCAACGCAAGTCACCGGATTAGAACTCCAGCAATACGCATACAGCTTCAACCAACAGTCAAGCCACGACATTCGGACTTACCAGTTACCCGACTCACAGATCGGGGCTTACCGCCGACCGCTCTATATCACCGAGTACCCTGCTAACGCAGAACTCGGCTGGCCAGTCACACTGCTAAACCAGTCTAGCAACGGCCGAATCGACATCATCCAGAGAATCGAACCCCGGAACCAGTCCAAAACAGTTCGAAAACTGGAAAGACACATCGACCGGTTAGACGCAGAAATCAACTCACGGCTCGGAGGCGGTCTAATCAAAGACATCGCAGAACTCCGAACCCGGCGAGAAGACGCTGAAAACATGGTTAGCCTAGCTGCTGACAACAACCAGTCCTTGATCGACTACAGCACCTACATCGTCGCTCACGGAGACACACCACAGCAACGAGACCACGCACACACCCAAGCAAAGACCCGACTCGATACACTGCTATCTGAATACCAGTCACCGGTCTTCCGGACGGATCAAGCCGTCAAAACAGAGTCACTTCTCTACAACGACCCCTTGAACCATTCCCGGATAATGCCAAGCAGTTCGGCAGCTAGCGGGTTCACATTCGCCACCAGCAACCAGAATGAAGGCTCCGGGATAATCTACGGCACTTCAACTGAAGATCAATCACCAGTTCTCCTCGATCTATGGAACTGGAGCAGCCACAGCCTTGCCATTCTCGGCAAAACCGGGTCCGGCAAAAGCTTCTACGCCAAAACACTGCTTCTACGCTGGAAACTCGCCTACCCCAGCCTCGAACAAATCATCGTAGTCGACCCGAAAAACGAGTACGGTAGCATCATCGAACAGCTTGGCGGCTCCACAACCACACTCAACAGCGACACTGATTACCAGTTCGAACAGAGGGTACAGGGCTTCCAAGTCGAAGAGCGGGGCGGCGAAGACAACGCGGAGAACCTGGTAAAATTAGTTAGAGCGATCTACAGCCATACCTCCCAAAACACGGGTAAGACGTTCGTCATAATTGACGAGGCCCACAATATTCTACGCCGCAAGAAGGGACGGGAGGCACTCGAACAGTTCGTCCGAGAGGCCAGAGACACCCAGACCTCGGTAGTGATGATCTCACAGAACGCCGATGACTTCGCATCCAACTTGGAGGGTCGAAACATCCTGAAAAACTTGGAAGCCACCTTCCTAATGCGGCACAGCGAAGTCGCGGAAGATGTTATCGACTTCTTCCAGCTCTCCACTCAGGAGACCACTGAACTACAGAAACTGAAGACAGGTACCAAATCCGACTACAGCGAGGCATTGATGAAAATCACTGACCGCCTCGACTCCAAAGTCCAGATCACCGCCACCTACACCGAATACTCCACGATCACACAAGGAGGTGGTGAATAATGGGTGTGTTCGACTTCCTGCGGTCAAATCATATAACCCTCAATGAGGCAGAAGCAGAGTGGCTGCAAAACTCTCCGAAGCCTTGGCACAGTGTCGAGGTTCTCCCACCGCGAAACCAGGACACACCATCTACCTTGCCGTACTTCGTCTCCGGCATACTGGAGATACAGAACAAGTGGCTTGGTCTCAAGAATACCTCACCCACAGTCAGCTACGAAATACGGAGAGCACGAAACGATCAACTCCGGTTCCAGTACTCAGTACCCACTAAACGACTTGAACGTAAAGTCCGGACCCAGTTAGCCGATGAAATACCTGGAGTCAAATTCAGGGACGGAGTCAACGGACTACCGGTCTACCAAGATGAAACACTGGGTGGTGGGCTGCTCCACCTTGGAGACGATGACTGGTACACCCTGAACACTGAGCACGACTCACCGCCTATCAACGCGGTTACAGCGCTTCTGCACCGGCACTCGATGCAGGATACTAAGTTCGTAATCCAGGTCCTGTTCCAGCCAATCGCAGCTAAAAACGCTCGGAATTGGTGGTGGCGGAAGAAAGCTGTTCAGCAACGCAACTACCTCAAAAAAGAGAAACAAGGTATCTGGGGGTCGACCCGACCCACCCGTCGAGAAAAACAGCAAGCACACAGCATCAACCAGAAAATCGGGAACGCCCGATACTGGACCAGTATCCGCTTCCTGATCATCAACGCTGGCGAGTACACACCGAGTCGAATCAAAGAACTTGCTGGCGGATTCAACCGGTTCGAGAACCCGGAAACCAACCAGTATTTCAACACGGTTACTTTCCAACCCTTCCTAGAAAGCCGGCTTCGCAGCTACGCAGAAACCGTTCGTGACCGAAGATTCGGTGGTTGGAGCCGAAAGTTCCGGACCACTCAAAAGGAACTGTCCAGCCTTGTCTCGCTTCCTGACCGCAACCAATCCAACATCAGCTACAGCACACCATGAAACCCAATCAAGTACAGAAACTAGTCGAGAACGGCGATAGCTTCACAACCACGTTCCTTGGCACCCATACCAGTACACTCGGCGTCGAAGAAAACGTTGGAATACCCGATGACAAACGCTTGATCCACGTACTCAACACGGGACCGACCGGGTACGGGAAAACCCAGTTGATGATCCACGCAGCCCTACAGGACGCACAGAAAGACCGTGGGTTCTGCATGGCCATCCCGAAAGGCGACGCCATCAACCAAATACTCAGCAAACTCCCCGAAGACCGGTTAGACGATATCCTCTACATCAACCCGGCCCAGGAAAACATTCCCTCGATCAACGTATTAGAACCGTACATCACTGAGGGTATGACCCGGCAGCAGAAGGAGAACCAGAAAGAGATCATCGTCTCCGACCTCATCGATCTATTCAAACGCCAAACAGAAAACTGGGGTGAACGCTGGGGACGAGTACTAGAAACACTGCTTCGGGCACACATCGATCTGAACATCCACAACGATGAGTCAAACTCCTTGTTGGACGTCTTCCGCTGCGTAATCCAGGACAACGCATTGAGTGAGTTAATCGATCGAACCGAAGACACGGTGGTCCGTGAGCAATTGGTCCGAGTCAAAGAGGATATGAGCAGCTACCAGATGGAGCCTCTACAGCGCCGCTTGAACGACTTCGTGATGAACTCCACCATCCGCGAAATCGTCTCTTCACAGAGTAGCGACGTCAATTTCCGCAACGCAATAGACCAGGGCAAAATCATCTTGGTCGAAGTACAGAAAGGAGAGATTGGAGATACTGTCTCACAACTCGTCGGGTCAATAGTGATTACCAAGGTCTGGGCAGCAGCACAAAGCCGGATCACCCAGAAACCCGAAAACAGGACACCATTCTACCTGTACGTCGACGAACTCCAAAACTTCGGCAGCGAAGGAAGTGCACTCGCTAAAATGCTGAGTGAGGCACGAGAATACCGGCTTGGAGTCTGGCTTGCCACCCAATACCTCTCCAACCTCGAATCCAATTCAATGCGAGAAGCAGTCCTCAACAACTGCCGCAGCAAAATTGTGTTCAAACCCAGTGACAGCGATCAGCAAAACCGGTTACTGGCCTCCTTGAACCAGGTCTCGAAGAAAGAGGTGAACCAACTGGGGCGTTTCCGAGCAGTACTCCAAACACCGGATGACCGAAAGCAGACTCCGGCGGTAATCTTCGACACCTTCCCACCCTGGAACACAGAATCATCTAACCAGGTAGAGGAGTTGAAACAGGAATACTCCGTCGCATCATCAGGGAGTAAACAGAGCCAGGTACAGCTTGGTCAGTCACTGGGACATGGAAACAACGCTGGCGGAGAAATCCACGCACAACTACTCGCTACCGCCAAAACACGGCTGGAAGAAGACAGGGAAGGCACCCAAGTCAACCTACTATACCAAGGACAGGGCGATGACAAACCCGACGGAAAAGTCATCCTGCCAGACGGCTCCATAGCACATCTCGAAGCCGAACACTCCACACTCTCGAAGCCAGTCAAAGTCCTGACCAACTACCTTCGAGCCACCGAAGAAGACCGGGAATGCATCTTCATAGTCCAACAGGGTAACGCGAAAAAGCTGGAGAACATTCTAAGCGATCCGGTCAACCGTAGAGGCAACGACCACGAAGACAGTCACGGCAGTTACAGCTACTACAAAGGTGAGGACTGTGAGTTCACCGACACCGAAACACTGCTAGAGAATGGTGAGTACCGGATCATCGAAGCCGGTGAAGATCAAATCGAGATCCACAACCAGCCTGTAGAAGCTGAATGCCCTGAACTCGATAACCACCCCGAAGAAGATCTAGAAGACTTCTGTCTATACCGAGAAGACGACGGACACTGCACACAACTCGGACAGCCCTGCGTCCTACTAGAAGAATGACTGAAACAATGGATGAGCTCCGGGGTAAGGACAAGATCGTTCTCCAAGCCATCAGCAACGGGCACGACGACATCCAGAAAATCACAGAGACAACCACACTGGAAAATCACGAGGTCAACTACTGCTTCAGCAAACTCGAAGACCTCGACCTAATCACAATCGAGAAACCCGACGGCTACACCACCCGAACCATCAACGGACAAAAACGAGTCTTCCAAACACCCAAACAAGCCACCCTCACTGACAAAGGAGAACAGTATCTAGAACAATCTGAAAAGAAAGATCTAGAGGAATACGAAAACCTAAGCAGAAAAGAACTCGTCAAGAAAGTACATCGGCTTGAGAATGAGGTTCAAGAACTCCAGGGGAGATTCAAGATATTCAGACAGCAGGTTATGAATCAAATTCAGTAGTCATACCAATTGTTCCAAAGATCAACGAGTTTTCGAATGAATTCATTTGCGTCTGAGGTAGACCATTGAGTAGATTTGCTTCCAAACATTTTCTGAATCTCATTCTGGCATTCAAAATCAGATACCATTGCTTCCACTAGCCAGTCTACAACATTCCGATAACGATCCTGCAGATCATACGTGTACTTGTCTGATGGTACGTTATACAGCAGGCACTCGATGAAGTAGGATGGTGCCAGCCCTTCTTCGATCTCTCCCTTCTCTACTAAATACGACCGGGCATTCTTGATAATACGGATAGTTTCTCGGTATCTACTGCTGACAGATTGATTCTTATCAGCCCCATTCTTGTAGTGGATCTTAGGATAGCTGATTATTTTCTCCCCTGTAGATTGGTCTTTGAATCGGATTCCCTCATCGTAATCTTGGTCAGACATACTCTGGAAGCGTTTATATCGTCGGTATTGCTGACAAACAACGATATCAGCGGTTAGAGGGAGTGAGCTGCTATCTAGAACCAATGCCCGGTCCTCTACAGTGACGTCACTTCTACTGTAGTGCTCTCTGAGCGTTTCCACAACGTCTTGATGGAAGTCACTTAGACCGTAACTTGCACTGGAGAAAGAATTCTTGTACTTAGATTTCTGAGTCGAATTAAGTTTAGACAGATTACGTCTGAATGTTGAATCCAGTTGAACGACTAAGTCAACATCACTGTCTGCGTAGATGTTCGTAGAGTTACGGTATGAACCTTGAAGATAAACGTCAAAATCTTTTTCTTTATTTTGGGGTATTGAGTCATCTGACTTCAGTACGTTCTTCACCCGATTATGAGTCTTCATAGCCGAATCATCGGCTCCTGGATTTTTCCAGGTCTCTAATTGAGATAATGGTATACTCATTCGCCGTCCTCCTCAGAATCTTCCTTGAGTTCGGCGTCACCGGTGAGACGTTTTTTGACCTCCTCTTCACTCAAATCATGTTCCACGTCTCCATTGACCAGCTTGGCTTCTCCTGTTAATCTCTCTTTGTCTTTTTCAGTGGTTCCGACTTGGTCATAAATCGAGTCATCTAGGTTCTCGTACCATTTGCTGGTGACTTCGGGCATGTCCTCGTTCAAGTTTCTTCGTCGTTCCGCAAGCTCGTGGTAGCGTTCATGCATCTCCTCCAAGCCGGTTTCCACGTTGGCTAATTCAAGCTGTATGAAATCACGAAAATCATCGAACAGTCTTTGGTATGCGTGTGCTGCCCTGTAACAGTCATCGGCTCGGTCACTGGGATCTGCCATCCGACGATACCCAGACATTATAGCGGTAGTGATCGCCAAGCTAACCAAGATGATCTGAGGAGTAGAACTCCAGATCAACGCAACAGTTAGTAAACCAGCAATTCCGAACAGTGCCCAGTCCAAACGCCGATCCCATTTTGTATACCAATCAGCACCTTCATAGTAGGCTTTGAATGTCCAAAGTACACTGTCTGCCTCGTTTGCTACCCGTCCTCGAAGCCGTTCATGTTGTTCGTAATCAAAATCATCAGTCATAGAATATTCTCCCTCATAGTATCAATAAAATTTAATTGAAGCCCTCTCCATGGACTTCTCTCAGTTTTTCCTTAGCTTCTTCTGTGCGTCCCTGTTGCTTCAACCGTTTCGCTTCCTCCAGCTTCGCATTCGCTTTCTCAGCTTTCTCAGCTGCCTTTCGACGTTCACTCCGGCTCATACCGCTATCCACTGTTTCGTCGTATACCGGCTCTTTGGATCCGCCGTTATCTATCCTTCGCGGGAGTGTCTGGACAAAGTCACGAGTCAGACTCTCGTAGGAGTCAGGAACTGGTTCTCCTCGCCTAGCTTTTTCCTCAAAGTAGTTGTAGACCATTGTCTCCATGTGATATGACCTGAAACCGGTGTCGTTGTTCTCAGCCCATTTTTTCATTGTCCGTGTCAGACCGGAGACTTTCCCGTTGTGGGCTTCGTCTCTTGCTTCGAACATCTGCTTATACTTACGAGGATTCGTACCTTGCCAAGATTGACGGCCATGTGTATCAGGGATTGCGTAGCCGTCACTGGCATCTGTAAATATCCCTGAGATCCCGTCTCTTGGGTTGTCGGCGTGAGGAACCTCGTTGTAACGGAATGCTGGTGCTATTTCTATAGTTGAGTCATGGTACTTCACCTGTACCACGTTTCTGTCGACCTTGACCTCCGTATCGGAGAAACGTGGATCATTCTGGATCCTGCGTTTGATCGCGTTCAAAGCGTTTCGAGGCCCATTCTCTTGCTGCGTCCATTGACGATGTTCGTCCGCGTCTAGGACAATCATCACGTCAGCATCTGAGTCCTGTTTCAGAGGACCGGTCATTGTCCCGCGAGTATAGGATCCGATCAACTGACTGTCCTCAATCTCCATATCCTCCTCTAAGATCTCTACGAGGACGTCCCGTCGATCAGAGATAGTCTTAGCTTGGTTGTCAGTGATCTCGGATTCATCGACGTGTTCTTCGTAGCTTTCTTCGACCTCGTCTGCTCCTGTTTGATGTTCTTGATTATCGTCGTCCGAGAGGGCATCCATCAGTGTCTGGCCTGCACCGCCGGCACCAGGTGCCTCCCGTCCAGACTGATTGTACGTGTTCCCGGTTGAGTTATGTCTGCTTCCCATTGTTAGGCAGTCACCTCGTTTGTCGACCAAGCCATGATTGGCATCTGTCCCTGCCCTAACGCATCGTTGACTTCGCGTTCCATGGATTCGTAGAGACGTGCTGATTCATTCCACGGTACTTCTCGGAGCTGGACTTCGTCAATCCAGCGCTGACCAGCTGATGCCACGATCTGCGGTGGCAGTTGTCTGAGCCTACGCGGTGACTGAAGCCCGATCAGCATTATTTCGAGTCTTGGAGCTTCGGAAACCATGGTACGTAGATCGTCAAGAAGCTGGTTGAACCCGATATTTGCTGTAAAGTATTGTGTCCCGTAGAACGTGCAGTATTCGGCTCCGATATGATCGAATACTTTGTAGCAAAGGTTGCGTTCTTCCGGAGTCGTACCTTTGATTAATGGGATTATCCGGGTTTTACTGCCGTAGAGCTCTCCGGCCATCCAGATCATCCCTTTCAGTGATTTTAGTAGGTAGTGACGCCGGATTTCTGGCTCCTGAGTCTCGTATACGGGATAGTCGCAGGGAATGTGAAAGTCGGGCTGGAACTCTTGTATGAGCTCTAGTTCCTTTTCCCAGTCGAGTTCGGACAGTATCTCGTCGTCAACGGTTGTCGTGGTGATTACCTGGATGTTGTCGTCAAACCAGGATTCCGCGGTTTCACCTTGGTTTAGCAGTGTTTGAACCGTTGTTATTCGGAGTAGAACGGTTAGGTTGTTCGGGTTGTTCCGGTGGAACTGGTTGTGGGCTGTTTGTTTCTCCATTAGGAGAACAGGGCCTCTCGGTGCGTCTTGCGCTGATGCTAGGCTGAATCCCGGGTGGTTTTCGTTGGGGATCATGGTTTGTGCTCCGTTCCACCGGAAATGGTGGTACAATATCTTGTAGACACCCAACTTTCATAAATGTGTCGTTGGTCTGGATCCGGTTCAAACAAAATATTTTGTTTAAAGTCGGGTTTGGCCCCATCCATTTTAGAAGCGAAGGCACTATTAACAATATAGGAGGAATCAATCACCATGGACGAGACAGTTCACATTATCCCTGTTGGGTTCGATTTTCAACGCTTAGCACAACCAATAACGCAAGGAGACATAGATGCGGATCGGGTGCTTCTGCTGCATTCAAGCAGAGAATCCAGCAATTCAGAATCCCAGGAGCTCGCAGAACGGATGGTAGAACGTCTGGAAGAAACCCTGGGAACGCTTTTTGGAAAAGACGTTAAACGTCAAACAGTTGAAAACATTTTTGATTTTGAGACTGCATATACCAAAGCCTATGAAATGATCAAAGAAGAGGTTGAAGAAGGAAACACGGTATGGGTAAACATCTCTTCAATGCCGCGTACCGTCGCATTCGCCTTTGCCAGCGCCGCTAACTCGCTCGTAGTCGAGGAACCCGGTTACAGAAATAGTGTCCATACATACTACGTTTCTACTGAGGAATACATCGTCACCCGGATGATCCGTGAACTCAAAGAGGAACGAGAATTCCTTGAGAATCTATCCGAGAAGTATCCCGAAGATCAAGATATAGCGGACCGATTGGATTCAATCGGCGGCCTGGTTTCTGACGTGCAAGATAATGGTACGACGAGAGGTGCAGATCAAATTGTTGAGTTCCCTGTCGTTCCTGTCGGCGAACTTCATGAATTCGAAATAAAGATTCTACGCTTCCTTGATGAAGATGGTACTCAAGAGTCTATCTCGTCATTGGCAGAAAACTTAGCACAGGAAGAAACAGAAGATGTAGAGCTTGATTCGTTCAAGAGCAAGGTGCAATATAACGTGAAGAATCTTGAAGAACAAGGCTTCGTAAAAAGGGAATCAGTGAAAAACAAGCATCAAATCTCTCTCGATACTATGGGCAAACTCTGGGTCAACACTCATGAGGCCAACAATTAGTGTTTGATACCAGGCTTGGAATCCAGGTTTGAAACAGCTATCATCTTTTCTAACTAGTTTGATTAATAGCTCTAAAACAGGTCACAACACCACAACACGGGTTAGACAAAGCGGTTTGAATCAGGTTTGGAACAGTGAACGACTATACACTGTATTGCGATTACTGGGGCCCAAGGGAAGAAAGAGGAGAGACCGAGGGAGTGCTTTTTAGTCTATGTTGTTGACGGCGTCTTGCTGTCGAGTTGTGCTGCTGTGCTCGTACTTCTCAGTAGTCCGTTTGGATTTGTGGCGGCATTGTTGGGCTGCTACTGCGAGTCCTTCTTGCTCGGCGATGTAGGTCGCAGTACTGTGTCTGATGCTGTACGGTGTTAGGTCTCGGTTCTCTAAATCCAGATTGGCTTCTTTAGCGATTTTCCGGAAGACATCCCTAAATGAGTCTTTGTTGTACCGGTTGCCGTACATTGTGAGCCAGAGTGCGTCTCGGCCGTCGTACTTTTCTCGTGTTTCTCGTTCGTCGAGCCAGCGTTTCAATATGGAGTTGGTTTCTTCTTTGAGTGCGACTATCCAGTTCTCCCGGTTCTTACTACTTTCTTCTCGGGGTATTCTCAGGACACCGTTTTGAGTGTCGACCCAGTGAACATTGCTTCGCTTGATTTCGATAGGACGTAGACCCGCATCCAGGGCGACGTGCATCATTGAAGTATACTTGAAGGAGTTGGCTTTCTGCCAGTCCTTCATCGTAACTTCTTCCTTGGGTTTCTGCAGCCGCTGAGAGAGATACGTCTTCCATCTATCACGCTCCCGGGGTGTTACGCTGTTGTAGTGGGGTACACTTCCGTACTCCATGGATGCTTCTCGCATCTTCCGCCGGTCTTCCTTGGTCAGGTAATCCCTTGGAGTATACGTAGTCGAAGGATCGCTGTACTCGATCTCCGGCTCCCACTCCACATCCTTGTTCCGCGCTTCACGCTTCCATTTGAACAAGGACTTCGCGGCCTTCTGATAGTGATTCTTCGTAGACTCTTTCATCTCCTCAGTAGCCAAGTGCCGCATCCAGGCGTCCGCGTCATCCGTGGTCAGCTCTTGGACGTACCGGCCTTTACGATCCCAGATAAATCGGTAGAACAGGTCTAATCGGTTCATCCTGTTTTTAACCGTTGAATGGCTGTAGCCCGTGGCTTTCTCCGGGTTTTTACCGAGTGCGAGCATCCATTCGGTTATGTTGCGGCGGTGCTCGCAGTAGGTAACTTCCTGTCTGGGGTTTAGATACTCTTGCGCGTCTTCGGTGACGAGTACGATCCCGTCTACTTTGTTTTCAGAGCTGTACGTCATGGATTCGATCCCTCTACTTGATCTAGATCTTTTCCACGCGAAATTTTAAATGTGTAATGTAATATGCTTGTCTTTTCCTCGAAAACACGGTACGGCGTCGGGGTGTCGGAAATGACACCGGGTACTCGTTCTTGCGTGGTGTACATTGTTTCACCGACGAAGAACCCGGTAACTACCGGACGTAACAGCCAAAGAGAGCCTAGGCCGGGATTTGAACCCGGGCTCTCGTCCTTACCAAGGACGCGCTTTACCGCTAAGCTACCCAGGCGCGCAGTTTCTCGTTATCTCGAGTCGTCTTTATGGGTTTCGATTCGCATCAAGGCGTGGGTGGTCGTGTCGTGCTTGATCGCTCGAGAGCGCAGCCACTCCGGGCGTCGAAACGAGGGGCCGAGGAGGTCGAGGCGAACACTACGTTCGAACCGGCTCAGGGATCAGTTGCGGACGTCGCGCGATCGGTCGTGACGCCGTCGTCCGGTTCGTTCGGCGGGTCGGATCGGGAGCGCAGCGTGCCCGTCTCGAGTCGCGACAGGCACTCCTCGACCGGCGGGAACGACGTATCGACAGCGTCGGCGGTTCCGGAGTCGATGGCGTTGCACACGTCGCTCGTCCCGTTGATCTCGACGATGTCCGCGATGTCGGCGACGAGTCCGAGCAAGGGCGCCGTCGGTCGCGCACCCACGGCCGTCGCGCCGGTCGCCACGGCGAGTTCGAGGACGTCCCGCTCGAGGTTGGCGTCGACCGAGACGGGATCGACGCCGGGGTGGTCCCGTCGCGTCTGGTCACGCCCGAACGCCCGGACCGTCCGGACGGCCTTGTCGGCGACCTCCGTCCGCGCGAGCAGGTAGAAGCCGCGGGCGACGAGGATGTCGGCGGCGAGGATCTGGAGGTCGGCGTCGCTCGTCCCCCCTTCGGCTTCGGAGCGGGTCGTCCAGGGATCCCCGTGGGCGAGCGTTCGAGTCAGTCGCAGTCCGTCGTAGATCAGTTGTACCCCGGCGGCGTGCGTGAGGATCTCCTCCCCCTCGAGGTCGACGTCCGGGTCGAGGAGCGTCGCGCTCTCGAGCGTGAGGACGCCGGGTACCATCGACGTGCCGTCGATCGCGTCCGCGAGCGCGTCGTACAACCGTGGCGGCTCGACGTCCGCGACGGCATCGCGCGCGGCACGCCGACAGTCGTCGGCCCTGTCCATTACGGGAACGTTACGACGGGGTAGCCAAAGACCTTTGGAAACGCCCGGTAGACTCGGGGTATGATCGACGTCGAAACCGACGGACGGATCCGGAACGTGACCCTCGACCGCCCGGAGGCGCGGAACGCGCTGACGATCGATGGGCTGGAGGCGCTCGAGGCGGCGATCCGCGACGTCGACGAGGACGGGAGGAACGGTCCCTCCGTGATCTACCTCCACGGTCGGGGTGGGGCGTTCTCCGCCGGCGCAGACCTGAACGAGGTCGCGGACCTCGATCGGAGGGAGGCCGTGGAGTTCGCCCGACTGGGCCAGCGGGTCGCCCGAGCGATCGAGGACTCCCCGGCGGTCGTCGTCGCCGGGATCGAGGGTCCCGCCCGCGGCGGCGGACTCGAACTCGCCCTCGCCTGTGACGTTCGCGTCGGCACCCCGGATTCGAGCTACGGCGAACCCGGCGTGACCTTCGGGCTGTTCGGCGCGTGGGGCGGCACCGTAAGACTCCCGCGCGTGCTGGGCGAGGGAAACGCCCTCGAGTTCGCCCTCTCGGGGCGCGTCGTCGACGCCGAGGCCGCACTCCAGATGGGACTCATCTCCCGGATCGAAGACGAACCTCGAGCTGTCGCCGAGGAAATCGTCGGGAACGCACCCGACGCGCTCGCCGCGTTGAAACGACGGCTCAGAGACGACCGCGAGCGGGCGACCCAGGAGCGACTCGAGGCCGACGCGTTCGGCGAGTTGATCGACGCGCACGGCGACGACGTGGCGGGGCTGCTCGAGTAACGGAGGTCACGCGTCGCCGATCGCTATGCGCCACCGTGTTAGCGGCACACACTCTCCGGCAATGTCCGGCGATCCGAGTCGGCCGCTCGAGCCCGAAACGGTTAGGTCGGTTGCCAAAGTGTCGTCTCTCATGACCGATCAGCCGTTTCTTCCCGGCGATGAGGTGGACCTCCGTCCGATCGAGGAGGACGACCTCGAGGCGTTGCAGGCGGGGATCAACGATCCGCGGGTGTGGCGGGCCATCGGGCGACAAAAGCCCGTCAACCGCGATCAGGAGCGGGAGTTCTACGAGGAGGTCGTCTGCGACGACGACTCGGTGCACCTGATGATCGTCGCCGAGACGACGCCCGTCGGAACGATCGGTCTGAACCCGATCGACTGGACGACCCGTCGGGCCGAGATCGGCTACTGGATCGCGCCCGAGCACCACCGAAACGGGTACGGAAGCGAGGCGACGGAGTTCGTCGTCGGCTACGGCTTCGACCAGTTAGGGCTGCACAAGATCGCGGCTCGCGTGTTCGCGTTCAACGAACCCTCGATGGGGCTGCTCGAGTCGGTCGGGTTCACCCGGGAGGGCGTCCTCCGGGACGACGTGTTCGTCGACGGCGAGTTTCACGACGTTCACTGGTACGGGCTGCTCGCCGACGAGTGGCGGTCGCGCACCGACTGATCGCGAACGGTCGCCACGGTCACCTCAGAACAACGGTTCCGGGGCCGGCGGCGCGTTGCGCTTGTGCTCGCTCGCCTCGTACATCCGTCGGACCTTCTCGACAGTCTCCTCGTCCACGGCGAGCAGGCGGCTGGTCGCGTCGACCGATAGCGGGCCGTCGACGTGGGTCGCGAGGATCGCGTCGAGGGCGTCGTAGCTGACCCCCATCTCCTCCTCGTCGGTCTGGTCCTCCCAGAGTTCGGCCGTCGGCGTCTTCGTCACGAGTTCCTCGGGTACGCCCACGTGCTCTGCGAGCTGTCGGACCTGCTGCTTGTAGAGGTTCCCGATCGGGTGGCAGTCGACGGCGCCGTCGCCGTATTTGGTGAAGTAGCCCACCGCCGCCTCGCTGCGGTTCCCCGTCCCGAGTACCAGTCGACCCTCGTCGTTCGCCACCAGGTAGTTCAACACGGCGCGGACGCGCGCTCGAGCGTTCCCGACGGTCTCCCTGTCCCCCTCCGCTTCGGGGTAGGCCGCGAGCAGCGAGTCGACGATCGGTTCGATCTCGATCACGTCGTAGGAAATTTCGAGGTCCTGGGCGACGCGCTCCGCGTCGCTCATGTTGCCCTCGGTGCTGACGTGGGCCGGCAACACGAGCCCGTGGACGGCGTCCGCCCCGAGTGCGTCGACGGCGAGGTGGGCGGTGAGGGTGCTGTCGATCCCGCCGGAGAGACCGAGGACGGCCCCCTCCGCGCCGGCCGCCTCGATCCGTTCTCGAACGAACGTCGTGATGTGGTCGCGCTGGCGTTCCAGTTCCTCCTCGGAGAAGCGAAGGTCGAGCATCGGCCCTACGTTCGGCATGATCGTTCTAATAGCCACCCCTTCGCCGAAAAAATTGGACGCGCGTCAACAGTCCATCCGGACACGCGTCAACAGTCCATCACGGTCGTTCGGACGGAGAAGTCACCCCGAACCGCGAGACTCGAGCGCTACGTTAAAGTACGACGAGGGGGTATCGACTGATCGAGCGTCGGTGGTGAGCGAATCCGTGGGATTCGCGATCCTCGGCGCGAGCGAGTAAAACGGGCGAGCGCCGGTGGTCTAGTGGCAGGACATGAGCTTCCCAAGCTCATAGCCCGGGTTCAACTCCCGGTCGGCGCATTGCTGGGGCGAACGCGCTCGTGAGCCCCAGCTATCGCAAGAGGGAGTTGAATCACGCGAGCCGCAGCGCGAACGAAGTGAGCGACCGTCTCGCAGTCGGGTTCAACTCCCGGTCGGCGCACTTCATACCGTTTTCCAGTCGCTGTGATGGCAAACCGAGAGCGCCGGTGCTGAGCCGAGTGTAACGAGGCGAAGGTCGATAGACGAGCGGAGCGAATCGATCGCACCTCCGTACGTGTCGCACGGGTGCGTCACTCGAGTTCGAGCGCACGGTGGACGGTTCGCATCCGTCAGCACGGCGTTCGTTTCGGATCGCGTTCGACACGTTCGTCGTGAACGAACTCGAGAACGTCGGCGCTGGTCGTCCCTTCGAAATTTTCGGAGGAGATACGCCACGGATCGGATGTGACCGTTGTCGTGTCCCGAGGGCTGAATGTATCCGTCCGATCGAAGCTCGAGGGGAGTCAGGGGTCTTGACTTCACCACCACGCAGTTGATGGGCTGTCGATTATTCCTGTCCAGAACATAGGCCGCCCGATGTCACGAGATGACGCGTTCTCTCGACGGCGGATGCTCGCATTGACCGGTGCAGCGACGTCGACGGCGCTGATCGCCGGTTGCGGTGGTGGCGGCCCCGGTAACGGTAATGGTGGTGGAAACGGTGGTGGAAACGGCGGCGGAAACGGCGATGGAAACGGCGGTGAAAACGGCGGAGGAGGAGACGGTATCGAGATTGATCCCGACACCGAAATTCTGTTCAACGGCCAGACGAACGCCTGGGAGGGACTGGAGCCGTCAGACATCGAGGGGGAAGAGAACCCTTCACTCATACTCCAGGAGGAAGAAACGTACTCGATCGGCTGGACGGAAGGCGACGGTGCCGCACACAACATGGAACTCCGAGACGAAGAAGGAGAGGTCGTCGACGAATACACGACCGGCGATCCCGTTTCGGATCCAGGTGACGACCAAATCTTCGAGTTCGAGGCGGTCTCTGAGATTGCCGTGTACCGCTGTGAGCCGCACCCGAGCATGGAAGGCGAAATCACGGTCGAAGGAGGTAACGGCGGTGGTGGCGGCAACGGTGGTGGCAACGAAACCGACGGCAACGAAACCGAGGGTAACGAGACGGACGGAAACGAAACCGACGGCAACGAGACGGACGGCAACGAAACCGACGGCAACGAAACTGACGACAACGAGTCCGAGTAAGGATTTCGGGCCTTATCGGTGACCTACCGACGAACGCCCGATAGAGCGGCTACCGCGCGTCTACGGCCGGCTTGCAGTTATATTGAACTGGTTCTCGAGCGGCGGGTGCGTGACGACCGCGAGGGGGGTTCGACCCCCGGAGGTGCGCCGTGTCGCCGTCGTCGCACCGACGGCGATGGGGTTCGTCGTTACAGGTACCCGAACAGCGTCCCGCCGAGGACGAGCACCCACGTCGCCGCGCCGACGAGGAGCATGTCGTTGAACCGCGACTCCGCGGTCGCCCGTCCGACGGCGCCGCCGGCGATCAGCCCGAGCGCGACGACGGCGAGCATGCGCTGGACGATAACGTCGACGGGAATGGTGTCGACGCCGAGCAAGCCGTAATCGAGCCAGATAGCGACGGCGAGCGCGCCCGCCGCGGCCAGCGCAGCGTCGAGACGACGGGTCAATGACCGGGCGATCGCGTACGTCGCGACCGGAATGCCGAGGGAGACGAACGGATACAACAGGGCCGCGATCATGTGCGGCGTGAGGAATCCCACGCGTCGCTCGAGGGCGATGCCGGCGATCCGGACGCCGAGCAGTAACGCAATGATCGCCAGCATCATCACGATGTGGCCGGCCTCGAGTCGGTCGTAGGCCGCCCTGAGACGACGCCTGTCGTCCTGGGTGAGGTGATCGCGAAGGACGGCGGATACCGAGTTCGAGTCGCCGTCGCGATCGGTCGTTCCGTCGCCGTCCCGGTCGCGCCTCCGTTCCCGCTTCCGGTTGGCCGCGAGGCCGATCGCGAGCGGCGTGAGCGCCATACTGGCGGTCCGAAGGTCGACGACGGTCGTCCAGCCGTCGGCGTCGGAAGGGCCGTCGTTCTCGAGGTAGACGCGCGCGACGTCATCCCGGGCGTCAATCCAGGGAAGGGCCATCAGGTCCGACTCGATCTTGGCCTGTGCGGCCTGCGATCCGCTGACGCGGTGGCGAAGGGTGAACCAATCGAAGTGTTCGGTGTGCGCCTGCATGGCGACCCACTGATCGTCTTCGTCCGGACTCTCGTACATCCGGATGTGGTACCGCTGTCCGTAGTAGTCACCGTCCTGGAGCTGATGGGTTTCGGTCGTGAAGTAGCCGTCCTCGCCGTTGCCGGGTTCGATGTAGGCGTACCTGACGGCCCCGTCGGCGGCGCCCCAGTCGAGCGAGACGCCCGGGCCTCCTTCGGCCTTGGCCCCGTCGGTTTCGTTCTCGGTGGCGTTCGAACCGTCGTCCGTACTATTCGCTCCCGAGTCGTCGCCGTCAGATTGCCCGTCGCGCTCGACGACCGTGCTGGTCTCGTTGTCGTCGGTGGCGTTCTCGTCGGCGAGGATCGCGTACGTATCGGGATCCGCCTCCTCCTCGTCCTCGTCGACGTCCTCCCAGGTACCGTTGTCCTCGCCGCCGGCACCCTCGGTCAGGGCGCGGATCACGTCGTCCGTCTCTCCGCGAACGACGACGTTAATCGGGCTTCGCTTCTGGAATGCCTTCTCGGGCGTGAGGTACGGCCAGAATCCGCTTTCGGATCCCTCGAGGACGACGACGCCGGGATCCGGCTCGTCCTGCGTCTCCGGCGCGACGTTATCGGTCGTCGGCGATAACAGAAGCGATGGGCCGCCGACGAAGACGAAGGCGACCGCGAGGAGCGCGACGGCGACGATCAGCGATCGACGCATTCTCCCTCCAATAGCGGCGGGGTCTATATCAATGTGAGTGGTACGCCGCGCGGCCGGTCGTTACGACGACTCGCCGTTCGACGGATCACCCCTCGATTCGGGTCACGCGTCCGGTCCGACGGTCAACACCGGAACCGACGCGGTTCGGACGACGCGCTGGGAGACGCTCCCGACGACGTTGTTCTCGTAGTGATCGCCGCTGGTCCCCATCACGATCAGGTCGACGCCGTATTCGGCGGCGTAGTCGACGATCCGGTCGGCGGGGTGACCGACGTCGACGGCCGTCTCGACCTCGATGCCGCGATCCGACGCGCGGGCCGCGGCCTCCTCTGTGGCCTCGAGCGACTTCTCCTTCAGTTCCTCACGGACCGTCTCGACGCGCTCGTCGTCGAGCACGAGAAAGGCGCGATCGTCGACCACCGAGAGAACGTGCAACACCGCGTCCCGCGAGGACGCGAGTTCGAAGGCGTGTTCCGCGACCGTCGCGGCGTGGTCGCTGCCGTCGGTCGGAAAGAGGATCGTGTCGTACATCTAGCGGAGAACGCGGGCCCGAGGAGAAAGAACTTCCCCATCTCCTCCCGCGGTACCGACGGATCGGATCGCCGAGAATCCGGCCGCTGCGTCGGCGCTCGGGTCGAGCCGAAGCGGTCCGGTCGAGCGACGAGTGCGTTCGCCGGCGTTCGACGGTCGGGTAACGGACGACGATCGACGTACCGCGTCGGGCGATTAGACGGCCGGGACGCCGAGGGCGTCCGTCGCGACGAGTCCGAGCACGGAGAGGGCGTAGACGATGGCGACCGCGACGGCCCACGCGACGACGCCGATGGCCGCCGCCGTCGCCCAGCCGCCGGGGTAGCGCCAGTTGATCACGCCGATCCACGCGAGCAACATCAGGGCGACACCGACCAGCGGAATCCAGCCGACGAGGTAGCTCGTCGCCGCCCAGATGGCCGCGCCGACGAGCGCGGTCAAAGCGGCGTTGAAGACGCCGGCGTCTGAGTCGACGATCAATCGCGCGCCCGCGAGGATCGCCGCGGTTCCGACGAGCAAACTGACGACGAAGATCAGGACCGAATCGAGGAGGGCCATGGGTTGTGGGTAGGTGGTGGGTGAGGGGTGAGTGGGTGGTGACGTTGGCAGTCCGTGAGGTGGAACGCGCTCGGTTCAGGGCTTCCACTTCATTTCGATGTCGATCGACTCGTGCTGTCCGCGAAGCATCGACGAGCGCTCGACCACTTCGACGTCGACGTCGACGGTCTCCGGCGGATTGAGCGAGACGTTCTTGTTCCCGACCCGGACGTGAATCTCCTCGTTGCCGCTCCGGAACTCCGAGGCCAACTGCTCCAGGTAGTCGGCGAGTTCCTCTCGAGGCATCGTCTCCTCTGCAGTCGTCCGATCAGCCATACCGAACGATCCGGGCCCCACCCGCAAAAGTAAACGGCACGAACGTATCACTAACACGGTGTTACCCCGTTTTCGATCGGGGAAACGATCTATTTTACGACGGTTCGATCCCGCTGCCCCCGGAATTCGGACGTCGAGACCGATCGAACGCGACGCTCAAAAGAGGTTGGCCTGCTGATAGACGGAGATGCCGTCTTCCGTGATCTCGTAGGGCTTCTTCTCGCGCGAGTGGTTCGCGTCCCGAATCTTCTGGATCTCCACGGCGAGTCTCGTCTCCCGAAAGTCGTCCGGACGGACGTACTGGAGGACGAACACCGCGTCGGTGAGGTACTCGATGATTCCGTACCGGGACGCGTACGGCGTCCGTTCCGACGCCTCGCTCGTCAGCAGCGCCGTAACGCCGGCCTTCTTCAGACCCTGGGTGAAATCGAAGATCTCGTTTCGCCGCTGCGAGCGATCCTGATACATCATCTCGAGCAGCGACACCGAGTCGAGGACGAGTCGCGTGGCGCCGAACTCCTCGACGAGCGCGGGCAGTTCGTTCCGGATCGACGAGAGGCTGTTGACCATCTCGACCGGGTCCATATCGACCACCGCGAGACGGCCGTCCGCCTCGTACTCGTCGAAGGGAAACCCCTTCTCCGTCGCGCTCGTGAGCACGCGCTCTCTCGTCTCCTCGAGCGTGATGTACACCGCTCGCTCGTCCCGCTCGAGGCCGTGATTCAGGAACTGGAGGCCGAACGTGGTCTTGCCCGTGCCGGCGGCGCCCATCACGACGAGCAACGACTGCTTCGGGACGCCGCCCTGGATCATCCGATCCAGGCCGTCGATGCCGAGTTCGATCCGCGGGACGTCCGAATCCACGTCGGCGTCGAAGTCGGCGTCGAAGTCGGTGTCGTCGGTGGCGAGTCCGAAGTCCAGGTCAGAGTAGCCCGCCGGCCCGGCGTCGTCCGTCCCGTCCGCTCCTCCCTCGAATTGGGACAGGTCGACGTCCTCGAGCGCGGTCGCGAAGTCCTCCTCGAAGAGGGAGTCGCCGTCCGACCCGGCCGAGTCGTTCGACCCGTCCGAACCGTCCGGGATCGACGACTCGAGGTCCGCCTGACCGTCGAACGTGAACGTTCGCTCGGTCGTCCCGTCGAAGCCCCCTCGATCGCCGGCGTCCGAGTCGGTCGCTTCGTTTCCGTCCTCGGTCGCGTCCCTCGAGTCGACCCCATCGGAGCCGTCGGGTTCTGAGTCGCGCAGGCCGCGCTCGAACCAGTCTTCGGACTCGTCGCTCACGACGGCCACCTCCGCGGGTCAACGACTGAACGACCCGCTGAATCGGTCGTCGTCCGAGCGTCCGCGCTCGGGTCGTCGACCGACTCGGCCCGGGGCCGACCCTCGACGCGACGGAGGGCTCCGATCCCCGAAACTGCGGAAGGGGGCGTGCGCGACCGATCTCGAAACGGGTGCACCATGGACGACTGTCTCGGCCGTCGGTCGACCGGTTCACCTCACTCGAGCGAGCGAACGAAGATTAATGTTGTTGCCGTTCGCCGTCGATCCCGCTCGAGGTGGCCAACGCTCCCGCCACACGGGATTCGATCGATCCGATGTGCACACGAACTCCGACCGAAGCGGACCCGAGCGCGACCGTGCGACCTCGCGCGAATAGAAGCGACCCACGAACGGCTGGGAGGATCGAAGTGGGGTCGGGCTACTCGCCCGGCCGTCGGCGTCGGTGTCAACGCCTCCCCATCGGGTCGTCACAGCTGCTGCGTTGCGCTTAGCTCCTCGACGGACTCCTGGACTCTCGCCCGTTCGCGCTCGCCCTCCACGTGTTTCTCGACTAACTGTCTCGCCAGTAACTCGAGTTCGGGGACCGATTCCGGCCGCCACTCCCCGTCCTCGCGAAGTCGAAGCGTCTCCCGGTCGGGTCGCCACTCGTATCGCCAGTTTCGCCCCCGAATAGCGATCGCCGGATCGTAGTTCCGTCCCCAGGTCGTCTCCTCGAGCACGTCCTCGAACGGCTCGCCGGCGGCGAGTTTGGGGAGCAGTTCGGGCAGCGTTCGCAACGAAATCGGTCGTTCGACCGTTCCCGACGGCCCGTTGGCTACGACGAACGGGACGTGGAGCATTTCCTCGGAAACTTCCGCACCGTGGCCGTAGACCCCGTTCTCGCCGAACGCCTCCCCGTGATCGCCGGTGATCGCGACGAGCGGATCGCCGTCGACGTCGGCCAGGAACCGCCGGAAGAACTCGTCGGTGTACCTGATACAGTCGTCGTAGGACTCGACCAGCACGTCGTGGAACACCGATTCGAGCGGGAGGTCGAACTGGCCGGCGAACAGCGACAGGTTCGCCGGATACGAGAGTAAGCGGGAGCGCGAGCGGTACTCGCCCGGCGGGAAGTACGGCATGTGGACGTCGACGAGGAAGATCCACAGGAAGTACGGCGACTCCGCTCCCGCCACCCACTCGACGACGTCGTCGTAGAACGACTCCCAGGACATGAACATGTCCTGCCCCTGGTACCAGTTCGTCGCCAGCGCGACGACGTCGGTCACGACGTTGCGCTCGTCGGCCCCGCCCTCGACGAACCCGCTCGAGAGGCTCTCGTCCATGAAGTCTTCGAACCGGTCGAAGTCCCGATCGTAGTTGAAAAACCGGGACGTCCAGGGATTGGCCGTGAACGCGGCGGTCTCGTAGCCCATCTCCTGGAACCGCTGGGGGAGCGTTCGCCGCGCGCGCATGTGGTGACGGATCCGTTCTTTGTACCCGCTCCCGTCGCTCTCGAGATTCGGGTTCAGGTACTGGCCCGTCAACATCGCCGAGACGGAGGTGTTCGTCGCCGGCGCCGGCGCGACGGCGTTCTCGAATACGAGTCCTTCCTCGGCGAGTTCGTCGAGCGTCGGGGTGACGTCCTTCTCGTACCCCATGAAGCCACAGTGGTCGGCGCGCCAGCTATCGACGGTGATCAACACGACGTCCTCGAGGTCACCAGCGGGCATCCATTCGAAAACGGTCGGGTGGTACCTTTGTAATGTCATCATTTCCAACCGTCAGGCTCGGTGACGACCGACGGTGGGTGGCCGTGTCACGGCGGAGTCGGCTCCCGTCGCGTTCTCGGAACGACCCCGGTTCGAAGGCTCCGTTCGTCCCAGGACGTAACGTCAAACCACCAATACGGATTTTCGCGAGACCGTCAGTATGGAATACGTTACTATGTGGACCGGACGGCAAGGCTGACTATGGACGAACCGTACACGTTGAACGCGTCGAAATCGATCGAACTGCCGGAATCCGTGTACAGTCGCGTGGGCGATCGGGTCTCTCACAGTCCGTTCGATACCCCCGACGAGTACGTCGCGTTCGTCCTCGAGGAAGTTCTCGGGCGCGTCGAAGACGCGTCCGACCTCGAGACAGCGAACCAGGTCGACCAGGACGAGGTCGAAACGCGACTCGAGGCGCTCGGTTACCTCGAGTAGCGCCCTCGCACGAGTCGACCGATCCGCACGCTCGTGGAAAATCCCTCGAGGACCGCAGGACCCTCGCGCCGTCACGAGCGTGTCGTATCGACACCAAGATTCCGGACGCACGCACGACTCGAGCACAATCGACCGTGTGGATCAGCTACCGAACAGTTCGCTGGTTGTCATCGTAGCGCTTCAGGAGTCCGCTTCGCTTCGCGTCGTCGGAACGGTTTCAAATCTGATAACCGGCAGGCGGCGCCGTTTCAAGGAACTGCTGGAATCATTCTGCGCGCCACTGATTATCGTCTCTGAAAGCGATTCAGATCGGATGACTTTCACTATCGAATACCTTTATTACCACTGGCTAACGTGGGTACTGTCGAACGCAAGAAAGTGACAGAAGGCGACGGAGAGTGTGGGTGGAGCCCCGTAATCCGTCATCCGAATGCTCAACGGTGGGTATGATAAGCCTTCTGCCGGATTTCTTGCGGAACAATACAATCATGCAATGGACAAAGAAGCTAATCGGTAACGATAATGAGCGAGCCGTCAGCCCAGTAATTGGTATGATCTTGATGGTCGCAATTACTGTAATCCTCGCGGCAGTGATTGCGGCGTTCGTGTTGGACATGGGAGATTCATTAGGTGGTGGACAAATCAACGCCGCTGTGAGTGCTGAAACTGATAGCAGCGGTCACAACGCAACTGTTGAAGTACAAGAAATGGGTAATGCGGATGGTGTTGCTGTAGTCGATAGTGAAGGAAAAGTTGTTAAAGGGGAAGATAGAGATATTTTAACCTCAGCTGGTTCTTCACAGGAATACTTGAACGGGTCATCAGGAACAATAAATAAAGGTGAAAGTTACAAAGTCTTCGCATTTACCGGAGACACTGATGAGATCGGTAATGACGATGTATTGAGTGACAAAGCCGATGATACAAATCAAGTTGCCAGTTTCGAAACTAACGACTAATAACATGTTGGAATTATAATTATGTGCACGACATAGTTTATTTTTCACGCCTGCGTAGTCGTGTTACTCCGTGAGGACTCCCAACAGGCTTTACTAACTAGCGAGCGTGTTGTTATCGGTGAAGTGCGACGTTTGTGGAGAGGAGATCGAAGGGGAACGCATGTTTAAAGCACTCGAGGGGGAGACGCTCAAAGTCGGGACGTTTCACCCGGACTGCATCACGTGAACCGCCTCGGGGTCAAGCCCCGAGGCACTCGGCCTGCTTTTTCTGTAGAGGCTCTCAGGAACAAAAGATGAGCGAATGCGTATCCAAACCAGTGGAGAAATTTCTCGATCATCAAATCGACGTACTGGGGACGTGCCAATCACTCTTTTGCCGATACGTTTCCGCTCGTGTAATCGCCGAAGTAGGGCCCGTCACGATCAAAATATTTTCAGTGGCAGTTCAGCAGTGATTGCCGTCCGGATGGTGTTCGGCGTGTTGGTCAGCGTGTTCGGCGTGGTGCTCGGCGTTATCACCGTCGTGATGCTCACCGGGGGTGTGATCGCTCATGTGATCAGCCATCTGCCCCATGTACCCGACTTCGTCATCAGCCGTCACGTTCTCGTTCGTATCTGCGCTCACGATAGAAACTGCACCGACGAGTGCGACGACGAGCACTCCGATCAGGACTAAGCGCATTACTGGAGTTTTCATTGCATTTCACCTCAAGCGTAGTTAGGACGGGTTCACGGTTATGGATATGGATGTGAACACATTCAGGATACGGTCCGAGAACGTTTCTAGGACGATCTAAACGTTTCTTTCCTCGCAAATCGTTCGTCCCTTACGGTATCCAACGTCTCCAGTGTTCTTTCGACTGACATTCATCTACCGGTCGCGTTCGAGATCATCGCTCGGGTACACGCGATAGGTTCTCCCCTGCGGTTCCCGATACAGCAGCCCGCGTTTTTCGAGCGCCGTGACTGTCTGACTGATCTTGCTCTTCGAGAAATCCGATCGATCTCTGAGTTCAATTTGCGTCAGTCCGGGCGATTCGAGGACAGGTTCGAGGATGCGACGCTCGTCGTCAGGGAGCAGATCGAGCACGCTCCGGTTTGGTGCCCTATCGGATGACGTGACACGCTCGGTCAGGAATTCCCCTGACGAATCCGATTGATCCGACTCCTCTGAAGAGGGAGGGAGTTCGTTTTGCGTAGTAGATGGCGAACTAATCCGCTCCCGGACCCCGATATAGACGCCAGCCACGATGCTCGCGGCGACGATCGTTCCGAGCAGATACCACGCTGGATTCGTTCCGTGAACTGTGGCGGTGTCCATTCCCATGTGACCGCCCATTTCGTTCAGCGACGTCCATTGCTGGTAGGCTTGCCACGTCACAACCCCGCCGAGTAGGACGATCGTGCCGATTAGGAGAGCGACAATTCCATCGATCTGCTTTCGCTTCACGGTTGTTATTCTGCGTTTAATCACGAACGGGTCTACCTCTTCCGATTAGCGCGTAAGGTTGCCCAACGGACATGCTACTCGAAATCTCACATGAGAAGTCCGGACACGCCGATGTCTCAAGGTCATATTCCGTCATACCGGCTTTACTGGCTTCTAGCACTCGTTCGAGGGGATCGGAGTATTGGCCATGTCACAGTTCTGTATATACTGACGGATCGTCTCCGGACCGAATCTCGTACACTGTCCATGTTTTGTCTTTCTCACCACCCATTCCTGGAGACCCAGACGGCATTCCTGGTAACGCGATTCCGGAGATGTCAGGACCGTCTTCGAACAGCATGGAAACAGTTTCAGCCGGGACGTGACCTTCGACGAGATAGTCGTCCAGTTCCACGGTGTGGCAGCTTCGAATGTCGGAGTCAATCCCGCGATCGTCCTTCAGGGCCTCGAGATCCTCGGAAACGACCGTCTCAAGATTCGTCGTAAGGGCGTCGTCGAGGTATTCCGCGTAGACATCGCAGCAGTCGCAACTCGGTCCCTTGTACATCGTCGCGGCCGTCACCGGAATCGATTCGTCCGTTTCCCAATCCCCGGATCCGTCGCTCAGGCACCCTGCAAAAGCGATTCCGATTGCACTCGCACTGGCCAGCAAAGCTGCACGTCTCGACGTATCGACCATGGTATTATGACTCTACCTTCAGAGTGTTTGTTTCTGTGCCGACGGTTCCAAGCGGATGAGAATCGACTAATCGACGGCGATAGAATCGCCCCCGGACGAACGGACGAACCGGCGTAACACCGATCGACAGCCGTTCGAGTTCGATGACGTCGAATGCCTCCGCTCTAACGAACGTCGATGGTGTCCGCCGGGTCAGATGACACCCACCGGCAGCCCTCTTCCACATTGGTGCAAGCAAGTCCTGTACTCGCCGTCGCCATCCGTCGTCAGCGACGTGTTCGAGGAACCGGAACTCACCGCCTGGCTTGAGCACACGGACGACCTCCCCAACCGCTGCATCGACATCTGTGATCGTACAGAAGACCATCGAGGCGATGACGACGTCAAACGAGTCGTCAGGGTACGGAAGCGACTCAGCGCGTTCCGGCCGTATTTTGACGTCGAGGTCAAGCGCATCGGCCCGATCTCGTGCCCGTCGCTGCATGTGTGGATCAGGTTCGATTGCGTGGAATTCGATCGATCGATTGGACTCGATAGCTTTGTCGAAAAGCGGAAACATCGCTCCGGTACCAGCACCGAGATCGAGCACTCGTCCGTCGAGGTCTTGAACCAGGTATTTCCGATGCGGGTAGAGTACTGTCCGTTCTACGACCCACAGTACTGGATCGTACAGAGCAGCAAACAGCGGATGCGATTGTTCCCCGGTCATGGTCAGATTCCAAGCATCATTCTAAGACTGCCACGGACGCCCATCGGGAGCCCAACGGCGATGACGGCAATGACGAGCAGCCACCACCAACCACGTTCCATCTCGTCTTCACTATCCGCGAGTATCCAGACGATGATCGGCACGAGACCGAGTTTGAGGAGGAACGTTGAACTCGAAACCCCGGTTAGTTCGTAAATATGGTGTGTAAGTAACATTTTAGGCTCATATCCGAACAATGCCGTCCCGACGAGGTTCTGCGCCCCGTCCCACAACTGCCCGAAGGCGACCAAGAGGTAGATCGGACGCGTGAACGCAGTCATAATCCCGGCACGTCCAATAACGTAGAAACCGACTGTAAGAGCACCAGCGGCGGTCAGGGTGAATAACGGTACGGCAGGCCGAAACGTCTCAGCCAACGTCCCACCGTACAGCAATGTATACCCGACCGCTCCCACCGCCCAGATGCTACCGACGACTCCTACAACCGTTGGCCCTGAACCCGGAATTCTCCGTGGTAGTGCCTCTCCAAGAACGAGTGCGCCGAGGGCGACTACTGCAACGATGAGGTAGATCGGTGGCGTGATGAACAGTACTTCTAATCCGCCGAGCAGGGACGCGTCTGCGAGCGCTCGCATCGCCCCGCCGGCAATGAAGAATGGGACGAGCACAAACACGAGGCGTTCATCGAGCTCGATATCGAGATGTTTGTACAGGAGCCGGAGCCCAGGGAGGCTATACCCAACGATCCCGAGATAAACGAACGTATTGACGAACGTGTACCCTGGGGTCGCAGTAACACCGTTGCGGGTTACCGGCTCACCGGCAGCGTCGGCGACGACCGGCCCCCAGAGGTACTGCCAGATGAACTGGTCGTAAACGATCCGTGGGAAGAGGACGATACCGATGAATACGAGGAGCGGTGGCCCCACGAGGTAAGTTACCCACCATTCAGTCGTGCCTGGTTGTCGGATGCGCTGAAACCGTCTTGCGAGGAGGTGTTCGCTCATGTGAAGTTGTGAGTTGGATGTTTAATCTGTGGGTGATCAGTCAGCTAGCTCACCGGGAGAATTGTAGCTCGAACTGCGTCGATACTGCATGTAGAGGACCCCTCCAACGGTGATCACCACAAGGCCGCCACCGAGGAGGATCCAGTTTCCTGTTGACAGGGCGAAGCCACTGGTACCCCAGCCAAGGATGAGAAACCCGATAAGGAAGATTTTCATCGCACAGCAGACCAGCATGGCTGTCGAATGTCCGGAACTGTGCTCCTTTGTCATTGGTGGGTCACCTGTGTCACGGGTTGCTGACTACCAAACTCCCACTGGCCAGTCATGGCCGCATAAACCCTCCTGAGAACGCCACTTCTCAAGAACATCTTCCCGAACAGGATCGGGTGTTCCGCAAGTCGAGCCAACACTTTTCCAGGTGAACGATCGAGTTCTTCGATGTCTAACCCCGAGCCTGCTCGAACTGCTGCACCGAGGATCTGCGGTTTGCGCGCCTCAATGAAATACCGAATGATCGTTGCGAGCAGGTACTCTGCTTTCATCGTTCGGTACAACTGGTCTGGATACTCGTGTAACCGCCCATCAGCCGCTAACTCCGCTGCTAGGTACGCGGATTGAACGGCCTGTGAGATACCCTTTCCCGATAATCGGTTTGCGATGCCGGCAGCGTCGCCGACGCGAACGACGGAATATTCTGGCAGGTAGGTACACGCGGGATCGAGACTCGGGCCTTCCGGAATAATCGCAATATTGGTGCGATTCTGTGAGGGTTCTGGCCACCCGTTACGCTTGCACGCTGCCTTGAGCCCAGCCATATAATCGTCGGGCCGCTCGCTGGCGACCCACCCGATGCCAACGTTGGCACGCGTTGGGGTCTTCGAGAACGCCCACGAATATCCGGTATAGTTTTCCAAGACGATTCGGCTGTTCGGGTAGAGATCGGTGAAGTCACCTTCTACGTCAGCATTGAGCGCAACGAGGTGACCTGAGTACTCGTCAGTCGTCCCCAGCGCTTTACTGGTAAGCGATGGCTGGCCGGTAGCGTCAACGATCACATCGTACATGTTGGTGAACTCGTGAAATTCTGTTCGGGAAATCGGTTGATTTTCGTGAACCGCGACTCCGTTCTGGGTAAACCGTTCAGCCCACGTGCGCTCGACGACGTTTCGGTCGGTGATGTACGTATTGCGTGCAGTAAATTCGCCGCGTCCGGTACAGCGACGACCGGAACTTGCTTTATCGTACACTTCGACTTCCATTGCTGGAAGCTGATTGAGGGACCCATTTTCCTCCGTGGGCTCCAGCGGGATCGAAGACACAGCGGTCATCGCTTCCCCGCAATTGACGCGTTTGTTCGTGTAGGACTGGCGTTCGTAGAGATCCACGTCGAAGCCCGAATCGTGGAATCCCTCTGCGGCCGCCAGGCCAGCCATTGCACCACCGATTACTGCGACTGTTGAGTTCTGTGTCATGGAATCACCTGAAAGCGGGACGTACGTTGACCACCAGTGAGTCGATAGAAAAGCAGGACGGCTATCACCCCGGCGAGAAAGAGATACCCGAGCGCCCATCCCAAATGTACGAGTGTATCCGATTGTGCTGTGAGGCCTGCGTCGAAGACAACTTCCATCGGATGGTATCCGGGGAGCATTTTCACCCACCACGCGTCTTCGCCCATCGGAAAGAGCGGTGATTGAAAGAGGCCGATGTCGAGCATTGAGACGACGAGAATCGTCCACAGGCCAGCCACCCTGTCGAAGACGACGCCGAGCACCATCCCGGCGAACCCGTACAGGAGCGTTACCACGAAGGATAGCGAGGACGAACAACGCCGGTTGTTCGGGCATCACGTCGTAGGCCACGACACCCACGGTGACCGCCGTCACCAGCGTTACCAGAACACTGAGCGTTCCGAGACGAGCGAGGATCACCTCGCGCGCCCGGTAGCCTGCCAACACCAGCCGGCCATCGACGTTCCGGGCATCCTGCATGAGTAACAGCCCGACGATCCCCGCGATGATGGTGCTCGTGAGTGGTGTCATCGCAACGCCGTGGACCTCCGGGAGGCCTCGCGTGACGACCTGCATTTCTCCGTCGATCGGAAGCTCGGTCGGCATCTGCGCGTCTTGCGTGACAGCAAACGCGACGGTGATAAACGCGATCCTCTCTAACTATCAAGACGAAGAAAAAGAGGTTCTGTATTCCAACTTCATAGACTACGGCCGAAAGTGCGACATTGTAGAGCTAGAAGTGAACAACAACGACCTGCTTGAAAACGAGTACAGAATCGTGTACAGTGCGCCACGGAGCCGTGCAAAACAGATTGAGGAGTTAACTGGGAAGATGGCTGCTTTTGAAATGCAAGAAATTCTGGAGAAGCGATTGACCGTGAAGAAAAAAGAGATTGTCACGGAGTTGGAACAGGATCATGCGACAGGCGGCGTAACCCTAGACGATTTTGTGAACAGTGAAGATAGCGGCCGAAGCTCAAGGCTTTGTCCGGTATTCAGACAAAAAGGTATGCATGTAGAACCGTCCATCATTCTGGAATCCATTGGGTTGCTATTCGGCAGACAATGTACCAAATATTGAATCACACTACCCGTACTTGATTCTCTGGTGTTTATAAGGCGAAACTCTGCATGCCCGACGAGTAACAACGGTGATCAACTGTAGTTTTCTACACTACTGTCTAGTTTCGATTCAAAACTTAGTAAGTGTCGGTGGGAACTGGCAAACTCCAGATGTCTTTTGAAACGGGGTCGCGGACAATACCGAGTTGACAGTGATGGTTGACGAGGACCAAGGAGAACGCTCGTGAAGAACACAAACGAAAAGAGTACTGCATTAATGGACAGGCTGGAAGTGCGTGGTAAGGTCATTCAGCCGCGGGACTGTCACCTACCATATCGCTTCACGTCCACCCTGGTAGCTCCACGCCTAATCGCGCGCGGGCCCGGACGTCCACTATGAGCCATAGTGGACTCTCCCCTCGTATTCCCGCGTGCGACAGGCTTGACCCTGAGCTATAAGGCGATTACCCACGACTCCCGAGTCGCTGTGAGGGATAGTGGGCCGGCGCAGATTCGAACTGCGGTTACGGCCACCCGAAGGCCGAAGGATACCAAGCTACCCCACCGGCCCGCATTCGAATCGAGTTCGCCCGGCAGTTTAACCCTTGCGAAAACCCCGCCGGTCGGCCGGCGCTCGAGTCAAGTCCCCCTCGAGCGCCCTCATAACGTCCGGTAACCGTCGGTATCGAGATAGTGGTGCGCGATCGTGATCGCGTGGTCCGCGTGGAGCCGTCGCGGACCGAGTCGAACGCGCCGGTCGGCCGCCTCGGCGAGCAGGTCGGCCTCCTCGTCGGTGAAGTCGCGATGGTCGGAGAGGACGAAGATCGGGTTCTCGAGGGCGTCCGCGTCCGAGTCGTCGTCACCCTCGAGGTCGACGATCGGTTCGCCGTCCTCGTGGAGCTGCACCACGGTCCCTTCTTCGGCGACGGTCTCGAGCGTCGCCTCGACGCCGCGGCGGTAGACCTCGATCCCGGGGCTCGGTTCGGCCGGGAGGGCGCCGATGGCCTCGTCGCGGTGCTCGAGCGCCTTGCGGATCAACGCGGCGGTCGAGCGCTCGTCGGGGTTGAGCCTGCGCAGGTCGGCGCCGTCGAAGACGATCGCGAGTTCGTCCCGCGCGACGAGGTGGACGCGGACGTCCTCGCGGATGCCGTGGGAGGTGACGAACGCGGACGTGACGGATCGACAGATGGCGTCGAGGCGACCGGCGCCGCCGGCGAGGTCGTCGAGCGAGAAGTCGGGCGCGGTCGGGACGTCGTGGCCGATGAGTACGAACTGACGCTGGGCCATGGTGACCCGAACCGACGCCGGGCGGGGGGAAAGGGGCGACGATTTCGGCCGGCGGGAGGCGAAACGGGAGCGATTACGAACTCGAGGGGCGGATCCGCCTGAGGGTGCGCGAGGCGTACTCGAGGCCGGGCGCGCCGTCGCGGTACCAGACGGCGATCGCCACGGCAAACAGGCCGAGTTGCGCGACCTCGTAGGTGCCCATCTCGTAGGTGAGGAACGCGTCGATGATCCCCCCGGGTTCGTCCACCGGGTGATAGGGGACGACGGGCCAGAAGAAGTACGTCGTTCCGGTGAAGTCACCTCGAAGCGTCGACGGCGGGATGTCCGCGAGCAGGTGCACGACGTGTCCGATTACGAAAGCGAATGCGACCGTCGGATCGACGCGGTCGAATCGGCGGACGGCGACGAAGACGACGAGGACCAACGCGGCGGCGAAGAGGAGCGAGTGGCTCAGCGTCCGACCGCCCGGAAGGACGTCGAACGTCCAGGCGAGCGGTTTGTCGATCAGGTCGGGAAACTGCGAGCCGATCGCGACGGCGATCGCCGGGAGGGCGCGCGGCGCGCGGTCGTACCGCCTGGCCGCGTAAACGGAGTACAACAGGTAGGCGACGGCGAGGTGTCCCCAGGGCCACATCCCTCGAGGGTTTCGCCGACGTCGGAATAGTCCCTTCGGAACGCGACGACCGCGGACGGCGTCGAGACTCGAGGCCCAAGCGGGAATTGTGGCCGACGGGCTTCGAATCGAGGGTCGTAGGTCGCGTGTGAAATCCCTCGATTGAGCAGTGAAACGGTCGAACGAGTTGCACAGGCATGGTGAACCGTTTCCTCCGCCGTGGGTGTGCGGTCGAGATATGGCACAATCGGAGTCGGACGGGCAGCAACTCCTCGCGATCCTCGAGGGTCGCGACTGTCCCGTCTGTTCGGAGGGCGAACTCGAGAGAAACGAGTACAAGGGGAACCGGGCGGTCCGGTGTGACGCCTGCGGGACTCCGCGGGTGCAGGTCTGGTCGACGTAGGTACAGGTCTGGTCGGCCTATATCGTTCGAACGGTCGATTCGACGCGGGAACGGCCGCGTGCGATCCACCGCGGCCGCTCACAGTTCCTGGGCGCCGATCCAGCGTTCGTCGCCGTCGGACGCACACCACGGGGCGTGCGCGTCGTAGCATCGAGCATCCATCGCGCTTCCGCACGTACACCAGCGCTGGGACTCGTTCGGGACGAACCGTCGGCACAGTGGACATCTCGTCTCCATGGTAGTTGGCAGCACGATTCGGCGCTTAGTTCTTTCACGGTCGTCGGTGGCGGTCACGACGACCGGACTCGAACGGTGTCATCGGAGACGAGGTGCGTTCGAGCTTACACACCGTTCGGTACGACGTGCCGCTCGAGGAGGGCCGTCACGGCCGCGCCCCCGGATAGTCGTGACCGACGACGAGGGCGAAGACGTGCAGCGACAGGAGCGCGACGACGAGGCCGAGGCGGCCGGCGGAATCGATGCCGGCGACGAACAGCGGCACGTAACAGACCGGCAGAAGGGTGCCGAGCCAGAATCCGATCGCCGTTACTGGCGTCCCGATGCTCATTCGGTTCACCTCAGCGGACGGACGCGAGATCGGTGAACGCGTCACCGCTGGCGGAGATCCAGGTCGTCATCAGTTCCACCTCGGTTGCTTCCCGGGGGAAGATCGCGCACTCGTCGGGCTCGTCGTCGTTCTCGACGACGACGTGTTCGAAGCCGGGTTCGTTCGACTCGCGCGAAACGGTCGTCGGGAGTTCATCAGCGGGTTCGGAACGGGGGTTCGCTTCGTCTGACATGGGTATCGATGGGGAACGGCTGTCGATCGCATCGGACGGGCGGGCGGGACGATTCACGTTCTCGCCGTTCGGCGGTTCGAGAAACTCACGTATAGTAATCGAGAGGCTACCCCTGTCGATCGGCCGCCACGAGCGAGGAATCGGTTCGTTCGTTGCGAACGGACGTGATGAAAATACAGTAACGGATTCGAACGTGTACAGGGTATTTTCCGCTTCGAACTCCTGTCGTCGATCGGGTAAGCAGCAATTACCCGGTGTCAGTACGCGTTCGCAGGCGAGGCGGCGCTCAGAACGACGACTCCGACGTCGACTCCCCACTCGGCATCAGGGGTTCCTCGTTCGGGTCGGGGCGCGTTCCGAGAACGAGGTTCGTCTCGCGCGTTTCGCCGTCGCGGACGAACTCCACGGCGATCTCGTCGCCGGGGCTCGTCTCGAGGGCGAGGAACGACGAGAGCGCGTGCTCGTCGGGGATCGGTTCTCCGTCGAGTCGCCGCACGACGTCCCCAGCGACGGGGATCGGTTCACCGTGCCGTTCGACCGTTCGGTCCGCACCGTCGAGTCCGGCGTCGGCCGCCGGCCCGCTCGCCTCGACGACCATCACGCCCGCGGCCTCCTCGAGGTCGTTCTCCTCGGCGACGAGGCGGTCGACGGAGACGAAACGGATCCCCACGCGGGAGTGATCGTACTCCCCGCGCTCGATGAGTTCGGGGACGACGCGGCGAGCGAGCGCCGAGGAGATGGCGAAGCCGATGTTCTGGCCGCCGGCGGCGTTGACGACGCCGACCACCCTCCCCTCCAGGTCGACGAGCGGTCCGCCGCTGTTACCGGGGTTGATCGGCGTGTCAGTCTGGACGACGTTAGGGAACGCGTACTCCCGTCCGGGGAGGGTGAGCGAGCGGTCGACGCCGCTGACGATCCCTTCGGACATCGATCCCTCGAGACCGAACGGGTTCCCGATGGCGAGCACCCGCTGTCCGGGCACCGGAAACTGCTCGGTCATCGGAAGCGGGTCGGCCGCCCCTGGGACGTGATCGACCTCGAGGACGGCGAGGTCGCTGTAGAAGTCGGTGCCGACGACGCGAGCTTCGGTCCAGTCGCCGTTGATGTACCGGAGATCGATCTCCTCCGCGTCGTAGACGACGTGGTGGTTCGTGACGACGTGCGCGTCGCCGAAGAGAAAGCCGGATCCTTGCCCCCGTCCCCGATCCTCGCCACCGTCCGGGTCGGGGACTCCGAAGACGCGGACCTGCAGTACGGAGTCGATCGTCGCTTCGTACACCTCGGTGTACGTCGAGCCCTCGGCGAGGTTGTCGCGGTCGATCTCGCTGACGCTACTGCCCGGGATCGACGATCCCGGCTCCGTACACCCCGCGGCGGCCCCGGCGAGTCCCGCGCCGGCGGCCGCGAGGAACGTCCGCCGATCGAGTCGAGGTTCCTTCATACGCGACCCCTAGCAGGCGACGTATTTCAAGCCGCGGGGACAATCGTCGCTCGTTTAACCGTCGGGAAACGGATCATCGCGAGCGCGAGCGATCGTGGCCGACCCCGTCGTCACTGCGCCGACCGACGACGCCTCGGCGCGATCCGAGCGCGGGAGGGCCCCGTTTCGGGCGAGTCGGGGACTCCAGTCCGGACGAGTCGGAAACAGAAAGCGTGTTACGGCCGGCGATCCGACCACAGGGCATGACCCTTATCGACGACGCTCGAGGGCTCCTGAAGATGGGCCCGCTCTGCGATTCCTGTCTCGGCCGCCCGTTCGCGGCCCGGAGTTTCGGGCTGTCGAACGCCGAGCGCGGACGGGCCCTCCGGACCGCGGTCGCGATGGCCGACGACGACGATTTCGAGCCGGTCGACCCTGCCGACTGCTGGGTCTGTGAGGGGTACGCCGGCACCTTCGACGCGATCGCCGACACCATCGCCGAGGCCCTCGAGGACGTCGAGTTCGCCACCTACCAGGTCGGGACGCGGGTCCCCCCGCTCGTCGAGGAGAACGACCGCCTGCTCAGGGAAGACGCCGGTCTCGACCCCGAGGTCGGCGAGGCGTTCAAGCGCGAGAGCAACCGCGAGGTCGGCCGCCGCGTCGGCGCGAAGACCGGCGCCGAGGTCGAGTTCGACCGCCCGGACGTGCTCGCGATCGTCGACCTCGAGGCGTTCGATCCGCTCGAGATCCTCGAGTCCGAGTCCGGGACGGTGACGAGCCACGCCGTAGACGTCCAGATCAACCCGGCGTTCGTATACGGTCGGTACCGCAAGCTCGAGCGGGACGTTCCCCAGACGGAGTGGCCCTGCCGAGAGTGCGGCGGCGACGGTGTCCAGCTGGGCGACGACGGCGAGGAACCCTGCGACTACTGCGACGGCACGGGCTACATGTACCCGACGAGCGTCGAGCAGACCGTTCGCCCGCACGTCGTCGAGGCGATGGACGGCGACGAGGGTACGTTCCACGGCGCCGGCCGCGAGGACGTCGACGCCCGCATGCTCGGCGACGGGCGGCCGTTCGTCCTCGAGGTCAAGCGCCCCCGGAAGCGCAGTCCGGATCCGACGGATCTCGAGCGCCGGATCAACGAGGCGGCCGACGGCGCGGTCGAGGTGGAGGGGCTGCGCCTCGCGACCTACGAGATGGTCGAGCGGGTCAAGGAGCACGACGCGAGCAAGCGGTACCGCGCCGACGTCGAGTTCGACGACCCGGTTTCCGAGGAGGCGTTCGAGGAGGCCATCGAGGCGCTCGAGGGCGCGACCCTCGAGCAGTACACCCCCGAACGGGTCGACCACCGACGCGCGAGCCTCACCCGGGAGCGGACCGTCTACGAGATCGACGGCGAGTTGCTCGAGCCCACGCGCGCGGAGGTCCGCCTCCACGGCGAGGGTGGCCTCTACGTGAAGGAGCTCATCAGCGGCGACAACGGCCGTACGGAGCCGAGTCTCGCGGGTTTGCTCGAGACCGGCGCGGTGGTGACTGCCCTCGACGTCACGGGCGTCTACGGCGAGGACGAACCGTTCGAGCGCGAGGCGTTCTTCCGCGACGAGGCCGGAGAGGAGCGGGACGAGGAGCCGGAAGCGACGGCTGACTGATTCGGGCCGGTGCGCCGCGGAGCACCCTCGTTCGAAACGGAGTCACAACGATTTTCTCGCTCCCCATCGAGCCATCTCGCATGCCGTTCGGCGTCGACGAGGCGGGGAAGGGACCGGTGTTCGGCTCGATGTTCGCGGCCGCGGTCTGGCTCGAGGAACCGGCCGACCTGCCCGAGGGGATCGCGGACTCGAAGCGCCTGACGCCGAGTCGACGCGAGGCGTTGGCGAGGTCGCTGGCCGAGGACGAGCGGATCTCGACAGGCGTCGCCGAGGTCACGACGGACCGGATCGACGATCCGGCCACCGACATGAACACCCTCGCCGTCGAGGCCCACGCGGAGGCGATCGAGCGGGCGCTCGCGGACGCCGACGTCGGTTCCGCGGACGGGGGCGGGGACGTAAGCGCCGACGGTGGTTCGCTCGAGGGGTCCAAAACGCCGATCGAAGGACTCTGTGACGCCTGCGATACCGACGCGGACCGCTTCGCCCGTCGAGTCGCCGAGACCTGCTCGCTCGAGGTGGCCGTCGACGCGGAGCACGGCGCGGACGACGACTCCCCGCTCGTCGGCGCGGCGAGCGTCGTCGCCAAGGTCGAACGCGACGCCCACGTCGCGGCCATCGCCGAGGAGTACGCCGACTACGGCGACGTCGGCAGCGGCTACCCGAGCGATCCGAACACGCGCGCGTTCCTCGAGTCGTACGTCGAGGAGACCGGCGACCTCCCGCCGTTCGCCCGCGAGTCCTGGTCGACCTGCGCTGCCGTACTGGCGGCGGCGGAACAGCGGACGCTCGAGGGCTTCTGACGGGCTTGCACATACAGCGGATCGGCACTTGGCGGCCGATCCGGTAGGTGGCCGGGTATGCCGATCTGCACCAACTGCGAACGACCCGTCTCGATCGATTTCTCTCGAGCGAAGGGTGACGGCGGGAGCGTCGACTGGTGTCCGCGCTGTCGGGACGAGTGATCGCGCCGGTCCGACGCGCTCGCGGTTCGGTCCGGCCAGCGGGTGGTCGCGTCCGCCCGATTCCCGACGTGTCGACGCACGGACTCGGCGTCGACTCCGTGAGCGATCACGAACCGAAAATCGCGACGCGAGGTCGCCGGGACGTGGCGAGAGCGTGCTCGAGCGCCGTTCCCTCACTTCTCGCCGGTCAGAAGCCGGCGGAGGATGTCGCCGTAGGCGGGTCGGGTGATGAACACCCCGATCAGCACCCCGAGGATCGTGATGATCGCGAAGCCCTGGAGGTCGCCGAGGCTCAGGACGGCCAGCGGCGAGAGGGCGACGATCGTCGTCGCGGCCGCCGCCCCGATCACCCAGAACGCCTTCCGGAACCGGGAGGAGAACACCCGCTGGGAGTTGACGTCCCCCTCGTCCATCACCTCGTCGGCGATGATCACGAGGTCGTCCACGCCCGTCCCCACGACCGCGATGAACCCGGCGACGTGCGAGAGGTCGATGGGCATGCGTATCACCGCCGCGAATCCCAGCAGGATGATCACCTCCGCGAGCGCCGTGAGGATCATCGGCGCGGCGACCCTGACGTCGGAGTATCGGAGGTAGACCACGCCGCTGACGGTCACCACCGAGAGGAGGCCGATGAACAGCGAGTAGGTCTTGAACTGCTCGGCCAGCGCCGGTTGGATCGTCCTGCTCTGGGAGTCGTCGAAGTCGAGCGGCGCGCGGAGGCTCCCCGCGCGGAGGTTGATCGAGAGCGACTGGGCCTCGTCCTGATCCTCCGCGGGCATGACGTACGAGGGATCTCGCGACCACGATCCCTCTTCGATGCTCGTGGCGAGGTCGGTGTTTATTCCGCGGGCGTCGATGACCTCGTCGTCGACGACCGTCATCAGACAGTACTGACCGGATTCGCCGAGGCTCTCCTCCCCCTCGCAAGCCATGGGGTTTTGCCCGAAGCCGGCGTCCCGCAGGGACCCTTCGAACTCGTCTGCGTGATCGGAGCTGACGGTTACCGAGACGTAGTGTCCCTGCTCCTCGTTGTACTCCGGTGGACTGACGGTATCGATGTTCTCCTGCGTGAGGACGGTCTCGTTCGTCTGGTTGCCGTCGTCGTCATCGCTCGGATGGTGAGCGACGACCTCGACGACGCCCCGGTCGGAGAGCAGGTCCTCTAGTTCCTGAGAGGTCATGCCGGGGACTTCGACGACGATGTAGTGGCGGTCGAGTCCCTCCGCCTCGTAAGCGGTCCCGCCTTCGAGGCCCGCTTCGTTGATCTTGTCCTGGACCGTTTCCAGTACTTCGTTTCGCGTCTCGTCGGTCACCTCGTTATCGATATCGTCGTCGTCGACGTCCTGGCCGGCGTCCTCGAGCGCTCGCTGAAACTCGCCCTCCGAGACGTCGTCGCTGAACACTTCGACGGTGGCCGATCCGTCGTCGTGGTATCGCACCATGACGTCGGCCGCCTCTAGATCGAGCGATTCCCGGAGGTCTGACTCGAGCTCGTCGCCTTCGTCCTGCTCGAGGTCCAGGTTCTCCGCGGTCATGCCGACCACGGGGGCCTTGAGTTGGGTCCCGCCGTCGAGGCCGAGGCCGAACTGGAGGTTAGTCATGGAGTCCTCGCTATCGCCAGCCACGGAGTCGTCGGCGACGATTCCCCCGGGGACGAACAGCGCCGTGATCGACCCGAGGACGAACAGCACGAGTAGTCCGAGCCGCCAGTGAGACCTGACGGCGCCGAGCGGGCTCACGATCCCACCCCGCGGAACTTGTACCAGCGAAGCAAGCTCACGTTCAACATGTACGTGTTCATCAGGTCGGCGGCGAGGCCGACGAACAGGATGAGGCCGATGGAAGTGAGCAGTTCGATGCCGAACACCCACGCCGAGACGGCCATGACGAGCATCGCGGCCATCGACGTCACCGTCATCGTCACGCCGGTCCGCATCGCGCGGTACGTGCTCTCGTAAAAGCCACCGCTCCGGCGGAGAACGTGGTTGTTCAACAGGATGTCGGAGTCGACGGAGTACCCGATCAGCATCAACAGCGCCGCGACGGTTCCCAGCGAGAGCGGGATGCCGACGATCGCCATGAAGCCCAGCGGGATCACGACGTCAGAGAACGCCGAGGCGACGATCGCGATCGACGGCACGAACGATCGAAAGAGGAGGAAGACGATGACGCTCATCCCGACGAACGCGACCCCGATTCCGAGCAACGCCGTCCGTTGCGCCTCGTCGCCGAAGCTCTCGGAGATCGTCGACTGCGACTGGACGATTTCGGCGTCGCCGTCCTGCTCGAGGTTTTGCTCTGCCTGTTCGGTCAAGTCCTCCGAGTCCTGATCGGCGCCGGAAAACTGGACGATGTACTGGTTCTCTTCGGTCTGAACGCGATCGACCGACTCGGGTTCCACGTCGAACGCTGCCGCAATGTCCTCTTCCGGCGTCGTCGTCTGAACAGTCAGTTCGGTGCCGCCGGTGAAGTCCATTCCCAGAGGTACGGGCGTTCCGTACAGCAGGAACGAGCCGGTGAGGATCAACAACGCGACGGCGAGAACTGCGAGTGGTACCGCCACGAGCTGGCGGTTCGTGTACCGGTCGAATTCGATCTCCGGTACGTCGAAATACCCCATATACCCGGGCAGTGGAAGCCGGCCGAAGTAAGCCTTCTCAATTCTTACTGGATTTCCGCAACGAATCGTCCCGAAAGATACGTTGGGGTTCCACACGCGATACGCCGGATTTCACCTCCCACGAGACTCGAGATGCGCCGGGTCGTCCCTCACGCGACCTCGAGAACCCCCGACACGTCCGACCATCGGACCGGTTCGGATTCGCACAGCGATCGGTCGACGGGATCGGTCCCGAGCGGACGGGTCGAATCGATGGTCACCGGGGAGAACGGAGAACGCCACGCAGCGGCCTCCCGAGCGACGGCGCCGCCGCTCAATCGGGGAGGTAACGAACGCTCAACACGCCCTCGTCGACGTCGCTACGGATCTCGACGCGCACCGCCTCGAGTCGGGCCGCCCGGGCGACCGTCTCCTCGTCCTCGAGGACGTCGCTCGCGGCGTTCTCCGCGTCTTCGGGCGGGATTCGAAAGACGTGAATCTCGCCGCTCCCCGCGCGTTCGATCCGCGAGAACTCGCCGACGGGCGTCTCCGCCGCCCGGTCTCTCGCGTGCTGGGTCGGCTCGAGGTCGCTGTCGACCAGGTCGACCCGCCGCCGCTCGACGACGTCGACGACCTGCCAGGTCACCTCGAGCGGCGGTTCGGGCGCGACGGTGGCCTCGAGCACGTCGCGGACCTCGAGGCCGGGGTTCGACGCGAGGGTGTGGATCTGGGCCGTCTCGACGTCGCGAATCACGGCCGACTCCGCCTCCGCGTGGGTGACGACGAACGTACCCGTCTTCTCGCCTTCTGACTCGATCATGGACGGCCTTAGGTGGGGGAGCGGTTTCGACGTTTCGTCTATCGTTTGTGCTTTCGGTCGTCAACTCCGTTCTGCGACGACGAACGAACGTTTCGAAAGCCCCTTTCATTCCCGCCCGACGGTGGTTCGTCGGGGTTGCACGGACCGGCGGTTGGGTAGGATTGCCCAATCGGAAACGGGTCCGCCGCATGACGGAACGCCTTTAGGCCGGGCGGACGCCCTCTCGCGCATGGACGTCGACATCGGAAACGCGCTGGCGTCGGTCGCCTCGCCGGGGGTCTCGAGGGAGTCCCTCGAGCGACTCGACGAGCACGTCACGCGAGCACACGAACGGATCGAGGAGGGGATGGCGAACGGGGAACACGGGTACGAGGCGCTGAACCTCCCCGAGCGGACGGACCCCGACGAGATCCGGTCCGCCGTCGAACCCGTGGCGGACGCCGAAGCCATCGTCACCGTCGGTATCGGCGGCAGCGCGCTGGGCGCGGCGACCATCACGAACGCGCTCGGCGGGGGGAGCGAGGACGAGACGGAGGCGGTCTACCTCGACAACGTCGACCCCGAGTGGGTGTCGAGCCACCTCGAGCGCCTCCCCCTCGAGGAGACGGCTGTAAACGTCGTGTCGCGGTCGGGGACGACGGCCGAGACGCTCGCGAACTTCCTCGTCGTTCGGGAGGCGTTCGAGGAGGCGAACGTCGACTGGACCGAGCGAACGATCGTGACCACCGGCGAATCGGGCCCCCTGCGCGACCTCGCGGACCGACACGACCTTCCCTCGCTCGAGGTTCCCGACGGCGTCCCCGGGCGGTTCTCCGCCCTCTCGGCGGTCGGGATGGTCGCGCCGGCCGTCTGCGGGCACGACCTCGACGCCCTGGTCGAGGGCGCCGCCGCGGAGGCGGAGACGCTCACCGGATCGCTGTTCGAGTGTCCGGCCTACGCCTACGGGGCGGCGTCCTACGCGCTCGATCAGCGCGGCGCCGGAACGAACGCGGTGATGCCGTACGCCGAGTCCCTCGAGACGTCCGCCGAGTGGTTCGCCCAGCTGTGGGCCGAGAGCCTCGGCAAGGACGACCTCGGGCAGACGCCCGTCCGCGCCCTCGGCGCCACCGATCAACACTCCCAGTTACAGCTGTACCGCGCGGGCCCGCGCGACAAACTCGTGACCTTCGTCGCGCCCCGCGAGCGCGAGGACCGCGACATTCCGACCGCGGAGGCCGATGCCCTCTCCTACCTCGGCGACGCCTCGCTGGGCGAACTGCTCGAGGCCGAGTTCGAGGCGACCGAGGCCAGCCTCGCCGCCGCGGGCCGGCCGAACGTCAGGATCGAACTCGAGCGCGTCGACGAGTACGAACTCGGCGGCCTGCTGTACGGCCTCGAGGCGGCCTGCGTGCTCGCGGGGGAACTCTACGGCGTGAACGCGTTCGACCAGCCCGCCGTCGAGTGGGCGAAGAAGGCCACCCGAGGGCTCCTCGGCGGCGGGGAGTTCGCGGAGGCCGACGCCGTCGAAGCGAAGACGAAACTGCGAATCGAGCGGTAACGCGCGTTCCGACGACGTGCGTCGGTGCGGTGGGCCTATACTTCTCCGCGCGAACCGTCACGTATGAGTGAGACAGCACGGACCGACGCCGACTCGGTCGCCGTCGACGTCGTCCCCGCAATCGGACTCGCGCTCTCGGCGTTCGCGCTCGTCGGCACGCTCGCGCCCGTCCGTCGCGGCGTCGACGACCCCCTCCTGCTGACGGCGGCCGGGTTCGCCCTCGCGGCTACGCTCGCCTTCCTCGGTCGACGCCACGGGGTACTCTCCCGCCGGACCGGCGCATCGGTCGCTGGCGTCTCGAGCCTCCTCGTCGTTCTCCTCTCGGGGTACGCGATGGGGCGCGGGTTCATGGGAACGACGGACGTTCCGGGGCTCGGCCTGTCCGTTTCGCTCGTCTTCGTCAGCTTCCTCGCCGCCGGAACCGGGGTGGGCATCGCCGTCGCCGATCTGAGCGGGATCTCGAACGCGGGACTGAAACGTCGCGCGGTGCAGTTTCTCCAGATGTTGTTCGTCGGATTCGCCGGTTTGCTCTCCATGTCGCTGTACGCGATCGCGATCACGTCGATCGCCCACCCCCTCCTCGGCGAACTCACAGAGGTGCAACAGGAGCTCCTCACGTACCTGTCGACGGGGCTCGGACTCGGCACCGTCGCCGGGCTCTACCTCCTCCACAGCGAACGCGATCGCTCGTACGTCGACCTCGAGGTCCCGTCCCTCCGGTCGGTGCTGTGGGTCGTCGGCGGGCTGGTCGTCATCGTCGTCGGGAACTACGCGCTCACGGTGGTGATGACGTTCTTCGGCGTGGAGTCGGCCGACCACAGCACGACGCAGCAGGCGGCCGAAAATCCCGAACTCCTCGTCGTCATGATCCCGGCGATGGTGCTGATCGTCGGCCCGTTCGAGGAGCTGCTCTACCGAAACGTCGTGCAGAAGTCGCTGTACGAGACGTTCTCCCGGTACGGCGCCGTCGTCGTCGCGAGCGTCATCTTCGCGTTCGTCCACGTCCTGGCCTACGCGACCGCGAGCGCGGGACGCGTCCTGATCAGCCTGGCCATCGTCTTCGGCCTCTCGCTGATCCTCGGGACGATATACGAACGGACGGAGAACCTGGCCGTTCCCGCGCTGGTCCACGGGTTGTACAACGCGTTCGTGTTCGCGAGCCTGTACGCGTTCTAACGCCCGCGTTCCGATCGAAGGTCGCCGATTCCGGCGGTTTTCGAGGCCGACTCAGGACGGATTCTTGCGCGCTAGTTCCGAGCCACAGATCGGACAGCGATCCTTCCGCTCGTCGAACTCGCGGCCGCAGCCCTGACACTGGAACAGCCAGTGGCGCTGCTCGTCGATCCCGTCTCGAGCGATCACCTCGACGTCCACGTTCATCTTCTCGGCGACGTTCTGCATGGCGTAATCGTCGGTGACGAGCCTGCCGTCGAGTTCGAAGCCGGCCGCGATCAATCGAACGTCGGTCTCCGAGAGGACCTCGAGGTCGCCCGACTCCCTCGCCGCTCGTCGCACCGTCTCGATGGTGTCGTCGTTCGGAATGTGGACGTGCATGCCGGCCCCTTCCATCGCGTCGTATCTGTAGACGGTCTCGCCCTCGAGTTCCTCGCGGACGAGCGGAACGGTCGCCGTCTGTTCGGTCGTGTGGAAATCGTGGATAAAAGCGGACGAGTCGAGAACGTACATGCGGAGAACTAGCGTTTGACCACGATGTAATCCTTCACCGCCTGAACGCGGCTGACGGGCACGCGGAACCGCCCGTCGTCGTCCCGTTCGAAGTCGACCGATCGGAGCGGCACCTCCTCGTCGGGGTCGACGATGAGGTCGTGCAGTTTTCCGGACTTCAGGTCCATGGTGATGTTGTGGAGCATGCCGAGTTCCGTCCCGTCGGAACCCATCACGGACTTCTCCTGGAGGTTTTGAACGAATATGTCGCTCATGCCTTCCCGTACTTACTAGTCGCTAATAAAGACCCGGGGGTGGCGTCAGCCCCGCGTCGGACGCGCGTTCACCCGCGGTTCGCGTCGTCGGGGCTCTGTTCACGCCGACGACGCGGTAAACATTTAATCGGGGTGCGACCCTACGACCAACCATGCTCGAACTCTTCTTGGAGAACGCGCCCCTGGCGCTGCTGACGGTGGGGCTCGTCCTCATGGTTCTCGAGGCGATATCACCCGGCGCGCACCTCGTCGTCATCGGCGTCGCGCTGGTGGCTGCCGGACTGATCGGCACCGTGTTCGGTATCGGCGCGCCGCTCGTCCTCGCCGTCCTCACCCTCGTCTTCGGCGTGGCCGCGACGTACGTCTACCGCGAGTTCGACTTCTACGGCGGAAAAGGGACCGCACAGACGACGGACTCCACGTCGCTCGCGGGCGCGACGGGGTACGTCACCGAGACCGTGACGTCCCGAAGCGGCGAGGTGAAACTCGAGAAGGGGGGCTTCTCCCCGTACTACAGCGCCCGCACGACGGACGGTACGATCGAGGAAGGCGAGGAGATCATCGTCCTCGACCCCGGCGGCGGCAACGTCCTCACCGTCGAGTCGATGGAGGCGATCAGTCAGGACGAGATCGATCGCGCGCTCGCGCGCGAAGCCGCGAAGCAACGGGAGACGGAGTCTCAGACGGAGGACGAGTCCCTTCGCGAACCCGAGAAATCGAGCTGACCGACGAAACGACTCAATGCTACCGGATAACGTATCACAAATGTCGATAGAACAAGGGAACTCTTTTAAACTCGCCGACGTAAGTTCGGCATATGGTTCCAGCGCCGTTCCTACTGCAACTAGGCGGCTTCGCCGGCTTCGGTCTCCTCGTCGGGGCCCTGGTGTTGATCGTCGTCGTCGTCGCGTTGCTCAGTGCGATCGAGATCGTCAACGCGTACGAGAAGCGCGCGCTGACGGTCTTCGGTGAGTACCGCAAACTCCTCCAGCCGGGGATCAACATCGTCCCCCCGTTCGTCTCGCGAACCTATCGGTTCGACATGCGCACCCAGACGCTCGACGTGCCCCGCCAGGAGGCGATCACGCGCGACAACTCGCCCGTGACCGCCGACGCCGTCGTCTACATCAAGGTGATGGACGCCAAGAAGGCGTTCCTCGAGGTCGACGACTACAAGCGAGCGGTTTCAAATCTCGCCCAGACGACGCTCCGGGCCGTCATCGGCGACATGGAGCTCGACGACACGCTCAGCAAGCGCGAGGAGATCAACGCGCGCATCCGCACGGAACTCGACGAACCCACCGACGAGTGGGGTATTCGAGTGGAGTCCGTCGAGGTCCGCGAGGTCAACCCCTCGAAGGACGTCCAGCGCGCGATGGAGCAACAGACCTCCGCCGAGCGCAAGCGCCGCGCCATGATCCTCGAGGCCCAGGGTGAACGCCGCAGCGCCGTCGAGAAGGCCGAGGGTGACAAGCAGTCGAACATCATCCGCGCCCAGGGTGAAAAGCAAAGCCAGATCCTCGAAGCCCAGGGTGACGCCATCTCGACTGTGCTCCGAGCCCGCTCGGCCGAGTCGATGGGCGAACGCGCGATCATCGAGCGCGGCATGGAGACCCTCGCCGACATCGGGCAGAGCGAGTCCTCGACGTTCATCGTCCCGCAGGAGCTCTCCTCGATGGTCGGCCGCTACGGCAAGCACCTCTCGGGCAGCGACGTGAAAGAAGACGGCCACGTCCTCGATAGCCTCGAGTTCGACGAGGAGACCCGCGAACTGATCGGCCTCGACGACATCGCCGAGATCATCGGCGAGATCGACGAGGAGGCGGAGATGAACGTCGAAGAACTCGAAGAGCAGGCCCGGGCGATCAAGGAGGGGAAGAACGCGGACGCGATCAGAGACGCCGACGAAGTCATCGAGGAGATGGGCGAAGACTTCCACGACGCCTCGGTCGACGGGGCCGAACAGTCCTAACGATTCGCGTCCCCTCTCGCGTACTCGGACGCGTTCTGCCGCTCGTCGACCCGGGCGCAAACCGCGGTCGCCCCACAGTAGCCGAATCCTTACCGACGTTCCCGACGCCGTAATCCGTCGTGGACGCTCACGATTTCGTGAACGAAACGGAGCGAAACTCGTTTTACACCGCGACGCGTCTATCGACGTAGGCCATGACCACCCCCGACAGGGTCGACGAGGAAAAACGAGCGACCCTGCGTCGATTCGCCGCCCTCGGCGCCGCCACCCCGCTCGCACGCTTCTCGGAGACGGCCGAAGCCGACACCGGAGAGAGCGAAGCCCGCGACGCGATCGCCGGCTACCTCTCGATGACCCCCGGCGCCCACTTCTCCAAGATCCGGGACGACCTCCAGCTCGGCACCGGCGAGACCCAACACCACCTCCGTCGCCTCGAGGAACTCGAGGCGGTCGAACGATACCGCGACGGCGATTACAAGCGGTTCGTGCCGGCCGGTCGCTTCGACGACTTCGAGAAGAACGCGCTGGGGTACCTCCGACGGGATACCCCCCGGGGCATGCTCGTCGAACTGCTGGCGGACCCGGACATCGGTGCGAGCGACCTCGCGACCGTCCTCGACGTCTCCGCACCCACCGTGAGCAAGTACGCCCGCGAACTCGAGGAGGCGGGCCTGCTCGACCGCGACGACGGGTACGCCGTCGTCCGCCCCGAGACCGTCCTCCTGTTGATCGTCCGCTACGCCGACTCGTTCGGCGATCGGGCGACGGAACTGGCGCGCGGCGCCGACCGACTCGTCCGGTACGACGCCTGAACGGTTTGCCGACGGCTCAGTTTTTCTCCCCGCCGACCACGTCGTACAAATCGGCGAGCGACTCGAGTTCGTACGTCGCCGGTGGCTCCGGCGTGACGGTCCGATTGTGCGGACGACGAAGGAACGCCGTCTCGAGGCCGGCGGCGCGACCGGCGACGACGTCCTTCTCCGAATCTCCGACGTAGAGCGCCCGGTCGCCGTCGGCGACGTCCACGCCCAGTTCGTCGAGCGTCCGCTTGAGGTAGTGCGGATCGGGTTTCCGTCGCTCGTATCCCTCGATGGTCGGATCGCGCCCGCGGACGGCGTCGAAGCCGAACGAGAAGTGATCGTCCACGAACCGCGCCGTCGCGTGCCGGTTGTTGGTCACGAGCGCCGTCAGCGGACGGTCGCGCGAGCAGAGATCCGCGATCGCGTCGACGTCGTCGTATGCGCCCCGTTCGCCCGATCGGACGCGCTCGTGGGTCCCCTCCGAGGCGTACCGCTCCTTCAACGACCAGAACTCGCTCGGCTCGATCTCGAGCGCGTCGCAGCGCTCGCGGACGGCGTCGGCGCGGTTTCGCCGGAGGTCCCGCCGCTGGTCCGCCGTCGGCTCCGCACCGAGAGCCACCAGCGCCTCGTCGGCGGCGTCGGCGTAGACGTTCGGATCGGTTCGCGGCCCCTCGAGGATCACCCCGTCCATGTCGAAGCAAATCGCCTGCATCGGTCGTTCGTATCGACGCGCGCGACCGTCAAGTGTGGTTCGGCGTCGATCGGACGACCTGCCGCTCGAGGGTAGTTTCGAGCGCCGACGTCCGGCCAGTCGTCGGGTACCAGCATCGTACGGGCAGGTAATACCGAATTACCTTCGAGGGTGCGGCCGAGACGTCGCGCGCGTCGCTCCATCCCGAGGGGAAAGAGAGTAATACCCAGTTTCCGCCGAGCGTCGGTACCGAACTCGCACCAGTGGCGGTCCGAGGGCGTCAGAACGATCGGCTAGCGGATTCGTCGTCCGCGCGCGAGAGAAGAATCGGTGTGATCGGTATTCGACCCGATTGTTTCGCCCGGCCGTCGATACCTCCTGGGGACCGGATCGGGTAGGACGGCGATCAGACGTTGACTTTCCAGGTGGTGCTCGAGGAGTAGCCCCACTTTTCGATCTCGATGTCGTAGTCGCCGTTCTGGAGGGCCGTAATGTTCGACCCGACCTCCTTCGCGGTCATCCCCAGCTCCTTGCCAATGAGGCGTGACTTGAAGTACGTCTTCGTTGCCGCGTTCTCACGGAGGTACTGGAGGATACGTCGTTGCTTGCTCGTGAGGTCCGTGGCCATTGCGCTGCTCATACTCGAGTGGAACGCAGGAACGCTCTTAGTGGGTTTGGTACGTGCGGTTAACCGGCCGCCGTCTAGCGATTTCGGCGGTGGTAATGAGACGATATCCGCTCGGAAAGGAGTCGTTGGTACGGACAGCTAATAGACACGTATTCGAGACTATCAGCGATCAGCGACAGTCAGGAAATCGGACCGAGAACGGATCGGGGATCGCCGTCGACGGCGGTTCGGCGGGTCAGTCGCCGTAGTGTTCGGTAAGAAACGGCGCGTACGCGCAGGCTACGGCCTCGCCGAGTGCCGCAGCCCGATCGGTTAATCCGTCGGTAAGCACCCCGATCGCGCCCGTCGTCTCGGCGACGTCCGTCGTCCCGAGATACTCGTCCATCACCGGACCGAGCTCCGCGCCGTCCTCGAGGCGGGTCGCGACGGCGTCGGGTAACGCGATCGTCGGTCCGCTCCCCCGACCGATACGCTCGCCGTCGGTGACGGCGGCCCACATGATCAACGCGAGATTGGGGACGCCCTCGAGCCGGGCGACGCCGCCTTCGAGACCGACGCCGTACCCTGCGTCGTCTACGCGCTCGAGCGCCCGTCGCGCCCGGTTTTCGGCGCCGGTGACGGTCTCGACGATCGACCACGGCTGCTCGGGAACGCCGGAGTCGACCGCGACCGGGGTCACGGTCGGGTCGAACCGCTCGAGCGTTCGTTCGACGGCGTCGACCTTCACGGGGTTCGTGCTACCGACTGCGACCTTCATGCGTGCCGATAGGGGCGAACGGATAAGTGCGACCCGCTTTCGCCGCGGTCCCCAGCATCAACGTTTGGGTTTATCATGCTAGTTCCCGCGAATTCCCAGTTTTCGGGCCGGATTTGGAGCGGATTCCGAAACCCTTATCCCTCGAGTGTCAGAACGAGGTAGATAACGAACCCGTCCGGCTTTTGCGAACTGGTTGGCCGGGCAGCGCTCGCCATCGCATGACGAACACATCACACACCAGAGTACGACGTAGCGAAGAGCGATCGAACGAGGAGGACGCGGAGACCGAGCGGACCGGGGAGCGCGACGACCTCGTCTGCCCGGAGTGTACGGGCCACCTCGTCGTCGACGACGAGCACGGGGAGACGATCTGCGAAGAGTGCGGACTGGTCGTCGAGGAGGACTCGGTAGACCGCGGGCCGGAGTGGCGCGCGTTCGACGCCGCCGAGAAGAACAAGAAGTCCCGCGTGGGCGCGCCCACGACGAACACGATGCACGACAAGGGGCTGTCGACCAACATCGACTGGCGCAACAAGGACGCCTACGGCAACTCCCTCGGGTCGCGCCAGCGGGAGAAGATGCAGCGCCTGCGCAAGTGGAACGAGCGCTTCCGCACCCGCGACAGCAAGGAGCGCAACCTCAAGCAGGCGCTGGGCGAGATCGACCGGATGGCCTCCGCGCTCGGCCTCCCGACGAACGTCCGCGAGACCGCCTCCGTCATCTACCGCCGCGCGCTCAACGAGGACCTCCTGCCCGGCCGCTCCATCGAGGGCGTCTCGACCGCCTGCGTCTACGCCGCGGCCCGCCAGGCCGGCGTCCCCCGGAGCCTCGACGAGATCGCGGACGTCTCCCGCGTCGAGAAGAACGAGATCGCCCGCACCTACCGCTACGTGGTGCGCGAACTCGGCCTCGAGGTCCAGCCCGCCGACCCCGAGAGCTACGTCCCCCGCTTCGCCAGCGGCCTCGGCCTCTCCGACGAGGCCGAACACCGCGCCCGCTCGCTGCTGCGCAACGCGAAGGAGAAGGGCGTCCACTCGGGCAAGTCGCCGGTCGGCCTCGCCGCCGCCGCGGTCTACGCCGCGGCCCTGCTGACCAACGAGAAGACCACGCAGGCCGCCGTCAGCGACGTCGCCGACATCTCCGAGGTCACCATCCGAAACCGCTACCACGAGCTGCTCGAGGCCGAGGAGACGCTCGGAGTCGCCTGATCGGCCGCAACCGGACCGCGATCGGCGACGATCCATCGAATCGACACCGTTTTTCGACCGCTGACGCACAGTGAGCGTATGCAGTTGAACTTCGATTCGTTCGTGCTGGCCGCGGCGACCGCGGACCTCGCGGACGCCGACGACCCCGTCGCCCGCGAACACGCCGACGCGGTCGAGTTTCGGATGGACCTCTCGGAGGCGGATCCGCTCGAGGCGCTCGAGGCGTACGACGGCGACCTGCCGATCATCGCGACAAACCGTGCCGCGTGGGAAGGTGGCGAGGCAGAAGAGGAGGGTCGACTCGAGGCGCTCGTCGAGGCGACCGCCGTCGACGCGGTGGCGGCGATCGACGTCGAACTCGAGTCGATCCTCGAGGGCGACGCCGACGAGGTGCTCGAGGCGGCCCGCGAGCGCGACGTAGCGGTGATCGCCTCGTCGCACGACTTCGAGGGGACGCCGCCTCGAGGCGAGATGGTGAAGACGCTGACGGAGGCGGGCAAGTACGCGGACGTCGCGAAACTGGCCGTGACGGCCGAATCGAACGCCGACGCGCTCGCGCTGCTCTCGGCGACGGAGCAGTTGACCTTCCACGGCGCGTCCGTCGCGACCATGGCGATGGGCGAAGCGGGGAGCCACACCCGGGCCGTGGCGCCGGTCTACGGCTCGAGGATCGGCTACGCGCCGGTCGACCCCGCCGACGCGACGGCGCCGGGGCAGTACGACCTCGAGACGCTCGCCGAACTGGTCGCCAAACTCCAGTAGCGTCGCAACGAGTCCGACGGTTCGGCCACGATCGGGCGTCTCGCGCGGCTCTCGACGAATTCCTGCACGTTCGAGACGAGTATCCAAATCGGAATGTTAAGGCACCTCGCGTGCGAGTGCCGAGATAACAATGAACTGGCTCCGCGCCCTGTTCGCCGCCGGACTGTCGTTTCTCCTTCCCGGCGCGGGACACGCGGTCATCGGGGACTGGTTTCGGGCCATCTCGTTCGCGGGGCTGTACGTCCTCTCGATCTACGTCTTCGTCTCGACCGAACACCTCGAAGCGGCGGAGGCGGCGATCGAGACGATGGATCCGGCGACCGTGCTGGCGGCGATGGAGACGATCGGGAGGGAGATGGGTGGGACGGGGCAGTTCGCCCTCACGTTCGTCCCGCTGCTAGCAGCCGTCGACGTGACGTTCCGCGCGCTCGGCTTCCCTCCGGGGTCTGGCGGAGCGACGACCGGCGAGTCCGACGGGGGCTCGGACTGCCCCCACTGCGGCAAACCCCTCGACGAGGATCTCGAGTTCTGTCACTGGTGTACGACCCGCCTCGAGCCCGAACCCACCGAGGACGGCGCCGGTCGGGACGCGACGGAGGAGGTATCGGTTTCGGATCGACGGTGATCCGTCCGCCGGCCCTCACGAAACAGCGCGTCGAACGCGACGTGCCGACGGGAGTTCGACTCGACCGCGCGGGAGACGGCCACACCAGGGGCGTTTCCGTGCCGGCCGTGTGACGGCTCGACGGGCGGACGGGAGCGTCCGTGATCCGGGACGGCGGTCGCTGGTCGTCCGACGGTGTGCGCTCGGGAGACGATCTGGCCCACTACCCAGTTACTGACCGGCTGGAACGGCGATCGGAGGCGGCCCGGGATAAAAACGAGGTACCGAATATCGCGACGTCGAGTGGTATCGGTGCTCGCTACTTCTCGATAATGCTCTCCTCGACGGCCTCGCCGAAGTGGCGGGCGGTGTCCTCGTAGAAGAGTTTGAGTTCGTCGCCCGGTTCGAGGTCGGTCACCGCCTTCCGACCCTCGCCGGTGGCGACCTTGATCGTCTCGGCGTTCTGGAGCAGCGTCTCGATGCGGTCGCCGTCGTCGGTCTCGAGCGCGATGCGGAACATCGGCCGCTTCTCGATCTTCACCCGGCCGACGATCGCCTCGCGGGTGTGGCCCTCGAGGTCGACGACCTGGACCTCGTCGCCGCTCTGGAGTTCGGAGAGGTACTTCGTCCCGCCGTCGGGCGTCCGGACGTAGGCGTGGACCGCGCCGGCGTTCACCCGGAACGGGCGGGAGGCGACGTAGGGCGACTCGGCGGTTTCTGCGTGAACGAACACGAGGCCGCGGGCCATCGAGCCGATCAGCATGCCCTCGTCGTGTTCCAGCAGGTTGCCAGTGTCGACGCAGACGCGGTCGGCCGAGCCGACCTGCTCGACGGAGACGACCTCCGCCCATTCGAGGTCGAGCGTCTCGCGCTCTGACTCGTCCCGAACCTCGACCGTGCGGCGGATCTCGTCGGGGTCGTCCGAGTCGAGGAGGACGGCGTCGGCGCCGAGTTCGAGGGTTTCGAACGCGGTGCGGGCCTCCTCCGCGCTCGTGACGCCCGCGACGAGTTCCGTCTCCTCGCCGATGCGGGCGATCAGGTTCTCGAGCGGGATGATCGTCCAGTCCTCGCCGACGACGACCGTGTAGTCGGCTTCGACGGCGGCCGCCTCGGCGAACGACTCGTACTCCTTGCCGAGGATCCGGACGTAGGCACCCTTCTCGACGTCGCCGTCGCGGCGCAGGGTCGACAGGTCCGCGGAGCCCGAGTAGTCGCTCGGGAGGTCCACCGTGCCGTCGCCCTCGCCCTCCTTGCCGATGACCACCGCGTCGGGCCGGGCGTCCGTCTCGTCGGCCTCCGCGTCGTCGATCACCGAGACGTCGCCGTCGGTTCGAAACGCGGCGACGTTGATCTCGCCGAGTTCGCGAACGCGTTCGACGTCCGCCTCGTCCACCAGTACCCAGTCGGCGCCCGCCTCGAGCGCGGACGTGATCCGCGCCCGTCGGGCGTCCCAGTCGCCGACGGCGTCGTCGGCTTTCACCCAGACAGCTCTCGTCATACCTCGACGGTCGAAGGGGACCGGCTTGAACGTGGCGGATTCCGCGACGATCGCCTCGTCGGGAATCGAACGGGTGCGGACGGACGCCACCGCGACCGACGTCGCGTTTCGGATCGTCGTTCACGACCGTCGAAACGACGTGGATGGTGCCATCAGTAAATGGAGTCAGAATAGTAATGATAGTATGAATACTTTCTTAGTAGTTGATAATAGTCGCCCGAGAGACACCCCTCATATGGCCCGAAGCGACCTCTCGCCGGCCACGGATGGACTGACGGTCGACCGCGCCGCGTCGCGCCTCGGACTCGACCGCGATGACGAGTCGCTCGTCGACGTCGCCCGCGCCGCGCTCGAGGCGGCCGGGGAGTCCGCGGAGCGGCGGTACGGCCGCGAGGCGACGGTTGTCGGCGCCGTCCTGGTCGCGGGGAGCCGCCTCCCGCGGTTCTCCGTCGACGCCGAGTTCGTCGCCGAGCCGTTCGACGTCGGCCCCGGCGAGGTCCTTCGGGCCGCCGACCACCTGAGGAGCGGGCTGAGCCCGCCGGCTCCGCCCGCGGAGATCAGGTCGCTCCTGCGGTCGATCCTCGTCGCCTACGAGCTCCTCGAGGGCCTCGAGAACGGCTCCACCGCCGGCTTCCAGCTCCCGGGGTCGTACCTGGAGGACGCCGCCGCCCACCTGACCGGCCGCGCTGAACTGACCCCGGACGCGCCGGACGCGAGCGACGGGGCGGCGGGCGCCGCCGACCCGATCGAGCCCGTCGACGAGGACGCCCTCCGGAACCCCGACGACGCCGTCGTCGACGCCGTCTTCCTTCGGCGTCACCTGCGGCGACTCGAGCGCGACCTCGAGTTGGCCCGACTGGGCACCGACCTGTACGCCGCGCTCCAGGCCGACGAACCGGCCTGTGACCGCAACTGCGAGCGCGAGTAATCGCGCCGGTCGGGTTCGGCTCCCCTCACTCGATCGGCGTCGGTCCGACGCTCGGTCCCTCTGACACTGATATCGGCACTCTGGCACGAAGCCCGTCCTCCGCCGACGCGACGCCCTTCGGATCTCACCCGATCGCCCTCCCCGCAAACGCCCGACCGCGGATGATCCGCGCTGACGACCGACCGACGAATCGCCCCCGCTGACGCCGCGCAATTCGAGAACTCCGCTCTCGTGCTTCCCTTCGGCCTCCCCCCGGGCCCGCCGCACTCGTCGATTCAGCGGTCGCTCGCCGACGGCGTGCGAGGTCCGAGAAACAGGTCACTCCCCGTACTCGAGTTTGTGCCTGAACGCCCGGTAGGCGTTCTCCCCCCGTTCGGTGAGGGTCACGACGCGTCGGCGACCGACCTTCTCGATCTCCACGTAGCCGTCGTCCTCGAGCGGACCGAGGACGTGCGTGTCGAGGACGCGGAACGCGCCCTTGTCCTCGCGGCCGGGGTACTCCTCCGGCGGGCGGCGGTCGGCCATGAACGAGAGTTCCCGATCTCGAGCGAACGCGATGAGGTCCTTCTTCTTCGGCGCCGCCGTCCGGTCGTCGTGAAAGCCCTCCCACGAGGCGGGGTCGGCGAGGAATCCCATGATGGCGACCTGGTCCGGCGTCGGCGACTCGATCGGGTACGTCGGAATCCGCGACATCTCGTCGAGGCCGTAGGAGAGCGGCTCCTCGATCCCGTCGTGGGCGTACTCCGCGGGTTCGACGTAGTAAGCGTGTGCGTCGGTCGAGACGTCCATGCAGGCGATCGTCGCACCGATGGCCGGGATCGTCCCCCCGCAGGAGACGTTGACGTAGACCTGATCGTCGCCGTGTTTCGCCGCGAGCGTCGTCACCTCGCCGAGGACGGCGTAGACGTCCGTGAGGTCGCACTCCCGGATGCGAACCTCGGGGACGACCGCCTCGAGGTCGGCGTGGAGGTCGTCGAAGTAGGTCGGCGTTTCGACGTCGCCGGAGGGATCCTCGAGCAGGTAGACCAGGTCCGCGCGCTGTCGTTCGACGGGTTCGAGGACCCGATCGTACTCGCAGCCGAGCGGAACGATGTGAACGCGCCTGACGACGTCCATACCTCGACAGGTGCGGCCGCGGAAATAACTCCTTCCATCCAATCGGTGCGCTGACGTGAACGCGAGGTCGATCGAACCCGTCGAATCGCTCCCGACCGGCCCCGGCGAAACGCTCAGGGTCTTCGCGCCGGTAGAGGGATGCGATGACGTCGTACGCGGCCATCTGTTTCGACCTCGACCGGACGATCTGCGAACCCACCAGGGAGACGGACTCGGTGCTCGAGGCGGCGTTCGCGCGGGCCGGGGTCGACCCGTTCTGTACGGCCGCGGAGATGCGTGCGGCCGTCCCCTCGCTTCCGACGGCCGAGACCGACCGCGAGTTCTTCGAACTCCTCTTCGCCGAACTCGCCGGCCGCACGGGCGTTGACCCCGCGCTCGCGCCGACGCTCGCCGAGTCCTACCTCGCGGAGCGCGATCCGACGGCGGTCAGGTTCCGCCCCGGGGCGGAGGCGGCCCTCGAGTACGCCCGCGAGCGCGCCCCCGTCGGACTGATCACCAACGGCGGGAGGGAGACGCAGACGCGGAAGCTCCGCGCGCTCGGCATCGAGGACACCTTCGACGCGGCGGTCTTCACCGAGCCGAGCGCCGGCATCTACCCGAAACCCGACCTGGCGCCGTTCGAGCACGCCCTCGGGACGCTCGGGGCGGATCCCCACGAGGCGATCCACGTGGGCGACTCCCTCCACGCGGACGTGGCCGGGGCGAACGCCGTGGGCATGGACTCCGCGTGGCTCTCGGCGATCGACGGCCCCGACGCGAGCGCGAGCGCCGATCACCGACCGACGTACGAACTCCCGTCGCTCGAGTCGTTCGAAACGATCGTCTGAGGGCGACGGGCGCGCGCCCGAGCGGAGAACGAGCCTGGTCCGGCCGGTTATCGCTTCGGCGGGAGCAGGTCCGTGTGAACCACGACGCGGTACTGATCGTTCGACGCGCGCTCGAGTCGCTTGAGCAGCGAGACGGCCCGCGGCGTGTTCTCGGGCAGTTCGAACGGGTCGTTCTCGAGTTCGTCCCGCTGTCGGCACACCTTCACGAACGAGGCGAGGACCTCGTAGGTGTCGGACGGAAGGTAGACGACGCCGATGTCGTCGTCCGCCTCGACCTGCGAGAGCCACGTCTCGAGCACGGGTTGCGCTCGCTGTCGGGGTTCGCGCATGCGGTCGGCCCAGGCGTCGGCGTCGAACGTCTCGTCGTCCAGGACGTCCTCGACCGCCTCCCGAAGTTCGGTCTCGCCCTCGCCGAGGTACGGCGCCTCGTCCTCGGCCTCGAGCAACTCCTGGAAGGCCTCGAGTTCGACCCTGGGAACGGCGACCGGGTAGGCGAACCCGTGGATGTCTCTCGGCAGCGTGTACGTTCGACCGTCCTCGCGGACGGTACTCGGCGACGACCGACCGAGCATCGTTTCGAGTATCCCCATAGTCGAACGAGGTGGCGAAAGCGGGATAAGTATTCCGCGCTCGACCGGCGAGAAACGGGGCCCTATCGCTACCAGGAATCGCCGAGGGCCGACTTCGCCCCGCCGTACCCGCCCGCGGTCGTCCACGTCCGCCCGCTCTCGGCGTGTTCGACCTCGATCGACCCCCCGCACTCGCCGCAGCGATACCGACCGGGGTTCTTCACCGGCTCCGACGCGCGGTGACGCGTCGCCCGCCACTCGCAATCCGACTCGAGACACCGGAGGACGTACCGCGGGTCGGCGAACGACTGACAGTGACGGGGCGCGTCGAGGCGCGCCGCCTGCTCCCGAAACCGAGGACCGTGGCCCGACTCGTCGAACCGCTGGTACTCCCACGCGTGGACGAGTTCGTGGCGGACGACGCCGGCGAACGTCTCCCAGTCGTACGCCCGGTAGGCGTGGCCCGTCAGGACGATGGTGGCCACCTCCCGCTTTCGGTTCCAGCGGCAGGCGCCCGCGCGCCGGCGCGCCCGCCACGAGACGTCCCACTCGACCCGATCGAGGTCCACCTCGAGGTCGGACTCCGCGAGCACCTCTCGGGCGTGGATCCTGGCCCGGGCGAGGATCTCGTCCTCGACGGTCAGCGCCTCCTCACCGGCGCTTCCGTTCCCCCGATCGCGGCCGTCCGCGCGGTCGCTCCCGCGCTCGGAGGTGCCGGTTCGGCGCCCGTCTCGATCGCTCGCGTCGCTCACGTCGCGGAGAACGAAGCGGGATTTCGAGATTCTTACGGTTCCGTTCCCGATCGGAACCCGCGACGCCGAAGCCGGTACGCAGAAGGAGAAGTCGAGTCAGGCCTCGAGGGCCAGTCCGGCGGCTCTCAGCGCCTCGTCGGCCGTGAGGTCGTCGTGGACGACGCCGGCGACGGCGGTCGCGATCGCCTCGGGGTCCTCGTGCTGGAAGATCGACCGGCCCATGGAGACGCCGGCGCCGCCGGCGTCCATCGCGCCGCGGACCATCTGGATCGTCTCGCGATCGGTGCCCCGCGAGCCGCCGGCGATGACGACCGGGAGCCGGGTCGACTCGCAGACGTGTTCGAAGCTCTCGGCGTCGCCGCTGTAGCCGGTCTTGACGACGTCGGCGCCCAGTTCCTCGGCGAGGCGGACGGCGTGGCCGAGCGCCTCGGGATCCTCGGGATCGACGTCGGGGCCGCGGGCGTAGGCCATCGCGAGCACGGGCATGCCGAAGCGGTTCGCCTCGGCGGTGACCTCCGCGAGCTGGGTGATCTGGTCCGGTTCGTGGTTCGAGCCGACGTTGATGTGGAAGGAGACGGCGTCGGCGCCGGCCCGGATCGCCTCCTCGACGGTGCCGGTCAGGCGCTTGTCGTTCGAGTCCGGGCCGATGGAGGTGGAGGCGTTGAGGTGGACGATGTAGCCACGTCCGTTCTTGTTCTCGTGGACGCGCGGGGCGATCCCCTTCTGGGTGAGCACGGCGTCCGCGCCGCCGCGGGTCACCGCGTCGATGGTCGATTCGATGTCCTTGAGACCCGTCACCGGGCCGAGTGTGATTCCGTGGTCCATCGGGACGATGACGAACCTCCCGTCCGTCCCGATGCGCTCGAGTCGTGCGTCGATGCCTGTTGTGCTCATTGTGTGTCCGTAGCAAGCTTCCGGTTATGGCTGTTCTGGTTCCGGTACGTTTGCCCCCTCCTCGTCGTCCGTCGGAGCGGCCGTCGCGTCGGAGTCCTCACCGGCGCCGCGCAGGGCGCCCCGCTTGAGTTCCCGGGCCTTGGCCTCGAGGTCCGCCGTGGGGGTGTCGCTCTCCGCGATGTTCTGGAACTCCGTCGCAGCGCCTGCTGAGCCGTGCTCAGCGATGATGTCGATGAGGGCGCTGCCGACGATGACGCCGTCGGCGCCCGCCTCGACGATCTCGGCGGCGTGGTCGCCCTCGCTGACGCCGAAGCCGACCGCCTTCGGCACGTCGTAGGCGGAGAGGCGCTCGAGGCTCTCGTGGGTCGCGCTCGAGACGTCCCCGCGGGCGCCGGTCGTCCCGAGGCGCGCCTGGACGTAGGCGAAGCCCGACACCTGCGACATGATCGTCTCGAGGCGCTCGCCCGCGGTCGTCGGCGCGACGATGAAGATGAGGTCCAGTCCGTGGTCGTCGCAGGCGTCCCGGAGGGGGTCGGCCTCCTCCGCCGGCAAATCTGGGACGATGATCCCCGAGAGGCCCGCCTCGGCCGCCCGCTCGACGAACGGCCGTACGTCCGGCTCGTCTCGAGGTTCCACCGCTCGACTGTCAGCGGAACGCGGTTCCACGCTTGTACCGTACTGGAGCACCATGTTGTAGTACGTCATCACCAGCAGCGGCGCCTCCGTCTCGAGGTCGTCGACCATCTCGAAGAATCCCTCTGGGGTGGTCCCGGCCTCGAGCGCGCGGTTGATCGCCGCCTGGATCGTCGGCCCCTCCGCGATCGGTTCGGAGAAGGGGAGGCCGAGTTCGATCAGGTCCGCGCCGCCGCGGTCGAGCGCCTCGACGTACGCCTTCGTCTCCTCGAGCGAGGGGTCGCCCGCGGTGACGTAGGTGATGAGCGCGGGGTGGTTCTCGCGGATGGCGGCCTCGATGTCGCTCTCGCGAGTACCGTCGGTCACGAGTCGAACACCTCCACCTCGGGCGCGGCCTCGAGGTCCCGCTTTTCGGTCTCCTCGAGCACGGTCTCCAGGTCCTTGTCGCCGCGGCCGGAGACGTTGACGACGACGAGGTCGCCGAGGTTCTCGTAGGCTTCCTCTACGTACCCCAGGGCGTGCGAGGACTCGAGCGCGGGGATGATCCCCTCGAGGCGCGAGAGTCGGTGGAAGGCGTTCAGCGCGGCCTCGTCGTCGACGCTAACGGGAGTCACCCGACCCGTCTCCACGAGGTGGGAGAGTTCCGGCCCGACGCCGGCGTAGTCGAGCCCCGCGCTCACGCTGTGGGACTCGACGATCTGGCCGTCCCCGCTCTGGAGGAGTTTGGTCATCGCGCCGTGGAGTACGCCGTCGGTGCCGGTCGACAGTGTGGCAGAGTTGGGCGCGACGCCGGCCTCCTCGTCGATCTCGAGGCTCGAGCCGCCGGCCTCGACGGCGTACAACCCCACGTCCTCGTCGTCGACGAAGGCGTGGAACGCCCCCATCGTGTTCGAGCCGCCGCCGGCGCAGGCGACGACGCTGTCGGGGAGTCGGCCGGCCCGCTCCAGCACCTGCTCGCGGGCCTCCTCGCTGATCACGGACTGAAAGTCCCGGACCATCGTGGGGAACGGGTGTGGACCCACCACGGAGCCGATCACGTAGTGGGTCGTCTCGACGGTCGTCGCCCAGTCGCGCAGCGTCTCGTTGATCGCCTCCTTGAGCGTGCCGCTGCCAGCCTCGACCGGGTTCACCTCGGCCCCGTTCATCCGCATGCGGTAGACGTTGGGTCGCTGGCGGTTCACGTCCGTCCGACCCATGTAGATCTCGCAGGGCATATCCAGGTGGGCCGCGGCCATCGCGGTCGCCGTCCCGTGCTGGCCGGCGCCGGTCTCGGCGACGATCCGCTCCTTGCCCATGTACTTCGCGAGCAGCACCTGGCCGAGGGCGTTGTTCAGCTTGTGCGCCCCGCCGTGGACGAGGTCCTCGCGCTTCAGGTAGATTTCTCGGTCGTACCGCTCGCTCAGTCGATCCGCCCGCTGCAGGGGCGTCGGCCGGCCACCGAACTCCCGCATCCGCTCGCGGAACTCGTCCATAAAGCCGTCCTCGTTCTCGAGGACGTACCGCTCGTACGCGTCCTCGAGTTCCTCGAGTGCCGGCATCAGCGCCTCGGGGACGTACTGGCCGCCGTAGCGGCCGAACGAACCGTCGCGCCGGTCTCGCCCGCCGCCGCCTCCGGGTTCTTCCTCGTCGCTGCGCGCGCGTTCGCTCTCACTCATCGTCGGTCACCTCCGCTCGCGTCAGTCGCCGCGTGTTCTCGCTCACGTCGCTCTCACGTCCGTGGTCCATGATGGCACTGCCGACCAATAAGGCGTCCGCACCGGCAGCGCGCATCCGTCGGACGTCCTCGGACGTCGAGATGCCGCTCTCGGCGATCAACGTTACGTCCTCGGGCGCTTCGGGCGCGACATCCTCGAACGTACCGAGGTCGACCTCGAGCCTCGCCAGATCGCGGTTGTTCACCCCCACGATGTCGGCCCCGGCCTCGAGCGCCGCATCGAGTTCCTCCGAATCGTGGACCTCGACCAGGGGCTGGAAGCCCCGGTCGCGCGCGGCCGTAACGAGTCCCTCGAGGTCCTCGACGAACCGGGCGATCAGCAACAGGAGGTCGGCATCGACGACGTCCATCTGCTCCTCGCGGAGGACGAAGTCCTTCCGAAGGACCGGGACGTCGACGGCCTCGCGGACGCGCTCGAGGGCCTCCGGCGACCCGCCGAAGTGCTCGGGTTCGGTCAGCACCGAGATCGCCGCCGCGCCGCCGTCGACCATCGCTCGCGCCAGTTCGACGGGGTCGTCCGCTCGCGTCCCGTCGGCCGTCGGACTCGTCGGTTTCACTTCCGCGATCACCGGCACCCGACCGTCGGCTTCGGCCGCCGCCAGCGCGTCGGGGAACGATCGGGCCTCGATCGAGACGCGATCGCCGCCCGACCGCTCCCGCGCGGCCTCGAGGATGGACCTGACCGCGGGGGCGACCTCTGTTTCGGAGTTCATTGTTGTACATCGACGTACTCATATGTACAAAAGGCTTGCGCCCTCGTCGCGCGACTGGCGAATATTCAAGTCCACACCGACCAACCGGGACGTATGGAGGACGTCACGGACGCCGGCATCTACGCGCGCGAGTCTCCCTACCTCGAGCGGTACGTGCAACTCGGCGTCGCGAGCGGCCGGGCCCTGAGCGTCTCGTTCCCCGAGGTGCCCGACGAGGAGGCCGAAACGGCGGAGAGCCACCCGATCCTCGACCGCATCTTCGAGTACCTGGACGGCCTCGAGGAGGTCGACTTCGACGACGTCCAGGTGGCGCTCACCGTCCCGACCGACCAGCGGGCCGTCCTCGAGCAGGTGCGAACGATCCCCTACGGCGAGCAGACCGACGTCTCGACGCTCGCCGCCACGACGCCCGACCTGGATCCCGAGGACGACGACGATATCATCCTCGTGCGGACGGCGCTGGACGGGAATCCCGCGCCGCTACTCATCCCCGACCACCGCGTTCGCGACGGCCCGAGCGCGGCGCCGCCGCAGATCGAGCAGAAGTTGCGCTCGATCGAGGAACTGTAAGCGTTCTCACCCCCGTTTTCGCACGGTCGACCGTCCGGTCGAGCGACCGCGACCGCGACGTCGGTCGTAGTGATCAGGACAGTCCGACGCCGGTCGAAAACCCCATCACGTCGGCCAGCGCCCGACGTTTCAACAACGCGAATCCGAGCGCCACCAGGGCGAACCCGGCGATCGCGGACGCTCCAATGGTCTCGCCGAGGACGAAGACGCCCACCGCCGTCGCCACCACCGGGACGAGGTACGCGACGAGCGACGCCTCGAACGCGCCGCGCACCTCGAGGATGGTGAAGTAGATGAAGAACGCGATCGCCGTCGAGAAGACTCCCAAATAGAGGACCGCGCCGATCGCCGTCGGCTCGAGGGCGTCGACGGACGGGAGTTCGCTGCGGCCGAGGCTGACCGCGTGGAGGACGAGCGAGCCCACGAGCATCGACCACCCCGTCAACGGGATTCGATCGAGAGTCGGCCCCGCCCGCTGGATGACGACGCCCCCGAGCGAGACGAAGATCACCTGCACGACGATCAGGAGTTTCCCGAGGGTGTCGCCCGCCGCGAGGTTGGACGGATCGGGCGTGACGACGAGGCCGATCCCGAGGAAGCCGACGATCACCCCGACCGCGCCGAGTCCGGAGAGGCGGTCGCCGAGCAACAGCAGCGCCCACAGCGCGGTCGCGATGGGGACGAGCGCCTGCAGGATCGCGGCGACGCCGCTCGGGACGGTCTGCTGGCCGAGAAAGAGGAAGCCGTTCCCGCCGATCAGGAAGACGCCGCCGCCGACGACGGCCACCCGATCGTTCCGGGCCGACGGGATCCAGTCGTCGACCCTGAACGCGGCGTAGGCCAGTAACAGAACGGCCGCCACGTCGTATCGAAACGCGGCGAACAGCAGGGGCGGGAGGTACTCGAGGCCGACCGAGATCGCCGGGAACGAGAGCCCCCACAGCACCGCGAGCAGCAGGAAGAGGGAGACGTCGAGCGTTCGAGACACGGCGGATCGTTCGGTCGATCCGAGGATATCCCTGACGGTTCCGGAAGTTCGCGTTCGGTCTCGGCCCGCCGGCGGATCGCGATCCGACTCCCCGTCTACTCGGCGTACCAGACCGAGTAGAAGTAGAGCCCGACGCCGGCGAAGACGGCGAGGGAGGCGAGGCTGTCGAAGACCGACTGGCCCGTCGCGATCCACGCGAACTGCAACACGCCGCCGACGACGAAGGAAGCACCGCCGGCGGCGAGCGGCGACCGTTCGCCGGCCGTCCGACGCAGGATCACGACGCCGAACCCGATCGCGATCAGGCCGAAGAGGACGTTCGCGACCAGAAAGGCCACGTCGTCGCCGGTGACGACCGCGAATCCCAGGACGACGAAGTAGCTGACCACGCCCGAGACGATCACCCGGTGGGCCCACGACGGGAGCGCGTCGGATCCGGTCAGGCCCGGACGGCCGCCCCGTTCGGATTCGCTTCGACTCACGTCCTCATCCTCGTCGGCCGATCCCTTAGGAGTGCCCCTCGAGCGGGCCCGCCCAGTCGAGGCCGATCCCCTCGTGGACGACGAACTCGAGGGCGTTGATCAGGTAGTGGGCGACGACCACGACGAGGAAACTCCCCGTGAGGACGAACGCCGCCGCGAGGACGAACCCGAGCGCTCCCGTGACGACGACCCCGACGGACCCCTGCACGCCGTGGCCGAAGGCGAACGCCACCGAGGAGACGACCGCGAGGAGCCACGGCGAGAGGTCGAATCCGGCCGAGAGGACGCCGATCAGCGCCGCTCGGAAGAGCAGTTCTTCGAACACCGCGATGATCGGGAGGACGCAACACAGGAGCACCAGCCAGGCGCCGGCGGAGTCGGGGGCGAGCAGTTCCCGGAGTTCCTCCTCGTGATCGAAGCCGACCCGCGTCGCCCCCGCCGCGGCGACTTCGTTCGCGACGTAGAGGACCAGCCCCAGCGCGGCGCCGAGCGCCAGACCCGACAGCACGTACTCGCGGGAGAACTCGAGGCCGAACGCCGACGGCGGAATCTCGGCGTAGACGGCCGCCCCGAGCAACACGCCGGCGAACAGCCCCTGCGAGAGGGCGACGTTCGCGAGCAACGCGCCGGTCGACAGGTCGCGCGGGTTCGACTCGGACCGAGGCCGTGAGTCGGTCCCCGAACGATCTGGGTCTTCTGCACGTGCAGTCGCGGTTCCGTCGGCCGGCCGATTCGACGTCGGACCGCGCACGCCGTTCCGGTCCCGCCCGTCACTTCTGAACGGGTCGTCGTCGGGCGAGTCGCCCTCGGCCGAGTCGTCGGGCGAGTCGCCCTCGGCCGAGTCGTCGGGCGAGTCGCCCTCGGCCGAGTCGTCGGTTCTCGAGGTGTCGGATCGGTTCGGGGAGTCGTCAGGGGCGGTCGTCGACGATTCGGACGCGGATTCCGGGGTCGAGTCGTCGGTATCGACGTCGCTCTCGGAAAACGCCGTCTGGGTGAGGTGCGAAAGAACGAGCAGCGAGAGGAGGACGACGACGGAGAGTCCGGCGAACGTCCCCCACGCCGGCATGTCTCTACTGCGGGCTCGGGTTCGACCCGCTGCCGCGGGCGACCTGCCCCTCGAACGCCGAGCCGGTGATCGACTTGAGTCGGTCGAGCAGCGAGTCCTTCTCGGGTTCGCCGATGAGGGCGACCTCGAGGACGTCGCTGATGTTCGAACAGGGGATGATCTCGATCTGCTCTTTGTACTCGTCCTCGATCATCACGTCCTGTTCGTTCGTCGCCGGGATGATGACCCTGTCACAGCCGGCCTTCGCGGCGGCCTCGATCTTGTGGGTGACGCCGCCGACCGGGAGGACGTCCCCGCGCACGGAGAGCGAACCGGTCATCGCGACCGACTGGTCGACGGGGATGTTCTCGAGGGCGGAGATGACGGCGGTCGCCACCGTGATGGAGGCGGAGTCGCCGTCGACGCCCTGCTGGCCGGCCTGGACGAACTGGATGTGGATGTCCTTCTCCGAGAGGTCGACGTCGGAGAACTTCTTGATGATCGCCGAGACGTTCTGTACGGATTCCTCGGCCATCTCCTTGAGCTGGCCGGTGGCGATCACCTGCCCGCCGCCCTGGGCGGGGGCGATCTCGGCCATGACCGGGAGCATGATTCCCGAGTCCTGGCCCATCACGGCGAGCCCGTTGACGCGGCCGACGACGCCGCCTTCCGCGACCTGGAGCTCGTAGTCCTTGCGGCGGTCGATGTAGTCGTCCGCGAGCTGCTGTTCGATCGACCGGGAGCGCTCCTTGGCCTGCAGGACGTGCTCGCGCTCGGTGAACTCCGTGTCCTCCGCGCGGGCGATGTCGCCCGCGACCCGGACCAGCCCGCCCAGGTTACGGAAGTGGAGCGTGAGGTGCTCCTTTCGGCCCGCGCGCCGCTTGGCCTCGAGGAGGACCTCCTCGACGGCGTCGCGCGTGAAGTGGGGGAGGCGACCGTCGCGTTCGACCTCCTGGGCCACGAACCGGGTGTACTTCCGGCGCATCTCGGGGGTGTCCTCGATGGTGTCGTCCATGTAGACCTCGTACCCGTAGCCCTTGATTCGGCTGCGGAGCGCGGGGTGCATGTTCTCCATCGCGTCGAGGTTCCCCGCGGCGATCATGATGAAGTCGCAGGGGACGGGTTCGGTCTGGACCATCGCGCCCGAGGAGCGCTCGGACTGGCCGGTGATGGCGAACTCGCCCTCCTGGATGGCCGTCATCAGCTTCTGCTGGGTGCGGATGTCGAGCGTGTTGATCTCGTCGACGAACAGCACGCCCTTGTTGGACTTGTGGATCGAGCCGGGTTCGACGCGGTCGTGGCTGGGCGTCTCCATGCCGCCGGACTGGAACGGGTCGTGGCGGACGTCGCCCAGCAGCGCGCCGGCGTGGGCGCCGGTGGCGTCCTCGAACGGCGCGGTGCGTTGATCGCCGTTGTTGACGATCATGTTGGGCACCATCGCGTCGGAGCCGCGGGAGGTGTAGCGGAAGAATAACCAAACGACGACCGCCGCGATCACGCCGAGCAGGATGTCGCCGCTGATGATGGCGTACCCTGCGACGATCGCGATGATGATCCACATCAGGATCGACCGCATCTGGTTTCGCTTTCGGGCCTCCTCCTTGTGGGCCTCGATGATCTGTTCGCCCTTGCCGGCGGGGACCGTCCGGACCTTCGGCGCGTTGCCGTCGTCCGGGTTGTGGTAGACGAGGACGTCCTGGAGGTCCTCCTTCGGGAGGAGCTGGCTCATCGCCTTCGCCAGCATGGACTTTCCTGTCCCCGGCGAGCCGATCATCATCACGTGTCGGCGCTGCTTGGCCGCCTTGATGATGATGTCCCGGGCCTCGTCCTGGCCGATCACCTGATCGACCAGGCGGTCGGGGACCTCGATGTCCTCGGTCGAGTCGATCTTGAGGCCGCCGAGCAGGTCGTTCTCGGCGTTCTCCTCGTCGATCTCCACGCCCGGATCGACGTCGACCTCGCTCCCGAGGTCATCGACGGTTTCGATGTCGTCCTCGCCGTCCTCCTCGGTGACGTCCGGACGGCCGGAGTCGAACCCGTCGTCTTCGGGGAGCGGGTCCGGCTCCGCGTCGCCGTCGGAGCCGGACGAGTCTTCACCCGTCGGAGGCGTTTGCTCTTCGACTGTCGTCTCCGACGGCGAGTCGGACGTCTCGAGACCGTCGTCGACGTCGGTCCGGTCACCGCCCTCCTCGATCGGCGACCGTTCTCCCTGCCGCGGCGCCGACTCGTCGTCGGTGGCGTCCGCGTCTTTGGGAGGGTCGTCAACGTTCGTTTCGTTGCTCATAGAACTCTGTTCAGTACCTGTTCCGAAGGGTTTGCGACTGATATACTTTCTCCATGCGGCGGACGGCGGCAACGGCAGAAATCACACGATACAGCCCTCGAGAGGGGTGGCGTCGGAACTCGAGAACCGGGCCCGAGACGTCGCGACGCCGTCGGTTCGCGGTCCCGAAAACGGGGGCCCCCCACACCACCGTTCGTCGGCGCTCCTGCCGAGGAAACTCGCCACGTTTAACCAGCGCGCAATGAAACCTACGCGTATGATCCGGGGCTTTTATATCGGACGGTTCCAGCCGTTTCACAACGGCCACTACAACATGGTCGAGCGGATCGCCGAGGACGTCGACGAACTCGTCCTCGGCATCGGGAGCGCGGGCGACTCCCACTCCACGCGCAACCCGTTCACCGCGGGCGAGCGGATCATGATGATCACCAAGTCGATGGTCGACTTCGACCTCGTCACCTACGTCGTTCCGATCGAGGACCTGGAACGCAACTCCGTGTGGGTCAGCCACGTCCAGAGCATGAGCCCCGACTTCGACATCGCCTACTCGAACAACCCCCTCGTGATCCAGCTCTTCCGGGAGGCCGGCGTCGAGATCCGCCAGTCGCCGATGTTCAACCGGGACGTCCTCGAGGGGTCGGAGGTGCGCGAGCGGATGATCGACGGCGGCGACTGGCAGTCGCTCGTGCCGAGCCCCGTCGCCGAGGTGATCGAGGAGATTCAGGGCATCGAGCGCATCCAGATGGTGAACGATAGCGATTCGAACGGCGTCTGACCCGAGCGAGAGAGCCCCGACACGAAAACACCGATGATCACGCTCACGTCCGACTTCGGCACGCCGTACCCGGCGGCGATGAAAGGAGTGATCCTGCGGCGAACCGACGCGCGACTGGTCGACGTCGGGCACGACTTCCCCCGGCAGGACGTCCGAACGGCGGCCTTCTGGCTCCGGGAGGTCCTCCCCTACTTCCCGCCCGCGACCCACCTCGTCGTCGTCGACCCCGGCGTCGGGACCGACCGCAACGCCCTGGTCCTCCGCGCGGGCGACCACGCGCTCGTCGGTCCGGACAACGGCGTCCTGCTCCCCGCGGCCCGCGAACTCGCCGACGGTGCGCCGCTCGAGGCGTACGCCGTCGACGACGCGGACGCGGCGAGCAGCACCTTCCACGGCCGGGACGTCTTCGCCCCCGCCGCGGCCGCGGTTCACGACGCTGACCTCGAGGACCTCGCCTCGCTCGAGCGGCTCTCGACCGTCGAGGAGTACGTCGACCTCGCGCTCCCCGAGGCGGTGATCGACGACGGCGAGGAGAGCGTGCGAGCGACCGGCGAAGTCCTGGTGGTGGACGACTTCGGGAACGTCGTCACGAACGTCCCCGGCGACGCGCTCGAGGGGCCGGACGCGGTCGTCGCGAACGGCGAACGCGTCCCGGTCGGCGAGACGTTCGCGTCGGTGCCGCCGGGCGAACGGCTGGCCACCGTCGGCAGTCACGGCTACGTCGAACTCGACGTCAATCGGGGGCGGGGAGACGACGCGTTCGGCCTCGAACCGGGGGACTCGGTCGTCCTCGAGTTCGACCGGTGACCGGCGTCGACGCGCTCCGTCCGGGTCAGTCCGTGGACTCCCGGCGCCACCGCGGCTCGATGACGATTTCGCCGTCGGGCCTGATCGTGACCTGGCAACCGGCGTAGGTGAGCGTCACCTCGCAGCGGGGCGAGTCCGCTTCCTGCAGGGCCGTCTCCGCCCCCGCCGGCCCCGACCGCGTCTCGGACCACTCGGCGAAGAGGGCGTCCAGCGCGTCGGGATCGACGGCCGTCGACAGCGACTCGAGGGTATCCGGTTCCATCCCCTTCACCGACGCGACGCCCACGACCAGCGCCGTGCTGACGGGGTCGTACGCCGCCCCGTCGGACCAGACGTGGTACGTTCCGGCCGATTCGTCGTAGTAGATCGCGTGCCCCGCGGCGTCGTCCACGCGCGTCAGCCGTTCGGCCGGCGGTTCTCCCTCCATGGCTAGTACTATCCAACATGTTACATCATTTAACCGTGGTGGCCGATCGATCGACTGCGGATCGACCGACTGCGAACGCGAAGACCGACTGCGTCGACTGCGGATCAACGCGATAACGGACGCGAACGCCGACTCGCGGCGGCGAGAGAAGGTGGGGGATTCGAAACCGCAGCGGGAGCGAACGCCGCCTGTTACTTACGGTACGCGCGCGGCGTCCGCCGAGTCGTCGATGCTGACCACCGGGGGACGCTGGTCGTCCGGCGTCACTCGGCGGCGATGACGTCGTCGATGCGGACGATCATCGTCGCCGCCTCGGTCGCGCTCTCGACGGCCTCGCGCTTGACGTCGGCCGGGTCGATGACGCCGTACTCGAGCGGATCGTCGATGGTGACCTCCTCGCCGTTCGTGATGAGGCCGGCCCGACCCTCGGACTCGTGGGCGGCGCGAAGGTCGACGAGGGCGTCGATGGGGTCCTGGCCGGTGTTGGCGGCGAGCGTGCGCGGGACGATGTCGAGGGCGTCGGCGAAGGCGGTGACCGCGAGTTGCTTGCGGCCCTCGATGCCGGCGGCCTCCGAGCGGATCTTGTCCGCGATGGCGATCTCGGTCGCGCCGGCGCCCGGGACGACCTCGCCGGATTCGAGCGCGGTCGAGACGACGTCCAGCGCGTCGCCGATCGTGCGCTCGAGTTCGCTCACGACGTGCTCGGTGCCGCCGCGGACGAAGACGGTGACGGCCTCGGCGGCCGCGCCGCCCTCGACGAACGCGAGGTCGTCGTCGCCGAAGTTCTCGGAGCGGATGCGGTCGGCGTGGCCGAAGTCGTCCTCCTCGAGGTCGTCGACGGCGCCGACGCGGCTGGCGCCGGTCGCGGTGGCGATCTTGCGGGCGTCCTTGTTCCCGAGGTCCTCGAACGCGAGGATGCCCTCCTTGGCGAGGCGGCCGGCGACGCGGTCGTCGATATCGTCGGTCGTAAACAGGACGTCGACGCCGCTGTCGACGATCGCCTGGGCGTATCCCGCCAGTTCGTTCTCCTCGGCGTCGATCGCGGCGTTGAGCTGGTCGATCGAGTCGATGGTGTACTCGGCGTCGACCTCGGCGGTGCGGACGCCGAGTTCGACGTCGAGGATGGCGATCGAGGCGTCCTCGACCGCCGCGGGCATCTCGTCGTGGGCCGGCTCCTCGTCGATGACGATGCCGGGGACGAGTTCGGTCGCGTTGGAGGAGGCGCCCACCTGCGTGTGGACGGCCACGTTGTCGCGCTCGACGCCGTCGTCACCCTCGACGTGGCGGATCGCCTCGACGACCGTCTCGGCGAGCGACTCGGCCGTGAGGCCGCCGGTTCCCTTGCCGGTCATGCTGGACGCGGCGACCTGTCGGAGGACGTCGTCGTCGACGTCGGCTTCGCTGACCATCTCGTCGATGGCCTCGAGCGCGATGCGGGCGGCCTCGTGGTACCCCTCGACGATGGTCGTCGCGTGGACGTCCTGGTTGAGGAGGTCCTCGGCTTCCCCGAGGAGGTTCCCCGCGAGGACGGCCGCGGTCGTCGTCCCGTCGCCGACCTCCTCCTCCTGGGAGTCGGCGACCTCGACGATCATCTGGGCCGCGGGGTGCTCGATGTCCATCTCGTTGAGGATGGTCGCGCCGTCGTTCGTGATGACGACGTCGCCGCTCGAGCCGACGAGCATCTTGTCCATGCCGCGGGGCCCGAGCGTCGTGCGTACCGACTCGGCCACGGCCTTCCCGGCCATGATGTTCGACGACTGCGCGTCACGACCCTGCGTTCGCTGGCTGTCCTCGCTGAGAATGAACAGGGGCTGTCCGCCCATGCGTCGCTGTTGTGCCATAGTTGAATCCTCAGTAAAGGTATCGTTAGCACTTCTATATAAACGTTTCTCTAGCACCGCGCCTCCCTCTGGCGATTGCCGGCGTTCGCGGTTCCCGCGCGGGAAGCCGGTAGGGAAATATGGACCGCGCGAAAAGGGGAGACCGGGATGCTGGAGCTGGAACACGGGTTTCGCGTCGTCGACGTCTACGCGCGACTGTCCCCCGACGAGGACGTCGGGACGTGGGGACGGGCGATCACGCCCGACCGACTCGAGCGGGAGATGCACCAGGCGGGAATCACCAAGGCCGTCGTCTTTCCGCCCTCGACGCCGGGGACGAGCTACGTCGCCGCCAACAACGGCGTCGCGAGACGGAGCGTCGACCGCCCCTTCGTCGCGTTCGCGCGCATCAACGGGTCGCAAACGGCGGGACGGGCCCCGACCGGTCGCCTCCGGAACGTCGTCTCGAGCCGCAAGCCACACCACACCTCCCCCGAGGACGTCGAACGATACGCCTACGACGATCGATTTCACGGCTTCGTCCTCGATCCCGGCGCGGACGGCTACCCCGACGACGACGTGCTCGCCGTCCTCGAAGCGGTCGACCTCCCCCTGATCGTCCGCGGGGGACCCGACGCGCCGCCCTCCGCGATCGCTGAGCGGTTGCTCGGACGGGCGTTCCCCGTCGTCGTCGCTCACTTCGGCGGCTACCCCCTCGACCGCGACCGCGCGAACGAGATGATCGACCTGCTCGAGGCGTACGACGACTGCTACCTCGAGACGAGTTTCGTCCGCTACCGCGACCAGCTCGAGCGCGCGCTGCTCGAACACCCCGACCGCGTCCTGTTCGGCAGCGGGGCCCCCGCCTGCCACCCGGACGTCGCGGTCATGGAGATCCTCACGCTCGACGTCTCGGAGGACAAACTCTGGCGGGCGTTCTCCAAGAACGCCTGCCGCGTGATCGACGCCCTGGCGCCGAACGCCGAACTCGGGCGCTGAAACGGTTTTCGTCGTTCCGCTCCCGCTCGAGTCGGACTCGACCGCCGGTCGGTCCGTCGATCGAAACGGTAAGAACGATCGACGTGATCCACACTCGCATGGAATCAGTTGGCACGGGACTGGTCGGTATCGACTGGCACGATCACCGCGCGGACGTCGTCCTCTCGCGGGCCGAGAAGCGCAACGCCATGAACGAGGACCTGATGAACGACCTCGTCGAGGCTTTCCGAACCGTCGACGGGACCGAGGACGTGAGAGCGGTCACCCTCCTCGGCGACGGCCCCGTCTTCTGCGCCGGCATGGACCTCGAGATGATGCGCGAGCGCGTCGAACCCGACGCCGATATCGACCGTGACCTCTTCCCGGAGGTCCTGTTCGCCATCGAGGAGGCCCGCCAACCCGTCGTCGCCGGGATCAAGCGAGCGGCCCCCGCGGGCGCGTTCGAACTCACCCTCCCCTGCGACTTCCGTATCCTCGGGAGCGAGGCCAAGTACGGCCTCCTCGAGGTCGCCCTCGGCACCTTCCCCCACGGCGGCGGCACCCAGCGGCTCCCCCGACTGGTCGGCCTCTCCAAGGCCAAGGAGATCGTCCTCACCGGCGAGTTCGTCGACCCCGGGGAGGCCGAACGGATCGGCCTCGTCCACGAGGTTTGCGACGACGATGCGGTCGACGATCGCGCCCGCGCGTTCGCGGACGACCTCGCCGAGAACGCCCCCCTCGGCCTCGAGTACGGCAAACGGGCGCTGAACGCCGCCTTCGATATTCCCCTCGAGCGAGGACTCGCCTACGAGCGATCCCTCGGGCACGAACTCGACCACACCCGCGACTACCGGGAGGGGTTCGAAGCCCGACTCGAGGGTCGCGAACCCGAGTTTACGGGGGAGTAACGGCTGCGTTCGGATCGCACGCCGTCGGCGGCGATACGGTCCGGTGCCAGCCCACTCACCCGAGAGGATCGCCACCGCTCGAACCGGACAAATAGATACCGTACCTCCAATTTAGAAAGACATATGTGGCCAACATGAAATAGTACTAACTGAAATGGGGGAGGGGGACGAATCGTCCGAGTTTGCTTCGGGGGACGGCCCGCCCCGCGAGGCGACCCAGTCGGAAGTCGAGGAGGCGATCGAGGAACTCGAGGACGAGGACCGAGTCGTCGTCGGGTCGTGATCGGAATCGGGGGAAACGGATTCGGGGTGCGTGACGAGATTGGAGACGGGAACCGAGCGCGGTGCGCGGACGATCCGAGCGCGCCGGCAGCCGGGTCAGGATCGTCTGTCGTAGACGCGAACGGCCCGGTCGTGACGCACCGAGACGCCGTTCGGGTTTCGATGGGGGGATCGGTCCAGGTACCGCGCGAGGACGCCGTCGCGGAATCCGCCGGCCGCGTTCTTCGCGACCTCGAGGCCGTCGCCGAACCAGGTCGTCGGCCGACGGTCGCCCGCGGCGACCGCTCGCGCGCCGTGGACGGCGTCGCGAAGGGCGCTTCCCATCGTCCGGGCGAGCACCGTCGGCCTGGGACCGTAGTTCTTGGTGAGGCGGTAGGTGAGCGACCGGTACGACTCTCCCCACTCCCGGTCGGCCCGGCCGCCGTCGGTTCCCACCGCGGGCGTGACGGCCATCCGTCCGTCCCAGATGACGTCGAATCCGAGTTCGGCCGCGCGGTGGGCGCAGTCGCGGTCGCCGTCGACGGTCAGGTACTCGTCGAAGCCGTCGAGGGCCTCGAGGACGGGCCGGGCGAAGACGACGTTGTTCCCGTGGAAGTGGGTGACCGTCCTGCCGGCGACGCGGGTCGGAGACGCCTGATCGTCGCCTCCGGCGTTCCCGCTCGCGACCGGACCGGTGACGACGTCCGCGCCGTCGGCGATGCCGACCTCGACCGCGTCGTACCAGGTGGGTTCGACGGTGTACGTGTCCCCGACGAAGGCGACCGCGTCCCCCGAACTCGCCTCGAGTCCGGCGTTTCGCGAGACGTTCTCGTTTCGCTCGGAGATCTCGACGAGGACGTCGACGTCCTCGCGTTCCCGAACGACGCCGGTCGTCCCGTCGGTCGACGGGCCGTTGACGACGATCACCTCCGTCGACGGCGGCGTCCGCTCGCGAAGCGCGTCGAGACACGACAGCAACCGCTCCCGGTCGTTGAGCGTCGAGACGATCACCGAGAGCTCCATCGTGAGTTCCTAGACTCACCCCGACGTAAAAATAGGGTCGGATTCGACCCGACGCGTGCGGATACGCAGGACCCCTCGACCGCGGCCCGTCACCGCACCCGCGTGTTCCAGTACGAGACCGACGCGAAGTGGTCGACGACCGGCAACTCGCCGACGGCCGTGTCGGCCGCTCGAAGGGGTGACGCCAGCCCGTTCGGGATGGACCGGTAGAGGCCGTACGGCAGGAGGAAGTCGTCTTCGACGTCCTCCAGCGTCAGGTCGGTCTTCGCCAGCAACACGGCGACTTCGCTCTTCGAGTACAGCCGCGACCCCATCGGGAGCGCCCAGTTGTAGATGCTGCGGGCGCTGAACCGATTGAACGTGTCGAAGACGATCTGATCGCGGGAGACGCGGCGCATCTCGCGCAAGAACGCCTCCGGATCGTCCGCGAGGTGGAAAAACCGCATCGCGATGACCGTGTCGAAGTGATCGTCGGGAAACGGCAGCCGACCCGCGTCGCCCCGGAGGAACTCGAGGTGGTCGGCCACGTCGGCGCGTTTGGCCTTCGCTCGTCCCTGTTGTAACATCGCCGCCGAAATGTCGAGTCCGACCACGTCCGCGCCGCGCTCGGCGAGCATGACGGTGAACCGCCCGGTACCACAGGCGATCTCGAGTACGTCCTTGTCCTCGAGCGGCCCGACCGCGTCGAGGACGGCTTCCTTCTCCCGGCGGTCGATCAATCGTCCGCCGCGAGAGAAGCGCTTATCGTCGTACTCTGCGGCGACGTCGTCGGCCTGGTACCACTCCTGTCCTTTCACACTGGAGGAAACTACAGGTGTGATGGGATAAAACGATACTGGACTCGACCGAACCGAAGCCGCGCCGGTGTGGACGATCGGGACTCGCCGTTCGACGGAAGTTCGCCGGTCACTCCCCGGAAAATCGCTAGCCTGCGACGGGATCAAGGCATCGAATTAATATAGCACATATACGCCTTATACAAATTGGATTATTCGTATCCCCATATGGGGAAGCTTTACCATCACCTCACTCGCCTTCGAGAGTATGAGCATGAGTACCGCTGACGACCGTGCCACCGCCGCCGAGGAGACCCTCTCCGAGGACGAATACCGCGACCGACTCCGCGAGCTCCCTCCGAGTGCGAAACTCGTCGCGAAGGTCCTCGAGTCCGACTCGCCGCTCTCCCAGGGGCAACTGGCCGACGAATCCCTGCTTCCCGACCGCACCGTCCGTTACGCGCTCAACCGACTCGAGGACGTCGGCCTCGTCGGCTCACGGTACAGCTTCCGCGACGCGAGAAAGCAGGTGTACTTCCTGAACCGCTGACCGGCTCGAAACGTCGATTCGGGTTCGTCGGACCGTCCCCGGTTTTCGGATTCGGTCGCCCTCTCCCTTCTCCCGTCCCCTCGTTCGTCTCCTTTCGACTTCCGCCTCCCCTGTTCGTCCCCCTTCGACTTCCGTCTCCCCTGTTCGTCCCCCTTCGACATCCGTCCCCTCGCCACCGTACCCCCTCCGCGACCCCGGTACGTCGGCCCCCGCGTCGACGAGACGCACGTTTTACACGCTCGATCCGCCAGGTACCGATATGGACACGGAATCGGAGTCGGAACCGACGCTCGAGGTCACCAGCAGTTCCGTTCCCGTCGACACGCGCGCGCCCGGTGGACGGACGAACGCCTACGTCTGTGGGTCAGAACCCGCGCTGCTGGTCGATCCGGCCGGTCGGACCGACGAACTCGATCGGCTGGTGGACGGCCGCGGCGTCGAGCACGTCCTCGTCACGCACACGCACCCCGATCACGTCGGCGCGGTCGCGGAGTACGCCGCCGAAACCGACGCGACGGTCTGGGCGCGGCGGAGTCACGCCGACCGATTTCGGGCGGCGACGGGGATCGATCCCCACCTAACGTTCGCGTCGGGAACGACAATCTCCCTCGGCGGCGGCGCCGTTCGACTCGTCGACGCGCCGGGACACGCGCCCGATCACGTGGCCGTCGTCCTCGAGTCTGCCGCCGCCGACGAGCGGGACGGACGCCCGATCGGCACGGGTCCGATCCTCTGTGGCGACTGCGCGGTCCGCGACGGGAGCGTCGTCGTCGGCGCGCCCGAGGGAGATATGCGCGCGTACGTGAGCACCCTCCGACGGCTGTGGGCGTCGAATCCCGCACGACTGCTCCCCGGCCACGGCCCGGAGATCGATTCCCCGCGGGCGACCCTCGAGCGCCTCCTCGAGCACCGACTCGAGCGCGAACGCCGAGTCCGAAAGGCGGTCGAGGCGGGCGCACAAACCCTGGACGACGTGCTCGAGGCGGCGTACGAGAAGGACTTCACCGGCGTCCGGGACCTCGCTCGCGCGACGGTCGAGGCCCACCTCGAGAAACTCGCCGTCGAGGGCCGCCTCGAGTGGGACGGCGAGCGCGCGAGGCCGTCGGTCGAGTCGCGCAGCGACTGACTTTTCCCCGCGCGGACGTACGAGGAGGTGTGCAATCTCTCGAGGCGGAACTCGAGCGGGCCCGCGACCTCGACGTCGGCGAGCTGGCCGACGCCATCGAGTCGATCGGCTTCGAGTGCACCCGCTGTGGCGCCTGCTGTACGGCCCACGAGGCGGGACACGGAGCCGAGCCCGATCCCGACGAGGGACGCGAGGAACACACCGCGACCGTCTTCCCCGACGAGGTACGCACCCTGCAGGAGGCGACCGACCGCGACTGGCGCGACGTCGCTCGCCCGATGCCCTACGGGCTGACCGAGGGCGAGAACGGACTCGAGGGGGAGACCTTCGAGTGGGCCCTCCGGACCGACCCCTGCGGCGACTGCGTCTTCTACGAGGTGGAGGGCGGCGTCGGCGCCTGCACCGTCCACGAAGATCGCCCGCTGATCTGTCGGACCTACCCCTTCAGCGTGGCGCTCGAGGGGACCAGCCAGCCGATGGGCGAGGCGGTCGACGAGGACGGCATCGTCCGCGCCCACGAGTGCGAGGGGCTGGGCCGAGACATATCGCGCGAGGACGCCGAAGATCTGGCGCGGACGCTGAAGGAGCGTGCGGTGCGAGAACTCGAGGAGGCGATCGGCGTGCGGGACGAGTACGAACCGGCTCGCGTGGAATCGAACTCCGGGGAAGTCGTCGTGCACGACTCGGAGGGTGCGAAAGGGGTCGACGGGCGGCCGCTCGAGTAGGTTCTACCTCACGCATACGGCGCGCGAAGCGCGCCGTTTCACCGCGCGAGCGGAGCGAGCGCGGCCTTTTTTCGTCCAGGTTTTTGGCCGGGTTCGAACGCGTCGACGACGCGCGAGGACCCGGTTGAAAAGGTGGGTTGTTAGAAGGTCTCCTCGATGATCTCGCCGACGGCGAAGTTCGATTTGACCTCGGTGACCTCCACCTTGACGCGCTCGCCGACCTCGGCGCCGGGAACGATGATGACGTAGCCGCGCTCGACGCGGGCGATGCCGTCGCCCTGCTTGCCGAGGTCCTCGATCTCGACGTAGCGGGTTTCGCCGACGTCGACCGGCGGCTGAGGCTCCGACGGCGGACTCGAGCGCTGGGGTTGGCTCTGTGACGATCCGGAGGCGTCCTCCCTGGAAATGAGGGCGACGCGGTAGACCTCCCCGGGTTGGATGTCCCCGGTCTCGACTTCCTGGCGCGGAATCTCGATGACGTACCGGTCCTCCTCCTCCGAGACGTCCGTACTGAACAGACACAGGAGTTTCTCAGATATTTCCACAGTTAGACCCTCTAGTTGGAGTCTTAAGCTCAACCGTAATAGAACTACCGACAGTTAACGGTGGAATTTTCCCCGCAGGGTGGGTATTACCGTTGGTCTCGCTGGATCGCCGCCGTCGATCGAACCCAGTTCAGTTCGCCCGCTCGAGCCGGCTCGTCGTCGCGAACCGGGTGAGGTCGACGTCCGCGCTCACGTCGGCGTCCGAGAGCGACTCGTACGGTCGGTTGACGACGATGTCGCCCGCCCGACGCTTGCCGACGCCCGGGATGGCCGTGAGTTCGTCCATCGAGGCCTCGTTCAGGTCGAGCGGGTAGGGGACGCCGGTGATCGACCGGTAGCCGTGGTCGACGACCGCGACGTCGAGCGTCTCCCCGAGCGGGCGTTCGCCCGGAATCGCGACCAGCAGGGGGTAGGTGCCGAGCTGGCGGCCGAACGTCCTGCCGTCCTGGTGGTACTCGAGGTGGACGTCCGGAAGGACCGTCCCCGGCGGGGCGACGCGCTCGAGCATCGGGTTGTCGATCGTCTCGCGCACCTCGCGCTTGTAGGGTTTGAACTGCTTCTTGTGCTCCTTCGCGATCGACGCCCCCGTGTCGGACATCTCGGTGCCCGCGAAGGCCATCACCTGGCGGATGTTGACTCGACGGAGCATGTAGCCCTCGTCGTAGATCCGCCGCAGGAACGCGAGGTTGTGCTCGTAGGTCTCCTCGCGCTCGCCCTTGAGGCCGTGGACGAGGTTGATGCCGGGGAGGAGCTTCGGGAGCCGTCTGGGGGCCTCCTCGCCGGTCGAGGGTCCCGTGCCCGGTTCTTCCCCGGGACGCCAGCCGCCCTCCTCGTTGACGATCCGAACCGCCTCGAAACACTCCTCGGTCGAGACGGCGAGGTTATTCTCCTCCTGAACGACCGGGTCAGCGGATTCGAGGCCGAAGGCGGCCGTGTCGCCGGGCGTGTTGTGCTCGGCGATGATCCGGATGCCCTCGCGGGACGCCTCGGGCCACTTGGCGATCGTGACCGGGTTCATATTGTCGAGGTGGAGCGTCTCGAGGTCCGGCGCGACCTCGCGGATGCCGCCGTAGAGTTCCCGCAGCGCCTCGGGATTCGGAGCTTCACCGTCGCCGCCGTAAGCGAGGATGTCGGCCTGCCGGCCGAGGCGGAAGTGTTTGACGCCGTGGTTCGACAGGGCGTCGACCTCGTCGACGACGGTTTCGGGCGGTCGGAACGACGGATTGCCGTAGAGCGGTTCCGTGCAGAACGAGCACCGGTAGGCGCAGCCCCGGGAGGTCTCGAGTTCGCAGATGAGGTACTCGGGGTGGTTCGGGTGCTGTTCGACGACGAACGCGCCCGTTCGGGCCCAGCGGGTGACCTCCGGGACGTCGCGCATCCGATCGTTGAATCCCTCGAGGCCGCCCTCGACGAGGTCGTAGACGGCGGCTTCGACGTCGCCCTTCGCGACGAAGTCGAAGTCGAGGTCCTGTCGCTCCGTCTCGATACCCCCCTCGTTGGCGTCGCCGACGCCGAACTTGACGGGGCCGCCGAGCAGGGTCGTTCCGCCCGCGGTCCAGGCGATCTTCCGGACCTCGTCCGGTTCTGCGGGGGTGCCGCCCACGTACTTCCCGGGGACGGTCATCCCGCCGAGGTAGACCACGAGGTCGGCCTCGTCCACGTCGCGCCAGCGGTCCGGTTCGTCTCGAAGCGCGTCGATCGTGTGGTAGGTGACCTGCGACTCGGGAACGCCGGCGTCGACGAGCGCGCCGGCCGCGTATCGCGGGTACGTCGACACGTACGGGGGCACCCCGAAGTGGGCCGGCTCGTCCACGTAGCCGTCGACGAGCGTGACGGCGAGGGATTCGGGGTCGGTCATGGCTCCCGATAGCGGCCCGAGCGGTAAAACGGTGACTACACGATCGGCTCCACCGTCGCCGCGACCCCGGCGTTGATTATCGCCCCGCCCCAACGGGCGGGTATGCCACCGACCGAAGAGATCGTCTGCACCGCGGAGGACTGCTTCCTCGACATGTTCGAGGTTCACTACACCTACGACGTGCCGGATGACCTCGAGGTGTCGGACCTCTCGTGTCCGGTCTGCGGCGGATCGGACTGCCTCGAGCGGATCGAACTCTGATCGATTCGCGTCGATTCCGGACGAACGATAGACACGTCGTCTGACGTTAATTTGCGTTAGGGAAAAATTAATAAGAAGGGGCGAGTGGTAGTGGTACCGAACGCAATGCCCGCTATCGACCGCCCGCTCCCGCCCGCGCTCCCCGCCGGAGGTGCCTCGCCGTGAACCTCGACAAGCTCGGCACCTCGATTGGCAACACGCTCTACCGTCAGATCGGTCGCGCTAACGGCCGCGTACAGCGGTACCGCTCGCTCCCCGTGGACGTCCTCGAGAACGAGACGTCCTATCTCGTCGTCTTCGACGCCCCCGGTGCCGAACCCGAGGACGTGCAGGTCAGGTACCTCGACGGCACCGTCAGGGTCCGCATCGATCGATTCCGGCAGTTCTACGAGGGGTTCGAGATGCGGTTTCCCGGCCGCGGCATGTCGCTCGAGGGCGAGGCCGACCTCCCCGCGGACGCGATCGTCGATCCGGACGCGGGGACGGCGACGCTGACGGAAGCGGGGACCGTGAACATCGAGATTCCCAAGGACGAGTCGGGCTCCGCGGCGGACGCCGACGCCGAGTCGGAACCCGACGCGATCCGCGAGACGGAACGCGACGTCGAGACCGACTTCCAGCGAACGCGACCCGGCGAACCGGAAGCGACGCACCTCACCGCCGACGACTGAGCGCGACCGACGCGCCGGTCTCGCGTCACCCCTCGAGCGTCATCCCCTCGACGATCGCGAACTCCTCGTCGCCGTCGAACCGCGTCGGATCGAACGGCGGGATCCCGTCGTCGCCGACGATCTCCGCCGCGATCCGGTTCCCGGTCGCCGGCGCGCGCATGAAGCCGTGGCCGTGGAAGCCGGTCGCGACGTACAGTCCGTCCCGAACCTCGCCGACCAGCGGGTCCCGGTCGGGCGTGGCCGTGCAGAGGCCGGCCCACGCGCGCTCGAGGTCGAATCCGTGCCCCGGGACGCGGTGGCCGATTCGCTCGAGCAGGTCGGTCGCGAACCCGTCGTCGGCGTTCCGATCGTACTCGTCCGGATCGGCCTCGACCTCCTCGGTGCCGTCGCCCGCCAGGATGCCGTCAGAGTGGGGCCGGAGGTAGAACTCGCCGGTCGCGTCGTAACAGATCGGCTCCGAAAGGTCGCCGGCGGCGGTGAGCGCCTGCACCCGGTAGGGTTTCATCGCGATGGGGGCACCCGCGTCCTCGAGCACCCGCTTCGAGTGGGCGCCGGCGGCCACGAGGACGGCGTCGAACTCGCGCTCGCCGTCGTCGGTTCCGTCGGTTCGAGGGATCACGCGGGGCGGTTCGCACCGAACCTCGACCGGGGTGTGGGGCTCGAGCGTCGCGCCGGCGCCGTTCGCGGCCGCGGCGAGGCAAGCCGTGTACCGGGCCGGGTCGGTGTAGCCCGCCGCGCCGGCGACCGCGGCGACCGCCACGTCGTCGGTCCGGAGTGCGGGAAAGCGCTCGCCGAGTTCCTCTGGCGTCATCTCGAGGGCGACGACGCCCTCGTCCTGCATCCGGGACACCTGCTGGCGGATCGCCTCGGCGTTCTCCGCGTCTTCCTCGCGCGCGAGCCAGACGTACGGACACTCGACGAACGGGAAGGTCTCATCGCCGGCGAACGCGCGGAACCGCTCGATCGCCTCGCTCCCGATCTCGGCGTCCAGCGGGTCGGCGAACGCGTCGTAGCAGATCCCCGCCGCGCGGCCGCTCGAGCCGCCGGCGATCGATCCCCCCTCGTACACGGTGACGTCGGCCCCCCGACGCGCGAGGTCGTACGCCGCCGTCACGCCCACGGCGCCGGCACCCACGACGGCGACGCTGAGACCCCGCCCCGGTCGTTCGAACGCGTCGGCGCCGACGGCGAGTTCGCCGCCGCTCGAGCCGTCTTCGGGTCGGCCGTCGGGCGCTCGCCCGGCCATCCTCATCGCCCCTCCTCGATCGCTTCGATGGGGTCGCTCTCCCGTTCGACCGCGCGACGGTCCCTGCGCTGCGTCATGGCACGCCGTCGGCGCTCCGACTACTTACGTGTGGGTGATTCGGCGTCGAGTAAAGTCGGATTCGGCTCGCAAGAATGGGGTCGTCCGGTGAACGGCGCCGGGCGTCGGCGTCGAGCGTTCGTCACTCGAGAAACGCTTCGAGTCCGCGGGCCGGGTAGCCGACGACGGTCGTCGCGCCGGCCTCCCTGAGGCCCTCGATCCGCTCTCGAACCCGCGATTCCGTCCCGACGAGGGCGTAGTCCGACGCGGCCTCGAGGAGGAGTTCGCGCGCTCGGCCGGTCGCGGCCGCGTCGGTGGCGGCGCCGTCCGGGAGGGCGCGGGCGACGGGGCGGCGTCGGGCGACGTAGGGGCCGAGCGCGTCCAGAACGGCGTCCTCGTCGTCCGTGAGAACGGTCGGCGCGTAGACCGCGATATCTCCGTCGAAGCCCGCCGCGCGGAGCGCGCGGAGTTCGCGATCGGTCGTCCGCGTGAGGAGATCGTACTGGGTGGCGCCCGTCGCCATGGCGACCCGTTCGACGCTCTCGGTGCCGACCCACGCGTCGGGGTCGTCCTCGAGCGCCGCGCCGAGCCTGGGGGCGACGGCCCGCGTACGCTCCTCGTCGGTCAGGTACGCCGGGTGGCCCGCGACGAGCACGCGGCCGACCGACTCGGGAAGGTCGTCGAGCAGCGAGTCGTCGCCGAGCGGGTCGAAGCCGTCGGCGCGGACGGGCGTCGTGACGAGGACGTCGGCGTCCGTGTCAGCGGCCAGCGCCTCGAGCGTCCCCGGGTCGGGGAGGTGCTCGCGACCCTCGTAGTCGATCGCGATCGCGTCCACCGGGAGCGCCGCGGCCTCGGAGACCGCGCACTCGGCGGGTTTGAGGGCGACGGCGTCCAGTCCTGCGCGGGCGACTGCGTGGGTTCCTGTCAACATCGACGATCACTTCGCACGACGGGAGCGGCTTCAGCGACTCCGAGCTCTTCAGAAGCGGTTCGGAACTCGATCCATCGTCTGTGCGACCATGGGAGGAGTGAACCGCGGGTCGGCAAAAACCTGACGAACCCGGATCCTCGCCGCGCCCGGCCTAGTACTGCGAGCGGTCGACCCGCATCGGCGGTTCGAAGTCCGTCGTCAACTCGAGCAACTGGACCAGGATCCGGCCGGTCGCCCCCCAGACGGTGTAGCCGCCGACGTGGAAGTAGTGGACGACGATCTCGCCGTAGTAGGGGTGATCCCGGTGTTCCCACTCGTAGTTGTCCGGGTCGAGCAGGCCCGACAGCGGGAGGATCGCCACCTCCGCGACCTCGGCGTCGTCGTAGTCGTACTCCCGGTCGGGGACCCGGGCGACGAACGGCGTGACGGCGTACTCGCTGATCGTCCGGATGTCGTCGAGCCGGCCGACGACATCCGCCTCGTCGGGTCGGAGTCCGATCTCCTCGTCGGCCTCCCGCAGGGCCGTCTCGAGGATGGACTCGTCTACGGGCTCCGCGCCACCGCCGGGGAAGCTCATCTGTCCGGGGTGTTCCCCCAGGTGGTCGGCCCGGCGGGTGAACAGGAGGTGGTCCTCGCCGTCCCGGTCGATGACCGGCGCGAGGACGGCCGCGTCGTACGGCTCGTCGTCGATCTCGGCGGGATCGTGGTCGGCCACCGGGTCGAGGTTCATCCGGGTCATGGTGCGTGCTCACTCGTCCGCTCCGCGGGTCGCGTTCGCGTGCTCGTTCGTGGACGCTCGCACCCGCATCCTCTTTCGTCCGTCGATCTCGGTTTCGGTCGACCCGCTCGATCGGTCCCGCGCCGAACGCGAGCGCGGGTTCGCGCACGCACAGGGTGCGTCACGAGTTCGGCCTCGCGAGCCGTCACGCGGACTCGAGGGCCGTCTCGAGGCGGGTTCGCTCCGCACTCAGGTCCACGGGCGCCCACGCCTCGAAGTCGTAGCTGACGTCGAGGAGGTGGCGAAGGCGTTCGGAATCGGTGTCACCGGCGTCGTCCCCGTCGCCCTCGAGCGCCTCCTCGACCGTGGCCGAAAACTGCGTCTCGGCGGTATCGCCGAGGGCCTCTCGGTCGATCCGCCGGTGTCCGATATCGAGGATGTGGGGGACGTCCTCCGCGTGGTCGGGCACCGTCGGGAAAGCCGTCGGTCCGGCGACCAGCAACGGTTCCGTCGCCTCACCGCCGCCCTCGGCCGCTCCGGCGTCCCCGCCGTCGGTCACTCGCTCCCCGGCATCGCCGGCGTCGACGTCGATCGCGGTCCGATCGTACCGCACGAGCGCGAACGACTCGAGGGCGCGTTCGATCGCCGCGGCGGCGGCGTCCTCGTCGACGGTCTTGCCGTCTGCCCGGAACGCGATCTCCGAGAGCGCGCGCTCGAGTTCCGCCCGCGTCAACCCCCCGAAGAGGTCGACCACGCCGGCAAGTTCGTCCGCGGTCGCGTCCATGCGCGCCACAACGGCGGGCGGTCAGATTAGTCTTTAGTCTCCGGCGTTCCGTCCGATCCGGCCGCCGATCCACGGCTGCGCGGCCCGCACGACGTCCTCTGGTCGGAACGGGGCCGCCGTCCACCGCGGCAGCCGGTCGTCTCCCGCGGGCGGTCGGATCGACGCGGCGTACCGCTCGAGTTGGGTCCGTTCGGCCGCCGCGTCGTACTCGAGGCCGTTGAACCGCGCGTCGGTACGGTACTGCTCCACGAGGCGGTCCCCGACGACGAGGTATCGCTCCGGGAGCGTCTCGTACTCGAGGTCGACGCCGTGCTCCTCGAGGACGCGCAGAAGGGCGGCGGCGACCTCGCGGCTCATCCCCTCGAGGCCGGTCTCGCCGCCGACGGCCCGGTGGTCGTGCTCGTGGCGGCCGAGATCGACCTGCGCGGTGCCCGACGCCCCCGCGTGGTCGAACGCGTCTCCGAGCGTGGCGACCTCGAGCCCCCAGGCGCGCGGCGGGCGGAGCCGTCGCGCGAGCTCGGCGGTGAGCGCGAACTCGCCGGCGAGGGCGTAGCGGAACGCGCCGAGGTAGTCCACGATGGGGGCGTCGTGGGCGGCCGTGACCGCGCGCACGAGCGGTTCGTAAAACAGCCGGAAGAGCCGCCCGTAGAGGCGGCCGTCCTCGACGCGCGCGTAGTAGCCCTTCGAGAAGTGAAAGCCCATCGTCAAGGGGGCGAGCAGCCGAGAGACGTGTTCGCCGCGGTAGCTGCGCGCGTCGGCGTCGTGAACGACAATACACTCGCCGGCCGCCGCGGCGGGGCCGAGCGCGAGCCAGACGTCCCGCCCCTTCCCGAAGCCGTTCGAGAGGCCGGCGTCGGACAGCAGGCGTTCGACCCCCGGCGCGTTGCACCAGAGGACCGAAAGCGGGAGGTCGAACGCCTCGAGCCACTCGCGGAACGCCGCTATCCGATCCGGTGCGGCCCGGACGGGGACGTAGACGGCCCCGGGCTCGACCGCCTCGAGTTCCGCGAGGACCCGTTCGGCCGCGAGACCCCCGTGTTCGCGGTCGGTCATCGGGACGACCACCGCGGTCTCCTCGAGGCGGGGCTCGACGCCCTCGAGGGCCGGCGCGCCGCGGAGGTCGTGGAGCGTGGTGATCCGCTCCTGCACGTATTCCATCGGTGGAGTGTTCGAGCGAACCGTGAAAACGACGGCGACTCCGGCAGCGCCGACTGATCAACTACCTAACCAGTCTGCGCCCGGCTCGGCGGTCGAAAAAGCACCGGGCTTTTTCTCCCCCACCTTCGTAGGACGGCATCATGAAATCAGTCCGGAAGGCACTCCGACAGGGCGAACTCGAGAAGGATACCTACGACAGGCTCGTCTGCGCCGAGTGCGAGAAGCCGCTGAAGACGGAGAACGACCCGGAGACGATCACCACGATCCGGACCTGTCCCGACTGCGAAGCGGAGTGGAAGGAGATTCGCTAACGTCCCGTCCGTCACGGACCGCGGTACGGGAACCGGACCGAACGAGCATCACGAGCGATCGCCGGCCATCGCCGCGAAAAGCCGCTCTTCGAACTGCGTTTTGTCGATCCCCTTCGAGGGACCGATCCCGGTCATGTGATCGATCGAGAGCTGTCCGCCGCCCATCCGGGCGTGGCCGCCGGCGTTCGCCATCGGGATGTCGCTCACGACGTGCCGGAGGGTCTCGCCCATGTGGACCCGGTCGTCGCGCGAACGGCCCGAGAGGTGGACGGTGCCGTCGTGCTCGCCGTAGACGACCACCGCGGTCACCCCCTCCAGGTGCATGAGTTCGTCCGCGGCCTGCGGAATGGCGTCGACGTTGCTGATCTCGCCGACGTCGCAGACGGCGAACGCGCCCTCGACGCGCTTTTCCGTGATCGCCGTCGCCTTCGTCTGCAACACGTCGTCGCTGACCTGCGGGTTGGCGATCCGGTCGAGCAGGTCCTCGTCGATCCCGTCGAAGAGGAACGAAGAGGCCTCGAAGTCCGCCCGGGTACACCCCTTGGTCAGGTGGTTCGTGTCCGACTGGATGCCGTAGACGAGGCCCGTCGCCAACTCCTCCGTGACGTCGATCTCGGCGCCGGGATCGTCGCCCGCGATCGACGCGCCGATCTCGCGGAGGTACTCGGTGAGGACGGTCGCCGTCGCGCCGTAGTCCGTGCGGACGTCGGTGAACTCCGTCCCCGCGCCGTTACCCGGGTGGTGGTCGATCACCGCGAGCGGTTCGACCAACTGGGCGCCCGTGAACCCGCGCGGCGTGTTGTGATCGACCAGCACCACGGCTTCGGTCTCGAGATCGGATTTCGCGTCGATCGTCTCGAGGTCGAGGTCGAGCACCGTCCGGAACGCGCGGTTCTCCTGGTGGCGGATCTCGCCGGGGTACTTCAGCGTGGCTGCAGTGTCGACCGTGTCGGCGATGGCTTCGACCGCCATCGCGGACGCCATCGCGTCCGGATCCGGGTTCGGGTGCATCAACACCGTCACTTCGTCGTAGTCGGCCAGCACGCGCTGGAGGCGCACGCCCGGCGGCCGTCGGAGCCAGCGGACGAGCCACCACACCGCCAGTACGACCGCCACGAGCGCCAGAACGAGCAGCGAGAGAACGAGCGGCTCCGTCGACTCGAGGACGTCCCTGACTCCCTCGAGTTGCAGCGGCCGCGGCGCGGACGCGCTGCTGAGTGGCGGGTGCCGCACGTTCATAGCTGTGAATCATAACGTATCACCAAGAAATTTCCCCCTCGTGGACCGTCGAACGCGCCCGATAGCCGGTTCGTCGACCGCCGGTAGGCGGATTACCCCGTCCGATACGCCTCGATCGCGTCCCGGTATCCCTCCCGAAACGTCGGGTAGGTGAACTCGTACCCGAGGGACCGCAGTTTCGCGTTCGAGCACCGCTTGCTCGTGAGGATCCGCCGCTTCGCGGCCTCCGAGAGGTCGCCCGCCTCGAGGCGCTCCGCCTTCGTCCGCTTGGGCGGGCGCTCGCGGTCGCACCGCTCGGCGAGCCAGTCCGCGAAGTTCCACTTCGGGGCCGGTTCGTCGTCGACCACCTGAACGACCTCCCCGCGAGCGAGGTCCGCCTCGAGCAGAAACCGCACGGCCCCCGCCGCGTCGTCCCGGTGGACCATGTTCAGGTACCCCTCCGTGACGGGGCCCTCGAGGTAGCGCTCGAGGCGGTACCGGTCCGGCCCGTAGAGGCCCGCGAAACGGGCGACCGTCCCGTCGTACCCGTATTCGGGGGGCTCCTCGAGCGCGATGCGCTCGGCCTCGGCGAGCACCTCGGTTTTCTCGGTGGTCGGCTCGATCGGCGTCTCCTCGTCGACCCAGTCGCCGCCGTGGTCGCCGTGGACGCCCGTCGAGGAGGTGTAGACGAGTCGATCGGGCGGCGACTCGCGCGTGCCGAACGCCTCGATCGCCGTCCGGAGCCCGTCGACGTAGACCTCGCGGGCCGCCTCCGCGCCGCGCCCGCCGCTGCTCGCCGCAAAGACGATCGCGTCGACGTCGGGGACCGCCTCGAGGGCGTCCGCGTCGGTCACGTCCGCGCGTACCCCCGCGAAGCCCGCCGTTTCGATCTCCTCGAGGCCCGCCTCAGAGCGCCGGACGCCGATCGCGTCGTGCCCCCGCTCGGTCAACTGCCGTCCGAGTTCGATCCCCACGTATCCGCAGCCCAGAATAGCGGCCTCCATCTCTCGGTTTCGACTTGCGGCCGGATCCGCATAACGGCACCGCTCTCCGCACTCAGTGGGGCGAATCCGGACGCCGTCGAACGACTCTAGTCAGGGAGATCGGTCGACGATCACCCACTGGATCCGAGCGAACTCCTCGAGGGTCATCGGCGCCCGGCGCTCGATCTTCTGCTGGATCTCCTTGGCCTCCAAGTCCCCGTTCAGTTCGCTCTCGACGGCCTCGACGTCGAGGACGGCCGTCGACATTCCGAGGAGGAGGTGTTCGGTCGCCATCGTCTCGATCGTCACCGGGTCCGGTTCGCCCTCCGCGAGCGACTGGATCCGGGCGGCCTCCTCGAGGGTGAGTTCGGGGGAGTCGCCCGCGAGCAGGGCTTCGAGTCGCTCCTCGTCGACGTCCGTCTCCGCCGCGGCCGCCTCGAGGCCGACGTCCTCGACGGCCGCCTCGAGGTCCGCTTCGTACTCCTCGCGGAGGTCCGACGGAGCGTCGGGCACCGTCGTCCGTTGGTCGTAGAACATACCTCGACCGAAGACGATGAGGCCCAAATGGGTTGTCATCGACGGCGGCGGACCCGGAGCCCCGCCGCGTCGACGGCACGCGGGTCGTCGATTTCGGGAAACGCCGAGGTCGAGCCGTCCGTTCCAGCGTCGATCGGCTCTGATTGAAGAACGCGTTCGCGAGAACACAACGTTAATCTGGGGGGCGCACACACTCAGTTCCGATGAAGGTAGCCCTGATCGGAGTGGGGCAAGCCGGCGGGAAGGTGACCGAGCGCCTCGCTCGGTTCGACGCTGAGATGGGCTACAACGCCATCCAGGGTGCGCTGGCTGTCAACTCCGCGGAACCCGACCTCCAGTCGCTCGAGTACGTCGATACGCAGTTGATCGGCGCCGACCGCGTCAACGGCCACGGCGTCGGCGGCGACAACGAACTCGGTACCGAGATCATGCAATCGGATATCCAGCAGGTGCTGGGCGCGCTCGACGGTCGCGTCACGTCGACGGCGGAGGCCATCTTCGTCGTCGCGGGCCTCGGCGGCGGCACCGGCAGCGGCGGCGCGCCCGTGCTCGTCCACCACCTCAGCCGCGTCTACGACGTGCCCGTCTACGCCCTCGGCGTCCTCCCCGGTCGGAACGAGGGCGCGCTCTACCAGGCCAACGCGGGCCGCTCGCTGAAGACGCTGATCCGCGAGGCCGACTCGACGCTCCTCGTCGACAACGACGCCTGGCACGAGCAGGGCGAGAGCGTCGAGGGCGCGTTCGACACCATCAACGCGAAGGTCGCCCAGCGCGTCGGTCTCCTCTTCGCGGCGGGCGAGGCCGTCGAGGGCGTCGGCGAAAGTGTCGTCGACTCGAGCGAGGTCATCAACACCCTCCGCGCCGGCGGCGTCTCCGCGCTCGGCTACGCCAGCGAGGTCGCGAGCGAGGACGGCGCCGAGAACGTCCGGGTCGCGATGAGCGTCTCGCGGCAGGCGCTGCTGACCGGGACCAGCCTCCCCGACGCCGCTGACGCCGAGGCGGCGCTGCTCGTGATCGCCGGCCGTCCGGAGGCCACCCCGCGCAAAGGCGTCGAGCGCGCCCGACGCTGGCTCGAGGAGGAACTCGGGAGCACGCGGGTCCGCGGCGGCGACTTCCCGCTCGAGAGCGACCGGCTGGCCGCGCTGGTCCTGCTCGGCGGCGCCGAGCGCTCCGAGCGGATCGAGGCGTTCGTGGAGCGTGCGAAGCGTGCGAACCGACAGCAGGAGACCGAGCGGGCCGATCCGGTCGAGCAGTTCAGCGACGACCGCCTCGAGAACCTCTTCTGACCCGTCGCCCGTTTCGAAGCGGGGAAATCGTCCGGCACGCACCTCGAGCCCCGCAGATGGCGACGGTCCGAGACCGGCGAGGCGCCGATTCGAGACGGCAGTTCGCGATCGGCGGAACAGCTATTTCTTTCGCGTTCAGTGGTCAGTGGTAATGGTCGAGAAGTGGACCGGCGGAGTGGTCGACTCCGCCAGCGTAACCGATGACGGGGACGGGGGACCGTCCCGGGCGGGAGACGGGCCGCCGCCCGTCGACGAGTGGCACCCCGTCGCCGTCCCCGACGGCCCGGGCGAGTTCGCGGGACCCGACGATCCGATCGCCTTCCGGACGACGTTCGACGATCCGCGGGCGGATTCCGACGAACGGGTGTTTCTCGAGTGCGCGGGCGCGTACGATCGCGCGACGATCTGGGCGAACGGGACGCGCGTCGCCGCCCTCGATCCGCACTTCGTCCCGAAGACGATCGAACTCGAGCCCGAACCGACGGACAACGAACTGATCGTCGTCTGCGAGCCGACGGGGTCCGCCGGACGCGACGCCGGCGAACGGAAACGACGCGACGACGCCGGCGTTACCGTTCCCGGACGCTGGTGGGACGCCAACCTGCAGGTCCGGCCGGCGACGATCCTCCGGACCCTCGAGGTTACGCCGCGCGTCGAGACGGACGCGGACGGGTCGATCGAATCCGCCGAACTCGACGTCCATATGGAGATAGACACCGCGCGCGGGGTGGCGGGGTCGGTGACCCTCTCGATGCGCCCCGACGGGTTCTCCGGCGGGGCGACGATGGAACGGCTCCCGGTCGAACTCGACGCGGGCGAGCGGGCGACCCTCTCGAAGACGCTCGAGATCCGCGATCCGTCGCCGTGGTGGCCCCGAGGCTACGGCCCCCAGCGACTGTACGCCGTCCGAGCGAAACTCGGCGACGGCGCGCTCGAGCGCCGCGTCGGCCTCCGAACCGTCCGACTCGACGAGGACGGACTCGCGGTCAACGGCCGGCCCGTTCGGGCCCGCGGATTCGCCCGGTACCCGGGTGCCGACCCGGTCGACGACGTCGAGCGAGCGGTCGAGGCGAACGCGACGATTCTTCGCACGCGCGCGTCCGCTGGCCGGCCGGAGTTTTACCGCGCGTGCGACGAGGAAGGCGTGCTCGTCTGGCAGGAGCTCCCGACCGGCGGGACGGACCCCGAGGTCGACCGGGGGCGCGAACTCGCCTCGGCGATCGCCTCGACGTACGGTCACCACCCGAGTTTCGCTCTGGTGGGCGTCAGGGAGGTGCCGGTCGACCCGTACGAGAACCCCATCGGAAGCGGGTTCCTGTCGCGACTCGCCTTCCGCTACCGCGCCTGGCGCGCGTCGTTCGACCGATCGTCCGCCGACGCGGTCGCCGAGGCGCTCCCCGACGGCGTTCCGGCCGTTCCGCTCGTCGGTCCGCCGGGGATCGGCGCCGACGCGACGACGCTCTCGCTCGGGTGGCGGTACCTGACCGCCGACGACGTCGAGTGGCTCCTCGAGCGGTACCCCTCGCTCGGGACGCTCGTCGCCGGCTTCGGGACGCCGTCGCTCGCCTCGGACGACGTCGATCCGGGCGCGATTCCGGGAGTCGACGCGGCCCTCCTCGAGCGGCGGGTCGACGACGCCGAGGATTCCCGCCGGTACCAGACGCGAGTGACGAAGACGGTGGCCGAGGCGCTCAGGCGGCGCGGGGCCGGCGTGATCGTCTCGACGCCCCTCCGCGATCCGACGCCGGGCGGCGGATTCGGCGTCCTGACCGACGACGGCGAGGAGAAACCCGCCTACCGGGCGCTCGCCGACGCGTACGCGCCCGTCCAGGCGGTGCTCGAACGCTATCCGTCGGGGTCGGGCTCCGCGGACGTGGTGCTGGTCAACGACACGGCGGTCGAGCGGGAGGTGACCGTCGGCTGGCGCGCCGGAGACGTCACGGAGCAGACGACGGTCGCGGTCGGGCCGCACGAGACGACCCACGCGGGAACGGTCGAGATTCCGTCGGACGCGACGCGCGTCGACCTCGAGGTTCAGATCGGGTCGACGTCGACGTTCAATCGGTACGAGTTATAAGTACTCCCCCGATCCGTGGCAGAACGAGACACGGACGAATCGGGGCCCTGCTAACGATTTCCACGGGTTTTGGGACCGGTACATTTAAATGAAGCGCGCCAGTAGTTATCGATACCAGAACGCCACCGGTGTGGCGCGTATCGCTCGACGATCGATGACAGGAAATCTTATTCACCGAGGTTTCGCAGGTCGCCAGCGGACGCTGCAACCGGTGCGGGTATGGCACAGAGGGTTTACTAACACATGGTAGACGAATCGAAGAACATCGAACTTACAGAGGAGGATCTCGAGAACAAATCGAAGGGGCAGCTCATCAAGATGGCCGGTCAGCTGCGAGACCGGCGAAACGAGCTGAACCAGATGGCGTCCGAGCGGGCGTCCAAACGCGACGAGCTCAACGCGAAGACTCGCGAGAAGGTCGACGAGGCCCAGGAGCACCGCGAGAAGCGCGACGAGCTCAACGAGAAGGTCCAGGAGCACAAGGAACAGCGCAACGAGCTCAACGCCAAAGCCAACGAGCTGTTCGACCGCGTCGAACAGCTCAAATCCGACATGGAGCTCGACGAGGGAAAGGACATGGAGCAGCTCGAGGAGGAGATCGAGCAGCTCGAGTTCAAACAGCAGACCGAGGTCCTCTCGAGTGAGGAGGAGCGCGAGCTCATCGAGAAGATCGAGCAAAAGCGCGAGGAGTACGCCGACCGCAAGGAGAAGCTCGACCAGAACGAGGACCTCGAGGAGCTCGTCGAGGAGGCCGAGGAGGTCCGCTCGGAGGCCTCGAAGCACCACCAGAAGGTCACCGAGCTCGCGGACAAGGCCCAGGAGCACCACAACAAGATGATCGAGGCCTATCGCGAGGCCGACGACGTCCGCGACGACGCCGACGACATGCACGAGAAGTTCGTCGAAGCCCAGGAGGCCGCCGACCAGCACCACGAGGACTTCGTCCGCGTCCAGAAGCGCCTGCGCGAGATGGACAAGAAAGAGGAGAAGCAGCGCAAGTCCGCCCGCGACAAGAAGAAGGAGGAAGCCCGCGCCGAGGCCGAGGAGATCTACCAGAAGTTCAAGGAAGGCGAGACCCTCGACACCGAGGACCTGATGAAGCTCCAGAAGACCGGGCTGCTCTGAGCGGTTCTCGACTGCGGTCCGTTTCGGTCCTATCTTTCTGCGGTGTGCGCGTCGCGTTCCGTTTCGGTTTCAGTTGACCGGTTCGAGTCCCTCGGGTCGACGCCGTAACCTCGAACCGAAGAGCCCCGGATTCGCGGATTCACCGGTCGCCGAGCCGCCGCCCCGTCGATCGGTCGAGCGAACGCCGGTCGCGACGCGGGCTCCCCCGATCGCGGGTTCCGAGAGGTCAACGCTTATCCGGGACGCACGCACACGTCTCGGCATGGATCGAGGTCGAACGGAACGTCGAGACCCGCGTCGGTGCGGCGGTTCGCGTCGACGCCGACTCCGAGGTCGAGGTGGAGTCGATGGACGGAGGTAAGGGGTATCTACGCCTGCTGATCGTCGTCGGCGGCGGACTGTCGTTCGCGGCCGCCGGCTACGTCCTGTTCGTCGAGTTTCCCGACTCGCTCGCGGAACTGCTCGGGACGGTGCTCGTCGTCGCCGTCGTCGCGGTCGGCGTCCGCATCGCCGGCTCGATCGCCGACTCGCTGTTCCCATCGTACGACGTGGCCGAGGTCGCCATCGAGGGGCCGATCACGCGCCGTGGCGGCGGCGGACCGCTCCCCTCGAGTCCGCGGGCGACGCCGGCGGACGGCGTCGTCGACCAGATCGACCGCGCGAACGAGGACGAGAACGTGCGGGCGCTGCTCGTGAAGCTGAACACGCCCGGCGGCGAGGTCGTCCCGAGCGACGACATCAAGCGCGCCGCCGAGCGGTTCGACGGGCCGACCATCGCCTACGCGACGGACGTCTGCGCGAGCGGCGGCTACTGGATCGCCAGCGGCTGCGACGAACTCTGGGCGCGGGACGCCAGTATCGTCGGCTCGATCGGCGTCGTCGGCTCGCGGGTGAACGCGAGCGACCTCGCCGAGAAGGTCGGCCTCAGCTACGAGGGGTTCACCGCCGGGAAGTACAAGGACGCCGGGAACTCGCTCAAGGAGATGAGCGACGACGAGCGGGCGTACCTCCAGGGCCTGATCGACGACTTCTACGGGGAGTTCGTCGAGCGCGTCAGCGAGGGGCGGGACCTCGAGCCGTCGCTGATCCGCGAGACGGAAGCCCGGGTCTACCTCGGCGAGCGGGCGATCGAACTCGGCCTCGTCGACGAACTCGGCACCCGGCGCGACGTCGAGGAGGCGCTGGCCGAGCGACTGGGGGTCGACGAGGTCGCCGTCGAGGAGTTCCGGCCGTCGACGCCCCTCGTCGAGCGCGTTGGCGGCGGCGCCAGAGCCGTCGCCTACGCGTTCGGGGCGGGGCTGTCCGGCGTCGTCGACGACCGAGAATTCCGGCTGCGGTTCTGATTCGCGTCGGCAACCCACACCCGCACCGCACACCGATCAGCCGTGTACCCGCCGGCGACCCACCCGCGTCGACGGTCGGTACGAGCACCGTCGTTCGGTCGAACGAGTAAGTGGTTTTATCGTTCCCCAGAATGGATCGGATACCGTGACAACGCTGGTCGTCTGTCTCGACCGGACCGACGACGTCGGGCGGCGAACCGGACTCCGCTCGCCGATCGTCGGCTGGGAGGCAGTCCGCGCGCTCGTGACCGACGTCGGCCTCGCGGATCCGGAGGACTCGGGGGTGAACACCTTGCTCGAGACCCTCCGGGTCGCCCAGGACCTCCGCGACGAGAACGAGGAGGCGATCGTCGCGGTCGTCTCCGGCGACCGGGAGTCGATGGTCTCGGCCGACCGGGCCGTCGCCCGCCAGCTCGACGACCTGATCGAGGAGTACGACCCCGACTCGGCGGTCGTCGTCATCGACAGCGCCGAGGACGAGCGACTCGTCCCGGTCGTCGAGAGCCGCGTCCGGGTCGACTCGGTCGATCGGGTCGTCGTCCGACAGGCCCGCGACATCGAGTCGACGTACTACCTCCTCAAGCAGTTTCTCGCCGACGAGGAGCTCCGGCAGACGATCCTCGTCCCCATCGGGTTGACGCTGCTCGTGTTCCCGGTGCTCGCGACCGTCACCAGCCCCGCGGAGGGGGCCGCGGCGATCACCACCGTCATCGGCCTCTTCCTCCTCTACAAGGGGTTCAACATCGACGAGATCATGACCGGCGTGGCCCACCAGGCCCGCGAGTCGCTGTACTCCGGGCAGGTGTCCGTCGTCACCTACGTCGTCGCCGCCGGACTCACCCTCGCCGGCCTGTTCGCCGGCGGACTCGGCGTCTCGAACCTCGAGGACACACGGAGCGTGTTCGTCCCCGCCATGTGGTTCGCCTTCGACAGCGTCCCGTGGCTGGCGGTAGCCGCGCTCACCGCGAGCGCCGGCCGCCTGCTCGACGAACTGATCCGCGAGGACCCGCTCCGGGCGTCCTACCTCAACCTCCCGTTCATCAGCGTCGCGGTCGGTCTCGTCGTCCGGGGCTTCTCCGCGTACTTCCTCGAGCAGCAGGGCGTGGTCGATCCGCTGGAGATACCCGCGATCGAGTTCGGCGCCTTCGCGGTCGAGCGGTTCGAGGTCGCGACGGGCGAGCGCCTCGCCCTGTTCGTCGTCGCTGCGCTCGTCGTGAGCCTGATCGGCGCGCGAATCGCCTCGAGGTTCAGCGGGACGACGGTCGGGGACGGGGGAACCCACGACGTCGAGGGGGAATCGAACGCCGACGACCTCGAGGCGGTTCCGTCGTCCGACGGCCACCCGTCGACGCGGCCGTTCGGCGCCGACGCAGGCATCCGCGACGCGGCGAGGGAATCGAGGGGGCCCGAACCCGGGAGCGAATCCGAGGTGACCGACGGCGGCTCACCCTCGGAGCGGAACGCCGACGCCTCGAGTCGGGCCGACGCGACCGAGCACCACGCCGACTCGGACCGAACTGGCGACTCGTCGGACGAGTACGACGACGGGAACGAGCGTACCGATCGGTCCTGATCCGCCGTCCACCGGCAGTCGAGTCGTCGGAGAGACTCGTCACCCATTTATCCCGGCGTGCGCACCCTCAGATATGTCCGAGCCGAGCGACGCAGAGGCGGACGAGGGCGCCCCAGCCGACGGAAGCGGCGACGACGCCGACGGGAACGAGCGCGGCGCGTGGGTGAGTCTCTTCTCCGGCGGCAAAGACTCCTCGTGGGCGCTCTACCGCGCGCTCGAGCGTAGCCTCCCGGTCGAGCGGCTGGTCACCGTTCACCCGACGGGCGACTCGTACATGTACCACGTGCCGGCGACCGAGCTGGCGGCGCTGGCGGCCGAGAGCGTCGGCATCCCGCTGCTCGACGTCGAACCGGATGACTTCGAGGCCGACGCCGCGACCGACTCCGGCAGCCAGGGCGACGCGGAAATAGAGCCTCTCGAGGCTGCGCTCGTCCAGTTGGACGCGGAACTCGAGCGCGACGGGACGGGCGGCATCGCGGGCGTCACGGCCGGCGCCGTCGAGAGCGAGTACCAGACGAGTCGCATCGAGGGGATGTGCGAACGACTCGGCTGCGACCTGTTCGCGCCACTCTGGCGGCGCGATCCGCGGGAACTCGCCGACGAGATGCTCGAGGCCGGCTTCGAAATCGTGATCGTCCAGGTGGCGGCCCGCGGACTCGACGAGTCGTGGCTCGGCCGGACGCTCGATCGCGAGGCGTTCGCGGACCTCGAGGCGCTGAACGAGGAGTACGGCGTCCACGTACTGGGCGAAGGCGGCGAATTCGAGACGCTGGTGGTCGACGGCCCGCACATGGATCGGCGGATCGACCTCGAGTACGAGACGGAGTGGGAGGGGACGAGGGGCCGGCTTCGGGTCACGGACGCGCGGTTGGAGTGAACTCGGACGGCGCCTTCGGTTCGACGAACGAAACGGGGGCACGGTCGACTCAACGTCGTCGGTGACGCCGAAGCGCTCCGTGAGGACGGTGGACCGGTGAACGGTCGACGCTCAGTACGGACGGAAGACCCGGTCGAACGGCGGAGTTCGACCGATCGGCGGACCACCGTCGACCCGGCGGTCGGGTCCATGTCAGTGTAAGTCGAATCCTTTTCCGCCGCCGGCGTGTGCCTTTCGGCGAGCTCACACGATCGAATCCGAGCGAGATCTGTTCGTCCGCAAACTCAGGGAGCTCTACCACATCGAGTCCGAACTCGAGGACCTCCGGTCGGGACTGGCCGGCGACGCCACCGACGAGGAGCTGGAAGAGTACTTCCTGTCCCACAGCGAGACGACCGCGGACCGGCTCGAGCGTCTCGAGGCGATATTCGACGTTATCGACGCCGATCCGAGCACCGGGAGAGCGCCGCGCTCGAGGGACTCGTGGAGGACCGGGTGGCGACCGTCGACGACATTCGAAAGCCCGTCCACGGAGACCTCGTCGAGACGGAACTCGGGACGGCCGTCGAGCGCCTCGAGATCACGAAACTCGAGACGCTGCTCACGCTGGCCGACCGACTCGGGCTACCCCCGAGGTCACCGCGCCGCTCGAGACGACGCGAACGGAGGCGGAGAATGCGACGAGCCGTCTCCAGTCGCTGAACGAGATCTGATCGGGGATCGACCCTTCTTCTCACTGCTCGAGCGCGATCCGGTGGATCGAGCAGACGGCCTCGCGTTCGTCCGCGTCGGTGAACGTCCACCACGCGATGCGGTCGATCTCGAGGAGTCGATAGTCGGTGACGGCGGCGAGCCACTCGCAGGCCGCGATCGTCCGGAGGTCGTCGTCCGTCGCCCGCTCGAGCGTCGGCTCGCCGAGGGCCGCCTCGAGGGACTCGAGCAGCCGCGTCACGGTCGGATCGGGCGTGACCGTGTCGACGCCGGCGAGTTGCCTGAGAAACTGGAAGCTCGAGGGACCGACGCCGGAGATCGCACCGACGGGATCGTCCTCGTACCGGTACGGGTCGGCCTCGGCGGCCCACGACCGGATCGACTCGAGGTCGTCCGACTCGGGTCGTTCCGCGAGAACGCGCGCGAGTTCGCAGAGGACGTGACGCTTCCGTCGGGCGCCGAACGCGTCGATCAGGTCGTCGTCGGCGCGATCGATCGACGCGAGATCGGCCACCGATTCCACGCGTCCCGTATCGACGAAGGACTCGCGAAACCGCTCGACGGTCGGTTTCACGCCTCCGAGGAACGACTGGCCGGTCGTCGACGCGGCCGCCTCGGCGAGCAGCAACACCGGATCGTCCCCGGTCCAGCGGTCGAACTCGAGGAACGCGGCGGCCAGCGGTTCGTACGGGACCCCGACGGCGAACCGCTCGAGCGCGTCCTGTGCGTCGGGCATGAAACTCGATGACGATCAACACACTGTTATCGTAAAGGTGTATCGACCATTCCGGCCGCGACGATCACGTCGCGCGGACGACCGACGGATTCACCCGTCGGCGACCCCGATTCCGTTGGTTTTCGGACTTGATCGGGAAATCGAAGGGTATGAACGGTCTCGAGCGCGATTTCGTCGAATTAAATCCGATCAAAGTCCGGCTGAATTCGGGATAAGAACCCTATACCGTCTCCACCGTTCAAGTAGGTGTCGCGGCTAGGGATCGATGGAGGTCGACGGGCACACCCACCACCGAGGCTACCACGCCTTGTCGATCCCGTGACTTCCAGCAACCCCACCACAGCACCCTTCCCCCACCATTGCCGTATCCCGTTTGGCGACGCGGGCCCACCCCCACCGGCTCGCGTTGCACCCTGCGGTTTTCCGACGTCCGAATTCTAGCGAGCGCTCTGACGGTCTCGAGTACAACCGGAGCTTGACAGGCTCGAGGCTCGACCGACGGTCACCGCAGCCGATTCAACACGGGAATCTCCTCGAGTCGCTCCTCGTCGAGGAGGGCCCAGTCGAGTCCGTCCGGCTTCCCTTTCCCCTGGGGTCGAACGACGCGGTCCGGCGTCACGACGAGGTCCATGACGACGTCGTGGGCGCCCGCGTCGAACGCCTCGTCGACGACCTGCCGCTCGTGAACCGTCGTCGCCGCGGGCGTCTCTCCGTCGACCAGGCCGAACTCCCGGAGCACGGCGTACTCGAGGTCGCTGTACCCCTCGCCCTTCCCGATTCGGTCGCCCGACTCCGACACCGCGACGCTCCCGGAGACGATCAGGTCGATCGGCTCGACCTCGTCGGGGCCGACCTGCACGCCGTGTTCGGCCGACCCGGAGACTGTGGTCGCCTCGTCGTAGTCCTCGGGCGGGATCTCGGCGGGGTCGAGCCTGAGGAAACACCGCTCGTCCCGGAGTCGGGGGACGGCCACGTAGACGGTCTTCTCCTCGCGCAGCGCGCGCCTTCGAACCGGTAACTGCGGCGCGTCCGGGTTCGCTTTGATCGTCTCCGCCTCCCGCCACTCCTGCTGTTCCGCCAGTCGGTCCGCGGCCGCCTCGACGCCCGCGAAGTTCGGAATGCGGCCGTGGGGTGGAAACGGAAACCGGGCGACGCCGGACTCCTCGAGGTCGTCCCAGATCCGCTCGCGAATCGCCTGTTTGTCCATGGGTGGGCTAACGGACCCCCGGCAGTTCAGTGGTTCGCGTTTCGACGGCGGACGCCGACTCGGGTTCGGTTTTACCGGCGAATTCGACTCGGTCTCCCACTTTTATGAGTCGTCTCTCCGATTGCTCTCGTATGCAGGCAGTCAAGATCACCGAGCACGGCGATACCGACGTCATCGAGTACGGCGAACACCCCGATCCAGAGGTCGGGCGCGACGAGGTCCTGGTCGACGTGAAGGCCGCCGCGCTCAACCACCTCGACGTCTGGGTCCGCCGCGGCCTCCCGGGGGTCGACCTCGAGATGCCCCACGTGCCGGGGAGCGACGGCGCGGGGATCGTCGAGGAGGTCGGCGAGGACGTCACCCGGTTCGAGGAGGGCGACCGCGTGGCCCTCGCGGCGGGGGTCAACTGCGGCGAGTGCGAGTTCTGCCGGGACGGCGACGCCGCACGCTGCGTCTCGTTCCACATCATCGGCGAGCACGTCCCGGGGATCCACTCCGAGTACGCCGCCATTCCGGAGGACAACCTGATCCCCGTCCCCGAGGGCGTCGACTGGGAGGTCGCCGGTTCCTCGTGTCTCGTCTTCCAGACCGCCTGGCGCATGCTGATCGACCGCGGCGGCCTCACCGCCGGCGAGTCCGTCCTCGTGCTGGGCGCGAGCGGCGGCGTGGGTCACGCGGCCGTCCAGATCGCCGACCACGCCGGCGCGGAGGTGTACGCGACCGGCAGCAGCGAGGAGAAACTCGAGCACGCCGAGGATCTCGGCGCCGATCACGTCGTCAACTACGAGGAGGAGGACTTCGCGGGCTGGATCCGCGAGGAGACCGGCGGTCGCGGCGTCGACATGGTCGTCGACCACATCGGGGCGGCCACCTGGCAGGACTCGCTCAGGAGCCTCGCGAAGGGCGGCCGGCTGGTCACCTGCGGCGCGACGACGGGTCCGAACCCGGAGACGGACGTCAACCGCATCTTCTGGAACCAACTCGAGGTGATCGGCTCGACGATGGCGACCCCGGGCGAGGTCGACGACGTGATGGAACTGGTCTGGGACGGCACGTTCGAGCCGGCCGTCCGCGACGTCCTCCCGATGAGCGAGTCCGCGCGCGCACACGAAATGCTGCAGGACCGCGAGGGCTTCGGCAAGGTCGTCGTAGTCCCCGATAGCGAACTGTAACCCCCGGTCGACGGGCCGTCCCTCGAGGTCGAATCGCCGAACCCGATTTTACGACGGCGAACGGCCGACGTTCGCCCGGGGTCGCGCCGACGGTCCGAATCGTCACCGCTTTGCCGCCAGGGTCGAAACGTACGATCGTGACCTCGAGCGACGACGGCGGCTACGTCCACGATCCGTCGGGTTTCGACGCCGACGGCGAGCGTCGCGGCGACGACGACGGTGACGTGCAATCGTCGTCGGAGGAGGTTGGTGCGGATCCGGTCCACCCGTCGTCGGTCGACCGCGAGTTCGACTGGCGGGGCTGGACGCTCGTCGGCGTCATCGTGCTGGCGTTCTTCGTCGCGCCGGCGCTGATCATCCTGATGCCTCCAGGCGGGGAGGGGTACCGCTTCGCGCTGTTGATCGTTCCGCTCGTTCCGGCGTTTCTCCTGGCGGTGACCGCCGTCTGGGCGACGACGAGACCCTGACCGATCCCCCCGATCGACTCCGAGCCGACCGGTCCTTCTTCCGCACACTCGTGTCCGGTTTCGTTCGGCCGGGTCGTCGTCGAACGACGACCCCCTCGTGTGTCCGGACCGTCCCGATTGACGGGTCGCTCGAGACGAAGTCGAATCGAACATTCGCCCGAGGATCGAGAAACTCGATCGCTCGAGCCGCCGCTGGGGGAGTGAACCGAGCCGTCGAAGAGAAGGGGAGCGACGCGTCGCTTAGCGTTCGATCGGTCCGTCCTGGATGTCCGGGAGCGCGGCTTTCAGGTGGTCCAGCGCGGCCGAACCGTCGGAGACGTCCCGTTCCGGAGTCCCCCCGTCGTCGACGTAGTCCGATATCGCACCGTAGAGCCGTCGACCCTGGTTCGCCGTGATGGTCGTTCCACCGGACTCGATCGTCTCGAGTACCTCGAGCACCCACGTCGGCGGCGTCTCGTCGTTGTCAGCCGCGTACTCGAGCCGTTTCGTGAGGACGTGGTGGACGATCCACCGCTGGTCGCGGGAGAGCTCGACGTCGTACGTCTCGGTTTCCGGTGGAGTGGAACTCATTTCGTCACACGGACCGGGGTTGTCGGTCCACACGCGACGCTACGGATAGGGGTGTAATAAGCATTGTTGCTTGATAGCATACGTCGTTTCGGTCGCCGATGAAAACGTCCGACGGCCGTCCGACTGGCGGCTGACGGACGGCGAGCGCGACGCCGGGGGCGATCACGCGACGTCCCGGCGCATCGCAATCTCGAACCAGGGGCAAAGGCGGAGTTGGCGGTACCACTCGGGGTGGGAGTACAACCGCTCGTACGGGACCCACATGAGCCCGGCGACCTCCTCCTCGTCGGGCTCGAGCGTCGTGTCCACGAGGGTCAGCTTCAACACGGCGCAGACCTCGTGTTCGACGCCCGCGTTCTCGAAGTACCGCTTGTACTCGAAGCGATCGGTCAGCCGGAGGTCCTCGTACTGGTCCGGCGTGACGCCGAGCTCATCCTCGAGTCGTTCCCGCGTCGCCTCCTCCTGACTCTGCCCCTGGACGGGGTGGGAGGCGACGGTCCCGTCCCAGTAAGTTCCCCAGAGGCGCTTGCTCGGCGCCCGCTGGGCGAGCAGGATGTTGTCGTCGCGGTCGAAGACCAGCGCGGTGAACGCGCGGTGGCGGATCCCGTCGCCGGTGTGGGCCTCGAGGCGGTTGACCAGTCCGCGTTCGGTGTCGTCGGCGTCGACGGCGACGACGTTCTGCTTCGCGTTCTCGTGCGCTAATCCGTCTGCATCGGTGGATTGGGAGGCCATACGTTCACAATCGGAGCACGGGGTCAAACCAGTATCGCCGTCGAACCGACGCCGGCGACCACGTCGGGCCGACGCGAGCGACCGTCAGCCGATCACCTCCGCGCCGGAGGCTCGCGTGAGGTGTTCCTCGAACCGGGCGCGCGGCGGTTCGACGGACCCGTTACGCGCCGTCGTCCGCCTCAGGACGCGGGGGAGAGGAAAAGGCCCATTAGGCGGACGACACATCCACTTCGTATGGGACTCGGAAGCACCGCGAAGAAGATCCAAGGTCTCTCGGAACGCGCGGAACAGATGTACAGGCAGGTCCAGGAGCTCCAGGAGCGGATCTTCCACCTCGAGGAGGAGGTCGACGACACCCACGACACGGTTAGGCGGATGGATCACCAGCTCACCGAGCAGCGCGCGCTGTTGCTCGCGATCGCCGAGGAGCAGGGCCTCGACGGCGAGGAGATCCTCGCGGAGGTGGCCATCGACGACGTCGATGCGGCAAACGACGCCGAACCCGCCGACGGCGAGGAAGCGGCTGGCGACGTCGACTCCGAACCGGCCGACGCCGTCGACTCGGCCGAGTCGTCGGACGCCGCCGAGTCGACCGAGCCGGAAGCGTAAGATCGTCGGTCCCCGCGACGAGCCGTCGCTGCCGGTGCGGACCGCACTCACACCGTCCGCCCCCAGCCGCGCCAACCGCGCAGACCGAGCCGGGCGCTCAGAAGGTGCCTTTCGTTTGTTCCCGCTCGAGTAGGGCGATAGCAACAGCTAACAACGGGGGCAACAATTGCCAGCACGATGACGACCCACGAGCGACCGGTGGACTCGGTGCTCGAGACGATCGGGCGGACGCCGCTCGTTCGTATCCACGACGCCCCCGCCGAGGTCCCGATCTACGCCAAACTCGAGACGTTCAACCCCGGCGCCAGCGTCAAGGATCGGATCGGTCGGTACATGCTCGAACGGATGCTCGAACGGGGCGATCTGCCGGCCGGCGGGACGGTGATCGAACCGACGGCGGGGAACACGGGGATCGGGTTCGCGATCGCCGCGGGCCAGCTGGGGGTCGACGCGGTGTTCGTCGTCCCCGAACGCTTCAGCCTCGAGAAGCAACAGCTCATGCGAGCCCTCGGCGCGGAGGTGATCAACACGCCCACCGAGGACGGAATGCAGGGCGCCATCGACCGCGCCCACAGCCTCGCGGAGGAACTCGACGACGCCGTCGTCCCCCAGCAGTTCTCCAACCCGCTCAACGCGGAGGCCCACTACGCCACGACCGGCCCCGAGATCTACGAGGCCCTCGAGGGCGACGTGGGGGCGGTCGTCGCCGGCTGCGGTACCGCCGGCACGCTGATGGGGATCGCGCGGTACGCCCGCGAGCAGAATTCCGAAACCCACGTCGTCGCCGTCGAACCCGAAGGGTCGCTCTACGGGGAGTTCCTCGGCGAAGCACGCGAGGAGGGCGAGTACAAGATCGAGGGGATCGGCACCCACGAGCCCGAGACCAACGCGCTGTTCGACCCCGCCCTCGTCGACGACGTGTACGCGGTCTCCGACCGCGCCGCACACGACGAACTCGAGCGACTCGCCCGCGAGGAAGGGCACCTCGTCGCCTCGAGCGCCGGCGCTGCAAGCATCGCCGCCAGGCGGGTCGCCCAGAGAATCGCCGACGGGGAGATCGACGCACCCTACGACTCGGTCGTGACGGTGTTCCCCGACTCGAGCGAACGGTACCTCTCCAAGGGGATCTACCGGCCGTTCGAGGAGTGGGAGAACTGAGCTCGGCCGACTCGGTGATCGGTAAGCCCGTCGCCGATAGGCGGACGAAACCCGCGGATCTACCGTTCGTCACGTCGAACCCACCATTCGTCGCCTAACGTCCGCTGTTCGCCGCATCGCGTACGACGGCCGAACACCGACTCGGCCGCCGCCCCGTCAACGCACCGGACCGTCAGGCGAAGAGCCGGCGGTGTTCGACCATCATGCACCGATCCTGGACGACCGTTCGGCCCTCGGCTTCCGCGCGGGCCGCCGCGTCGTCGTCGCGGATCCCCTTCTGCGTCCAGATCACGTCCGCGTCGTCGCGCTCGAGCGCCGCGTCGACGATGCCGCTCACCTCGTCGCTCGGACGGAACACGCAGACGAGGTCGATCTCCTCCTCGACGTCAGTGAGCGAGTCGACGGTCCGTCGGCCCAGAACCTCGTCGGCGTTCGGGTTGACGGGAATCACCTCGTAGCCGTTGTCCTGGAGGTACTTCGGCACGTCGTGGGCCGCCTTCCCCGGCGTGCGCGAACAACCGACGACGGCGATCGTCTCCGCGTTCGACTCGAGGATCTCTCTGAGCGTCTCGTCGTCTTCGACGGGCATGGTCGCGGCTACGGGGCCGGTGCCTAAAGCTCCCGCGGCGTCGGTGTCGGCCGGTGTCGAGAGAGGGGGCGTCGCTCGATCAAGCGGAGAACCCGGCGGTGCGGATGGTCGGCTCCCCGTCCCCGTCGGCCGTCTCTTCGATCTCGATGACGGCGTCGAACAGCTGTTTGAGCGTGTTCATCGTCTGATCGTCGTGGGCGGTCGAGTCGATCACGTAGACGCCGAGGGCGTCGGCGCTCTGGATCCGACCGGTGAAGACGTGGAGAAATCGGAAGACCGTCTGGAGGTTCGAGTACATGAGCAGCGTCGACACCGAGTGGAGCAGCACCCGGTTCTCGGTGAGGCTCCGATCCTCGTAGAACTCCTGGAGGAACTCCGAGAGCTTGATTCCGATACCGGTCATGTCGACCGGCGATGAGGCGTACTTGACACGGGGGTCGTCGTCGACCGTGCCGATCCCCCGCTGTTTCGTCACGCAGTCGACGACGCCGATGTTCGCGCCGGACGCGTCTCCGCCGAGGAGGTCGTCGAACGCGTTCAGCACCTTGTCAGCGCTGTCTTTCGTCGTCACGACGATCGTTCCGTCCCCCCGTTCGCCACCGCTAGCGAGAACGTCGAAGGCGATGTCGCGCTTCCCGGTCAGCGGCGGGCCCGCGATGAGGACGTTCGTCCCGGGGGCTAGTTCCGCGTCCGGAAGGACATCTGCGAGGTCGTACATGCCAGATTCTCACATCCATCTCAGCCGCGATCCGACCGCTGGGTGCGCCACCACCCGCCGGCGTATGGTAAGTAGATGCGGCATCCAGCTTATAGTACTTGTGATTACAACCCCGTTCGATGTCACGTTTTCACCGTCGTCGAGGGTTGCGAGTCCGAATTACGGCGTTCGCTCGTCGGCTCCGCCACCGGTGACCGAACGCGTTCACCCGACGGCCGCGTTCATCCGGTGACCGACGCCGCGTTCGCGGTCGCCGCCCGTCCGACGATGAACGCGAGCGTCGCCAGGAACATCCCGTACTTGAGGTGGGTTTGCCCGGCCGTGGGGTCTTCGTACCCCTCGTAGGCCGCGTACAGCATGACCGCGTCCGCCGGAATCACGAGCGCGAGGTAGGCGTACCCGAAGAAGCCGTAGAGGTACGGAATCGGACTCGCGATCGCGGCGAGGACGAGCAGCGCGGTGGCGACGTGAAGCGCCCGGCGCTCGCCGACGACGATCGGCAGCGTACGCAACCCCTCCTCGCGGTCGCCCTCGAGATCCTCCACGTCCTTGACGATCTCCCGCGTCACGGTCGCGATCGCCGCGAGGAGGAAGAGGACGACCGCGGGACGGATCTCGCCGACCGCCGCGGCGCCGAACAGGAACGTACTCCCGACGAGGTAGGCGACGAGCGCGTTCCCGAGCCCCGGCAGCCCCTTGAACACCTCGGTGTACGCGACGAGCGCGAGCAGGTTGATCCCCGCGATTGCGAGCGCCGCCGTCGGTAGGAGGACCGCCAGCCCGACCGCCGCGGCGAAGAGAACGGCGCTGAACGCGAGCGCTCCCCGGGGGCTCACGGCGCCGCGGGGGATCGCCCGATCCGGCCGGTTGATCCGGTCGATCTCCCGGTCGAAGTAATCGTTGATCGCGTTCCCCGCGCCGACCGCCAGGACCGTCGCCCCCACCGCGCCGACCGTCTCGAGCGGGGCCGCCGCCGCGCCGCCGGCGACGAACGCCCCGATGAACGTCAGCACGCCCGCCGCCACCGCGTTCACCGGCCGCGTCAACTCGAGCAACCCGCGGATCGTCTCCCCCGCTGTCATGCGGGGGAGTGCTCAGGGGCGGGGGATAAACGGTGCGATCCGTCGCCAGCGGGCGATCGCGAACCCCCGGCACCCCCCGCATTCGGGCGGTCCGCACGCCCCTGGGACGGCTCCCCACCCTGTGGGGGTACCGTTCACGTCTGCCCTCGAGCCGACGAAGGAATCACGGCATCGTCAGCGACACCGCCATCACCGCCTCGACACACCGGTCACCGGACCGCACAACGGCGTCTCCATTTATCCCGCACTATCGACAGACTGGAGCGCCGCCGCGCTCGAGGAGGACCGACGACGAGCGGATGAAGAATCCCGGAACGGGGCGGAGCGGAACCGAAGAGAAGTCGAAAACGGTGTCGAGAGCGCGATCGAGACTGCGATCGCCGCGCGTTACTGCCATTCGAGGAGATCGCACAGCACGTCACGGTCGATCGTGAGCCACTGCGTGATCCGTTCGTCGCCGGTCGCGTCCGCGGGGACGGCGGTCAGCACGTCGTCCTCGGCCTCGCCGAGTAGCTCGAGGGGGTCGTCCCGAATCAGCTGGTCGTCGGGTACGGGGGCTTCGTGAACGGTCATGAGTCACCTGAACCTTGGTACGGCGGTACAAATAGGGTGGACGGGTATTTTCAGCCCGTGGGAACGAGCGCGCGAGGGTACCGCGAGCGGGTAGGCGCTCGAGCGCGCGAAAATCGAGTGGTTTATACCGAACCGACGGGAACGAATGACCGAGGGCGCTTAGCTCAGTCTGGACAGAGTGCTTGGCTTCGGACCAAGTTGTCACGGGTTCAAATCCTGTAGCGCCCATGTTTTCGCGACCAACGGACGTGAGGAGCAAGGAGATTCGGCAGGTGCGGTCGCGTTCGACGTCGTCGGCTGACCGGATTTCGAGAGCTCCTGCGAACTGGTACGTACGGGTGTATTTTAGTGCGGCCGACGCAACGGTGGCACTATGGACCGACGCATCCTGGTTCCGATCGACGGCTCGTCCCAGTCGTGGGCGGCGCTCGAGCACGCGGCAACGAACTTCGAAGGGGAGCGCATCGTCGCGCTCCACGTCGTCGACCCCGTCGAGGGCGTGTACACCGGCTCGGAGGGCGGGTTCTACGACCCCGGCGCCTACGATCGCGCCGTCGAGCGCGGCGAGGAACTCTGCGAGGATGCCCGCGAGCGGCTCGAGGGGTTCGACGCCGCGGAGTCGACGTCGTTCGAGACGGAGGTCGTCACCGGACGGCCGGCGCCGGCGATCATCGAGTACGCCGAGGAGAACGACGTCGACCACATCGTCATGGGGAGCCACGGCCGGTCGGGCGTTTCGCGGATCCTCCTCGGGAGCATCGCGGAGACGGTGATGCGCCGGGCGACGGTTCCGGTGACGGTCGTCCGGTGATCGACGGTCGGTGAGAGCGGAACGGCCCGGTCGACGAGCCGGTCGTCCGTCAGTCGTCTCGACTCGCGCGTTGGGTGCGGTCGGGGCCGACCCACCGGTCCCAGAACGACTCGAACTCGCCGTCGGCTTCGGTGAGCCGGTCCCACTCCGCGAGGCCGCGCTCTTCGCGACTGCCGGGGATCGTGTTGTCGAGGACGAGCGCCGAGAGGCCGCCGACGGCCATCCCCGTCGAACCGACGACGTAGACCGTGTCGGCGACGAGTCGGGATCCCAGGACGGGGCCCACGACCGCCACGCCCTCCATCGCGCTCCTGAACGCCGCGACGTCACCCACGTTCGCCATGTACTGGGGGACCGCCAGTCCGACGAACAGGGCGAACCCGACGACGAAGACGTTCCGCGAGGACTCGAGGTCGACGTGGCGCAGCGTCCGCAGTCCGACGGCGACGATCTGGGAGAACATGGCGACGAACAGGCCGCCGACGATCGGGTTCGGCAGCGTCGCGATCAACTGTCCGAAGTAGCCGACGAAGCCGGCGACGATCATCACGACGGCGCCGATCTGGACGACGTACCGCGAGGCGACGCCCGTGAGTCCGATGGCGCCGATGTTCTCGGAGTAGGAGGTCGAGCCGCCGGTTCCCATGATGCCCGAGAAGACGTTCATCAGCCCCTCCATGCCGATCCCGTGGTTGATGCGGCGCTCGCTCGGCGCGCCGGAACCGGTGAGGTTCGCGACGGCGTAGTAGTCGCCGATGCTCTCGACGATCGAGGCGAGGACGCCGGCGAACATACCGATGGCGAACGCGGTCGTGAACTCGGGGACGCCCCACTGGAACGGATAGATCGGAAGCAGGAACGGCGTCTCCGCGACGTCCTCGAGCGGAACGTATCCGGGATGGCCGTCCGGAAAGACGCCGCCGACGGTGAGCGCCGCGGCGACGAGCCAGGCGATGACGATGGCGAGGATCACCGGGTAGAGCTTGAACGCCCTGTGTTTGACGTCGAGGTACTGCGAAAACAGGAGGATCAACCCCAGCGTGAACAGGAGCAATCCGACGCTCGTCTGGGACGGGGCGGTGATCTGCGGGGCGTTAAACAGCGAGAGGCCGATCAGCGCGATCGTCGGCGCGATGACGACCGGGGAGAGGAACCGGCGGAGTTTCCCGACCAGTCCGAAGTAACCGAGCACGACCTGGACGGTCGCGGCGACGATGATCGCCCCCTGGAGTTGGAGCAACGCCGTTTGCCAGTCGCCGGCGACGGCACCCCCGGCCACCGCGCCGACGATCGCGAGCGCGGGCGCCAACATCGAGAACGGCGCCCCCTGAACGATCGGGTAGCGGTTCCCGAACGTCGTCTGTGCCAGCGTCGCGATCCCGGAGACGACGAAGAACGTCCCGATGAACCTCGCCCTCACGTCGCCGGGCATCCCCATCGCCTCAGCCAGGAGCAGCGGAACAGCGACGTTCGCCCCGACCATCGTCAGGTAGTGCTGGATCCCGAGCACCACCGACTCCCCCGTCGGCGGCCGTTCGTCGATTCCGTACTCGATGTGGTCCGCGCGCGTCGGACCCTCCGTCGCTGCCGCGTCGTCCCCCGTCATGTTTCGGTCGTTGCAGGGACAACGAACCACACCAGTTAAAGCAATATTGGTCTCGACTCGTTCGTTCCAAAGCCGACCGCCAGAGTAGCGTTCGAATTTGACAGTGGTCGAACAATCAGCGATCGTTCGTTACGAAGCCCCCAGGATCGTCCAGCAGAACATCGAAACCTCGAGCGAAACACGGCGCGCCAGTCGAGCGACGCGTCCTCAGAGGTAGCCCTCGTCCGCCAGCCGCTCGATCCCCTCCTCGAGTCGCTCGCGGCTCGCGGCGTAGGAGATGCGCGCGTAGCCGGGGGTGCCGAAGGCGCTGCCGGGCACCGTCGCGACGTGGGCGTCCTCGATGGCCCCTTCGCACCAGGCCTGATCGTCATCGTCGACCGGTACCATCATGTAGAAGGCGCCGTCCGGCACCGCGACGTCGACGTCGTGTTCGTCGAGGAGGTCGATCACGAGATCGCGGCGCTCGCGGAACGCCTCGACCATCTGGTCGACCGCCGTGTCGGTGTTCTCGAGCGCCTCGACGCCGGCGTGCTGGACGAAGTTGACGGCCGAGGAGACCGAGTGGCTGTGGAGTTTACCGGCCTGGTCGACCAGGTCCTCTGGGCCGGCGAAGTAGCCGAGCCGCCAGCCGGTCATCGAGTAGGCCTTCGAGAAGCCGTTGACCGTGATCGTCCGGTCGGCCATCCCGTCGAAGGTGCCGAGGCTGGTGGGCTCGACGCCGTAGGTGATCTCCTTGTAGATCTCGTCGGAGATGACCGTGATATCGTGCTCGACGGCCAACTCGGCGACGCCCTCGAGCGCGTCGTCGGAGTAGACGGCGCCGGTGGGGTTCGACGGCGAGTTGACGATCAGGAGGTCGGTGTCGTCGGAGACGGCGTCGGCGAGGTCGTCGAGGCCGGGCTCGAGCTGGAAGTCGTAGTCGGAGAGGTCGACACGGGTCAACGAGCCGCCGGCCATCTTCACCATCGCCTCGTAGGAGACCCAGGCGGGGTCGAGGAGGACGACCTCGTCGCCCTCCTCGATCAGCGCGTGGACGACCTCGTACAGCGCCTGCTTGGCGCCGGGGGTGACGACGACGTTCTCGAGACCGTGGTCAAGCCCGTCGTCGGCGAGCTTGTCGGCGATCGCCTCGCGCAGCTCGAGGATGCCGCTCGAGGTCGTGTAACCGGTGTGACCGGCGTCCATCGCTTCCTTGGCCGCCCGGACGACGTTCTCCGGCGTCGGGAAGTCGGGCTCGCCGACGCTCAGGTCGACGACGTCCGCGCCCTCGGCCTCGAGTTCGGTGGCGAGCGCGGAGATGGCGAGCGTTGCGGACGGTTCTACGCGTGAGACGCGGTCGGTGAATTCCATTGTCATGGTCGTGGTGGTGACGGTTGTGGTGGTCGGTGTGGCGGTCTGGTGTGCGTACGTGCTCGGTCGAAACGCAAATCGGTGTCGTTCGATCGGGATCCGTCAGGGATCGGGGAGCTCGGAGACGAGGTCGATCGCCCCGTCGACCGCTTTCGCGGCGTTTTCGACCCGTTCCCGGGCCTCGGCGGCCGACATGCCGGGGCCCGTCACGCCGAGGGTGACGGGCGTGTCACGCTCGAGGCTCACGTCGGAGAGCCGCTGGGCGGTGGCGTCGCTGATCACCTGGTCGTGGTCGGTGTCGCCGGTGATGACGGACCCGATCACGACGACGGCGTCGACCTCCTCGAGGCGGGCGAGGCGGTCCGCGGCCAGGGGCGCGTCGTAGGCGCCGGGCACGCGGACGGTCTCGTACACCTCGGCGCCGGCGTCGGTGGCTGCCTCGAGGGCGACTTCCTCCATCTGCTCGGTGATCGGACGGTTGAACTGCGCGACCACCAGTCCGAGCGTGGTCATACGCGTGCCGTGGGCAGGGGGCCTCAAAGAGCTACCGTTTACGCCGCAGGATCGGCGTCCTCGTCCGTCCCGTCGGATTCGGCGCCGAGTCCGGCGGCCGATTCCTGAACTCGGTCGGACAATTCGAAGATCGACCGCCCCTGGGTCTCCGTCTCGGAGACGATTTCGGCCGTCGTCGCGACGATCCGGCCGAATGCGAGGTGCCTCTCGACGGAAGTAGATGCGCGACTCCCCGCACAGATTACTAATTCTTAAGCGCAGGCGCCGTCAACGAACGCGCGATGAGATCGCTCCGATCACCGGGGCCGACAGTCGGGGTAGTGGGTGGCGGACAACTCGGCAGAATGCTCGCCGAGGCGGCGTCGCCGCTCGGCGTCGAAGTGGTCGTCCTCGACCCGACGCCCGAGTGCCCGGCGTCGCTCGTCGCTCGGGGCCAGATCGTGGCGGACTTCGACGACGAAGCGGCTATTCGCGACCTCGCCGAACGCGCCGACGTCCTCACTTTCGAGATCGAACTCGCCGACCAGGACGCCCTCGAGCGGGTGAGCGAGGACACCGGAACGCCGGTGCACCCGAAGCCGTCGACGCTCGAGACGATCCACGACAAGCTCGTCCAGAAGCGCCAACTCGAGGACGCGGGGATTCCGGTGCCGCCGTTCCGCGCCGTCGAGGGGGCCGACGATATCCGCGAGGCGATCGAGGACCACGGCGCGCCGGTCATGCTGAAGGCCCGAACCGGCGGCTACGACGGCCGGGGGAACGTCCCGGTCGAGTCGAAAGCCGAGGCCGAGGAGGCGCTCGAGGCGGTCGCCGGACCCGCGATGGTCGAGGCGTTCGTCGACTTCGAGCGCGAGGTGTCGGTGATCGCCGCCAAGGGGGAGGGCGAGACCGCGACGTTCCCCCTGGGCGAGAACGTCCACCGCGAGGAGATCCTGCGGGAGACGATTATCCCCGCGCGCTCGGAACCGGAGGTGGCCGAGCGGGCCTACGAGGTCGCCACGGACGTCCTCGAGGTGATGGACGGACGCGGCGTCTACGGCATCGAACTCTTCGAAACCGTCGACGGCGAGATCCTGCTGAACGAGATCGCACCCCGGCCGCACAACTCCGGGCACTGGACGATCGAAGGCGCCGTCGGCTCGCAGTTCGAACAGCACGTCCGGGCGGTGCTCGGCTGGCCGCTCGCCTCGGCCGACCTGCTCGGACCGACGGTCTCGACGAACCTGCTCGGCGACGTCGAGGAGCCGACGGACGCGCGACTCGAGAACGTCGAGCGGATCCTCGAGACGCCCGGCGCGCACCTCCACTGGTACGGCAAGCGCGAGGTGCGACCGCTGCGGAAGATGGGCCACGTCACCGTCTCCGCGCGCGGGGAGGAGACGGCGGACGTGGAGGAACTCCTCGAGACGGCGCGCGATCTGCGCGACGCCGTGACGTTCGACGCCGCCTGAACCGACCGCGACCACCGCGACCGACCGGAGCTACTCGACCTACCCATGGCAGACAGCGTAACCGACCTGATCGACCGACTGCGAGAGGAAGCGCGCCAGGACCGACCGACCGAGGAGACCCCCGACGTGGGGATCGTGATGGGCAGCGACTCCGACCTCGAGGTGATGATGACCGGCGGCCGTCGGCCGGGCGCGTACGACGCGTTCGTCGACGAACTCGGCTTCGCCGAACAGACCGACTACGAGAACCCGCCCGAAGAGCGGTTCACCTTCGAGACGTACGTCACCTCCGCCCACCGAACCCCCGAGTTAATGACTGCTTACGCCGAAACTGCGGAGGATCGGGGCCTCGAGGTGATCATCGCGGGCGCCGGCGGGAAGTCGGCTGACCTGCCGAACATGACGGCTTCGATCGCCTACCCGCTGCCGGTGATCGGCGTGCCCGTGCAGGAGAAGTCCGTCGACAGCGTCATCGGGATGCCGACCGGCGCGCCCATCGTCGCCGTCGACGCCGGGAAGTCGTTCAACGCCGCGCTGTCGGCCGCCCAGATCCTGGCCCGCCAGCACGAGGAGGTCCGAGACCGCCTCGTCGCCTCCCACGAGTCGTTGAAGGAGGAGGTCGGACGCATCTCCCGAGCGCTGCACGACCGGGGCACGATCGAGTTCTCGAAGGAGTGAATCGGCGCCGTTCGCCCCGTTCCGTCTATCGCGTCAGCCGAGAGCGGCCTCGTTCGCGGCCGGTTTCCCGAAGTGAACGACCGTTTTCCGTTCCGAGTGGCGCCGTCGACCCGAAAGGATCGGTCCGTCGTCGGGATCGGTCGAGGAAGCGACTCGAGTCCCAGCCGCCGGGCCTCGACGAACCCGTCGTTCGACGGGCGGCGACGGGGTTCGCGGCGTTCGCGCAATTGTTCGTTCACGAACTAAATGCACATGTACAATAATAAGGAATTAGTCGGAACGACTCCTTAATCGCTGAAGAGGACTCTGGGGGCCGCATTAGGCCGAAAATCGAAGAATCAACCCTTATATGGGTGCGGTTTTAACCTCCAAACGTTACGGAGATGAACCAATGGATCGCCGTCGGGGCGCTGGCGTTCGTGGGGATACTGATACCTGTCGGAATGATTACGGTATCGTACCTGCTTCGTCCGAGCGTTCCCGAAACGAGTAAGCGTGCCACCTACGAGAGTGGCGAGGTGCCGACCGGCGGGACGCGCATCCGATTCAACATCCAGTACTACATGGTTGCGCTTCTGTTCGTCGTCTTCGATATCGAGGCCGTCCTGTTGTTCCCGTGGGCGGTCGTTTACGGGGATGCGCTCGCCGCAGAGGAGTACGGGCTCCTCGAGGCGCTGGGGCCGATGTTGCTGTTCGTCGGCATCCTCCTCGTCGGACTCGCGTGGGCGTGGCGCAACGGTGCGGTACAGTGGGCGCAGAGCCCGAGACAGGTCGAATCCCAACGTAACCGACCATGAGTAGTGACAAACCACGGCAATCGATCTACGGAAGCACCGGACCGTCGACGGACACCCGCGACGCGAGGATGGGGGCCGGCCCCGACGATCGGTTCAACTCGAAGCTCCGCGAGGCGTTCGGTGCCACGCCGTTCATCCTCACGAAGTTCGACCAGTTCATGAACTGGGTGCGGGGCAACTCGATGTTCATGCTCCAGTTCGGGATCGCGTGTTGCAGCATCGAGATGATGCACACGTACGCGATCAAACACGACCTCGACCGCTTCGGCGCCGGCGTTCCGCGCGCGTCGCCCCGCCAGGCCGACGTGATGATCGTCCCGGGGACGATCGTCTCGAAGTTCGGGCCGCGCATGAAGCGCGTCTACGACCAGATGCCCGAACCCAAGTTCGTCGTCGGCATGGGCTCGTGTACGATCTCCGGCGGCCCCTTCCAGGAGGGGTACAACGTCGTCAAGGGGGCCGAGGAGATCATCCCGATCGACATCCACGTCCCCGGCTGTCCGCCCCGACCGGAGGCGCTCATCTACGGCGTCCTCAAACTCCAGGAGCGGATCCGCAACGGCGAATCCTCGCCCGTCGTCGTCAAGCCGTACGACCTCGAGCGCTTCGGCGACCTGCCCCGGGACGAACTGGTACAGAAGCTCGCGGACGAGATCGACGAGGACGACCTCGTCATGCGGTACAACTGGGCTGATTCGCCATGAGCACGCTCGAGCCGAAGTCACAGCCGGACCTCGACGTCGAGGTCACCGAGGACGACCTCGAGGAACTGATCGGGAACCGCGCGCTCGGACGCGACGACCACCTGAACGCGCCCGGGTTCGTGATCCGTCCGGACGACGTCCAGGACGTGCTGACGGCGCTGCGCGACGAGGCGGGGTTCGATCACCTCTCCTGTCTCACCGCCCAGCAGTACGAGGACCGGTACGAGTCGATCTACCACCTCAAGAAGTACGCCGACCCGACCCAGGAGGTCAGCGTGGTGGTGCCCACCTCGCTCGACGAACCGACGAGCCAGTCCGCGACGCCGGTCTACGAGACCGCGAACTGGCACGAGCGCGAGGCGTTCGACCTCGTCGGGATCGACTACGGGGGGCACCCCGACCCGCGGCGCATCCTGCTGCCCGAGACGTGGCAGGGCCACCCGCTCAGCCTCGATTACGACCAGGACAAGCCCCAGATCGTCACCCTGACCGAGCACGCCAACCCGATCCAGCCGGACTACCACGACGCCGAGTCGGACACGATGTTCCTGAACATCGGGCCGCACCACCCGGCGACCCACGGCGTGCTCCACCTGAAGACGGTGCTGGACGGCGAGACGGTCGTCGACGTCGATCCGGACGTCGGCTACCTCCACCGCTGCGAGGAGCAGATGTGCCAGTCGGGCACCTACCGCCACCAGATCATGCCCTACCCGGACCGCTGGGACTACGTCTCCTCCGGGTTGCTCAACGAGTGGGCCTACGCGCGCGCGGCGGAGGACCTGGCCGACATCGAGGTCCCCGAGTACGCCCAGCTCATCCGAACGATGGGCGCCGAACTCTGCCGGATCGCCGCGCACATGCTCGCCCTCGGGACGTTCTGTCTCGACGTCTACGGGGACTTCAACGCGATCTTCATGTACACGATGCGCGACCGGGAGGTCGTCCAGGACATCCTGGAGGATCTGACGGGCCAGCGCCTGATGTTCAACTACTTCCGGCTCGGCGGCGTCGCCTGGGACCTGCCCGAACCGCGCGAGGAGTTCATCGAGAAGACCCGCGACTTCCTCGACGGCCTCCCCGCGAAGGTCGAGGAGTACAACGACCTCGTCACGGCGAACGAGATCTTCCAGATCCGCTGCGTCGACACCGGCATCCTCGAGCCCGAGGCGGCGAAGCAGTACGGCTGCACCGGCCCCGTCGCCCGCGGCTCGGGCGTCGACTACGACGTCCGGCGCGACGACCCCTACGGGTACTACGAGAACCTCGAGTGGGACGTCGTCACCGAGGACGGCTGCGACAACTACTCGCGCGTCCTCGTCCGCATGAAGGAGGTCGAGCAGTCGGCGCGGATCGTCGAGCAGTGTCTCGACCTGCTCGAGGACTGGCCCGAAGACGAGCGGGAGATCCAGAGCAACGTCCCGCGGACGCTCAAACCGGACGCCGACACCGAGACGTACCGTGCCGTCGAGGGCGCGAAGGGCGAACTCGGCATCTACATCCGATCGGACGGGACGGACAAACCCGCCCGATTCAAGATCCGTAGCCCCTGCTTCTCGAACCTGCAGGCGCTCGAGGAACTGGCCGAGGGCGAGTACGTGGCCGACCTCGTCGCCGCGCTCGGCAGCCTCGACATCGTGCTCGGGGAGGTGGATCGATGAGCGGAGGCGCGCTCGGCGCGTCGCCGCTCCAGGTCGGCGACGGCCCCCTCCTCCCGGAGCGGATCGCCGACCTGACCGGCCTCGACGCGTTCGGCGTCCCCGGCCAACTGCTGGCGGCGTTCATCGCCGCGTTCATCGTCGGGAACCTGATGCTCGCGATGACCGGCGTCGCCGGTCCGTGGGCGAAGCGAAAGATCACGGCCGCGTTCACCGACCGGATCGCGGTCGATCACATCGGCCCGGCGGGGCTGTTCATCATCGTCGCCGACGCCGTGCGGCTGCTCTCGAAGGAGCTGATCGTCCCGGAGAACGCCGACCGCCCGGCGTACGACCTCGCGCCGATCGTCATCGCCGGCTCGGCGATGCTCGGGTTCGCCGTGATTCCGATGGGCAGCGGCGTCCAGCTCGCCGACCCCGAGGTCGGCCTGGCGTACGTCTTCGCCGTCTCCGGCATCGCGAGCGTCGGGCTGGTGATGGCCGGCTACGCGTCGGCGAACAAGTACTCGCTGCTGGGCGGGCTTCGCGCGGTCGCCCAGAACATCGCCTACGAGATCCCGCTGGTCGTCACCGGGATGTCGGTCGTCATCTTCGCCGGCACGCTCCAGATGGGCGCGATCGTCGAGGCCCAGGCCGAACCGCTGCTCGACCTCGGGATCGTGACGATCCCGGCGTGGTACGCGCTCGTCAACCCGTTCGCGTTCGTGTTGTTCCTGACGGCCAACTTCGCCGAGGTCGGCCGGAACCCGTTCGACACGCCCGAGGCGCCGACCGAGATCGTCGCCGGCTACCAGACCGAGTACTCCTCGGTCTACTTCGTCCTCGTCTACCTCGGCGAGTTCTTGCACATCTTTCTGGGCGGGGCGATCATCGCGACGATCTTCCTCGGCGGACCCGCCGGGCCGCTGCTGCCGGGCATCGTCTGGTTCCTCATCAAGATCTGGGCGGTGTTCCTGCTCACCCAGTGGCTGCGCTCGGCCGCGCCGCGCGTGCGGATCGACCAGATGATCGAGATCGGCTGGAAGGGGCTGCTCGTCCTTTCGTTCGCGAACCTGATACTCACCGCGCTAATCGTGGGGCTGATAGCATGATCGGACTACTCAAATCGATGGCAACGACGATGAAACACGCGCTCGACGGCTCCACCTTCACCGTGGAGTACCCTGAAGTCGTCCCGGACGTCTCCCCGCGCTTTCGGGGCGTCCACAAGTGGAGCCAGGAGCGGTGCATCTGGTGTCGCCAGTGCGAGAATGTCTGTCCGAACGACACGATCCAGATCGTGATGGACGACCAGCGCAACGGCGAGCAGTACAACCTCCACATCGGCCAGTGCGTCTACTGCCGGCTGTGCGAGGAGGTCTGCCCGACCGACGCGATCCTGCTCACCCAGAACTTCGAGTTCACGGCCGACACGAAACACGACTTCGTCTACAACAAAGAGGAGCTCCGGGCGGTCCCGTGGTACAAGGACATCGACCCGCTCGAGTCGCGCGAACCCGACCGGGGGGCGTGGATCGGCGAGGGCGAAGGGGAGGTCGATTACCAGTGAGGGGTCGCCCGACGGGCCGGAGGTACCGCCGGTCGAAGACACCGACGCCAGGAACGGAAGGGAAGCTATGAACTACGAACTCATCGCGTTCGGCCTGTTCGCGATCGTCACGCTGGGGAGCGCGGTCGGCGTCGTGCTCGTTCGAGATCCGTGGCACTCGGCGCTCCTGCTGGGTGCGACGCTGACCAGCGTCGCGATCTACTACGTGATGCTGGCGGCGGAGTTCGTCGCCATGATGCAGATCCTCGTCTACGTGGGCGGGGTTCTCATCCTCATCACCTTCGCCGTGATGTTCACCAGACCCGACGACGCGGACGCCGACGACGAGGTGGTACAGGCATGACGAACGGACCGAGACTCAGGCTCGGGCGGACGCTCGCGCCCGGCGTGTTCGCGGTCGCGCTCTTCGCGATCGCCGCGCTCGTCGTGCTCGAGGCGCCGTTCGACGGCGGCGACGTCGGCGGCTTCGCCGAGGGCGTCTCGATCACCGCCGAGATCGGCTACGCCCTGTTCGGCTTCTACGAACTGAGCGAGATCGGCGGCACCGAGCCGTTCCTCGTGTCGGTCGTCCTGGTCGCCGTCGCGCTCGACGCCGCGCTCGACGCCGCGCTCGTCCTCGCGAAGCGCGAGGAGGACGGCGAACCGGTGACGGCGCTCGCGGCGGCGCCCGACGAGACCGGATCGCCCGCTGCGGAGGCGCCCGGACGCGCGGCGACCGACGGCGGGACGGCGACGGACTCGAGCCGCGACACCGAGACGAACGCCGACGCGACCGGAGGTGACGGCGCGTGAGCGTCCCGATCGAGTACTACGTCCTGCTGTCGCTGGCCCTGTTCTGCGTCGGGCTGTTCGGGGTGTTGACGCGGCGAAACGCGCTGCTGTTCCTGATGTCCGTGGAGATCATGCTGAACGCGGCGAACGTCAACCTGATCGCGTTCGCGTTCTACCACGGCAACCTCACGGGGCAGGTCTTCGCGCTCTTCACGATGGCGCTGGCCGCCGCCGAGGTCGCGGTCGGACTCGGGATCATCATGGTGTTGTACCGAAACTTCCGGGACGTGGACGTCACCGTCCCGTCGACGATGAGGTGGTAAACAGATGGCAACGTTCGACTACGCACCGTTGATCGCGTTGTTCCCGCTGGTGGCGTTCGCGATCGCCCTCGTCTTCGGCCCGTACATGCCGAAGAAGGGCGCGATCGCCGGCATCTTCGCGACGGCCGCGTCGCTGCTGTTCTCGCTGTTGATGCTGCTCGAGGTCGCCGGCGGCGAAGCACATCGGGAGACGCTCTACGAGTGGGTCGGCGGCGCCGCGGGCGCCCAGGCCGGGGGGACGATCGAGTTCACCTTCGGGGTCCTGATCGACCCGCTCTCGGCGCTGATGCTCGTGATCGTCTCGCTCGTGGCGCTGTTGGTCCACGTCTTCAGCCTGGGGTACATGAACGCCGAGGGCGAGACGGGGCTGCCCCGCTACTACGCCGAACTCGGCCTGTTCACGTTCAGCATGCTCGCGTTCGTGATGGCCGACAACCTGCTGATGGCGTTCATGTTCTTCGAACTGGTCGGCCTCTGTTCGTACCTGCTGATCGGCTTCTGGTTCCGCACGGAGTCGGCCCCCTCGGCGGCGAAGAAGGCGTTCCTCGTCACCCGCTTCGGCGACTACTTCTTCCTGCTGGGGGTCGTCGCCATCGCGGCGACGTACGGAACCGTGGCGTTCGCCGGCGACGAGTCGTTCGTCTTCGCGGCCGAATCCGCCATCGAAGGCGGGGAATCCCTCTTCGGCTTCGACGCGGAGACGTGGGTGACGATCACCGGCCTGCTGGTGCTCGGCGGCGTCATCGGCAAGTCCGCGCAGTTCCCGCTACACACGTGGCTGCCCGACGCCATGGAGGGTCCGACCACCGTCTCCGCGCTCATCCACGCGGCGACGATGGTCGCGGCCGGCGTCTACCTCGTCGCCCGGATGTTCGGCTACTACGCGCTCTCGCCGACCGCGCTGGCGATCATCGCCTTCGTCGGCGGTTTCACCGCGCTGTTCGCCGCGACGATGGGCGTCGTCAAGGACGACGTCAAGCAGGTGCTCGCCTACTCGACCATCAGCCAGTACGGCTACATGATGCTCGGGCTGGGCGTCGGCGGCTACGTCGCCGGGGTCTTCCACCTGATGAACCACGCCTTCTTCAAGGCGCTGCTGTTCCTCGGGGCCGGCGCCGTCATCGTCCTCATGCACCACGAACAGGACATGTGGAAGATGGGCGGCCTCAAGGAGAAGGCGCCCGTCACCTACTACACGTTCCTCGCGGGCGCGCTCGCGCTCGCCGGGATCGTCCCGTTCTCCGGCTTCTGGTCGAAGGACGAGGTGCTCTACGACGCGCTGCTCGTCGGCTTAGAGCAGCCGGTCTTCCTCGCGGCCTACGCGATGGGACTGATCGCCGTGTTCTTCACCGGCTTCTACACGTTCCGGATGGTCTTTTTGACCTTCCACGGCGAGCCGAGATCGGAGGCCGCCGAGGACCCCCATCCGGTGGGGCTCTCGATCAAGGTCCCGCTGATCGTCCTCGGGATCCTCGCGGTCGTCGCGGGGTTCGTCAACCTCGCGCCGATCTACTACCTCACCGGCGCGGACATCACGTTCCTCGAGCACTGGCTCGACGGCGAGTACGGCTACCTCGAGGGGCTGACCTACCACGAGTACCACGACACGGTCGCCTTCGAGGAGGGCGCGCTCGCCGGGTCGGAGACGGTCACGATGCTCGTCGGCGCGGCGCTTTCGCTCGGACTGGCCCTCGGCGGCGCTGGCGTCGCCTGGATGCTCTACAACGTGCCGGAACCGGAGCGCCACACGCGGAAGCTCGGGGCCGCGTACGGCGTCCTGCGTAGCAACTACTACCAGGACGAGTTCCAGGTCTGGCTCGCGCGCGGGATCGCGCTACCGCTGGCTCGAGCCGCCGATCGGTTCGACCAGACGGCCATCGACGGCGTCGTCAACGGCGTCTCGGGCGCGAGCCTGCTCGGCAGTAGCGGCGTGAAACGGATACAGACGGGGATCGTGACGAACTACGCGGCGTTGCTCGTCGCCGGGTTCATCGCGTTGCTCGTCGCCTTCGGCGTCTACGGAGGGTGGTTCTGATGATGATAGAGATCCTGCTGGCGGTGACGTTCGTCGGCGCGCTCGCGACGTTCCTCGCGCCGAATCGCTACGCCGGGAAACTGGCGTTCCTGATCAGCCTCCTCCCGGCGGGGCTGAGCCTCTGGCTGTTCGCCGCCTTCGACGGGAGCGGCAACGCCCTGCTCGGGGGCGAACTCGCCTACGAGTCCCGATTCGAGTGGATTCGGCTCGGGCAGTACTCCGTCGACTGGTTCGTCGGCCTCGACGGCATCAGCCTGCCGCTGGTCGTCCTGACGACGATCCTCTGTACGCTCGCGATCGTCTCCTCGTGGACGCCCATCGAGGACCGCGAGTCGCAGTTCTACGGGCTGATCCTGTTCATCGAGGCGAACCTGATCGGCGTCTTCTCGGCGCTCGACTTCTTCCTCTGGTTCATCTTCTGGGAGGCGGTTCTCATCCCGATGTACCTGTTGATCGGCGTCTGGGGCGGTCCGCGCCGCAAGTACGCCGCGATCAAGTTCTTCGTCTACACGAACGTGGCGTCGCTCGTCATGTTCGGCTCGTTCATCGCGCTCGTCTTCGGACTCGGCCCCGACGTCTCGAGCTTCGCGCTGCCGGAGATCGCCGACGCGCTGATCGACGGCGCCGGCGTCCAGAGCGGCGTCCTCGGCGTGGCGCCCTCGACGCTCACCTCGCTCGTCTTCCTCGCGACGTTCGCCGGGTTCGCGGTGAAGGTGCCGGTGGTTCCGTTCCACACGTGGCTGCCGGACGCCCACGTCGAAGCGCCGACGCCGGCGTCGGTGTTGCTGGCGGGCGTCCTCCTGAAGATGGGGACCTACGCCCTGCTCCGGTTCAACTTCACCATGTTCCCAGACCAGGTGAGCGCGTACGCGGTACCGATCGCGGCGATCGCCGTGATCAGCGTCATCTACGGCGCGATGCTCGCGCTCGCCCAGACCGACCTCAAACGGATCGTCGCCTACTCGTCGGTCTCGTCGATGGGCTACGTCATCCTGGGACTGGTCGCCTACACCGAGTTCGGCGTCGGCGGCGCGACGTTCCAGATGGTCAGCCACGGCCTCGTCTCGGGGCTGATGTTCATGGCCGTCGGCGTCATCTACAACGCGACGCACACCCGGATGGTCACCGACATGTCCGGGATGGCCGACCGGATGCCGATCGCCGTCGGCGTCCTGATCGCGGGCTCGTTCGCCTACATGGGGCTGCCGCTGATGAGCGGCTTCGCCGCCGAGTACTTCATCTTCTTCGGCTCGTTCGGCTCCGCGCTGCTCGAGTACGCCCCCGTCTTCACGGGGGCGGCGATGTTCGGCATCGTCATCGTGGCGGGCTACCTGCTGTTCGCCCTGCAACGGGCGATCTTCGGACCGTACCGACTGGAAACCGACTACGAGGTGGGTCGCGCGCCGCTGCACGACGTCGCGCCGATGTTCGTGCTGCTCGCGCTGATCGTGGCGCTGGGCGTGGCCCCCGATCTGATCTTCGAGATGATCACCGACGCCGTCAATCCGATCCTGGAGAACGGAGGTGGGGCCTGATGACCGGACTCGCGTTCGGACTCGAGCCCGTCGTCGCACAGGCACTCGAGGGGCCCTACCAGCTGCCGGACTGGGCCTCGCTCGCGCCCGTCCTGTTGCTCGCGGGCACCGCCATGGCGCTGTTCCTGTTCGACAGCGTCAACCCGGACAGCACGAACCGACCGGTGCTCGCGGGCATCGCGGCGGTCGGCTCGCTGGCGTCGCTGACCGTCGCGGTCTGGTTCCTGCTCGCGGGCGTCGGCACGCCCGTCACCGAGGGCGGCCGGGGCGTCATGTACCTCTTCGAGAGCGACTCGCCACAGCTGGTCGTCGACCAGCTGGCGCTGTACTTCACGGTCATCGTCGCGGTCGTCACCGCGCTCGTGGTCGTCGCCAGCTACGACTACATGGCGGGCCACACCTACCAGGCCGAGTACTACTCGCTCGTGCTGCTCGCGGCGACCGGGATGGCCACGATGGCGACCGCGAACAGCCTCGTGACGATCTTCATCGCCCTCGAGCTCTCGAGCCTGCCGTCGTACGCGCTGGTCTCGATCCTCAAGGACAACCGCGGGAGCGTCGAGGCCGGACTGAAGTACTTCCTGATCGGCGCGCTCTCGTCGGCCATCTTCGTCTACGGGGTCAGCCTCGTCTACGGCGTCACGGGACACCTGCAACTCGACGCGATCGCCGTCGCGCTGACCGAGGACGTGGACGACGGCTTCGGCGGCATGCTGGGGCTCGGCCTGCTGATGATGGTCGGCGGCTTCGCGTTCAAGACCGCGAGCGTGCCGTTCCACTTCTGGGCGCCCGAGGCGTACGAGGGGGCCCCCGCGCCGATCTCGGCGTTCCTCTCCTCGGCGTCGAAGGCCGCCGGCTTCGTCATCACGATCCGCGTGTTCACCACGGCGTTCCCGATCGAAGCGTCGGAGGGCCTGATCGGGTTCGAGTGGTCGGCGATCTTCGTCGTGCTCGCGATCGTGACGATGACGCTCGGGAACTTCGCCGCGGCGACCCAGACGAACGTCAAGCGGATGCTCGCCTACTCGTCGGTCGGCCACGCGGGGTACGTCATGATCGGCCTCGCGGGCGTGTCGGCCGACGGCGGCGAGTTCGTGATGGGCGCGGCGCTCATGCACCTGCTCGTCTACGGCTTCATGAACACGGGCGCGTTCCTCTTCGTCGCGCTCGCCGAACACTGGGGAGTCGGCCGCACGTTCGACGACTACAACGGGCTCTCGTCGCGGGCGCCCATCGCCTGCGCGGCGATGGCGGTGTTCATGTTCAGCCTCGCGGGCGTCCCGCCGTTCGCCGGCTTCTGGAGCAAGTACCTCCTGTTCACCGGCGCGATCGAGGCCGGGCTGTTCGCCCTCGCGGCCGCGCTCGTCATCAACAGCGCGCTCTCGCTGTACTTCTACGCGCGACTCGTGAAGGCCCTCTGGATCGAGGAGCCGGTACCGGGCCGGGAGGCGCTCTCCCAGCCGACGGGGCTGTACGCGGCGATCGCCTTCGCCGCCGTGATGACCGTCGTGTTGCTGCCGGCGTTCGGACCGGTCGCCGACCTCGCGACGGGCGCCGCCGAGGCGGTCGTCCCCTGACCGCCTCCGACTCGGCAACCCGGTAGGTTTTACTGTTCGGGGGGTTACAGCCGCGATATGGTTTTCCGTCTCGTGCTCGGGTGCGGAACGCTCGGCCAGCGCATCGCCGAGCGACTGCCCGCCCGTGACGACCGGTTGCTCGTGATCGCCGACGAGCCGACCGTCGTCGAGACCCTCAGGGACGAGGGCGTGCCCGCCCGACGGGCCGACCCGACCGATCCCGCCGTCGTCGCCGGCATCGAGACGGAGACGCCCGACGTCATCTTCGTCGCGAGCGATCGGACCGACGCGAACCTCGAGATCCTCGAGCACGCCCGCGAGCGGTTCCCCGAGGCCTCCATCGTCGCCTACCTGGGCGGGAACCCGACCCCCGAGAGCCGGACGCGGTTCGAGACGCTCGCCGACCGCGTGATCGATTCCGACGACGCGATCGTCGAGCACGTCCTCGACCGGGCGGCGAGCGAGGCCGCCACCCGCGCGCTCGAGCTTCGGGAGCAGCTGCTACGGATCGACGGCCGGCTGGCGGTCGTCGCCCACGACAACCCCGATCCGGACGCGATCGCGAGCGCCGTGGCGCTCGTCGAGGTCGCCGAATCGGTCGGCGTCGAGGCCGACGCCTGTTACTACGGCGAGATCTCCCACCAGGAGAACCGGGCGATGGTCAACCTGCTCGACCTCGACCTGCGCAACCTGGGTCCGGAGGACCCGCTCACCGACTACTCGGCGTTCGCGCTCGTCGACCACTCGCGGCCGGGCGTCAACGATCAGCTCCCCGAGGAGATCCACGCCGACATCGTGATCGACCACCACCCGCCGCGGGGACCGGTCCCGGGGGAGTTCGTCGACCTTCGCTCGAACGCCGGCGCGACGAGTACCGTGTTGACCGAGTACGTCGAGCGGTTCGACATCGAGATCGATCCGACGGTCGCGACGGCGCTGCTCTACGGCATCCGGATCGACACGAACGACTTCACCCGGGAGGTCTCGGCGCTCGACTTCCACGCCGCGTCGACGCTGTGGCCCCACGTCGACACCGACACGCTGCGTCGGATCGAGCAACCGACCGTCGAGGGCGAGACGTTCGATACGATCGCTCGAGCGATCAAGAACCGCATCCAGCAGGGATCGGTCGCCGTCGCGAGCGCCGGCCGGATCTCCGATCGCGACGCGCTTCCCCAGGCCGCCGACCAGTTGCTCGCGATGGAGGGGGTGAACACGACGCTCGTCTTCGGGTTCAGCGGCGAGATGGTCTACCTCTCGGCCCGGTCGCGCGCGAGCAGCGTCGACCTCGGGGAGACGCTCAGGGACGCGTTCGACCAGATCGGCAGCGCCGGCGGACACGCCGACATGGCCGGCGCGCAACTCGAGATCGGCATCCTCGGGGGGACCGACGACGCGGACGAGGTCGACTCGATCGTCAGCGTGGTCGAGGAGGTGATCACGGACCGCTTCTTCGAGGCGATCCGGACGCGCCCGGGGACGCCCGTGGGAGCGTACGACCGGACGAGCGAGTGGCTGTTCACCCCGGAGGAGGAGGAACGCGGGGGCGAATCGGCGTAACGACGGGCGGCCGTGGGTCGGCGACCGGACGCGCCGAGCGGGAGCGGCCGGGGACCGCGTCGAGGGGAGGGCTTTTGCGTCCCGACCCCCACCTCTCGAGGTATGGAGGTCGTATCGGACCGGAAACCCCGGGTCAAAGACTACATGACGCGCGACGTGGCGACGGTCTCGCCCGACGCGACCGTCGGTGCGGTTGCCGAGCGCATCGCCGAGAGCGACGATCACAGCGGGTTCCCGGTGTGCGAGCGCCGACGCGTCGACGGCTTCGTCAGCGCGCGCGACCTGCTGCTGGCCGACGACGACGAGCCGATCTTCAAGGTGATGAGCACGGACCTGCTGGTCGCCCACCCGGACATGAAGGTGAACGACGCGGCGCGGGTGATCCTGCGCTCGGGGATCCAGAAGCTCCCCGTCGTCGACGACGCGGGCAACCTCGTCGGGATCATCTCCAACGCCGACGTCATCCGCAGCCAGATCGAGCGCGCCACGCCCGAGAAGGTCGTGAAGCTCATGCGCACGCTCGAGGAGATCCACGACCTCGACCTGCGCCAGGAGCGCCGAACGGTTCCGCTGTACGAACTGATCCCCACCCAGGGACGGGTCTACGCCGACGAACTCGAGGGACGGCGGTACGAACTCGAACACGGCCTCGCCGAACCGCTGGTCGTCATCGACAACGGGGGCACGCTGTTGCTCGCCGACGGCCACCACCGGGTGCTCGCCGCCGACAGGCTGGGGATCGACGAGATGGACGCCTACCTGATCGTCACCGACCACCCGATCGACCTGGGGATGGCCCGAACCGCGCGTAAAGAGGGACTCGACGGCCTCGAGGACATCGAGATCGTCGACTACGCGCGCCACCCGCTGGTCCAGACCACCGAGCGGTTACAGGCCGGCGACGAGTGACCGCCTCGGCGGGCGAGTCCGCTCCGTCGCCTACCCGGCTCCGTGGACCCCCCGACGTGCCACCGATCCTCTCCCTCGTATTATGTCGCCGGTTGGGGTACGAGCCCCATGACTTCGACAACCGAACGCGCGCTGGTCGCGGGCGGAAGCGGCGACACCGGCCGCGAACTGCTCGCCGTGCTCGGGCCGACGGACCTCGAGGTTCGGGCGACCACGCGGTCGTACGCGAACGTCGACGAACTCGAGCGCCTCGGCGCCGACGAGGTGGCCGTCGTCGACTTCTTCGAGTCGACGGCCGCGGTGCGAGCCGTCGAGGGCGTCGACTACGTCTTTAGCACGCTCGGAACGTCGCCGGGCCCACGCCACGTACTCGGCGGGAGGCTCGTCGATCGGACGGGCGTGATCAACCTGATCACCGCCGCGGTCGCCGAGGGCGTCGATCACGTCGCCCTCCAGAGCGCGATCGGCGTCGGCACCTCGCGAGCGCGGATGCCGCTCCCGGCTCGGCTCCTGGTCAGGGGAACGCTCCGGGCGAAGGGGGACGCCGAGACGGCGCTCAGGCGCTCGGGGCTCGGGTACACCGTCTTCCGACCGGGTCGGCTGACGAACGGTCCGCCGAGCGGGGAGGTGCTCGTGGGCGAGGGCGGCGATTCGGTATGGGGGTCTATCCCCCGCGGCGACGTCGCCCGGCTGATGGCCGCGGCGCCGTTCTCGCCGGACGCGCGGAACCGGACGTTCGAGGTCGTCAGCCGCGACGGACTCTCGGGAAGCCCGCGAAACCTCGTCGACGTGCCGTGGGAACGCGGGCGGATCGGCACCGAGGGGGAAATCTACCCCTGACCGCGCCCGGTCGCATCACCTGCGTGATACTCGGAATCCTTACAACCGAGTCTGGCAAATATTACAGCCATGTACGACGACGAGGAGCTCGCGGCGATCCGTCGAGAACGGAAGGAGTGGGAGTCGGAGACCCTCGAACCGGTTCTCGACCGGCACGGCGAGCGCAAGGATCGGTTCGCGACCATCTCGAACCTCGAGGTCGACCGCCTCTACACTCCCGAGGACGTGGCGGACCTCGACTACCTCGAGGACCTCGGCTTTCCGGGGGAGGAACCGTACACGCGGGGACCGTACCCCACGATGTACCGGGGCCGAACGTGGACGATGCGCCAGTTCGCGGGCTTCGGGACCGCCGAGGAGACCAACGAGCGGTTCCACTACCTGATCGACCAGGGCCAGACGGGGCTCTCGGTGGCCTTCGACATGCCGTCGCTGATGGGACTCGACTCGGACGATCCGATGAGCGTTGGTGAAGTCGGCAAAGAGGGCGTCGCGGTCGACACCCTCCGCGACATGGAGGTGCTGTTCGACGGCATCGACCTGGCCGAGATCTCGACGAGTTTCACGATCAACCCCTCGGCGCCGGTCATCTACGCGATGTACGTCGCGCTCGCCGACCAGCAGGGCGTTCCGCGCGACGAGGTCAGGGGCACCCTCCAGAACGACATGTTCAAGGAGTTCATCGCCCAGAAGGAGTGGGTGATCCCGCCGGAACCGTCGCTCGACCTCGTCACCGACGTCGTCGAGTTCAGCACGGAGGAGACGCCGAAATTCCACCCGATCTCCATCTCGGGATACCACATCCGCGAAGCCGGGTCGACGGCCGTCCAGGAACTCGCGTTCACGCTCGCCGACGGCTTCGGCTACGTCGAGGACGCGATAAATCGCGGGCTCGACGTTGACGAGTTCGCCCCGCGCCTCTCGTTTTTCTTCAACTGCCACAACTCCTTCTTCGAGGAGGTCGCGAAGTTCCGGGCAGCGCGGCGGATCTACGCGCGCGTGATGGACGAGTGGTACGACGCGGAGCGGGCGGAGTCGAAGCGGCTGAAGTTCCACACGCAGACGGCGGGCCAGTCGCTCACGGCCCAGCAGCCGTTGAACAACGTCGCGCGGGTGACGATCCAGGCGCTGGCCGGCGTCCTCGGGGGCACCCAGTCGCTGCACACCAACAGCTTCGACGAGGCCCTCGCCCTCCCCGGCGAGAAGGCCGTCCGGGTCGCCCTCCGGACCCAGCAGATCATCGCCGAGGAGTCGGGCGTCGCGGACATCGTCGACCCCCTCGGCGGGAGCTTCGCCGTCGAGGCGCTGACGAACGAGACCGAAGAGCGGGCCATACGCTACATCGAGGAGATCCGGGAGATGGGCGACGGCTCCGTCCGCGACGGCATCCTCGAGGGGATCGACGAGGGCTACTTCCTCCGGGAGATCCAGCAGGCCTCCTACGAGTACCAGGAGCGCGTCGAGTCGGGCGAAGAGGTCGTCGTCGGCGTCAACCAGTACACCATCGAGGAGGACACGAGCCCCGAGATCCTCCACATCGACGAGACCACTCGCGAGCGCCAGCTCGCCCGCCTCGAGTCCGTCAAGGACGAGCGCGACGACGCGGCCGTCGAGGAGGCGCTCGCGGACCTCGAGGACGCGATCGAGGCGGGCGAGAATACGATGCCCGCTATCGTCGACGCCGTGAAGGCGTACGCGACGATGGGCGAGATCATGGGCGTCTTCGAGTCCCACTACGGGGCCTACAGCGAGCAGATCGGACTCGCCTGAGGGCCGCGGACGGGGGGTCGACGGCCGTGTCCACCCCGTCCCGCCTCAGATGACGTCGTCCGGGTCGTGCGTCTCGGCCATCCGGCTCGCCTCGGCGGCGTAGGCCTCCCGCTCGTCCGGATCGTCGACGGTCCCCAGGTTGTCCGGGTCGACGTCGACCGCGGCGGTCGTGTCGCGCACGTCCGTGAACGAGGTCAGCGCCCGCTCCTTCCGGAAGTACCGCTCGCCGTCGGTCGTCGCGTAGGTGAGGATGATCATGTTCTGTTCGTCGTCGGAGTACGTCCGCTCCACGAGCCAGACACGAACCGCGTCGTCGGCGTCGCTCATACGCGTTCCGTCGGCGTCGACGCGTAAGTGCGTAGTGCCACGGCGAGAGCGAGTCGACCGGTCACGGTACCCTCGAGGAGCCGGATCGGGAACCGGAGAGACGAAAGGGCCTTAAGCCCGAGTGAACTACGATGAAGTGGACTAGGTCGGGCAGTTAGGCCCTGCTCGAAACCCGCACTATGGCCTTTAGCGGGGACCGAAACCCGCAGGCGTCCGGTCAGACCGACCGGGGCCTCGGAAGCCGACAGAGAAGCCTCGTCCGTCGGGGACAGCGGGCCGCGGTGGCCGTCCGCAGGGACGCCCCATCGCGGCTAATCGGCGACAGCCCGTCAGGCGCGGAAGCGAGCAGCGGACCGCCGGACACCTGTCGCTCGACGGGTCGCGGGGTGGAGGACGCGACCGAGATTCCCCCGGTCGGAACGCCGGGCAACCGCGGGCGTCCACACTCATACCTCATTTCGATTCCGAACCCAGTAGCGCCCGCTCCGTACCGAATTTCGGTTTCGAACCGTACTCGTTCGGCTCGGATTCGCGCCGGCCGCCGGGACTCGAGGGGCGGTACGACGCCGAAAGTGACGGCGGCCGCGACGGTCTTCCGATCACGAACGTTATATAGGACGCGTGGGTAGTCGTCTCCGAACATGGACCTCACGCAGATCGGACTCGGGGCGACGCTCCTCGCGTTCAGCGGGGTGACCCTGCTGGGGCCGTCGGTCGTCGGGTCCCACGCCCTCGTCTACCCGGCGGCGGCGCTGATCGTCGGGATGAGCGCGCTGTTGGTCGGCCTGGCGACCGACGTGCGCTCGTGACGGTGCGGGCCCGATCGCCGAACGCGATCGCCCACCGTTCGCTCGCTGTTCTCCGGTGACTGCTCGCCGCTCGAGAGCCGACGCCGACGCGATCGCCGTCGGTCGCGTAGACGAAACGAGAGGCGGACGCTGGCGGAGGGGCGGCATCGGCGGCCCCTTGCGACCGACTCAGAGGAGGAAGGTCTCGGATTGCTCGCCGAGGTCGAGGAACGAGTCCGCCGCCTCGACGAGTTCCTCGGCCGTCGAGGACTGGAAGCCCATCACTTCGGCGCGGACGCCCTCGTGGCGGAGGTGGGAACACAGCCGGGAAAAGTCGCCGTCGCCCGTACAGAGGACGATCGTGTCGACGTGGTTGGCGAGCGTGACCGCGTCGAGGCTCATCCCCACGTCCCAGTCGGCCTTCTTGGATCCGTCCGAGAAGCGCTTGATGTCCTTGATCTTCGTCTCGAAGCCGATGTCGATCAGCGCCTCGAAGAAGCTCTCCTCGTCCTCCGCCTCCGCGCGGATCACGTAGGCGATCGCCCGCGTGAGCTGTCGGCCCTGCACCGCCTCTTCGAGGAGCGCGGAGTAGTCGATGTTTCGGCTGTAGACGCTCTGAGCCGTGTGATAGAGGTTCTGTGAGTCGACGAGGACGGCAACGCGCTGGCCCGGGTGTATATCAGTCATACCGTCCATTGGGCCGGCAACGGTTAAAAAGGCGCGTCGTTCGGGTGTCCCGGGACGGCGGGTGACAGAGAACCGGACGCTCGAGCGTGTCGTCGGATCGCGAGTCCGCCGTCAGCCGCGGAGCTTCTCGATCCGCTTTTCCGTCGGCGGGTGGGTCGCGAAGAGCGTGGCCAGGAGGCCTCGGTCGGCGTTGAGGATACACAGCGCGTTCACGCTGTCGTCGACCGCCGACTCTCGACCCTGGGCGCCTCGAGAGATCTTCTCGAGGGCGCGGGCGAGCGGTTCGCCGCTACCGATCGCCTGCCGAGCGTCGTCGTCGGCGACGTACTCGCGGTACCGGGAGATGGCGAGGACGAACACCGTCACGAGCAGCTGGGCGAGGCTCGAGACGAACATGCCGACGAAGATGCTCCCCGGATTGCGCTCGTCGGCGAACATGTAGACCATGTAGGCGACCATCCCGACGATGGAACCGATCGACTGGCCGATCACCATCGTGATCACGTCCCGGTTTTTGATGTGGGCGATCTCGTGGGCGATGACGCCCTCGAGTTCGTCGCGCTCGAGCATCGCCATCAGCTCCGTCGAGACGCAGACGACGCCGGCGCCCTTTCGGCCGACCGCGAAGGCGTTGGGAACGCCCATCTGCATCACCATCAAACGCGGCTTCGTCACGCCCATGTCGCGGGCCAGCGACTCCGTCATTCGGTGGATCTCCCGGTACTGGCCCTCCTCGGGCATGTCCTGGGCGCCCCTGAGGGCGCTCCACTTGCCGATCTTGTACTGGATCGGCGGGAGGACGAGCATCCCGCCGACCAGCACCGGGATCAGCGAAACGCCCCACATCGCGGAGATGACCGTCGCCGCGACGAGGTAGAATCCGAACAGGATGCTCCCGACGACCGCCATGCGGAGTTTCAATCCGAAGTCCGTCATGGTCGTCGAGAAGTACGGGGAGACTATAAATCACGCGAACGCGTGTGTTAAAAATTCGCACGAGTTGGCGACGATGGTGACCACGGCGATGGGAGTCATAACTACTAAGGTGGGTCGGAACGGCCATACGCGTATGCGTCGAATCGCTCACGCCACCGGGCAGTCGGTCGTGAGCGGTGCGACCCTTCATCCTCGTTTTCTCAAAAAACGCCCGTGAGAGCGCTCGAGGCGGGAGTGGCGACCCCGTCTCGGGTGCGACCCGGGCCCGATTTCGACCCGTTCGAACCGCACACCGGCGCGGTTCGCGCGCGAATCACCACACCCAAGTGACCGACGACCCACGAACACAGCAATAGATCATCCATGACAGACGACATCGACCTCTCAGGCGTCTTCCCGGCGATGTGCACGCCGTTCGACGAAGACGAACGCATCGACTTCGAAACGCTCCGGACCGACGCGCAACGACTCGAGGCCGCGGGCGTCGACGGCCTCGTCCCCGTCGGCTCCACGGGCGAGTCGGCGACGCTCACCCACGACGAACACGTACAGGTCGTCGAGGCGGTCATCGACGCCGTCGACGACGTGCCCGTCATCGCGGGCACCGGCTCGAACAACACCCGCGAGGCGCTCGAACTCTCAGAACGCGCCGCCGACGTCGGCGCCGACGGCCTGCTGCTCATCTCGCCGTATTACAACAAGCCCGAGCAGCGCGGCCTGATCGACCACTTCGAGACCGTCGCGGACGCGGTGGACGTACCCCAGATCGTCTACAACGTCCCCTCCCGGACGGGCCGGACGATCGAACCCGACACCGTCGTCGAACTCGCCGATCACGAGAACGTCGCGGGCTACAAGGCCGCCGAGGGCGACCTCGGCGCGATCGGCGAGATCGCGGAGCGGACGGCCGAGAAGGACTTCTCCGTCCTCTCGGGCGACGACGCGCTCACTCTGCCCGTCATCTCCGTCGGCGGGACGGGGACGATCAGCGTCGCCGCCAATATCGAACCCGAACGGACCTGCGCGATGGTCGGGGCCGCGCTCGACGGCGACTACGACCGCGCGCGAGCGCTCCACCACGAACTCGGCCCGCTCTTCCGCGAACTGTTCGTCGAGACCAACCCCATCCCGGTGAAGGAAGCCATGGAGATCCGCGGCTACGGCCCGGCCCGACTGCGCCTGCCTCTGACCCGACTCGCCGACGAGTACCGCGAGAACCTCGAGGCCGTCCTCGCCGAGCTCGAGGAGTCCTCCCCGGCGGACGCGGAACCGGACGCGGACGTGCGAGCGGACGGGGCCGGACGCGAAGCGGGTGACCGGTGAGATGACGGTCAGCGTCGGAATCACCGGCGCCACCGGCCGAATGGGCCGGGAAGTGATCGCCGCCGCGACGGGTGACGACGACTGTCGGGTGGCGTTCGCGGTCAACCGCGACCCCGAGGATGAGACCGTCGACGGCGTCGAAATCGAGTCCGCGAGCGAGTTCGACGCGCTCCTCGCCGACCGCACGCCCGACGTCGTGATCGACTTCACGGGACCGGAGTCGGCGCTCGAGTACGCCTCCTCGTGCGCCGAGGCTGGCGTCGCCTTCGTCACCGGCACGACAAGCATCGACGACGAGGGCTTCGACCGCCTGCGGGCGGCGAGCGAGGAGGTACCCGTCCTCTTCGCGCCGAACTTCGCCCGCGGCGTCCAGGCGCTCGTGAACGTCGTCGGCGAGGCGGTTTCGAGCCTGCCCGGCTACGACGTCGAACTGGTCGAGACCCACCACAACGGGAAGCGAGACGCCCCCAGCGGGACGGCCAAGCGCCTGCTCGCAGAGATCGAAGCGAACGGCGAGTTCACCGGGCGCACGCACGGGCGTGAGGGCGAGGCGCCCCGCGAGGCGGGCGAGATCGGCGTTCACGCGCTGCGGGCGGGCGACATCACCGGCGAGCACGAGATCGTCATCGCCGGCAACCACGAGGAGGTGCGGCTGACCCACCGCGCGGAAGACCGCGGGGTCTTCGCCGCCGGGGCGGTCGACGCCGCGGTCTGGATCGCAGGACGGAAGGCGGGGTGGTACGACTTTGCCGACGTGATAGCATGAGCACGCTCGAGACCGAGATTTCGGAGCTGTGGGAGCGATACCAGACCGACGACGTGGACGCCGGGAGCGCCGGCGAGGACGAGTTCGCGACGCTCGAGGCGTTCCTCGAGGCGCTCGAGGCGGGCGAGGTGCGCGCCGCGGAGAAGCGCGGCGACTCCTGGGGGGCCAACGAGTGGGTCAAGCGGGGCATCCTGCTCAACTTCGGCCTGCGCGAGACGGAGCCGCGGGAGTACGGCGGCGTCACGTACAACGACGTGCTGCCGCTGGCCGACACGAGCGAGTACGGCGTGCGCGGGAGCCGAAACACGCCGGACGGCACGGTCGTCCGCAAGGGCGCCCGCGTCGGCTCGGATTGTATCATCATGAGCCCCGCGTTCGTCAACATCGGCGCCTACGTCGGCGATGGAACGCTCGTCGACTCCTGCGACACCGTGGGCTCGTGCGCCCAGATCGGCGAGAACGTCAAGCTCGGTGCGAACACGCTCATCGGCGGCGTCCTCGAGCCGGTCGAGAACGCGCCCGTCGTGATCGAGGACGACGTCTCCCTCGGCGCGGGCTGCCGGGTCACCTCCGGCTTCGTCGTCGGGGAGAGCTCCGTCGTGGGCGAGAACACCCTGCTCACCCCACGGATCCCCGTCTACGACCTCGTCGAGGGGGAGGTGCTGTACGGCGAACTGCCCGCCGAGCGACGGGCGTTCACCCGCTTCGTCGAGTCCTCGATCGGCGACCACGACCTGTTCGACGGCGGCGCGTACAAGCCGGCCGTCGTCGCAACGGACCTCGAGGCCAAGACCCTCGAAGCGACCGAGCGCGAGGAGGTGCTGCGGAGTTGAGCGACCCGGTGGGCGGCGACGCACCGTCGGCAACCGACCCCGAGAATCCGCCGATTCGGCGGCTGGACGAGTGGGACGGCGCCGAACTCCGGGCCCTCGTCGAGGCGTACGGCTCGCCGCTGTACGTCCTCGACCTCGACCGCGTCCGGGAGAACTACCGGCGCCTCGGGTCGGCGTTCCCAGACGCCGAGGTCCTCTACGCCGTGAAAGCCAACGCGCTGGGGAACGTCCTCTCCGCGCTCCTCGAGGAGGGCGCGGGACTCGAGTGCGCCTCGGCCGGCGAGGTCCAGCGGGCGCTCGCGGCCGGCGCTTCGGGCGACCGGATCCACTACACGGCGGTCAATCCGCCCGCGCGAGACCTCGACTGGATCGTCGACGTCTGGCGCGACGAACCCGACCTCACCGTCACCGTCGGGGCCGAGGATACGATCGATCGCCTCGAGGAGCGCGGCTACGACGGCCGGCTCTGTCTGCGCGTTAACCCCGGTATCGCCGCGGGCCACCACGAGAAGGTCCGCGTCGGGACGGACGCGAAGTTCGGCGTTCCCGCTGGCCGCGCGGTCGACGTGCTGATCGACGCCGCCGAACGCGGCTTCGACGTCGTCGGCGTCCACGCCCACGTGGGTTCGGGCGTCTCCGCCGACCAGCTCGACGCCCACCGGGAGTTCGTCTCGCTGATGGGCGACCTGGCTCGAGAGGTGAGCGAGGCGGTCGGCGGCCTCGAGTTCCTCGACGTCGGCGGCGGCTTCGGCGTTCCCTACCGCGAGGACGAGGAGCCCCTCGACCTCGAGGCGGTGGCCGAGGCGACCCGCGAGGCCGTCGGCGACCTCGACGCCCGGCTGACGATCGAACCTGGTCGGTACGTCGTCGCCGACGCGGGCGTCCTCCTCGCGGCGGTGAACACCGTCAAGGACGCCCCCGAGACGACCGTCGTCGGGATCGACGCCGGGATGACGACCCTGCTCCGGCCGGCGATGTACGACGCGTACCACCCGATCCGAAACGTCTCGCTCGAGGCGAACGAACGCGAGACCGTCCCACAGTCGGTCACGGGACCGATCTGCGAGAGTTCGGACGTCTTCTGCACCGACCGGCCGCTCCCGCGCAGCGAGCGCGGCGACGTGGTGGCGATCGGAAACGCCGGCGCCTACGGTTACGAGATGGCGAACCAGTACAACAGCCGCCCCCGGCCCGCGTCGGTCGTCCTCGAGGGCGGCGACGCTCGCCCCTCCCGGCGACGGGAGACGGTTCGGGACGTCATGCAACTCGAGCGGGAAGCCGAGACAGATTTCGCGGGATCGAGCAGCAACGTATACGTGGACCCCGTCCCTAGGGACGGAAACGACCGGAATCGCCGGGGCGAATCGGCGCCCTCGAGCGAGCGCGGAACCGACGGCGTATCCGACCGTCGGGCCGGCGCGGACGACGCGAACTCGAACGATGCGGGCGACGCGAGCGACACGAACGAGGAAGAACGATAAATGACCGTTCCGTTTCAGAAGTACCACGGCACCGGCAACGACTTTTTGATCATCGACGCTGACGAGTACGTCCCCGATCGGGGGGCGCTCGCCGAACGCGAGTGCGACAGAGAGACCGGCGTCGGTGCCGACGGCGTCCTCTTCCTGGCGCTCGAGGAGGGGTTCAACCCGCCCCGGGTCGTCATGACCCTGGTCCAGCCCGACGGGTCGACCGCGCCCATGTGCGGCAACGGCGCCCGCTGCGCCGCCGAGTGGGCGATGGACCGGACGGGGAGTGACAGCGTCATGATCGACACCCAGGCGGGCACGCTCCGCGCCGACCGGACCGACGACGGCGCCATCACCGTCGAGATGTCGACGCCGGTCTTCGACCCCGAGAAGGTACCCGTCGATGCCGACGAACCGGTGTTCGGGGAGGAGATCGAAGGGCTCGAGGTGACGGTCGTCAACACGGGCGTCCCCCACGCCGTGGCGTTCGTCGACGACGTGGACGAGGTCGACCTCGAGGCGGTCGCGCCGCCGGTGCGCCACGCCGACGTCTTCCCGCGCGGGACGAACGTGACGGTAGCCAGCCCGGACGGCGACGGCGCCTTCCGTCAGCGCACCTTCGAGCGCGGCGTCGAGGGCGAGACCGATTCCTGCGGCACCGGCGCGGTGGCAATCGCCGTCATCGCCCGGCGCCTGGGGCTCACCGACGCCGATCCCGTGGTCGTCCGCCCGCCGGGCGGCGAACTCCGCGTGAGCTTCAACGAGCGGGGGTTCTCGACGCTCACGGGCCCCGTCGAGTTCGAGTTCGACGGCGAAGTGGCGATCGAGAGCCCGGTCGAACCGTGACGTCCGAAGGCGACTCCGGCGCCGAACCGGCCCGGACGACCCCCGAGACGGGTACGGTCGCCGGCTTCGACGCGATCGTGTTCCTCGAGGAGGCCGTCGGGCGCGCCTCCCACGAGGACGTCGGGCCGATGCGCGAGTTGCTCGTCGAGACGCTCGAGGCCAACGGCGTCTCCGCCCGCGTCGACGACGCCGGTAACGTGCTCGCGGTCCGCGGCGCGGCCGCGGAAGACGCCGAATCGCACGTCCTCCTCAACACGCACATCGACACCGTCTCGCCGCACGTCCCCCTCGAGCGGGACGACGACGAGGGAGTGATCCGCGGACGGGGTTCCTGCGACGCGAAGGGACCGCTCACGGCGCTGCTGTCGGCCTTCTTCGCGGTCGATCCCGTCGAGTTCGGCGGCCGCGTGACGCTCGCGGTCACGCCCGACGAGGAACTCCTCTCGACGGGCGCCCACGCCCTCGTCTCCGGCGGCGACTCGCCGACGCGGACCGCCGACGCGGTGATCGTCGGCGAACCGACCGACCTCGACGTCTGCACGGCCGCGAAGGGGCGCTTCCAGGGAACGATAACGCTCTCGGGGGCGAACGCCCACGCCGCCGAACCGCAATCCGGCGTCAACGCCGTCGCGGCCCTCGAACCGGTTCTCGAGGCGATTCGGACGTTCGACGGGCGCGACGACGCGCCGCCGACCCACCCTCAACTCGGATCGGCGACGCTCACCCCGACCGTCGTCGAGGGCGGCGAGGCGACGAACCAGGTCCCGGACGAGTGTCGGCTCACGGTCGACCGGCGGAGCGTCCCGCCGGAGACCGCCGAGGGCTTCTACGAGACGTTCGTCGAGCACCTCGAGCGGGCCGTCCCGGGCGACGTCGGCGTCGACTTCTCCTTCACCGATCGACCGACGCCGTTCCTCGAGGCGTGGGAGACCGACCCCGACGCGCCGGTCGTCGAGCCGCTCTCGGACGCGTCGGGCGGCGAGGTCCGTCCGTTCACCGCCGCGACCGAAGCGTCCTACTTCGCGGCGGACGCGCCGACGGTCGTCTTCGGCCCCGGCGTCCTCGCCGACGACGAGGGGGCCGTCGCGCACGCCCCCGGGGAGTACGTGCTGATCGAGGACGTGTTCGCGGCGGCCGAGGCGCTCGAGACGGCGCTACGGGCGTTGCTCGAGTGAACTCCCCGCTGCGCGTCAGTCGGGGAGCGACCGTCTGCGGGCGTTTTCGTGGCAAATTTTGCAATTTTCATCCAACGGAAGCGATATCTAAAGGATGGAACTTGTTCACCGCGACGAATACATAGACTATTTATCCCTCAGGTTCCTGGGAAACTCTGTGAAATACACAACCAATCGACGGAAATTCTTGACCGCATCGGGATTGACCGGCGTCGCGGCGCTCGCCGGTTGCGTCCAGAGCCAGGACAGCGGCAACGGGGGCAACAGCGGAGAGACGCTCTCGTGGCACGCGGGCGGCGAGGACGGAACGTACTATCCGCTCTCGAACGAATTCAAGACGATCATCGAGGACAACACGGACCACAGCGTCGACGTTCAGACGACCGGTGCGAGCGTCGAGAACGTCGGGAGTCTCGCGAACGGCGACGCCGACTTCGCGCTGATCCAGAACGACATCGCGACCTTCGCAGTCAACGGCGAAGGGCTCGAGGACTTCGAGGGCGAACCGATCGAGAGCCTTCGCGGCGTCGCGACGCTCTACCCCGAGACGATCCACATCGTCACGCAGGACGACAGCGGGATCGAGACCCTGGAGGATCTCGAAGGAAAGCGCATCAACACCGGCGACATCGGCAGCGGCACCCAGGTCGACGCCCTGCAGATCCTCGAGGCCGTCGGCCTCGAAGACGGCGATTTTACCGAGGAGAACAGCGGGTTCGGCGACGCGGCCGATCAGATCCAGAACGGCGACGTCGACGCGGCGTTCCAGGTCGGCGGCTGGCCGCTGGGCGCGATCGAGGACCTCGCCCAATCGTCCGGGATCAACCTGATCGAGGTGAGCGGCGACGTGCGCGAGTCCGTCAAATCCGAAGCCGAGTTCTTCGCCGACGACGCCGTCCCGGGAGGGACGTACGAGGGAATCGACGACGACGTGGAGACCATCGCCGTCCAGGCCATGGTCGCGACGAGCGAGGAGATCGATTCCGGCGTCGTCGAGGACGTCACGACCGCCATCTTCGACAACGTCGACGATATCGAAACGAAATCCGACTTCATCGACACCGATTCGGCCCAGGACGGGATGTCGATCGACCTCCACGAGGGCGCGCGGGCGTACTTCGACGAGTAACTCGACGACCACGACTGTCCGCTCCCCGTTCGTTCTCCGAACGGACCTGCTTCGACAGGCACACAGTGATCCGAACGAACCCACCGACGCGCAGATAGCATGGACGTTCCACATCCGACCCGACGGGCAACGATCGTCGCCCTACTCCTAGCGTCTCTGGTGTTCGTAGGCGGCTGTGTCGCGGTCGCGGTCGCGATCGATCCGGATCCCTCCTCGGCTGGCGGGGAACACCGGATCGTCGTCGAGGACGCCGACTCCGGCGAAACCGTCTGGTCGAGCCCGGTCGACGATGGCGATCCCGTCGCCGTCGAGTACACGCACAGTGTCCACAAGAGCGAGGTGATCGAGCGGTACGAAGTTGACGCCGACGACGACGTCTTCCGCTCCGATCGGATGATCTTCTCGACGTACGGAGCGGGGATGCCCTCCCAGGCGGACGTCGAACGGACCGACGACGGGCGGTTCGTCTACCGAACGGACGGATCGAAGGAGGACCTCCGAATCAAACCGGGCTCGGTAGCCGGTCACGAACTCGTCGTCGACGGAGAGCGACACGACCTCGTCGAAATTTCGAATGAAAAGGCTGTTATTATTCGAACCGAAGACCGTTCACTTACGGCAGTATTTACGGACCGTGTTCGACAGGCGGTCCCGTTGTACACATGACAAACGACTCTCTCCCTGACGACGTAGGCGCAGCAGACGAATCGATCTCACAGCAAGAACGAGACGAACTGGTCGAGGAACTCGAGCAAAAGCGCTCGCTGCGAGGAATCTCGGCCGTCGCCATCTCGGTCATCGGCATCTGCTTCTCGCTGTTCCAGCTCTACATCGCCGCTCGTGGCCCGCGGTTCGTGTTCCCGAATCCGCTCACGCTCGAGTGGCTGACGGTTCCCCTTCAGTCGCTCCAGTACAACGCGATCCACGTGTCGTTCGGGCTCGTCATCGCGTTCCTGCTCTTCCCGCCGAGCACCGGTGACGGGGCGATCGCGCGTCGCCTCGGGTGCGTCGTCCCAACCCTCGAGCGCCGATTCGGGCCGGAGAGCCCGCTCGTGACTGTCGCGACCCACGCTCGCGGTGTGATCCGGTGGAGCGCGATCGATCCAGACAGGGAGCGGGTGACGCCGGTCGACGTCGCGCTGATCGCCACCACCGTGACCATCACGGCGTACATGCTGGGAAACTTCGACGAGATCCAGAGCATGCGGACCGTGGGACTGTCCAGCGGACGGCCGATTCACGAAATCTACACGTTCCTCGAACCGATCGTCGCGATTCTCTCGGCCGTCGGTATCCCGCTCGGTGAGATCTCCGGTGCGTACCTACTCGGAATCCTCGGTGTTCTGCTGGTTCTCGAGGCGACCCGTCGAGCCCTCGGCATCTACCTGATGGCCCTCGTCAGCCTCTTCATCGTATACGCCAGGTTCGGGAGCCTGATCCCCCGAGACGGCGCATTCTCCCTCGCCGTCGACTTCGGGGTGTTCAGCGTCGATCTACCGACGATCGTTATTCCGCTCATCGACATCTTCGCCATCGGAGAATTCCGCTGGGACCAGATCGTGGAGATGCTCTGGTACACCGGTAACGGCATCTTCGGCGTCCCGGTGCGGGTGAGCGTGGAGTTCATCTACATCTTCATCCTCTTCGGGGCGTTCCTCGAGATGAGCGGGGCGGGGAAGTGGTTCATCGAGCTCGCGTACAGCCTGACGGCCGGACGGAAGGGCGGACCCGCCAAGGCGAGCATCGTCGCGAGCGGGTTCATGGGGATGATCAGCGGTTCCTCGATCGCCAACACGGTGACCACGGGCGCGTTCACGATTCCGTTGATGAAGCGAACGGGGTACGACTCCGAGTTCGCGGGCGGCGTCGAAGCTGCCGCGTCGTCCGGCGGGCAGATCCTCCCGCCGGTCATGGGTGCGGCGGCCTTCCTCATCGTCGAGTACACGGGGATTCCGTACCAGGACGTGATCGTGGCCGCGCTCGCCCCGGCGATCGTGTTCTTCTTCGGGGTCTGGGTGATGGTTCACCTGAAAGCGTCGAAAGAAGGGATCTCCGCGAGTCCCGACGAATCCGCGGTCGACGTCCGCCCCCACCTGAAACAAGGCTGGTTCTATCTCGCCCCGGTCATCGCGCTCCTGTACTACCTCCTGATCGCGAACGTGACGGAGCAGCGTGCGGCGTGGTACACGATCGTGGTGCTCGTGGGACTGGTCGCGCTCGTGACGGCGCTCGACGAGCGGAACCGCGTTCCGCTCCTCGGAACGATCGCCGGGCTGTTCGGCCTGACCGTCGCTTCGTTCGCGCTCGCCGGCTCGGGACTGATCGGCACGGTCGTCGCCGCCGCGACGGGCGCCCCCATCGAGGGAGTGCCGTTGGCGGAGGCGTTCGAAAGCGCGTTGAAACAACTCGGCTGGATCGCGCTGGCCGTCTGCGGGCCCGTCCTCCTCGCGCGCCCCTACCGCGAGTCTCCGCTGCTCGACCTGGATCCGTCCGTCGACGAGGGCGTCGAACGGGTCGCCGACGCGGTCGGTCTGTCACGGCTCGAGGACAACCGCGGATTTCGGTTTGCCGGGTTCACGGTGCGGTCGATGGACTCCGGCGCTCGCGTCGCGACGACGGTCGTCATCGCGGTTGCGGCCGCCGGGATCATCCCCGGCATCCTCGGACTCACCGGCCTCGGGCCGAACCTCACGAGCCTCATCCGGGAGGTCAGCGGCGGATCGCAGGTCTTACTTCTCACCATCACCGCTATCTCGTCGATCATCCTCGGAATGGGCATGCCGACGACGGTGACCTACATCATCCTCGTCTCGATGCTCGGACCGGCGATCGAAGGGACCGGGATCCCGCTCCTCGCGGCGCACCTGTTCATCCTCTACTTCGGTGTCATCGCGGACATCACGCCGCCGGTCGCGGTCGCGGCGTACGCCGCGGCGGGCGTCGCGAAGGCCGACCAGTTCGTAACGGGGATCAAGGCGTTCGTCCTCTCGCTCAACAAGGTGATCGTCCCGTTCGCGTTCGTGTTTGCGCCCGGCGTGTTACTGCTTCGCGACGGCAAGGTTATCGGATTCTCCGACGTGGCCGACCTCGGGTTCTTCCTCCCGGAGGTCGTCGTTCCGATCGTCGGATTGTTCCTGGGCGTCGTCGCGCTCGGGCCGACGATCGTCGGCTATTACTACGCGCGGGTGACCCACGCAGAGCGCGCCCTCTTCGCGATCTCCTCCGTGTTGCTCATGGCCCCTCTCATGGTCCACGACGTCTCCACGAGCCTCCTCGCCGCGGCAGGCGTCGAGTTCGCGCTCCCCGCGCTGGCGTTCGACCTCGCCTTGCGGGTGGTCGGACTATCGATGTTCGTGACGCTTACGCTGACCAACAAGGGTCGTCCGAGGGAACCGATCCGAGAACCGGATAACGAAGTCACGCAGGCGACCTGAGTCCGATTCTCGGTCGGTCGCGGTCCCTGGTTTTTGAGCGCGGAATTTACAGCCCGTACTGTTCCCTGACGAGGTGGGCGAGCCCGCGATCCTCGAGCAGGTCCATCGGCGCCAGCATGTCGAGTTGGACCACGCCCGGGAGCCGTCCGATCTGGACGCCGCCGGTGAACGTACACCGACTGCGCACCTCGCCCTCGCTCATCTCGAGCAGCGCGCCCGCGCGGTCGAATGCGTTCTGGGTCGCGTCGTTGATCGTCTCGCCGGTTCCGATCACCTGGATCGGACCCATGTCGGTCTCGAGGTCGACGCCGCGCTCGTCGGCGACTTCTCGTCCGGCCTCGAGTTCCTCGTCGGTGTAGGGCTCGCTGATGTGGGGGAGGTCCTCCTCGTTCGGCAGGAGGATCGGGCCGTCGATATCGAGCCCCTCGATGACCTCGACGTCCATCTCGACGGTCCCGCTCACGTCGGTCGTGTGGAGGGCGAGTTCGCCGTCGCCCTGGTTCGCGTGGAGGTCGCCGACGTAGACGCCGGCGCCGTCGACTTTGACCGGGCAGATCAGGGTCGCGCCCGGCCTGACCTCGGGGATGTCCATGTGGCCGTCGGTGCGCCCCTCGAGTTCCGCCTCGTCCTCGAGCCCCCAGTCGTGGTCGGCCCCGATCAGGAACTGGCCGAAGTCGCCCGCGTTGTGCGAGTCGGGCATCTCGATGGACGGGGTCGTCCCGACGTTCCCGATGAACGGCCGGAGGCGGCCGAGCGTGCCCGGCATCTCCGCGGGTTCGTAGAGGAGGATCGGATGCTGGCGTGAGTTCTCGGGGACGTCCATCGCCTCGTGGGCCTCGAGCGCGAGTTCGTGGGCCGCCTCCTCGTCCATCGTCACGCCGACGGTGCGGTCGTCGTCGAAGGCGACGGTGAAGCCGTAGTCGAACGAGAACGAGGAGGCGTTTGCGCCGCATTCCGCGCACTTGATGGCGTCCTCGCCCGTGCCCTCGACGACCGATTCGGGCCACTCGGTCCCGCACTCGGGACAGCGGTGGTCGACGAACGGATCCGAGCCGAAGGCCTCCTCGCGCTCGGCCATCGCCCCCGTGCTCGTCGCGACGCTCGTCACCTCGACGCTCCGGATCTTCAGCGCCACCGCGTCGCCGACCTCTGCGTTCTCGACGCGGATCGGTCGCGTCACCTCGTGCCCGCCGCGGAACTCGGGGGTGACCATCGGTCCCCAACAGCCCGGCGGCGTGTAGGTCTCGATCGTGCCGCCGTCGGCGACCGTTCCCGCCCACTCCTGGTCCGGACCGACGAGGCCGAGTGTGTACCGGTCGACGGACAGTCGCTCGCGCGCCTTTTGCTGTGACATACGGTATCATTGTACGTCGACGAGCGGCATAAACCGGACGCCGAACGGAAACCCGAATACGGGGCCGGGACCGGACGGCCGATCCTCGCCCCTCACTCCCGCTCGAGGACGATTACGCCGGCCAGGATCGACGCGCCGCCGACGAGGGTCGTCGCGGTGACCGGTTCGGCGAACAGCGCGGCCCCGAGGGCGACCGTGACGGTCGGTTCGGCGGTGCTGACGATGCTCGCCCGCCCGGCACCGACGTAGCGGAGGCCGGCGAAGAAGGTCACGACCGGCACCGCGGTCGCGAAGACGGCGATACACCCCAGGATCGTCCACGCCGTCGGCGCCGTCGGCACCTCGAGTTGCCCGGTGGCCGCCCCGATCAGGACGTACGAGACGCCGGCGGCGGGCAACACGTATGCGGTGAGCACCAGCGGGTCGACGACCTCGAGGACGGCTCGAGAGCCGGTGATGTAGCACGCGTACGCGACCGCGGCGCCGAGGACGATCAGGACGCCGACGGGGGAGGCGCCCGCCGGGTTCGCGCCGGTCACGAGGACGATACCGCCGAAGGAGAGACAGAGGGCGACGAGGACGGGTCGGGTGATCCGCTCGTCGATCGCGAGCGCCGCGAGGAGGACGACGAAGGCGGGATAGGTGTAGAGGACGATGGCGACCAGCCCGGCGGTCATGAACTCGAGGCCGAGGAAGTAGAGGCCGCTCTGGGCGGTGTAGCCGAACGCGCCGAGAGCGAGGGCGAACAGCAGCGGTTTCCCGCGGAGGATCGTCAGCCGGCCGCGCCACGCGAGGTATACCCAGACGAGCGTCCCCGCGAGGAAGAACCGAAAGACGAGCACCGTCGGAATCGGCAGGTTCGCCCGCTGGGCGTAGACGCCGAAGATGCCGAGCGTCCCGAACCCGACGGCCGAGACGAGTACCAGGGCGATGCCGACGTGGTCGGGTTCGAGCGTCCGACGGAATCGTTCGGAGAGCGCACCCATGGACCGTACCCTCGTCTTCGTCCGGGAGTACTCGTAGCCGTCGATATCGTCCGCTCCGGTGGTGCCGTCCGTCGCGGCGAGTTCTTCGAACCGAACGGAGACTGAGAAAGTCGCAGGTCAGATCCCGCTCGGCGGTGGTGACGCAGAGGCTGGGGTTCGGGGCGGCGTTACCGCTCGAGGTCGCCGACCAGTTCGTCGGCCAGTCCCGTGTAGCCTGCGGGCGCCAGGGCGCGCAGTTCTTCCGTGACGTCCTCGTCGACGTCGAGGTCGTCGAACAGGTCGCGGAAGTCCTCGAGCGTGACGTCCTTGCCGCGGGTGAGGGCCTTCACGCGCTCGTAGGCGTCCTCCTGCCCCTCGCGACGGAGGATGGTCTGGACGGCCTCGCCGATGACCTCCGGCGTCTCGGCGAGGTCGAGCGCCATGACCTCCTCGTTCGGGACGACCTTCTCGAGGCCGTCGGCGGTCTTGGTGTAGCCGATCAGGCAGTGGGCGAAAGCGGCGCCGACGTTGCGCTTGACGGTCGAGTCCGAGAGGTCGCGCTGGAGTCTCGAGGTGGTGACGTAGTCCGCCAGGAAGGCGAGGTCCGAGTTCGCCTTCGAGAGGTTCCCCTCGCTGTTCTCGAAGTCGATCGGGTTGACCTTGTGCGGCATCGTCGAGGAACCAGTCTCGCCCTCGACGGCCTCCTGGCCGAGGTAGCGGTCGGAGACGTACAGCCACGCGTCGCGGTCGAGGTCGAGCAGGACGTTATTCGCCCCGCGGAGGGCGTCGAACAGCGCCGCGAGGTCGTCGCAGGGGTTGACCTGCGTCGTGAGGGGTTCGAACTCGAGTCCCAGCGCCTCCTCGACGAACGAGCGGGCGAACGCGCGCCAGTCGACGTCCGGGTAGGCCGCGACGTGGGCCGCGTAGGTGCCGGAGGCGCCGCCGAGTTTCCCCCGGAGGTCCGCCTTCGCGGCGTCGACGTGTGCGGTGGTTCGGCCCAGGCGGGCGGCGTAGACGGCCATCTCCTTGCCGAAGGTGGTCGGCGTCGCGGGCTGACCGTGGGTGTGCGCGAGCATCGGGACGTCGCGGTACCGGCGGGCCATTTCCGAGAGTTCGGTGCGGAGGTTGTACAGTTCGGGCAACAACACGTCGTCGACGGCCTCGCGGACGAGCAGCCGGTGGGCGAGGTTGTTCACGTCCTCGCTCGTCAGCCCGAAGTGGATCCACGCCGACGCCTCGCTCCCCTCGGTGAGGTTGTGGCGGACGAAGTACTCGACCGCCTTCACGTCGTGGTTCGTCGCATCGAACTCCCCGTGGCCCTCCGTCTCGAGTTTCTTGATCAGCTGAGCGTCCTCCTCCGCGAAGCTCTGGTAGAGGGTGCGCAGGTGGTTGCGCTCGTCGAGGTCCAGTTCGAGGGGCGTCTCCTCGAGGTCGGCGAGCGCGATGAGGTACTCGACCTCGACGCGGACGCGGGCGCGCATGAGCGCGGCCTCGCTGGCGTACGGCGACAGCGACGCCGTCCGGTTGTTGTACCGACCGTCGAGCGGCGAGACGGCGTACAGGGCGTGTGCGTCGGTCATGGTCGTGTCTGCTCCAGCACGGTGCAAAAGCGTGTCGGATCCCTGTGCCACGGGCGTGTATAAGACCATGGAGAATTGCCGGATACTGGGCCGATAGTATGCACAGTAGTGCACACATTTGCGGCCGATACCGCAATCACTTTCTCACTCGCGGTCGGGCGTTCGACCATGACGCGAATCGCCGGGATGGCCGGCAACCGGGGGCGCAACCTGTTGAACATCGCCGACCGAGCGCCGGGCGGCGCCGAACTCGCCGTCGTACTGACCAACAACGACGACGCGCCGGTCCTCGAGGCCGCCGCCGAGCGCGGGATTCCGACGGCGGTCGTCCCGCTCGAGGACGAGATGAGCCGGAAAGAGCACGAGGAGGCGGTCAACGAGGCGCTCGCCGACTACGAGTACGACCTCGTCTGCCTGGACGGCTACATGCGCATCCTCTCGGATACCTTCCTCGAGGCCCAGCCGACGACGCTGAACGTCCACCCCTCGCTGCTGCCGTCGTTCCCCGGAATGGACGCCTGGGGCGACGCGCTCGAGTCCGGGGTTTCCGTGACCGGGTGTACGGTCCACGTGGTCACCGACGCCACCGACGACGAGGGGAACGTGATCGAGGAGGAGGTCGACGCCGGACCCATCGTCACCCAGGAGCCGATTCCGATCTACGAGGGCGACGACGAGGAGACGCTCACGGAGCGCGTGCTCTACGAGGGCGAGTTTCGCGCCTACCCGCGTGCGGTGAAGTGGTTCGCCGAGGACGCGGTCGAGGTCGACCTCGAGAAGGGGGAGGTTACCGTCGACGCGGACGCGGCCGACGCCCCCGACGCCGAGGGGCTGCCGGCGCGTCGGCTCACCTCGAGCGACCGACTCGACACCCTCCGGTACGGCGAGAACCCCCACCAGGACGCGGCCGTCTACGCCGACTACACATGCGACGAGGCCTCCGTCGTTCACGCCGAGCAGTTGAACGAGGGCGCGAAGGCGCTGTCGTACAACAACTACAACGACGCCGACGGCGCCCTCAATCTGATCAAGGAGTTCGACGAGCCGGCGGCGGCGGTGATCAAGCACACGAACCCAGCGGGCTGTGCGACCGCCGATTCGCTCGCCGAGGCCTACGAGCGGGCGCTCTCGACGGACCCGATGAGCGCCTTCGGGGGTATCGTCTCCCTGAACCGGAAGTGCGACGCTGAGACCGCCGAACTGATCGTCGACTCGTTCAAGGAGGTCGTCGTCGCGCCCGGGTACGCCGACGAGGCGCTCGAGGTCCTCTGCGAGAAGCAGAACCTCCGCGTCCTCGACGTCGGCGAGTTGGGCGAGTCGACCGAGCGCTTCACCGAGAAGCCCATCGTCGGCGGCCGACTCGTCCAGGAGCGCGACCTGCAGGCGATCTCGGTCGACGACCTCGAGGTCGTCACCGAGCGCGAGCCGACCGAGGCGGAACTCGAGACGATGGTGTTCGCGTGGCGGACGCTCAAGCACGTGAAGTCGAACGGCATCCTCTTCGCGAGGGGGACCGAAACCGTTGGGATCGGAATGGGGCAGGTCTCCCGCGTCGACGCGGTTCGCCTCGCCGCCATGAAGGCGGACGAGCACGCGGAAGGCAAAGACGCCGAGGGGGCCGTGATGGCCTCGGACGCCTTCTTCCCGTTCCCGGACGGTATCGAGGAGGCCGCGAAGGCGGGCATCGAGGCGGTCGTTCAGCCCGGCGGGTCGGTCAACGACGAGGACGTGATCGAGGCGGCGGACGAACACGGAATCGCGATGGTGTTCACCGGCCAGCGGTCTTTCAGACACGACTGACCGTGCGTAAACGAGCGGAATCAGAGAGTGAGCGGCGCATTTTGAACTAATCAGCCACGACCGGACGAACTGCCTCCGCAGCCGTCGCCGATCTCGGCGACGAACCGCGGTACAGGGAGAGACTACGAGCGGGACACCTCGAGGTCGCCGGGAACGGGACCGTCGTGGCGATCGGGCAGGTCCGTCGTCGACGCCCTGCTGAGGACTCTGTCGATGCGATCGGTGGGCTCGAGGTGTAGCGTCGTGTCCTGCCCGCCGACCAGGTGGATGGTCACGGTCCGCACGGTCCGCCTACCCTCCCCGCGGCGTTCGAGCCGTCGAACCGCGCGGACGCCGTGATCGGCCGCCGCGAGTCCGCCGAGGGCGACGAACGTGAGCGCGAACGCGAGGGGGCGTCCCGTGACGACGAGCAACCCGACGGACGCGAGCGCGCCGAGAACGCCGGCCCCGATCAGCAGGACCACGCGAGCGTAGACGTACTCCGTCTCCCAGCGATGGCGGATCGCGCCGTCGCCGAGCGACGGATCGGCGTTCCTGAGAGCGTCGACGACGGCGCTCCAGTCGACGTCGACGCCGGTTCGCCGCACCGCCTCCGCGACGGCGAATCCGCCCACCGCGACCACGGCGAGCAGCGATCCGCGCCCGGTGGGCGTCACCACCGCCTGAAGGAGCAACGCCAGCGCGGCGAGGAGCGCGCCCGAAACGGCGAACAGTCGGACGCCGATCCCGCGGGGCGTCAGTCGCTCCCGCGACTCGCTCCGGATCGAGCAGATCTGGTCGTAGCGAACGTCGACGAACCCCGTCTCGTCGGAGACGAACAGGAGTCGACGGTCGGTGACGCCGATCTCTCCCTCCGTCGACGCCTCGCCGTCGACGAGTCGTCCCGTCCCCGCGTCGACGATCGATTCGGTATCGGCCAGATACGTTCCAAATGTGTCCGGGGGTGCGCTCATCGACCGGGGGCTTTTCTCCGTTTCGGCATTGTAATCCCCCTCCTACAATCGACGGGCAATCGTCCGGTGGGGGCGACCGTCGCCCGCTCGCTGATCCGTGACCTCCGGCGGGCCGACGGCTACTGGGGCCGCTTCGCGGACCGCTACGACTGGGTGCGCCGCGCCGAAGAACTCGGCGACGAGTGGGCCGACCCCGAGCGCTGGGTCGAATACCTCGCGTCTAACGCCCCCGACGAGCGCGAGGACGAGGCCGTACGACGCCTCGGCGAGGCGTACGCCGAAGAGCGACTCGCGGCGTACGTCGACGCGGAAACCGTCGAGCGCCGGCGCGCTGCGGGACACCGCCGACTCGCCGAACTCCTCGACGGCGACCTCCTGCTCGAGGCGATCGACGACGAGACGATCCTCGAGTACGCCGCGTCGCTCGAGACGAAGGCGGATTGACCGTCGCGAGGACCGTCGGCCAAGCTCAAAGCGGCGTTTCAGCTTGGCGAGCGGCTTTTGAGGAGGACTTCGAAGGATCGTCCATGAATCGACGACGATTCCTCGCCGCGTCGACGGTCGGCGCGGCCGTGACGGTAGCCGGCTGCACGAGCGACCTCCTGAGCGCCGACTCGAGTTCGAACTCGGACGACGATTCGGACGCCGACCCGTCCGGCACGACCGGTGCGGCGCCGGAAACCGGGTCGGGGCGGGGCATCGAAGTGAGCGCGTCAGGCGAGATCGAGACGGAACCCGACCTCGCCGTCGCGAGCATCGGCGTCGAGGCCAGCGGCGACTCGGCGGACGAGGTGAGCGGCGAACTCGCCGAGCGGGCCGACGCACTCCGTGAGACCTTCGACGACCTCGGCATCTCGGACGACGCGATCGAGGACGGTCGGTATCGCGTCCACCCTGTCCGCGGCGACGGCTCCGGGTTCGAGGGGAGCCACTCGTTCCGCGTCGAGGTCGAGGACGTCGAGCGCGTCGGGGAGGTGATCGACGCCTCGGTCGACGCCGGCGCGAACGACGTCGGGCAGGTCGAGTTCACCCTCCGGGACGAGACCCGGGCGGAGCTTCGAAACGAGGCGGTCGACGCGGCCCTCGAGAACGCCGACGCGGAGGCCGCGCACATCGCGACGAATCGCGCGGTCGAACTGAACGGGATCCGCTCGGTGTCGACCAGCAACGCGGACGTCGTTCCCGTTCGCTCCGACGGGGCCGAGTACGAGTCGGACGACGCGGCCGGAGGCGCGGAGACGACCATCGACTCCGAACCGGTCACCGTGCGCGCGTCGGCCGAAGTCGTCTACGGGTTCGAAGACGCCAATTGACCGAACTCGATCCGACGATTCCCGTTTTCCGCGCGTATGCGAACTCGAGCGGACTCAGCCCGCCCTCGAGCGGTCGCGACGCGCTCGTCCGAAGAGCGGGGCTCGGGTCGAGCCGTCGGCTCTCGGAGTCGGAGACGCGATACCGCGAAGAACGGAGAAAAACGGGATTCGCGCGACCGATCGGCCCGATCAGTCGTCGGCCGGGACCGCTCGAGGGGCGTCGGCGGCCATGTCGAGGACGCTGTCGAAGAAGTCGAGGGTGTCCTCGGGGCCGGGGTTGGCCTCGGGGTGGTACTGGCGGGTGATGATGTCGTACTCGACGCCGTCGAGCCCTTCGGGCGTGTCGTCGTTGACGTTGATCTGGGTGACCTCGAGGTGCTCGCCGGGGTCGGCGACGGTGTAGCCGTGGTTCTGCGTGGTCATGACGACCCGCTTCGTCTCGAGGTCGAGGACGGGCTGGTTGACGCCGCGGTGGCCGAAGGCCATCTTCTCGGTGGAGCCGCCAAGCGCCTCGGCGACGATCTGCTGGCCGAGGCAGATGCCCGCGACGGGCGTGTCCTCGACGAACTCCTCGACGAGCGAGATGGCGTCCTCGTAGTTCGCCGGGTCACCCGGCCCGTTCGAGATGAACAGCACGTCGGGGTCGACCGCCTCGACGTCCGCGGCCGTCGCGTCGTAGGGCAGGACGTGGACGGTGGCGTCGCGCTCGAGCAGCGAGTCGACGATCGAGCCCTTGGCGCCGCAGTCGACCAGCGCGACGTCGGGGCCGTCGTTGTCGGCGCCCCGGACGACGGGCTCGTCGACGCTGACCTGCGCGCCGATCTCGGTGTGCTCGCTCATCGCCTCGCACTCATCGAGTTCGGCGAGCGCGTCCTCGGGCGTGGCGTCCTCGCCGACGGCGATGCCGCACTTCTTGGCGCCGCCGTCGCGGATGTCGGTGACGACCTCGCGGGTGTCCAGGTGGTCGACGGCGGGGACGCCCTCGCGCTCGAGCCACGCGGCGACGTCCTCGGTGAGTTCCCGGGCGATGACGGCGCGGGGGTGGACGCGGTCGGACTCGAACCGCTCCTCGCGCACGCCGTAGTTACCGATCAGTGGGTACGAGAAGGTCAGGACCTGCTCCTCGTAGGAGGGGTCGGTCAGACTCTCCTCGTATCCCGTGTACGCCGTCGTGAAAACCAGTTCGCCGCGTGCCGTTCCCGGAGCGCGACCACGTCCCTCGAGCACGTGGCCACCCTCGACCGCTACGTAGGCCGGTGTCATTACGAGATACGTATTGGGCACACCGCCATAAGTGTTGTCTTCGAAGCTGAGTTACGAATTTCGTAATCGGTAAGTGGGTGTCACGCGAACGACTAGACCTCCATGGACGAGTTGGACCGGCAAATCCTGAACATCCTTCGCCGAGACGCCCGGACGCCGTACACCGAGATCGCCTCCGAGGTCGGCACGAGCGAGGGGACCGTGCGCAACCGCGTCGAGCGAATGACCGAGCAGGGCGTGATCGAACGCTTCACCGTCTCCACGCGCACCGGAAACGTAAAGGCGATGATCGAAGTCTCCGTCGCCGTCGACGTCGACACCTCGAGGGTGGCCGAGCGGATGGCCGAGTGGGAGGAGGTCGACTTCGTCTGGCAGGTCTCCGGCGAGGAGGACGTCGTGCTCGTCGTCGACGCGGCGGACACCCGCAGCGTCAACGACCTCATAACGAAAGCCCGCGAGCAGGACGAGGTGGTCAGCACGAAGACGCGCCTGATCCTCGACGAACAGCTGGGCTAACCTGGCCGTTCGCACGGACTGCTCCACCTGCGTACCCGAGGCCGCAGGACGGCACCCTGTCGCTCCGGAACTGGCGGAGGGCAGTCCGTATCAGCCCCCGCGTTCGGTCTGCTCGTCCTCCGGCGGCGTTCCCATCCCCGGCGTCGGCTCGGGCGCGTCGAGCTGTCGCTTACCCTCGTGGATTTTCCGGTACCCGTTCCGAAGCACCCGATCGACCCGGTTCTCCTTTACCCGTACGCCGACGCGCCCGTCGCGAATGGCGTCGACGACCGCCTCGGAGGTGAGTCGGTCGCTCTCGACGACGGTGTAGGCTCGGCCGACCTCGAACGGGTAGTGAGCGTCGCTGCCCGCGACCAGCGGCAACCCGCGGCGCTCCGCCAGCCGCTCGACGGCCTCGCGCGTGCGCGGGTGCTTCCCGTTGATCTCGATCGCGTCGAACGGGACGTCCTCGAGTTCGCGAACGGTGCTGTTCCGGTACGGGTGGGCGACGATGGCGGCACACCCCCGATCGTGGGCGAGAGCGACTGCCTCGGCCGGCGAGAGGTCACCACGCCCGGTCTCCCGGGGAGGGTCCGGACCGACGACGAGAACGTGTCCGCGCTCGGTCGTGATCTCGATGCCGGGGATCTGAACGACGCCCGCCGCGGGCTCGAACCGGGTGTAGTAGTCGTGGTTGGTCGTCGCCACGGCGTCGAGCCCCCTCCTGGCGGCGACCTCGGCGAGCAGGCGAAACCCCAGCGGATCGTACCGATCGCCCAGCCGTCGGCGGCCGTGGAAGAACCGGGTGTGCGCGTGGAGATCGATGGCGTACACGGTGGGTAGTCGTACGCCGGGTGACCCCTTTTGCGTTCGTCCGACATACACAACCGTCATGTCGACGGAACGGGACGAGCGACGCGAGACCGTAAACGACGAAAGCGACGACCGGGTCGGTCGCGATCGCGACGAGCGTCGCGTCCTCGTGGTGAACCCGACGGCCGGCAGCGAGGACCACGTCGCCGAAGTCACTCACCGCGGACGTGACCACGGATTCGAGGTGCGGGAAACCGAGGAGGCCGGCGACGCGAAGCGCTTCGCCCGCCAAGCCGCCGCCGACGCCGACCTCGTCGCGGCCGCCGGCGGCGACGGCACGATCAACCAGGTCGTCAACGGCGTCGTCGCGTCAGGGGAACTCGAGTCGACGACCGTCGCCGTCGTCCCGGCCGGAACGGGGAACAACTTCGCGTCGAACGTCGGAATCGAGGGCCTCGGCCACGCGTTCGACGTGATCGAGACCGGGGAGCGCCGCCGCCTCGACCTCGGGGTCGCGAACGACCGCGCCTTCGTCAACTCCTGCGTGGGCGGCATCACCGCCGAAGCCAGCGGCTCGACCTCGCCCGAGGAAAAGCGTCGACTCGGCGTGCTCGCGTACGTGATGAGCACGCTCGAGATGGTACGTTCGTTCGAGCCGTTGTCGCTCCGGGTGAAGACGGCGGGCGGTCCCGACGGCGACGAGCCGGACACGTGGGAGGGCAACGCCGCGCTCGTGCTCATCGGCAACTGTCGCCGATTCACGGGCCCCCGGCGGGTGCAGGCCAACGTCGAGGACGGCCTGTTCGAGGTGACGATCGTCGAACACCTCCCGTCGGGACTCGCCAACGGCGGCACGCTCGAGCGGCTGTTCGGACGCTCGACTGACTCGTCGGCGTCGATCGTGCGGCGGCTAACCCCCTCGCTAACGATCGAGAGTCTCGGCGACTCGCCCGTCGCGTACAGCCTCGACGGCGAAATCCTCGAGGCACGGCACCTGTCGGTCGAGACGGATCCGGGAGCGCTCACCGTCCCCGTCGGCCCGGGATACGAGACCCCCGACGAACAGCCCTCCGCCCTCGACCTCGCGTGAGGAGTGGCGGAGCGGGACGCTTCGTCCGACCGTGACCGTTTCTCGAGCGATCGCGAGGGGTAAGCGGGTGCCTACTCAAGAGGGCGGGCGTGGTGGGATCGACGACGATGCTCGAGTCCGGAAACGATCCCGCCGAGGGCCGCCGCCCCGCCCCCGTCGACGAGTCGTGGCACCCGCAGTCGGTCGACGGCGTCGTCGGCGTTCGGATCGCCTCAGAGACTGACGACGACGGCTCGAGTTCGGAGTGGATCTGGTCGTCGCGGTGGCTCGACCTCGCCGCCAAGCGTTGACAGGAACGAGACGCGAACGGTCCGTCGAGCACGCGGGCGGCGGTTCGGTCGCAGGATGGGATCACCGACGCGACGTCCGAGGTGAATCGTCGTCGCCGTTCGCCGGGCGGCGGGAAGTTCACGAACGTCCAACATTCTCCGGGGGATGCCGGAATGACGAAGGCTACTTACCGGCTGCCGTCTTGAAAACGACGATGAGCTCCGAGGAAAATCGTACGAGACGGAGACGGTCGCGAACCGAGGGTGTCGTGCAACCGGATTCACTGACGGTAGAAAGCGGGCTGGAGGCGCTCGAGTCGAGTACCGACTTCCACGGCACGGTCGAACCGCTCGACGGTCTCGACGATATCGAAACCTGTGAGCACATCGCCCTGTTCTACCGAAACCGCGACGAGCGGTTCGCCACGGTCGCTCCGTTCATCTGGCAGGGCATCGAGCAGGGTGAGCGCGTCATGTACGTCATCGACGATCTCCCCCAATCGGCGATCCTCGCGGAACTGCGTACGGGTGACGTCGACGTGGACGCAGCCCTCGACACCGGACAGCTCACGTTCCACTCGCTCGACGAAACCTACCTTCGATCCGGTCGATTCGACGCCGACGACATGCTCGAGGTCTACGCCGACGCCATCGAGGAGGCGAAAGCGGAGTATCCGGGGCTCCGCGTCACCGCGAACACGAACTTCATCCTCGACGAACACGCGACGCTCGAGGAGTTCATGGCCTACGAGAGCCGGGTGAACACCCTGTTCGAGGGTGAGGACTGTATCGCCCTCTGTCACTACGACTGTAATCGAATTCCGCCGGAGATCCTCGTCGACGTTATTCGAACGCACCCGCACCTCATCTACGACGAGACGGTCTGTCACAACTTCTACTACACGCCGCCCGAGGAGTTCTTCCAGCCCGACGAGCCGATCCGGGACGTCGAGCGCATGCTGAACACGCTCGTCGACCGGTCGCAAGCCCGGGCCCAACTGAAGGAGACGGTGGAAGAACTCGAGGAGTCGAACGATCGCCTCAAGCGGTTCGCGTACGTCGCCTCGCACGACCTGCAGGAACCGTTGCGGATGATCTCGAGCTACCTCCAGCTTCTCGAGTCCAGGTACGCTCCCGAACTCGACGAGGAGGCGAGCGAGTACATCGAGTTCGCCGTCGACGGGTCGGACCGAATGCGAGAGATGGTGAACGGGCTGCTCGCCTACTCCCGGATCGACATGGAGGAAGCCGAGTTCGAATCGGTGGACTGCGATGACGTCGTCGACGCCATGCTGTCGGACCTCCAGATTCAGATCAGCGAGACCGACGCGACGATCGTCTTCGATCCGCTGCCGGCGGTCGACGGGGACGCCAAGCAACTCGAACAACTGTTCTCCAATCTGGTTTCGAACGCGATCAAGTACAGCGGTGACGACCCACCGCACGTCGAGATCTCCGGAGAACGACACGGGAACCGCTGTCTGTTCAGCGTTCGCGACAACGGCATCGGAATCGAGGACGAGTACGTCGACCAGATCTTCGAGATCTTCAACCGACTCCACGCGAACGACGAGTTTCCGGGGACGGGTATCGGTCTCTCGCTCTGTCAGAAAATCGTGAGCCACCACGGCGGGGATATCTGGGTGGATTCCGAACCGGGTACGGGGACGACGTTTTCCTTCACCCTCCCGAGAGCGAGGTAGCCCCCGTTCGGCGCCTCCGGTCGAAGACCGTGGCGTCCGCTCGACTCGTCCCGTTCGACCGCTCGCTTCGGCTCGAGGAACGCGACGGGGTGCACGCATTCGTGCGGTTCTGGCTTCCCGCTTCGGAACCGGTGAACGATCCGTCCGATCACGAGAGTCGGAACGTCTCCAGGTTCCGCGGTCGATACGTCCGTACGTTGTACTTCTGGTAGAGCCCCGAGGAGAGTTGATCCGTCGCGCTCTCGTCCCCGTGGACGCACAGGATGCGCTCCGGTCGCGGGTTCATCTCCTCGACGAACTTCTCGAGGCCCTCGCGATCGGCGTGGCCGGAGAAGCCGCTGACCGATTCGATGCGGCACTCGAGGGTCAGTCTCGACGCGTGACCGCGGCGATCGTCGAGCGAGATTTCGCGGCGGCCCCCCTGAATTCGTCGGCCGAGCGTCCCCTCGGCCTGGTAGCCCACGAACAGGAGCGTGTTATCCGACTCGGGACCGAGGAGTTCGAGCCAGGACATGATGGGTCCGCCCGTGACCATCCCCGAGGTCGAGAGGATGACGCAGGGATCGCCGCTCGCGATCTCCTCGCGCATCTCGTGGCCGCCGTCCACTTGACTGAACTCCTCCATGAGGAACGGATTTTCGTCCTCGTGGAGGATTCGATCGCGGAGGCCGTCCCGGAGGTACTCGGGGTAGGCCGTGTGGATGGCCGTCGCCTCCCGGATCATCCCGTCGAGGTACACCGGCATCGTCGGAATCTCCCCCTCTCGCATCGCCTCCTCGAGGACCAGCATCAACTCCTGAGAGCGTCCGACCGCGAACGCCGGGATGACGACTTTTCCGCCGGCCTCGTGGGTTTCGCGGATGAGCGTTCGGACTCGGGCTTCGCTCTCCGCGGTGTCGGTCTGGTAGTCGTTTCGACGCCCGTACGTCGATTCCATCACCATCGACTCGGCGCGCGGGAAGTTGTTGACCGCGCCGTTGAACAGCCTGGTCGGCTCGTAGTGGATGTCGCCCGAGAAGACGACGTTGTGGAAACCGCTGCCGACGTGGAAGTGACAGACGGCGCTCCCCAGGATGTGGCCGGCGTTGTGCATCGTCAACTTCACGTCCGGGGCGATGTCGGTGGTATCCCCGTAGTCGATGGGGATGGTGTGTTTGATCGTCTCTCGCACCTGCTCGCTCTCGTACGGTGGCGCTCGCCCCTCCTTGGCCGCCACGTCGAGGTAATCGAGTTGGAGCAGGCCCATGAGATCCCTCGTCGGTTCGGTCGTGAAGACCGGACCGTCGTACCCGTACTTGAACAGCAGCGGGAGCAACGCGCTGTGGTCGAGGTGAGCGTGGGTCAAGACGACGGCGTCGATGTCCGTGAGCGGCATCGCCTCCGGCGCGTGGAGGTACGGGACCTCCCCCTCGGCGCCGGGCTTGTCCCCGCAGTCGATCAGTATCTTCGTATTCGGCGTCGCGAGGAGGAAACTCGCCCGACCGACCTCGCGGCAACAGCCGAGCGTCGTCACTCGCACCCACTCGACTTCCTTCGCGGGGGAGCCGTGGATCCGTTCGCCGACGCGTTCGAGAAACTCCCTGCGCTCTCCTCGCTCGTGTCTGAGGAAGTTCCGAACGTTGCTGACCGTCGAAGACTCGACCGGCGGCGTCCGGATCACCTCCGGCGTCCACCCGACCTCCTGCGTGATCTCCCGCAGCGTCGATCCGCGCGGGCCGATCACCAGCCCGGGCTTTTCGGCTTCGATGACGACTTCGCCCACCGTCGGATAGAACTCGAGGTCTCGAATTTCGGCTTCGTCCGGCACGATCTTCCGAATCGTCGCCCTCGCCTCGTCGGGACTCGACTGCGTCCCCGGAGCCGGTCGAATCGTAATTCGCTTCTGAAACGTTCGCGCGAGCGAGCCGATGATATCGCCGTCCTTCGCGAACGCTCGAGGCGTTTCGGTGTACACGACGAGGTTCGGCCCTTCGTATCGGGCGTTCGTGACGTCGAGGTGGTCGGGAAGTTCGGCCGCAATCTGCTCGAGTAGGTCGGAGTTGGCGGTTTCGCTCATGGATGGTTCGTGCGCTCGCGACGGTCGGTCGTCGAACTGATCGGGAACACCCCATCACCGAGGACCGATCGACCGCGAGTTCCTAACAAACGGGCCCGGAAACAGGCACGAGCGACCGAGCGGGTCGCTGCCGGTAGACGAACCCAGTACCTGCCTTTTGTCCACGGGTGTCAAAAACCTTCCCCTGGGACCGTCCCGGGATTCGGCGACGGAAGTCCCGAACGACGAAGGGCGTCGGTCGCTAGCGTATCATCGTCCAACTGCCGTCAGGGACGCGATTACCGAACCCGGTGAGACTTCGTGGCTGAGGGCCGACCGATAGCGGTCTCGTAACGCCGTATCGGCGTATCCTGGACCTCGCGAACTCCGCGGTGGAGGTCGCGAACTGACCAGCTACCGCTGCTCGAAGACGACTACATCTATCCGGCCAAATATTCACTCAATTGATCACACACAAACGATAAGGGGGACTCACGCGACGTTACTATAGTATGACCTAGAAATAATTACTCACTTTTGGTATAGAGAGTTGGTCAAGAGCCGTATCAATCGCCGTTGTGAGATCGTCGAGTGACTCAAAGAAGCGGTTGCTGAGAGCGGCTTGGAGTTGTCTCCAGCACTCCTCGACAGGATTTAGCTCTGGCGAGTATGCCGGTAACGTGACGAAGGCGAGGTCGTCACGGGCCGCTAGGTCCGTGACGGCCGATGCCTGAAAATACGGCGCTCCATCCAGCACAATGAGCAAATCATCTTCGAACTCTTGGCATAATGCAAGAATGAAATGTTTCGCGTGTTCGGCGGTTACGTACTCTTCGAATCGAGCGAAAAAGCGATCACCGTCTTCGGTGATCGCGCCCAAGAGACACGTCCAGTCACGTTGACCGGATAATTCGACGGATGGCCGCGTGCCGCGGGGAAACCACGCGGCACGCGGCTCGACCTGCACGGATTTCTTGGTTTGATCGATACAGACTACGGTGGCGTCCAGCTCCCGCCGCTTTTTTTGAACTCTTTGCGGAACGTTTCTTGCTCGTCAGCATCGGATTCAGCGGCTGTACGGCGTGGTTTTTGATAGCTCAATCCCGCTTCTTTGAGCAACCGCCGGCAACTCGGGAGCGAGTACTCGACATCGTAGGTTTCGGCAAGATACTGCTGGACGAGCGCCGGCGTCCACGCCGGCGCGTCGAGCCCAACTTCCGCAGGAGATCCGTGGACAGTTGCTTCGAACTGTTCTTGCTCTGTTTCCGAGAGTTTTCGCTTTCTCCCAGATCGATGAGCATCAGTAACGGCCTGCTCAAGCGACTCGTCGGTGTCGAGCCGCTTGAGCCAATTATAGATCGTTTTCCGTTCAACTCCGTACCACTTGGCAAGTTCACTCTGTGGAACGCCGTTTTTGTAGGCAATCGCGGCTAACAGCCGTTGTGCCGGTTTCTTTCCGTCTACGTTGTCGAGTGCGTTCTGAAGATCCTCAACGGAGATCTCGTCAAGATGTTCCATTACAATGGCTTACAATCTCTGCGTAAATAGTTCTAATGACTACTATAGCATGGGCCGCAGGTTCCGCGATTGGCTTGCTTGCCCGGAGTGCGGTAGCCGAGACGTCTCGATGATGGCCCATCACAAAGACGTGAGCCTCGAGTGCTACCGCTGCGAAACAACGTCAGTCTACACGATCGGGGAGGACACCTCCCTCAACAATCTCGACACCGAAACGATTGAAGACGTCTCGCGAGAGACGACTGACGATTAGCCCACACGTTTCGACCCGAAGACGAGCAATTCGCCTACGAAGCTCGAGAAAGTGCGAGAACGAGAAGAGGGATGCAGGCCTACATCGTGATCACGAAGTGATCACTCGCGGCCGAACATCTGGCGCATCATCGGATGCATCTCCATCAGTTGCTCCTCGGCGATCTCCTCGTACAGCTTGTACGTGATGGAGACCGCGAGCAGCAACGCGGTTCCGCCGACGTTGCCGATCGTCCCGAGCATGTTCGCCCAGACGGCCAGCAGGCCGACGAGGGCGCCGCCGATGACGGTCACCTGCGGGATGTACCGCTCCATGACCTTCTCGATGACGCCGACGTTCTGGCGGAAGCCGGGGATCTGCATCCCCGAGTTCTGGATCTGCTTCGCAGTCGCCTCCGGGCCCATGTTGGTGGTTTCGACCCAGAAGATGGCGAAGATCGCGCCGCCGACGATCATGACCACGAGGTCGATCGCGACGCGGATCATCACCATCCACGGTTCCTGGCTGGCCGCGCCGGCCCACCACATCCAGTCCTGGGGCGAGTAGATCGGCGCAAGGTAGTAGAACAGCCCGCTGACGGGCTGTCCCGCGTCGTTGTAGACGCCGAGCCACGACAGTTCGTAGCCCATGGGAGCGATCGTACCACCCTCGCCCGTCTGCGAGTACAGGATCTGGCCCAGGAACTGGACGTTCGCCTGCAGCGCGCGGACGAGGATCATCGGCAGGACGCTCGCGTAGATGAGCTTCACCGGGAAGCGACCGCGAGCGCCCTTCACTCGAGCGTGGCTGAGCGGGATCTCGACGCGGACGGACTCGGCGTAGACGACGATGCCGAAGATCAGCAGCGTCGTCGCCAGGGCGATGATTTGCCCGCCGCTATCGCCGACCAGCAGCGTGTTCAGCCCCTCGCTCGAGAAGATCGAGACCTCGATCTGCCCGGTGATGATCTGGTACCAGTTGTAGAAGAACCCGCCCGTGGTCGGCTGGAGCAGACCGGTGACGAGCGACTGGCTCACGCTGGCGACGATGAACAGGCCGATCCCGCTCCCGACGCCCCACTTGCTGACGACCTCGTCCATGTAGAGGATGAGGACGCCACCGAGGAACAGCTGCACGAACATGACGAGCTGGACCTCGGTCTGACCGAGGGCGAGTCCGCCCAGCTGGAGCTGCGGCACCGCTGGAAGGAAGTCGCCGGCGAACACCATCGGGAGCGCCGTCAGCGCAGTCATGACGAAGACCAGCAGTTTCTGAAGACCCTGGTAGAGGATCTGATCCCGCGGATCGTTCGTGTCCAGCCCGAGGAGGTCGGCCCCGCCGAGCAACTGCATGACGATGCTCGCGGTGACGATCGGTCCGATACCGACCGTCAGCACCGACCCGAACTCGCCCGCGAGGACCGAACGGAACTGCCCGAACATGTCCTCCCCGCCGGCGGAGCCGAGCAGGGTGATGTTCGTCAGGAAGAAGTACAACACGAGAATCCCGGCCGTCCACGCCAGCTTCCGCTTGAACGGAACGTGCTTCTCGGGGCGCTTGACGGTGGGGATTCGCGTTAAGACCGGTTCGGCGGCTTCCTTCCATCCCATGCGTTATTCCTCGTCCTGTTCTCCGTCGGCGTCGGCTCGCGCCTCGGCCTCGTCCTCGACCGATCGTTCCGTCAGCACCGCTTCGCCACCCGCCGACTCGAGTTTCTCCCGAGCGGCGTCGGTGAACGCGTCGGCGGTCACCGAGAGCGAGTTGCGGACCTGACCGCTTCCGAGGACCTTGACGACGTCGGCCTCGTGGCCGTCCTCGACGACGTCTCGGGCGTCGATCTCGTAGCCGTCGCCGGTCTCCTCGGCGAGACCCTCGGCGGCGTAGAGGATCGCGTCCTCGTCGAGCTTCTTGACGTCGATCTCGAGGACCTCCTCGCGGATGTCCTGCGGTCGCTTGAAGCCGTGTTTCCCCTTCGGTTCGTAGTTGTGGAACTCGTGTTTGCTGCGCCCGGCGCGTCCGCGTCCGCCCCGGTGGCCGGCACCCCGCCGATTCTTGTGGGTACCGCCGCCGTGGGTTCGGGAGCCGCGCTGGCGTCGTTTTTTGCTCGTCATGGTTAGCGCATCGATTCTAAGAGGTCGTTGATTTCCTCGGTTGTATGCTTTCCGAGTTGGCCCCCTTCGACGGCCGAGTGCTTGATGCCGCTGTGGCCGCCGCGGGGCGGGTGCAGTCGAAGCGTCGGCGACAGCCCCTGCTCGCGGAGGGTGGTCTCCTCGGCCAGCAGCGCCTCGGCCAGTTCGCCGAAGTCGTCGTAGTCGGTGTTCTCGGCGAGCCACTCCTCGTCGACGTCGGCCTGACGTCCCTCGAGCGGTTCGGCTCGCTTCGCGAGGACGGCCTCGACTACTTCGGCGGTTGGTTCGCCGTGGGCGACGAAGTCGTTGACCTTCGTAATCATACCCCGGTAGGTGTCGGTGTCCGGAACCAGCGTGGCGTGGTTGACCTTGTGCAGGTTGAGCATCGACAGGGTGTCGTCGACCGCTCCGGATCGGTTCACTTCGCCGCGAAGCTGGACGATCGCCTTCATCCTTCGACCACCCCGCGGGATCGGGGCTGTCGCGACTGCGAGGCGTTCTCGAGCGCGTTGAACGTCGCCTTCGCGAGGTTCACCGTCGTCCGGGTGTTGCCGTGGCTCTTCGTCCAGGCGTTCTCGATGCCGGCCAGCTCGAGCACCGCGCGAACGGTGTCGCTGGCGGCCAGTCCCAGCCCCTCGGGGGCGGGGATGAGCTCGACCTCGACGGAGCCGGCCTTGCCCGTCGTTCGTCGGGTCAGCGAGTGGGGCCGGTCCGAGCGGTCCTCCCAGGAGCCGGAGCCCCGGGGAACCCGGATCATGTTCAGCTTCGCGATGCCGATCGCCTTCTGGATGGCGGAGCCCACCTGGTCGTCCCGGCCCTCGGCGTAGCCGACGAAGCCGTCGCGGTTGCCGACGGCGACGACGCATCGGAACTTGACGCGCCGTCCGGAGTCGGTCATGCGCTGGACCATGTTGATGTCCAGCACTTCGTCGTCCAGTCCGGGAAGGAGCTGGTCGACGATCTCGGGTTCCTTCAGCGGGAGTCCCGAGTTGAGGGCGGCCTCCATCGAGTCGATCTCGCCCTCCTGGACCATCCGGCCGAGCCGGGTGACGGGCTGCCAGCCGTCGTCGTAGTTGTCTGCGCTCATTCTAAGATCGCCTCTCGTACCTCGTCGAAGTGTTCGGGTAGTTCGGTCGCGTCGAAGTCGCTGTACAGCGGCTCGTCGAGCTGTTCGGCGTACTCGGCGATGTGCTCGCCGCGGGTACGCGACCACTCGGCGAGCACGCTGTCGTTGTGCGGGATCTCGAGGCCGGCGTCGATCGCGCCCTCCTGGACGGCGAACACCTTGTTGCCCGGCGTCGCCGTGTTGAGGCCGATGTCGAGGACCGCTTCCTCGAGGCCCGCCTCCACGGCGCGCTGGCCGGCCAGCAGGCCGGTCAGGTAGGCCGCGGAGATGTTGCTCGTGGGTGCGTCCCAGCCGTACTCCGCGAGATCGCTCGAGTGAGCGCTCGCGAGCGTTTCGTCGCCCTGGGGTCCGGGGACGATCAGCTGCGCCGTGGTGTGCTTGTTGCTCTTTCGAGCGACGAGGCGGGGCTTACCCGACTTCAGCAGGCGCAACCTCTGGTGGTAGTCCGTCCGGACCTCTCGGCGACGGCGCATCGGAACTTTGTATCGTGGTCCTGTCGCCATCACTGATCACCGTATTCGTTGTCGATGTAGTTCAACAGGTACCGGACGCTCCGGAACTCCCCACCGCCCGCTTTGCGGTAGAGTTCGCGATACTGCGTGGGCGTCAGTTCGCCCTGATCGCGGAGTTCGCGGAGTTTCCGTCGCTGTGCGCGGATCTTCTGTTGCCACTCCTCTTTCGAGTTCTGGCGTGCGCCCTTCCTGCCGCGGCGCTTGCCCGGCCCCTTGCGGTGGCCGTAGGAGCGCTTCGCGTTGCGTTCGCGGGCGCGGCCGCGGGAGTTCCCGCGGGCGTCTTTCGCCCGGATCACGCCGTCGTCGACGAGTTCGCGGATCTCGTCGCGGGTGATCGCTTCGGCGATGTCCGCCTGGGCGTTCGGATCGAACCAGACGCGGTTCTCCCCGACGTCGAGGACGTCGGCGGCGAGCCGCTTCTGTGCGCGAAGATCAGTCATCGGATTCCACCTCGACTTCCTCGTAGGTCGGATTCAGGACGCGAACGCCCCGATCCTCGGCGACGTCCTCGATCCGCTCGCGCTTTCGCGCGCCGACCGAGGAGGCGATTCGAACGGCCTGCGTGTCGCCGTCGACGCCCTCGAGGTCGTCCACGTTCTCCACGCGGACCTCCTCGAAGCCGCTGGGGTGTTTGCCCCGGACGGACTCCGGCGTGCGGTAGCCGGCCTCGACCTTCTGGCCCTTGCCCTTGATGCCGCGGCGCTGCTTCGAGAGGCCGCCGCGCGGGCGTCGCCAGGATTCGGGCGTGCGCTTTTTCTTGTGGTAGTCCTGTCGGTTGAACTGCGGTTTCCCCTCGGAGCGTCGGCGGCTGAGCAGCCGCTTCTCCTCGTCGGAGAGGTCGGGGGTCTTCTCGACCAGCCCGCGCGGGCGCAGTTCCGTCTCGACGTCCTCGGGTTCCTCTTCGGCTTCGGGCGCCTCGTCTTCGATCTCGGCTTCGGTCTCTTCCGCGACCTCGAGATCGCCGACGTCGGCTTTGATGCGCGCGGCGAGCGCGTTGCCGATGCCCTCCACCTCGGCCAGGTCGTCCTGGGAGGCCTCCTTGACGTCCTCGATGGACTCGTAGCCGGACTCGCGGAGCGCGTCGGCCTTGCTCGCGCCGACGCCGCTGATGTCCTCGAGTTCCTGCGGGCCCTCGGCGTCGACGTCCTCCTCGGCCTCCGCTTCGGCCTCGGCTTCCGTCTCCGCCTCGGTCTCTTCGGCGTCGGCTTCGGGTTCGTCGTCAGCCATCTATCAGGCACCTCCTTTCTGCGGTTTCCGGGTGATGTAGACACCGTCCTGGAAGACGCGGGTGTCCTTGCCCTTGACCTTCGTCAACTGCTCGATGTCCGCCGCCGTCTGCCCGACGTCCTCCTTGTCGGGGCCCGTCAGCGTGATCGATTCGCCGTCGACGGAGACCTGGGTCTCGCCGTGGATGGTCGTTCGTCGCGGTGCTCGCTCGCCGAGGAAGTTCTCGATGACGACGTCGTCGCCTTCCACGCGGACCTGCATCGGGAAGTGGGAGTAGAAGACTTCCATCTCGTACTCCCACACCTCGGTCACGCCGTAGAACGCGTTCTCGATGTGGCTCTCGAAGGTGCCGACGGTCGCGTTCGTCTTCGCGTTCTCGGCGTCGCTCTCGATCACCACGGTGTCGCCGTCGACGTCGACGGACACGTTCGGGTACCAGAGGCGGCGGGTGACGCTGCCTTCCGGACCGTCGACGGTCACGTCGAGGTGGTCGACCTCGACCGTTACGTTTTCGGGGATTTCCAGTTCGACTCGCATGGTTAGTAGACGTATGCGATCACTTGGCCCCCGATACCCTGCTCTCGCGCCTCGTAGTGGCTCATGATGCCACTGCTCGTCGTGACGACGAGCGCGCCGAAGTCTCGAGCGGGGAGGAATCGCTTCTCCCACTTCTCGAAGTCGTCGGCGCCGACGCTGTAGCGGGGCTTGACGGGGCCGCACTCGTTGATCGCTCCTTTCAGTTCGACCTCGAACCGACCGGCTTTGCCGTCGTCGACGAACTCGAAGCCGTCGATGTACCCGCGGTCGTAGAAGACCTCGAGTACGCTGCCGATCTCGTTCGAGGCGGGCGCTACCTCGTGGCTCAGTTTCCCGACGCTCTCGGCGTTGTCGAGGCCGGAGAGCGCGTTGCTGAGTGGATCGTTCCCGGTCATGTTATCGGTACTTCTTGAATCCCATGTCGCGGGCGATCTCGCGGAAGCACTGCCGGCAGAGGTTGATGTCGTACTTGCCGACCAGGCCCTGCTTGCGGCCGCAGCGCTGGCAGGCTTCGAACTGGCCCGTGCGCTTTCCGGCGTGCTCGCCCGTCTGGTCCGTCTCGGTTTCGCTTTCACTCATCCTCGGTCTCCTCCACGTTCACGTCGAAGTTCGCCTCGAGGAACGCGATGGCGTCCTCGGGCGTGAGCCGGTGTCTCGAGGGGATCTTTCGGCTGGCCTTGTCGCGCTTGGCGACGCGGTAGCCCGGACGCACCAGGTTGACGGTGACGTCCAGCCCGTAGATCCCGACGGTCGGGTCGTACTCCTGGCTGGGGAACTCGGTGTGTTCTTCGACGCCGAAGCTGAAGTTGCCGGTGTCGTCGAACTGCGACGCCGAGAGGTCCGAAAGCGGCAGGGCCGTCTCGAGGAACTCGTGGGCGTCTTCCCCGCGGAGGGTGACCTTCGTGCCGATCGGTTCGCCCTGGCGGATGCCGAACTCGGGTTCGGTCTTCTTCGCCTGGGTGCGAACGCTCTGCTGACCGGTGATGTCCTCGATGATGTCCTCGGCGTGGCCGAGTTCGCGACCGCCCCGGCCGACGCCCATGTGGACGACGACCTTCTCGACGCGGGGTTCGCGCATCTCGTGGAACTCGGCCTCCGCGGTGTCGCTGGCCTCGCTCATTCACCATCACCCGTGAAGTTCTCGTCGATCACGACGACGTACTCCTCGACCGTCTCGAACTCGCCGTCGTCGGTCTCGACGGTGACGATGTTCGACCCGCTGCCGGGGGTCACGTCGATGTCGACGAGTTCGCCGATATTGCCGCCGTGGTTGCCGCGGACGGCGGTCACGAGCGCGCCCTCCTCGTAGGGGAAGTGGGCGACGATCTCCTTCGACTCGTTGTCGACGACGATCGAGTCGTTCGTGCTGTAGCCCTCCTCGTCGGCGGTGACGTTCGTCCCGTCGTGCAGGGTGAGCTGGGTGTCGCCGCCGGGGACCTGCTGTTTCCCCTCGATCTTGCCGAGGCGGCTCTCCGCCGCGTCGGCGTCGATCTCGGTCAGGGCGAGTCGGCCGCCCTCGTCGGGGAAGACGCGGTAGTACTCCTCGCGTTCCCGGAACGCGACGATGTCGAACATGCCGATCGGCCGCGCTTCGTCGTTGATCGGATCCCCGTTGACGAGGATCGCGTCCTGGCTGAGCGCGTAGCGCGCTTCCTTCTTCGAGTCGACGTAGCCGAGGACGTCCCGAAGGAGGATGACCAGCGGGACGCCGTCTTTACCGTGCGGGCCGGCGCCGGCCTTGACGGTGAAGACGTCGGTCTTCCGCTCGACCGGCCAGGATTTCGGTACCGAGAGTCGTTTCTGATGGTTGCTCATTCGCTATCACCGTCCGATTCCGAATCGGATTCGTCCTCGAGGCGCGCTCGCCGCCGGTCGTCGCCGAGGTCGAGGTCCGTGATCCGGACGTTCGACGCGTCGAGCGGCCGCGGGACCTCCTCGCCGTCGGCCGTCTCGACCGTGACGTCCTCGACGTGGATGACCCCGTCCGTGAGGTCGACCCGCAGCACTTCGCCCTCCGAGCCGGCGTGATCGCCGCGCAGGACTTCGACCGTGTCGCCCGCGTTGACGCGGGTGCGGCGTTTGCCGTACTCCTCGCGGAGCTCCTCGGAGAGCGTGGCGTGCACCTGCTTGTGTCGCTGGTGCAGCGGGGCGCGCTCCGTCTGTGTTCGCTGTTTGCGTGGTTGTTTGCTCATATTCTGTCCACCTCAGACGATCATCGTTGCCGTGCTCGCGATCGCGCCGAAGCGCTCGGCGACCTCGCGGGCGATCGGACCCTTGAGCTCCGTTCCGCGGGGCTCTTCGTTCTCGTCGACGATGACCGCCGCGTTGTCCTCGAACTTGAGTCGGGTGCCGTCGGGCCGGCGGATCGGCTTCCGCTGGCGAACGATGACGGCCTCGAGGACCTGGCGGCGCATCTCGGGGGTCCCCTTGGTCACGGAGACCGTAACCTTGTCACCGAGTCCCGCCTTCGGCTGGCGGTTCTTGGTTCCGTGGTAGCCCGAGACGCTGATGATCTTCAGCTCGCGCGCGCCGGTGTTGTCGGCGCAGGTGACGAGCGAGCCCTTCTTGAGGCCCTGCGTGACGTCGGCTTTCATCGCCTCCATCACTGATCACCCTCGTCTTCGGTCGTGGTGAGGTCCTCCGGGGAGAGCTCCGGTTCGGGCTCGGCCTGTCCCGTGAGCTCCGCGATGTCCTCCGCCGTCGCTTCCTCGGTTACTTCGACGACCACGTGCGATTTCGTCTTCGACAGTGGTCGGGTCTCTGCGATCTTGACCGTGTCACCGACCGAGAGCGGCTCGAGCACGCCCGGCACGTGGGCCGGGATGCGCGAGCGACGTTTCATCTGACGGTCGTACTTCGGGACCGTCACGTCGTACTCTCGCTCGACGATTACGGTCTTCTCCATGTCCGTCGAGACGACGGTTCCCTCGAGGATCTGACCTCGAACGGGAAGCTCGCCGTAGAACGGACACGTCTCGTAATCGTATTCCTCCGGGTTCTCTGGTTCCGGAGGGGTTTCTACGTCTAGTCCTATTGCCATGGTGAGTCACCACTCGTTTCGGTTCGTCGGGCGGGTCGTGAGAGCAGCCGCGATCCATCGACCGTAACGTAGGCCACGCCCTCGCCGGCAGCGCGCCTGTTGGCGCGGCAGCTGGCGGTGTCGCCGCCAGCTCGGTCTACGGCGTCGGACGAGTCGTCCGCCGCTGCAGGTTGAGTGTCGGCCAGTTCGGACGCGGTCCCCGGGGACTTCTCGTCCCCGGCGGCGTCATCTGTGATCGCGAACTCGAACACCGAGCCCGATTTCGGTACCATGACAACCCGGGACTCGCCGTCTTCGCGAACTTCTACGGAGAGCGTGTTCGTCGTCTCGATGACGACGCGCCCCTCGAGGCCCACGCGCCCCTCGTCGTCGCTCTCGACGACGCGGACGGGCAGGCCGTTGAGTTCGTGTCGCGGCAGGGTCTCGGGTGTCAGTGGCATGGTCTATTCTTCGGATTCGGCTTCGTCGAGGTCTCCCTCTTCACGCTGGACCGTCTTGATCCGCGCGATGGTTCGTCCGAGTTCGCCGATGCGCCCCGGATTCTCCGGCGCGCCACCGGCCGCCAGGACGGACTTGGCGTTCAGCAGTTCCGTCTCGAGTTCCTCGAGTTCCTCCCGCCGTTCGACGGGCGTCATGTCGCGGATCTCCTCGACGTGCAGGATCGCCATCAGTCGTCACCTCCGTCCTCGGGTTCGTCCTCGTCCTCGGCTTCCATCTCGGCGACGAGTTCCTCGGCTTCGGCCTCGACGTCCTCGTCGAGGTCCTCGAGGTCCTCTTCCTCGTCACCGGATTCGGCTTCGTCAGCCGCTGCCTCGGCTTCGGCCTCCTCGTCCTCGGCGGCCTCGACTTCCTCCTCGATGACCTCCTCGACGACTTCCTCGTCGAGTTCGGCCTCCTCGGCCTCCTCGGCCTCGGGCGCTTCCTCGCGCTCGGGCTCGACGTCGAGGTCCTTCGCGTCCTCCGGGGGCTCCTCTAAGAGCTCCTCGACGCCCTCGTTGGCCTCGACGGCCTCGGGGACGACCTCCTCCGGATCGAGGTCCTCGTGGATCTGGAAGTCGTCGGGCAGCTCGGCGTTCGGCGGGATGATCTTGACCGTCACGCCGATGGTTCCGAGCTTCATCACCGCGACGCCCTGGCCCTCGTCGACGATCTCTTCCGCGGGCTCGCCGTTGTGCTTGATGTAGCCGCGGTTGAACTTCTCGACGCGCGAGCGCGCGCCGGTGACCTTCCCGGAGAGGACGATCTCGGCGCCGAGCGCCCCGGCGTCCATGATCCGGTCGATCGTCGTGTGACCGGCCTTCCGGAAGTACCAGCCGCGCTCGAGCGCGTTCGCGAGGCGGTCCGCGACGATGCGCGCGTTGAGGTCGGGTTCGTCGACCTCCTGCACGTCGATCTGCGGGTCCTCGAGGTCGAAGCGGCGCTCGAGTTCGGCCGTGACCTTCCGGATGTTCTCGCCGCCCTTGCCGATGACCATCCCGGGCTTTTCGGCCTTGAGGACGATCTGGGTGCCCATCGGCGTCTTGGCGACCTCCATACCACCGTAGCCCGCGCGGCCGAGCTCTTCTGCGAAGAACTCGTCGATCTGGGACCGCTGCAGGCCGTTCTCGATGAACTGGTGTTCGTCTGCCATATCAGGTATCACCCTCCTCGTCTTCGTCGACCTCCTGGACGACGATCTCGACGTCGACCTGCGGCGTGTTCCACGCCGTCGCCCGCCCCATCGCGCGGGGCTTGCGGCCGATCGACTCGCCGACCTTGTGGGCGGCGACGTGGACGATCTCCATCGAGTCCGCGTCGAAGCCCTGGTGGTCGGCGTTCGCGGCGACGTTCTCGAGGAGGTCGAGGAACGCCTCCGAGGCTTTCTCGGGGTACCGGCCCGCGTCCCAGCCGTCGATGTCCGACCGGTGGCCGACGCCGCTGTTGTGCGACTTGAACGGCACCGACCGCTTCTTGTCGACGACGTCCCGGAGGTACGCCCGGGCGTCTTCGACGGTTCGACCCTTGATCTCGCGGGCGATCTCCTTGCTGTGCTTGTGGCTCATCTGACGCTCCCGGAGCATCGCTTTCGCCGTGGCGTCCGGGTCCGCGTCGACGGAGTAGTTGATTCCCATGCGTAGATCACTTCAGCGGGACGAACTTCGACGAGCGGGTCGCGCCGATACCGGCCTGTCCGTGCTCGACGGACGAGCGGGTCAGCTGGAATTCGCCGAGGTAGTGCCCGATCATCTCGGGCTCGACTCGGACGCGCTCGAACGACTGCCCGTTGTAGACGGCGAACGTCAGGCCGACGAACTCCGGCAGGATCGGCATGTCCCGCAGGTGCGTTCGGATCGGCGAGTTCGCCGTCTCCTCCGCGTCCTTCGTCCGGGCCTTCTCCAGCAGCTTCTGCTGTTCGACGGTCAGACCGCGTTCGATGCTTCGCCGCTTGCGTGCGGGGAGCAGTTCCACGACTTCCTCGACGTCCATCTCCTGCAACTCCTCGAGCGTGTGGCCGCGGTAGGTGAACTCGTCACCTTCGCGGCCGGTTCTGTACTCCTGGCTCATTTGTTACCACCTCGGCCGGTGCGGCGCGAGGAGATGTCGCCCACCTTCCGACCCGGCGGCGCGTGCCGCGAGACGGACTTGGGACGACCGGGGTGCTGACGGCCGCCGCCACCGAACGGGTGGTCGACGGCGTTCATCGCGACCCCACGAACGCGCGGCCACTTCGAACCGCGGGCGCGCATCTTGTGGTACTTCTTCCCAGCCTTGACGAACGGCTTCTCCGTTCGGCCGCCGCCGGCCACGACGCCGATCGTCGCACGACACTGCGGGTCGAGGCGCTTGACCTCGCCGCTGGGCAGCTGGACGACCGCGGCGTTGCGGTCGTGGGTGATCAGGTCCGCGTTGACGCCCGAGGCGCGGGCGAACTTGCCGCCGTCGCCGGGCTTCGCCTCGACGTTGCAGACCGGGACCCCTTCCGGAATTTCCGCGAGGGGAAGGGTGTTGCCGGGCTTGATCTCCGCCGAGATGCCGACCTGAATCTCTTCGCCGACCGAGATGCCCTCGGGCGCGAGGATCAGGCGCTGCTCGCCGTCCTCGAACTCGACGGCGGCGACCGGCGCCGAGCGGGCCGGGTCGTGTTCGATGTCGACCACGGTCCCGGAGACGACGTCGCCCTCCTCGGGTTTCTTGTGGTCGAGCTTCGCCTTGTACCGGTGGGACGGCGCGCGGAACGTGGGCGCGCCGCGACCTCGTCGCTGGCCGAGAATTCGTCGTCCCATGGTCAGAACACCCCGATTCGCGAGGCGACTTCCTGGGCGTCGTCGTCCTCACCCAGCGTGACGGTTGCCTTCTTCTTGCCGTTCATCGTGAGTTGCGTGTTGACTTTGGTGACCTCGACGTCGAAGCGTTCCTCGACGACCTCCGAGATCTCCGGCTTGGTCGCGTCCGGATTGACGACGAACTGGAGCTTGTTCTCGAAGTCCATGTCGTTCATCGCCTTCTCCGTGACCAGCGGGTAATCGATAATCGAACTCATCGGTCAGCCACCTCCTCCAGTGCGCTCTCGGTCCAGACGGTCAGTCTGCCGGCCTGCGCGCCGGGGGCGAGGTCTTCGGCGTTGACCTCGGCCGCCGTCGCGACGTCCGCGCCGGCGAGGTTCCGTGCCGCGCGGGACGGGCCGGCCTCGCTGGAGCTGACGAAGAGGATCGACTTCGGCGTCTTGTACTTGCGCCCGCGGAGCTTCCCCTGCCCCGCTCGGACGCTCCGTCCGTTTTCGGCGCGCTCGATGTCGCCGTCGAGTCCGGCGGCCTCGAGGAAGGAGACGACCTCCTTCGTCTTCACGAGGTCTTCGAACTCGTCGGAAACGACGACCGGCACGTCGGTGCCGTCGTCGAAGACGTGGCCGCGCTCGGCGACGAGGTCCTCGTCGGCGGTCGCCGCGATGGCGCTGCGGACGGCCAGCTTCTTTTCTTTCTTGTTGATCGATTCGGTGTGGTCCTTCTCGGCTTTCGGCGGGTGCGCCCGTCGTCCCTTGACGGCCTGCGGGACGCGTCGGCCGCGTCCGTTCTGTCGGGGGACGTGGGCCATGCCCCGGCCGCTGCCGAACGACTCCGCGGGCGTGCGCATGCCCGCGAACTCGTCGGCGCCGTAGTCCTGCGTTCGGTTAGCCTGCGCGGTGCGGACGGCGCGGGCGATCAGGTCCGGGCGGAACTCCGTCTCGAAGACCGCCGGGAGCTCGACCTCCCCCGCGTCGGCACCGTCCAGGTCTCGTACTGTTGCGTTCATGGCTTAGCCCTGGTTGGATGCGGTGGAGACGTACCGGACCTCGGGGTCGAGGCGCGGCTGGTCTCCGGGTCGGATCGCCGGGCGGAAGCGCACGAGGCGCTTGTTCGGCCCGGGGAGCGAGCCCTTGATCAACGCGTGCGGTCCGTCGACCTCGCCGTAGTTGACGAAGCCGCCGTCGACCGTCGCGTCGGCCCCGTCGCCGATGTCGACGAGGCGCTTGTTCAGTTCGGTCCGCTGGTGGTAGCCGGTCTGCCCCTGCTGGGGGACCGTCGAGCGGACGCGGCTCGGGTTCCAGGGACCGAGGTTCCCGATGCGGCGGCGCCATCCCTGCCGGGCGTGCTTGCCCTTGCGCTTCTGGACGCCCCACCGCTTGACGGGACCCTGGGTTCCTTTCCCCTTCGTGACGCCGCTGGCGTCGACGTACTCGCCGGCGCGGAACACGTCGTTCATCTCGTGTTCCCCGCCCTGGTCGAGCATGTCGAGGCCGAAGTCGACGCGCTCCTCGACGGAGCCGCCGCCGACGCGCGTCTCCATCACGTCCGGCTTCTTCCTGGGAACCGAGGGAACGGCTCCGGGAATCGTGTGCGTGATGGCGCGCACGTCGTCGACGCGTCCCTCCTCGAGGAGGCCGCGGAGTTCGTCCGCGGCGGCGTCGGCGTCGTAGTCGTCACCTGGCAGGTCGAGGACGCGGTCGAGTTCGGGAACGAACTCGTCGGTCCAGACCTCGGTGACCGGTTTCATACCGTATGGCGTTTCTTCGTACGCGCGCAGGGCGACGGCGCGCATCGGCGGCGTCTCCACGATGGTGACGGGAACGGTCTGTTCCATTCCCTCGGTCGGCGAGTTCGCCTCGTCGTCGACCATGACCACGTGGGTCATGCCGGCCTTGTAGCCCGCGAAGCCCTGGAGCGTCGGCTGTCCGTCGTCGTCCGGCCACGATTTGAAGCGCGGAACCTCCGACGAGGCGCGCTTGCGCGGGCCGAACCCGAGTGAGCCTTTGCGTGGTGCGTTTTTCTGTGGCATTCTATCACGCTCTCAGTGAGAGGCAGGCGAGGGTGGCGAACAGAGCCTCCTCCGTTCGCACCACCTCGCTGCCCTGGTTCGGAACCGTGTTCAGCCAGAGGTCGAACCCCGTTTCCGTTGACGGATCCGCTGTGGGTTCGACTCCGTCGCCGTCGACCCCGTCCTCGTCTCGGCCCCCGACGGACCGATCGAACGACGAGTCGACGGCGGACGCCTCGATTCCGAGGATGTCCGGCAGCCCTCTCTCGGGCGCGCCGAACGCGACGGTCATCCCGTCCCGCTCGACGCGCCCGGCCAGCGTCTCGAGTCGCCCGACGGTGAGCCGCTCACCGTAGCGAGACGACGCGATTCGAACGCCGGCGTCCTCACGGCAGAGCGCCGCCGATAGGTCCGTCCGCTCGACCGACAGCCCCGGGAGGGGCTGATCGACGAGTTTCGCCCGGACCGGTCGTCGCGAAGAGATCCTGACGGTCACGCGCTCCCCCTCGGCGACCTCCATTTCTGGAGGGACGTTGAGGGAGATCGGGTGTTGCAGTCCGCAATTGACCCGGACGCGCCTGTCAGGTCCGACCTCGGTCACGATCCCTTGTCTTATCGACCCCGAACCGTTCGATTCGGAGCCGGTCCGTGACGCAGCGCGGAGCGGCGGCAAGACGCCCGCGTACTCCAGTTCGTCCCGCACCCCCCACGCCTCGTTTCTGAGGTATGGCGGCGTTGCGGCGTACCGCAGCACGGTGCTTACGAACCCGCCGTCGAACCGCCCGGTTTCGCCCTCCGGATCGGGGAAGACGACCAGGCGATCGGCCCGGAAGATCGTCGCCGCGCGGGCGACGTAGCCGAGTTTGCGAGTGGCCTCGCGTTTGTCCTCGGCTTCCCGGGTGAGCGACGACGGCACGAGTACGCTGACGGTCATGCCGTGACGCTTCGGCGCCTCGTCACTAGACTGTAGCGATGTTTTGCTGGCGGGTTCTTAAAAGGGTAGCGGAATCCGTTTCGGCTGTGGACCCCTCACACGGCCGAATTCGTGCGTCTCTGGCACACACTCGCCGACGGTAACAGGTCGCTCGAGCGGAATCGATCGCGGGCTACGTATCGGCTAATCGAAAATAATCGAGCGGACGGGACGAGAGCGCCGCTCGAGGCGGTAGGCGCGGTGCTCGAGGTTCGAGGCGACGATTGAACGATCTGATCGCGAACCGACCGTGAGGGACGACCCCGTAGGTCACGCCTCGGTCGATTCGCAACCCTTATACCTCCCTCGGGGAGTAGATGAAACTGCAACAGGGCGCTGGTAGTGTAGTGGTATCACGTGACCTTGCCATGGTCACAACCTGGGTTCAAATCCCAGCCAGCGCATTTCTCCGAATACAACTCCACGAGCGCTGCGTAGCAGCGCGAGTACTCGTATTCGGAGAAATCGACCCTGGGATTTGAATCAGACGAGTCGCAGCCCGGGAAGCGAACGAAGTGAGCGACCTGGAACGTCTCGGCGTGGTTCAAATCCCAGCCAGCGCATAACGGCTCTTCAAGCACTCTATCGGTATTTTACGGCATCCATTGAAGTAGAGAAACCGGCCTGAGGTATCAATGTTAACCTACAAAGTTGCCCCAGCGGTGCTTCCAAGGCGGATATGAAATATTTGTTAGAAAAATATAATCCCTCATGCGGGGCTGGCGAGGGCCGGGCGCTTCCGGCTGGTGCACGGATGTTTATGTCCTTAACGGGGTCCCACGCGGGAAGCGCCATATCTCGAATAACTCCCGTCCTCGTCAGTCTATTCGATCAGCAACGACGCTCAGTGAGTGTATTCCCGTACGACGATCAATCTCCCCGTCGTCTGAGGGACTGAAAGGGGTATTCTACCAAAATCCACCGCTTTCCGCGTCCTCGATGTATCTCTGAAATTCCTGTTCTGCTTCCGGGAACGATCGGACCTCGATAGTTTCTGTCATCATATCTGTAGTTACGTCATCCAACAGTCCCTGTGGCTCGTAGTCGTCCGTGATTATTCGAGCGCGCAGATCACCTCGCTCGCAAATGGCGTACACCCCCTCCTGATCCTTCTCGAGCGTCCACTTTCCATCCCGCCTAACTGTTCCCATTACTTACACCTCGTGCACCGCTTCTTGTTGCTTCACCTTATGTTTTAACTCTGACCTGCTGTACACCCCTCGGTCGGCCTTCCGGTGACAATTCGGGCACAAAACGATGAGGTTCTTCCGAGTATTCGGACCGCCCTCCGACCTCGGCTTGATGTGATGAACCTCCAGCAGATCGATCTCTTCCACACAGTACTCACACTGGCCACCAGCCCGATCAAGCCGTAGTTCATTCTTCAACGACTCCGACGCCGGTGGTGTTTTTTCCGTGGTTGAGTCAGACACCTGGGACCTCGATTCCTCGTCGAGATCGCTGAACAACCAGTTAACCGCCGCGTGAACACCGGACTCTTTCCTAACATCATCAAACCCCCACGCAACGTAGAGTAGGCCTGCTATCGAGAGTAACAGTACAATCACCCATACGTAGGTCGGCCCAATGTCGAACGGGCGTTCAAACACAACGTATCCACCAAAAACGAGCGAAGCGACGAGGATCACTATTGGAGCGAGCCCACCCTCCTCATCGCTCGTTGATTTTCTGCCACTCATGATTGACCGATTATACGTCACTATCTTAAATATTAGTGGACGAACCAACTGCCAGGCGGCGATACTAGCGGGCCGTAGGTAGGATATATCGTCACGAGGAACAACCCAGTCAGCGCAGTTCTGTCACTCACACGTCCGTCAGCGACAGTAGGCGAATCTGCGGGTGAACTTTCTATCAGCGTAACGAGAACGTTTCCTCGAGAAACGAACTCGTAGCGCTTCCCTTCGGCTTCCGGCGAAGCCGATTCAGCGAGTAACGACGTATTTCTTCACGATCGTTACCGACAGAGCGGCCTCGAGCAGCATCTTTACGGTATCGCACGGAACGGACGATAATTTCCAAACCTACGAAGTGTTTCGCTCGATTCAGTCACGATCAATTACTGATTCGACCTGCGATTAACTTTTATACCGCGGAGGGGTAGTGAGCAACAGCCGATTGAACGACAAGGGAATCACATGCAGGCTCATCTTCACTCCTCCGACGACGCGGACGACCTCCAGTACGACCAGACGAACGACCGATACGTCCTCCGATACGACCCCGACGGCAGCGCGACGCTCACCGCGACGATCGTCCACGCGCTCGCCTCCATCGCCGACATCGACGTCTCCCAGGGGGAGTTCTCCCTCTACGACAGCGTCGACCCCGACGCGCTCGAGCGGATCTTTGGCCAGAAGGCCGACGGCTCGAGGCGAACCGGCGGCCACGTGGCGTTCACCGCCCTCGACCACGAGGTGTACGTCTACGCGAACGGGGACATCGTCATCTACCCGCCCGCCCGCGCGAACGCGCCCGCGCGGTCGATGTGAATTCCGTCGACTGACGTCGACGACGCCCTCGTCCGACGGTCGACGGTGACTTCAGTTCTCCCTCAGTTCTCCGATTCATCCCTCCTACCGAGTGCCTCCCGTGCTGTCCGAGTATCCACCCTCCCCTCTGACCGCCCACCCGTACTCGCTGAGCGCCCCTCGGGGTCACCCCTCGAGCGCTCGCCCGGACGGCTAGGTATTTTCCGCTGGGGATTGTCCGTCGACACATGACGGTAATCGGCTTTCTGAGCACCGCACCGGTCGTCGAAGGCAGTATGGCGGGCGAGGTCGCGAAGGCGGTCGACGCCCTCGAGGAGTTCGACGTCACCTACGAGACGGGCCCGATGGGGACGACGATCGAGGCCGAGTCGACCGAGGAACTGTTCGCCGCGGCGCGCGCCGCCCACGAGGCGATCGACGCCGATCGAGTTAGCACGGTGTTGAAGATCGACGACAAACGAGAGTCGGACCGACCCGCACGGGAGAAGGTCGACGCGGTCGTCGAGGAACTCGGTCGACCGGCGAAACACCGGGAGTGACGTCCTGCGCGGGCGGGGTGTCGATTTCGGCCCGCACGGGGCGTGTTCTGCCTCGAGACGATTCGACGACCGCGCGACGGCCGCCGACTCACTCGAGGTGTTCGACCAACTCGACCACGTAGCCGGCCGGATCGCGGATGAACGCGACGCGGACGTCGATGTCCTCCATCGTGGTCGGTTCGACCTCGACCTCGCAGCCGGTCTCCTCGACGACGCGCTCGAAGACCGCGTCGGTGTCGTCGACGCCGAGCGCGAGGTGGTCGATTCCCGCGGGGTCCGGGGTCGACTCGCCGTCGGGGTCGTACTTGAACTGCAGTTCGGCGCCGTCCTCCGTCCCGACGTAGACGTTTTCGACGCCGTCGTCGGCCGTAAAGCCCCAGGTCCGCTCGAGGCCGAGCACGTCGACGTAGAACTCGATCGTTTCGTCGAGATCGTCCGTCCAGAGCGCGGTGTGGATGACTTCCATACCTGGACCTCCGTGCGGGAGCGTATAACGGTTGGTGAGTCTCGGCGGGTCGGACGTGACTCGGCCAGCCCCTCGCGATGCGATCCGGTTCCTAGCGGTTCCGGCGCAGGAGGACGAGCAGGAGCGCCAGCGACGCCAGCGCCCCGAGTGCGAGCATCGTCCAGGCGGCGTCGTAGCCGATCGCGTCCACGAGCGAGCCGAACGCCGGCGGGGCCACGAGCGCGCCGGAGTTGAGCGCGAGTTGGCCGCCGGAGCTGGCGCTCCCGATCTCCTCGTCGGGAACGAGCGAGCCGATGCACGAGTAGTAGACGCCGGTGAAGCCGAGCACGAAGAAGCCGAGCAGGGCGAAGCAGGCGAGCGCGACGACCGGCGTCTCCACGACGGTGACGACGAGGAAGAGGACGGCGGAGGCGCCGGCCTGGACGGCGAGGATCCCGAGCGTGGAGACGGTGACCGAGCCGGTGAGGCGGTCCGCGAGCCAGCCGAAGACGATCCGGCCGGCGCTGCCGGTCACCTGCGCGGCGGCGAGGGTGACGCCGGCGAAGACGACGCCCGCGCCGACGACGTCGTCGACGTAGAGGATCGTGTACGCGGTCGTCGTGAAGAGGCCGGCGGCGAGAAAGAAGCCCGCGACCGCGAGAAGGACGTACTCGGGGTTCCGGAGGTGCGTTCGAATCCCGCCGTTCTCGCCACCGTCCGCGGCGCCGCCGGCGTCGTACACCAGTCGGAAGGCGAGGGCGACGACCACGGCGATCGCGGCGACGAGCAGGAAGCCACCCGTCCAGCCGACGGCCGTCTCCTCGCCGAACCAGGGGATCAACAGCGCGCTGATGCCGCTGCCCGCCGTGACGCCGACCTGCTTGATCCCCATCGAGAAGTTGAGCCGGTCCGCCGGGATCGCGTTGAACACCGCTTTGTTCGTCCCCGGGATAGCCGTCGCGTAGAAGGCGCCGAGGACGAACACGGCCCCGAGCAGGAAGGGGTAGGTCGGCGCCGTCGTGACGAGCGCGGCACCGAGCGCGAGTCCGATCAGGCCGACGAACAGGACGAGGTCCTCCCCGTAGGCGTCGATGATCGAGCCGACGGGGAGCAGACACAGCGTGTACCCCGCCGTCAGCGTCGACACCAGAACTCCGACAGCGGTCGCGGAAACCCCGAACTCCGACCGGACGAACGGCGTTACGGCGTAGACGGAGTAGAAACAGACGCTCGCCGCGACCTGCCACCCGAGGATGAGGGCGGTGTAGCCCTTCCACCCTCGAGCGCGGAGGCCGACCCGCGAGTCCGTTCGCGCGCTCACGGAACGACGCACCGGCTGTTCGCCATCGGCGGCCCTCGAGCGATCGGAGCCCCCGAATCTGCGGTCGGTCTCGTCGGTCGCTGCGGGTATCGAGCCTGTTTCGTCGGAGCCATCTATCGCGGTCGACTGTCCCGGGTAGGGTCGAAAGTGCGGTTCGTTCGGATCGACGGTACTCGATCGTCACGTCGACGCGGGCGAGGTCGCACCGTCGCGACCGTCGGCGTCGCGTCGACCTGGCGAGTCGTGTGCCGGCGGACGTCCTCGAGCGACGTCGCCGGACGTGACGGGGCGTCGGGGAGTTCGGGTGCCTTCGGCGCGGGGCTCAGGCGGGTGCGACCGTGACGGGACGGTCGCTCTCGAGGATGACCGCCTGCGTGACGCTGCCGAAGAGGACCTTTCCGACGGGCGAACGTCGGCGGGCGCCGATGACGATCGCGTCGACGTCGAAGTCCTCGGCGACCTCGAGGATCGCGCTCGCCGGGTCGGCGGTCACGGAGTGGACGGACGTCTCGACGCCGGCGTCCTCGAGTTCGTCGACGACGGAATCGACGGTCTGGGGGAGTTCCCGCAGGTTCTCGAGATTCCGGTTGAGTTCGTCGATGAACGCCCGTCCGTCGTCGTCCGCCGGGACGTCTATCTCCTCGAAGACGTGCAGGACGTCGACGCGGACCGACTCGGACGCGCCGGGGAGATCGAGCACGGCTTCGACTTGCGCGCGGGCCCTCGCCTCGTCGATGTCCACCGGGAGGAGCACGTGGTACATGGTCGACCGTATGCCCCGAGCTATTAAATAAACGGCTTTTCCGGATGCGATCGTTTCATTCGAAAGTCGATCGAGTATAGCGGCCCGGTGACCGACAGAAACCCGGATCGGAGCGGTCGAACGCCCGACGCCGAGAACGGAACGCTCCCGGTTCCGCGTTCCGCTACCCGCGAGCGTGAACCAACGAACGATCGCGGTCATCGGTCCGTCGTGTGGAGGCTTCGGAGCGAACGTCACGGAGGCGCTCGAGTCGCTCGACGGGGTCGTCTCGGCGACGGCCGACCGCGAGCTCGAGGGGTGCGCGTCGGGTACGACGAGGGGTCGGTCGACGAGGACGCCCTCGACGGCGCGATCGACGACGCCGGGTACGAGGTCGTCGACTGAGAGCGGGGTGGGCGGTCGGCCCGCGGCCCTCGACCGGTCGGCGACCTTCGTACTCGAAGCTCGTGGCGGTCGAGTCGACGATCCCGCGTCAGACGAACCGAACCGAACTGTAAACGGTTTTAGGGAGGGGGCTGAATCCAGCCCCATGGAGAGCGTAAATCGGATGGCGATCGAGCTCGTCGACGAGGCCCTCGAGTACGCCGAGGAGCTAAACGTCGGCGGCTACGACCTCGATAACGAGGCGTCGGTGCTCGACTTCGGCCTCGAGTTCGACGGCGGGATCGAAGCCGGGCTGTTGCTCGCGGAGATCCAGACGGCCGGTCTGGCGACGCCGAGTTACGACCTCGGGGAGCTGGCCGGTTCGCCGATGCCGTACGTGTCGCTCACGACCGATCAGCCGGCGATTTCGCTGCTGTGTTCCCAGAAGGCGGGGTGGGAGCTGACCACGGAGGACTTCGAGGGCCTGGGAAGCGGTCCCGCGCGGGCGCTCGTCGCCGAGGAGGACGAGTTCCGCCGGATCGGTTACACGGACGCGTTCGACCTCACGGCGCTCGCCGTGGAGACCGACCAGGATCCGACCGAATCGGCCGCCGAGCAGGTCGCGGACCTGACGGAGGTCGAGACCAGCGGCGTCTTCCTGCTCGCTTACTCGAGCGCGAGCGTGGTCGGGAGCGTCACGAACGCGGCCCGCGTCGCCGAACTGGCGACGTTCCGGCTGACCGAACTGGGCTACGACCCCCTGGACGTCGTCTCGGCGGCCGGCAAGGCCCCACTGCCGCCGGTGCCGGCCGACGAGGAGACCGCCATCGCCCGCTCGAACGACGCCCTCGCCTACGGCGGGCGGGGCCACCTCGTGGTCCGCGAGGACGCCGACTTCTTCGACGCCGTCCCGTCCACCGCAGCCGATGAGCACGGAAGGCCCTTCGGCGAGATCTTCGACGACCTCGAGTGGGAGTTCGACGACGTTCCGGCCGATCTGTTCGCCCCCGCGCAGGTGACGATCGACGTGATCGGCGGCCCGACGTACGTCCACGGCGAGACCGACGAGGAGCTGCTGGTCGAGTCGTTCGGACTCTGAGGCGTCGCGGATCGGCCGGTTCGCGTCCGTCCGTCGAAGATGCGTTCCAGTGCAGGGGGTGACCGGCGTTCACCGTCTGCACGTCCGGCACCGGCTGCCGATCCGGCACCGAATAGCTACCTAACGTTCTCGGTGGTACCTCCCGCCGTCCCCGGTGGCGCGGTTCGCGCGTCGCCGAGGGCCGACAGCCGTTCTCCGGAACGAGAACGGGAGGAGAATCCATGGCAACAACAAGAGACGACGCGGACGGTGAACGGCTCGAGACGGAGTTACGAGGCGACCTGATCCGACCTCTCGATCCAGAATTCGACGACGCGCGCGCCGTGTACAACGCGATGATCGATACGCACCCAAGGCTGATCGCCCGGTGCTCCGACGTCGCGGACGTGATCTCGGCGGTGAACTACGGGCGAGAACAGGGCCTCGAGACGGCGATCCGCGGTGGCGGGCACAACGGCGCCGGCCTGGGTACGGTCGACGACGGCCTGGTGATCGACCTGTCGGGGATGACCGGCATCCGCGTGGACCCCGAGGCGAGAACCGTCCGCGTCGAACCCGGGTGTACCTGGGGCGACGTGGACCACGCCACCCACGCCTTCGGGCTGGCGACGGTCAGCGGGGTCGTCTCCACCACCGGCGTCGGGGGCCTCGCGCTCGGCGGCGGTCACGGATACCTGAGTCGGAAGTACGGCCTGACGATCGACAACCTGCTGAGCGCGGACGTCGTGCTGGCCGACGGCCGCCTCGTTCGCGCGAGCGAGGAGGAACGTCCGGACCTGTTCTGGGCGCTGCGCGGCGGCGGCGGCAACTTCGGCGTCGTCACCTCGTTCGAGTTCCGGGTACACCCGGTCGACACCGTCGTCGCCGGCCCGACGTTCTGGCCGATCGACGACCTCGAGTCGACGATGCGCTGGTACCGGGAGTGGCTCCCGGAGGCGCCCGAGGACGTCTACGCCGTCTACCTGACCGCGCAGGTGCCGGGCGATCCGTTCCCGGCGGAACTCCACGGGGAGACGGTCTGCGGCCTCGTGTGGTGCTGCCTGGGATCCGAGGAGGAGGCCGAGGACGCGATCGAGTCGGCGCACACCGTCGCCGAACCGCTGTTCGAGCACGTCGAGGCGATGCCGTACCCCGCGCTACAGAGCATGTTCGACGAACTGTACCCGCCGGGGGACCAGTGGTACTGGAAGGGCGACTTCGTGCGGGAACTGACCGACGACGCCATCGACGAGCACCGGCGCTTCGCGGACGTGCCGACCCCCCAGTCGGGGATGCACCTCTACCCCATCGACGGCGCCGTCCACCGCGTGGACCGGGGTGACACCGCCTGGGGGCACCGGGACGCTACCTGGTCGATGGTCATCTTCGGCGTCGATCGGAACCCCGCCAAGGGGGACCTGCTCAGGGACTGGACCCGAAACTACTGGGAGGCGGTCCACCCGCACACGGTCGGGGGTTCGTACATCAACTTCATGATGGAGGAGGGAACCGACCGCATTCGAGCCTCGTACGGCGACAACTACGACCGGTTGCGGGAGGTCAAGGCGGCCTACGATCCCGACAACTTCTTCCGCGTGAACCAGAACGTCGAGCCGGCGTCATGAGGGGGTTCGAACGGGACCTCGGCCCAGCGTCCCCACCTCGGGCGGGGGAGCGGACTCCACGGTCCGTCGGCGAGGGCGACCGCAGTTCGGGCGGCGCCGTGGACGACGCGATCGAGGCGTTTCGAGCGGGCGACCCCGTGCTCGTTCACGACGGGTCGGACAGGGAGGACGAAACGGACCTCGTCTATCCGGCGCGATCCGTGCGTCCAGCCGTCGTCGCGCGCCTGCGGAACGACGCCGGCGGCCTGATCTGCGTGGCGGTCACCGATCGGTTGGCCCGGCGGTGGGACCTCCCTTTCCTCCGAAAGGCGCTCGACCACCCCGCGACGGCGAACCACGACCTCGAGTACGGCGACCGCTCGTCGTTCTCGCTCACGGTGAACCACCGCGACACCTACACCGGGATCACGGACGAGGATCGGTCGCGCACCATCTCCGCCCTCGGGGCCGCCGCCGCGGCGCCGGAGCCGATCGACTTCCCGGCGACGTTCCGCACGCCCGGGCACGTCCACCTGCTGCGCGCGGCCCCCGGCCTGGTCGCCGACCGGCGGGGACACACGGAACTCGGACTCGCGCTGGCGGCGGCTGCGGAGGTGGCGCCCGCCGTCGTCGTCTGCGAGATGCTCGACGACGAAACCGGGCGGGCGCTCGCTCGAGGATCGGCGAAGTCGTACGCGGATCGAAACGGCTTCCCGTACGTCGAAGGTGAACGGATCGTCGCGCGGTTCGGCTGAACCCGCTGAATCGGTGCGGGGCGCCCCCGCTGCGGGTCCGTCAGAGTTCTCCCTTCGCCCCGTGGAGTGTCCGGCGGCCGCGGCGCGCTCCCAGAGACGCAGAGACCCCTGCTGAAACACCGCGCGACCACCCGGGCGCACGGCGGAGGCGTACCGCCTGACGGTCACCAGAGTTCTCTCAAAGAGGCGACCAGGAGCGATCACCTCGAACGCCTCCGAAGCGACGGTGTCCCGCTCCTCGAACGTAAAATTTCGAACCTCGAGCGCTCACTCCATCGGGTGGACGCCCGTCACCGTCCCGACGCCCTTGCTGCGGCCCTCCCGGAAGACGAACTTCTGGCCCTCTTCGACGAGGTACGGTCGGAACTTGAACCGGACGGTGGTGCGGCCGGTGTCGCCCGGGAGGAGCATGCCGTCCTCGGGGTAGAAGGCGGCCGCCTCGCCGATCGTCTCGAGGTGGACGACCGGTTCGTAGCCGTCCCCGATTCTGGTGGGGTGGTTGAGCACCATGACCTCGGCCTCGAACTCCCGGACGGGCTCGGGGTCGGCGTCTCCGGGCAGGAGGACCATCCCGCGCTCGATCTCGTCCTCCGTGATCCCTTTCAGGGCGATGCCGACGATCCGGCCCGCTCGAGCGCGGTCGACGCGGTGGTAGTGCATCTCGATCGAGCGGACCTCGACCGCGCGGAAGCGGCCGTCGACCATCGGGCCGATGAGGAGTTCGTCGCCGGCTTCGACCTCGCCGGCCATGACGGTCCCCGAGGCGACGGCGCCGACGCCGGTCACCGAGTAGCTGCGGTCGACGTACATCCGGAACTCCCCGTCGAGGCCGGCGGTCTTGGGGAGGCGGTCGAACAGTTCGTCGAGCGTCTCGAGGCCCTCCATCGTGATGGCGCTCGTGCGGACGATGGGGACGACGGTCTCGCCGATCTCCTCGACCGCGGCGTCGACGCCGTGGCGCTCGACCCGCAGCGGCGACTTGCCGACGTCGCGCAGGAGGCGCTCGACCTCCCGTTCGACCTCCTCGACGCGCTCGTCGTCGACGGCGTCGATCTTCGTGATCGCGACGACGGTCGGGAGTTCGGTGGCGAGCAGGACGCCCAGGTGCTCGCGGGTCGTCCGCGTCGGCCCGTCGTCGGCGGCGACGACGAGCAGGCCGTAGTCGAGTTTCTGCCCGACGAGGCCGCGGATCGTGGTGCGGAGCCAGGGTTCGTGGCCCACGGTGTCGACGAACGAGACCAGCCGGTCGGCCTCCTCGACGACGGCCGCGCGGTCCTGCTTCCGGTTGGGGTTGCGAACGTGGACGGGTCCCTCGTCGTCGAAGCCGTAGACGGCGTAGGAGAGGTCCGCCGAGAGGCCGCGCTCGACCTCGTGGGGCTGGACGTCGAGGTAGGCACGCGTCGCGCCGTCGCCGTCGTCGGGCTTGCCCGTCACGAGCGACCCGACGAGGGTGCTCTTCCCGTGGTCGACGTGGCCTGCCGTCCCGACGACGACGTGCTGGTCGTCAGTATCGAGGACGGCACCCTCGCAGATCTGCGCGACGCCCACTAACCCGCCGTTGACGCCCCACGTCTGCACGTCGTCGATGTGCGCGTCGGCTTCCTCCGCGAGCAGCGAGAGGACGTCCATCGTCTCGGAGAAGGTGTCCGGATCGATGCCGGCGAGGCCGCCGTCGTCGGTGACGCCGACGACGTACGTCGCCTCCCCGTCGCCGGAGAGGACGCGGTGACGAAGTTGCGCGGCCAGGCTCTCGCGTCGGCCGCCCTCGAGGTGTACGTCTCTTCGAAGTCGCTCCTTGAACTCGACGTTACCGCCGTCCTGTTCGCCACGTTCCAGGGCCCGCTCGAGGAGGGCCCGGTCACGGCTCATACCCTCCGATAGAGGCGCACGTGGCAAAAGCTTTCTCGTCAAGTGGTGTCGTATGTCACGATAACGGTCGGGAGCGCTCGTCAGACCGCGGATCGCAACCGCTCGATCCGGGTTTCCGTCGGCGGGTGCGTCCCGAGGAGGCCGCGGGCGACGAACCGCCGCGTCCGGTCGAAAAACCGGTGTTCCTCCCACGGCGGCGGGACGATCGAGAAGGCGGCGGCCGACCGGTGGTCGCGCAGGTCGGTCTCGGGTCGGCCCTCGAGTTCCGAATCGAGCGTCTCGAGCGCGCTCGCCAGTGCCGCGGGATCGCCGGTGATCGTCACCGCCCCGTCGTCCGCGGCGTACTCGCGCACGCGAGCGACGAACGCCACGTACCAGCGGCCGACGGCGTAGACGATCGCCGCGGGGATCGCGACGAGCGGGTTCACGCCGTAGCGCTTCCCGGCCACGCTCGCGATGGCACCCGGGGACGTGAGCGCCGTCATCACCGCCGCGTCCCGGTTGGCTACGTGGGCGAGTTCGTGGGCCAACACGGCCTCGCGTTCCCGGTCGTCGAGCGCCTCGAGCAGCGCCCGTGTGACGACGATCGTCGAGGTCGACGGGCGGTAGCCCACCGTGAGCGCGGTGGGGGTTCGGGATCGGCTCTCCGCGATCCGGACGGTCGGCGGGGGGACGTCCGCCTGCCGGGCGAGTCGGTCGACGGTCGCCTGCAGGTCGGCCAGTTCCCCGTCGCCGTCAAGGTCCGCCGTTTCGGCGCCCTCGAACACCCGTTCGTCCTCGCCCTCCACCTCGAGGTCCCTGAGCAGAGCGACGTCGCCGGTGAGTTCCGAGCGGACCGCGCTCCCGAGGTGGGAACCCACGAACGCCACCGTCGAAACGGCCGTGAGTCCCCGCGTAACCGCCTCCGTCGGCCAGATCGAAGCCGCGGCGTACGCGCCGCCGAGGGCGAAGAACGCGCCGACTCCGAGGAGGGCGACCGCCCTCGCTCTCGAACCCGCGAGGCGCTCGAGGGTCGCGCCCGTGCGCCGGGCCTCGATCGTGATCCGGTGATCGGCGTCGCCTCGCAGGCGGTCGGCGAACGCTCGGATCGTAGCTCGAGCGCGGTTCCGGAGCGGAGTCCGCGTCGGGGTCGTCCCGCCGTTCGAGGGCGGGGTCGACGAACCGAGACCGGCGATCTGCCCCCGAACGACGTCGAGGAGGTCCGGGAGGGAGAGCAGCGTCAGGGCGACGGCCACCACGACGAGGAACTGGGTCAATCGATCGACCAGGGGCAGTCCGACGATGACGACGAGGAGGGCACCGACGTCGGTCCAGCCCGGTTCGTCGTCATCCGTTTCGTGCCCGTCGTTTCGACTCCCACCCCCACTCCCTCGATCGTCCGCCCTCCGCTCGCGGACCCACCGTCGTCCGGCCCAGACGTGGGCCCCCGTGAACGCGTAGAAGAACAGGAGGAGCAGACCGAGGGCGAACACCGGGGTCGGGAGCGTCTCGCGGAGGAACGGCGCCGCGCCCAGCAGGACCGCGAGCGACGAGAACACGACGGCGTAGACGGCGAGTTCCACGACGCCCTCCGCGATCGGATTCGCGGTGGCGTACAGCGACTCGCTCCGAGCGGCTCGAACCGCCCGGATCGCACACTCCGCGGTGAAGAGCGTCCCCCCTGCCAGGGCGAGCGCGACGACCAGTCCCAGTTGCGGTGAGACGACCGTCTCGAGGGCGCCGGCCACCCCGGAGAGGAGCACGTAGATGGGAATCCCGACCAGCACGATAGCGACGCCGGCGACGGTTCCCGTCAGAGCCAGACAGAGCGTGACCGCGACGACCATCCGCGCCCCGAGGCCGAGTGTCGTCCGCGGGAGGCCGTCGCCGAGGGCTCCGCTCACGGCTCGACCTCCGTCGCTGCCGAACGCTCACCGGGAGCCGTCCGGTCGGAGGGACCGCACATCGTTCGTCTGGTGTTGTTCCTCCAACACTATTATGCGTCACGGTCGATCCCGCACCCCCCGAGCGCGAGTCCACGCGATCGCGACGAGCCGCTTCCGTTCGAGGAACCGCACCAGACAGCCGATTCAGGGCCGATTTAGAGCGATCTCCGCGATCGTCCCCGCGAGCACGTCGACGCCGTGACCGATGCTCGCCTCGTCGACGTCGAACGTCGAGGTGTGGTGGCCCCCGGGGTGGTCCGTGCCGACGCCGACGTAGGCGGCCTTCCCGCCGGCTCGCTGCACCGCTTGCATCAGGTACGTGGCGTCCTCGCTGCCGCCGAGGTCGTCCCGCTCGAGGACCGAGTCGACGCCCGAGACGTCGTTCGCCACGTCCGCGACGATCGAAACCAGTTCCTGGTCGCTCGTCGCGCTGGGCGCCTCCGCCCCGAGTTCCATCTCGACCTCACAGTCGTGCATGTTGGCGGCCGATCGGAGAACGTTCTCCGCCTTTCCGGTCATATACTCCATCAACTCTGTCGTCTCGCCGCGAACCTCGACGATCGCGCGGGCCTCCTCGGCGATGATGTTCCCCGCCGAACCGCCCTCGACGATCCCCGCGTTCACCCGCGTTGGGCCGTCGGCGTGGCGCGGGATCCCGTAGAGGTTCTGCACCGCCGTCGCGAGCGCCTGCACCGCGTTCCGTCCCTGCTCGGGGTGGCCGCCCGCGTGGGCCGGTTCGCCCGTGAACGTCGCCTCGAGGTGCCTGACCGCGAGGAAGCCGTCGATGCCCGCGACGATCTCACCCGTCGGGTGGTCGAGGCCGACGTGCAGCGCGAGCAGGTAGTCGACGTCCCGGACGTGCTCGCCCTCGGCCATCGACTTCGCGCCGCCGATGACCTCCTCGGCGGGTTGGAAGAACACCTTCAGCGTCCCCTCGAACCCGCTCCCGGCGATCCGCTCGAGGACGCCGATACCGATGGTCGCGTGGGCGTCGTGGCCGCAGGCGTGCATCGCCCCCTCGTGTTCGGAGCGAAAGCCCTCCGCGGCCGGTACGTGCTCGGGGTCGTCCGACTCCTCGCGCGGCAGGGCGTCGATGTCCACTCGCAGGCCGATCGTCGGCCCCTCGCCGCGTTCCAGCACGGCCACCGCGCCCGTGTAGCCGCCCTCGAGGCGCTCGAGGACGGCCTCGTCGGCGCCCGCCTCCCTGGCGCGGTCGAGCCAGGCGGTCAGGTCGGACTCGTCGGGAACGGCCATCCGGTGGTCGGCTTCGATGGCGTCCGGACCGACGTGGAGCGCCGCCAGGTCGTCGCCGAGTCGGGACTCGAGTTCCGCGACGATGCGCGCGGTGGTGTAGAACTCGCACCACGCGGGTTCGGGCCTGCGGTGGAGGTCCCGCCGCAGCGCGACGAGGTCGTCGGCGGTCGTGTTCCGGTTCCCGTTCGGGTCCGCGTTCGCGTCGGTGCTCATACCCGAGAGTCGTCGCCCGTGATGAAAAACGCTCCCTCCGTCACCGTCCTCGTCCACCTACGTCCGTCGAATCGATTCGTCGGCCGGTGCGGCCTCGAGCGCCCCGGTCGCCGGTTTCAGCGTCCGGCCGGGACGATCGACTCCCTCGTCCGTCAGGTCCCGCGTTCGTCAGGTCCCGCGTTCGCCCGGCACCGGTCACTTCCCGCGTCCGAGTCCGCGGATCTGCTCGACCTCGGCCTCGATGTGAACCGAGTCGGGAAAGTTCTGCGAGGCGATGTTGCGCGCGAGGTTGTCGTGGCCGTGGATCTCGAGTTCGCGCGTGAAGACGGTGTACTCCCAGCTTTCGAACTGGCGGTCGTCGTCGGCGTGGAGTCTACCGTGCTGGGGCACCGAGAGCTTCTCCGGCGGGTGAGAGTGCGGCCCCTTGAGGGCGGCTCCCTTCTTCTCCGCGGTGGATTTGATGTCGTCGACGATGCCGTCGAGGGCGGCGCGATCGCCGCTCTGGAGGGTGAGACGGGTGACGAAGGTCATGGTCGTGTCGTCTGGTCCACGGTCAGCGCCTAAAAACCTGCTGAGATGCGTTCATCGAACACGAACAGTCCGATATTCTCTTAACGTTTCACGCGCTAGTCGGTACAATGGCAGTCGAAGCTACGAGCGCAGGCGCGATCCTCTTCCGCGACACGCGGGGCCGGCGCGAGTATCTTCTACTCAAGAGCCGCCCAGGCGACTGGGAGTTTCCCAAGGGCGGTGTCGAAGGAGACGAAGAGCTACAACAGACGGCTATCCGCGAAGTAAAGGAAGAGGCAGGTATCGAGCAGTTCCGGCTCCTCGACGGTTTTCGCGAGGACTACGACTACGTCTTCGAGGCGAACGGCACGACGATCCACAAGACCGTTCACCTCTTCATCGCGAAATCGTACGAGGCCAGCGCCGAACTATCGAACGAACACCGCGACCTCCAGTGGCGCGACTACGAGCAGGCGGTCAACACCGTCACGCAGGACGGGCCGCGCGAGATCCTGGAGGACGCACACGAGTACCTCGACGAACTCGAGGAGGAAAACGAGATCTGAACCGCCGCGGACCGATCCGCGACGCATCCGGTCCGCACCCGACCGACCAAACTGAACCGCCCTCCAGCATCGTGCCCGGGCGCCGCGGTCGACGGCGCTCGCGGAACCGACGCTCGCCTCGAACGAACGCGGCGGACGGTCGACCGCCGCGGGCGTAACAGATTTCGTTTTCGGGACGCGATTCGTAGGCGAGCCGTGGCGTTCGCCGATTCGGAGTTCGCGTTCGAACTCCGCACGTGCCGGTACGCGGAGCGTTCGTGGCCCCCCGGAACCGGCTCCGGGGGCGCCTCGAGCGACGGTAACGGAACCGGAAGCAGCGGAGCCGCCGGCATCGGCGAGGGCGGCGACGGCGGCCGCGCTGGCCAACGACCCGTGCTCGTCGCCCGACAACTCGGCACGAAGCGCAGGCGGTGGGACACCATCGTCCTCGAGTGCGACCCGGAGGGACTCGAGCGACGGGCGAACTTCGGACCGAAGCGGCTGAATAGCGACCTGTTACACGTCATCGAGAACGCGCCCGCGGAGTGGGCCTACTACCGCGAGGCCCTCCCCGATCCGGGCTACTCCTGGCGATACGTTCGCGAAGCGATCCACGAGGCGGACGACCGGGGGATCCTCGATACCCGGCGGAACGGCAACCGGATCGAGATACGGCGGAAGTGGGCCTACCCGGACTGGGTCGATCGGATCGTCGCCGTCGAGAACAAGCCCGACCTCGACGCCAGCGCGGCCCGCGTCCTGGGCTCGCAACTCGAGTACGACGTCGCCCTCGCGCTCGCCGACGAGGTGTGGGTCGCGACGACGAAGACCGGCGAGCGCGTCGAACCCGCGCTGTTCGAGGACCTCCCCGTCGAGGCGGGCATCCTCGCGCTCGACCCGGAGACGCTCGAGGGGGACGTGGCGTGGTACCCGCGCTCGCTCGCCGTGGACGAACCCGGGACGCGCATCCTCGAGCGGCCGGCCGGCGGCGCTCGAGACGGCTCCGCGGCCCGCTTCGAGTACGTCGACCCGGAGGAGAAGGCGGCGAAACGACTCGGCATCGCCGAGCGCGCCTACGAGCGAGGGTGGCGCTCGTTCGTGAACACGATGCGACCCGACTGCCGGCACTTCGAGTTGCGCGCGTCGGGACAGCTGCTCCCGCGCTGCCGGGCGAAGGGGCGGTGCCCGACGGCCGCGGAGTGTTCGGGATCGTGCCCGTCGTTCGCGCCCGAACCGCCCGCCTGGCGCACTCGAGGGTGGCCGATCGAGGGCGGACCCGGCAAACGGTGTCGAGCGCTGCTCGAGGAACGACGGCGGCGCCGCAGACCGGGGCTGTAGAGCAGGGTGCGAGCGGAGCTGTGGAGCGGCCGCATGAGCGGGGCTGTCGAAGCGAGCCGACTGAATTCGGTCAGTCCGAATCGGAGACCGAGACCTCGAGGTCCTCCCGGTCGACGGCCAGCCGGAACGTCGGGACCGTCCGGTACTCGACCTCGACGACGCCCTTCCTGCGGAGGCTCTGGAGACCCGAACGCACGTCCTCGGCGTCGGCGTCGACGTCGAACTCCTCTCGGAGCTTGTGGAGGACCGAGACGACGCTCTCCGACTCCTCGTCGGGGGCGGCGAGCACCTCGACGATGCGGGCGTGCAGCCGGGGCACGCGGATGCGCGACGGGCCCCCGTCGGCGTCCGGGTCGTCCTCCACGCCCGGTTCGACGTCGACCAGTTCCGCCGCCTCCGGCGTCGCGCGGATCAGGCTGTTGTCGTCGCGGTAGTAGTAGTCGCCCAGTTCGTTCTCGAGGTACTGGTGGACCTCGCTCCCGCTCTCCATCTCCCACCGGTCCTGTAGCTCGGCGTTCTTCGTGGGCTGCAGTTCCACCACGTCAGCGAGGCGCTCCCTGGCCTCCTCCGAGAGGGTCATCGTCTGAGCGTATGCGGATCCGTTACTTTTGTGTTGCGTCCCGAAACCGGGGGCGGAAGTCGTCGCACCTCAGCGGCGGATTCGAAAGCGTCGGCCCCGGTTTGAAGGCGCTCGCCGTGGTACCGAGCCGGATGGTCGACAGCGACCTCGTCGAGTTCGTCACGCGCTCGCTTCGGGACGACACCCGCGAGACGTTCGAGCGGCGCGTCGACGAGCAGGCCGACCGCCTCCGCGACGCGCTCCGCGGGACGACCCTAGACAGCCCCGGGTTCGGCCTGGGGATCGAACTCGAGGCGTACGCGATCGACGAGGCGGGTCGGCTCGCCCGCGTTCCGGAGCAGGTCCTAGCGGGGCCGTGCGCGCGGGAACTGGGCGTCCACAACGTCGAACTCAACACCGTTCCCGACCGGTTCGACGACGCCGGTATCGCCGAGCAGGAGCGGAAACTCCGTCGCGCTCTCGAGCGAACCCGGGCGATCGCCCGCGAGCACGACGCGGAGGTCGTCGCCGACGCGATGTGGACGACCCCGCCCACCGAGGGAACGGCCGCGTACCTCGGCGACGTCGAGGAGGCGGACGGCGTGACCGTCGCGCGAAACATGACGGGGTCGCCGCGGTATCACGCCATCGACAACCACATCGTCGACGAAGTCGGCGGCGCCGTTTCGCTCGAGGTTCCGGGCGTCGAGCGGGCCTTTCCGACGATCCTGTTCGAATCGCTCACCTGTTCGATCCAGCCCCACCTCCAGGTCCCCGAGGCGGCGTCGTTTCCGCGCTACTACAACGCCGCGCTCGCGACGCTCCCGCCGGTGCTCGCGCTCTCGACGAACGCGCCGCTGCTCCCCCCTGACCTCTACGGGGACGACACCGTCGCCGATCCGGACGCCCTGCTCGAGGAGACCCACCACGAACTCCGCATCCCGGTGTTCGAGGCGTCCGTCAACGGCGCCTGGGAGAAGGCGCGCGTTCCGAACCGGATCGATCGCCCGACCGACGTCGTCGATCGCCTGGTCGCCGACCCGACGTGCGCGCCGGTCCTGCGCGAGTGGGTCGCGGAGGGGGGCCGGGAGACGTTCGGGGATCGGTTCTGGGAGCTGGATCACAAACGCGGGACCTACTGGCGGTGGGTGCGGGCCGTCGCGGGCGGACAACCTGTCGGTCGCGGCGACCGGCGATCGATCCGCCTCGAGTACCGGCCGCTGCCGACCCAGCCGACGATCGACGACTCGATCGCGCTCCTCTGTCTGGTCGTCGGACTCGTCCACGGCCTCGTCGTCGCCGACCACCCCGCGATCGCGCTCGAGCGGGACGAGATCGAACGCGGGTTCTACGACGCCGCGGCGAACGGCCTCGAAGCCGACGTCCCGTGGCGGACCGCGGACGGGGAGCCGACGACCGACCCCGACGCGATCTACGACGAGGCGTTCGCGCTCGCGCGGCGCGGCCTCCGGGACCGGGGCGTCTCCGCGGAGCGAATCGACGCCGCGATCGGCGCATTCGAGGATCGGTGGGAGCGGAGACGGACGCCGAGTCGGTGGAAACTCGAGCGGGTTCGGGAGCGACTCGAAGCGGGAGCGACGTTCGACGACGCCGTTCGGGGGATGCAGGCGGCGTACGTGGACCGATCGGGGGCGGGAACGCCGTTCTCGGAGTGGCCGTGACGACTGCTCAGTCGTCGCCGACGAACGGAAGCGGAACGGGAGACGGCGTCTCGAGCGTCTCCTCGACCTGGGTGTAGACGAGTACCGTTCCGAAGACGGCGAGCACGGCGCCGAAGACGAACGGGGCCTGGAACCCGTAGCCGACCAGCGCCCCCGAGGAGAGCGGGCCGAACGCGAGGCCGAAGCCGAAGGCCATCGTGAGGACGGCGAGTTTCGTCCCGGACTCGGCCTCGCCCGCGAGGTCGCCGGCCAGGGCGAGCGACGGGGCGAACGCCATCGCACCCGCGACGCCCTGAAACAGCCGCACGAGGAACATCGCCTCCGACGTCGCGACGAATCCCTGGGCGAGCGTCGTCGGGATCAACAGCGCCATGCCCGCCAGGATGAACGGCCGCCGTCCGTAGCGGTCGCAGGCCCTCCCGACGGGCGTCTGGAGGAACACCTGGGCGAGGATGAACGCCGCGAACTGCAGGCCGAACCACGTCGAGTCCTGCTCGAGGTGGGCGTTCACCTGGGGCTGGATCGTCGCGAACAGCGCGATGGCGGTCGCGAGGAAGAACGTCGACACCCCCAGGGTGAAGATCGGATCGAGCAGGGTCCGCCCGGTCGGGTCCCTGATCGCGATCGAGAGGTCCGCCGCGGCGTTGGCCCGGGTCGATTCGGGATCGGTGATGAGGACCGTCACCATCAGGAAGCTGACGCTCGAGGCGACCGCGGCCACGTAGAAGGCGGCCTCGAAGCCCGTGACCGCGACGGCGGCTCCGGCTTCGGCTCCGGTCACGACTTCGAGGCCTGGGAGCGCGTACGGTCCCGCGTTGACCACGGCGCCGGCGAGGACGGGTCCGGCGCCGAAGCCGACCAGCCGAAAGGTGTTGTATACGCCCATGTTCCCGCCGCGGTCGCCCGCCGTCGCCAGTTCGTTCACGAGCGCGAGCGCCGTCGGGACGATGAACGCGACGCTGACCCCCTGCAGGCCGCGGACGACGACCAGCGCGAGGTAGCTCTCGGCGAAGAGGTAGGCGACGTTCGTGATCGTCAACCCCGTGAGCCCGATCAAGATGAACGGCTTCCGCCGGCCGAACCGGTCGGAGAGGTTTCCGGTGAACGGCTGGAAGCTGCTGTTGAGGAGGCCGTACAGCGAGAGGACGGTCCCGATGATCATCGACTCGGAGAGTCCGAAGTCCGTCCCGCCGACGGTCCCGCTCGCGACGTACAGTGGCAGGACGATCACGAGAAACGAGTTTCCGATCCCCTCCGCCAGCTGGGCGAACGACAGCGCCAGCACGCGCCGGTCGACCGCGAAGGGGGCGGCCAGCCGACGACCGATCCCGCTATCCACCATCCTTTCGGTACTGTACCGTCCACCCCGATTACGGTTTCGAATCGAAATGTCTCCGCCATGGACGTTCTCGAATCGCGGTACCGCCGTTCAAGGCCACCGCCGACGTACGATCGGTATGGCGTCGACGATCACCATGAGCGGCCTCGAGAAGACCCTCGAGCGCCTCGGCTACCCGATCGAGAAGGACCGCGCCGCGACCGAACTCGAGAACACCACGCTCGAGTTCGCCGACGGCGAGGCGAACCTCGGGCGACTCGTCTCGCAGGTGGACGCCGAGGCGTTCGACTCGGCGAACGACCTCGAGACGTCCCTGCACAACGTGTTGCCCCGGGAGGCGGTCGGCGAACCGTACCAGTCCGAGGGGGAGGGATAGCCGGGGCCGACGACCGCTGCCTCCGCCCTCGTTCGACGGTCACCCATCAGGAACCTTAAACGAGTCCCTTAAGTCGCTCGGCGCGCGTAGCCCGGACACCGATGGAGTTCTGTGACGACTGCGGTTCGATGATGAAAGCCGACGACGGCGTCTGGGTGTGCGGCAGTTGCGGCTCCGAGAAGCCGAAGGGCGACTCGGCGCAGTACACGGTCACCGAGGGCCAGGAGACGAGCGAGATCATCGAGTCCTCCGAGGAGACGTCGCTGCCCGAGACCGACGCCCACTGTCCGGAGTGTGGCAACGACCGCGCCTACTGGTACATGCAGCAAATTCGCTCGGCGGACGAGTCCGAGACCCGCTTTTTCATCTGCACCGAGTGCGAGTACAAGTGGCGCGAAGACGACAACTGAACCGATGTCGAGCGCGTCGAGGTGGCGGGAGCGCGTCGCCGACCGGCTACCGTGATCCGAGTTATCGAAAGGGGTGACTGATCCAGAGCGACTGCTCTCGGGGGTTTCTGGAGGCGATCGGTACGATTCGGAACGTTCCGTGAACGGACGGTGCTATTCTGAACGCCCTGTGGGCGGACGATGCTATTCGGAACGCGGTGCGTGACGGGCGGATCGACGCCTCGAGGAGGGGTCGGACGACGCGGGGACGCGGCGCCGCTGGGCGGCGACGGAAGGAGATGGATGGAAGGAAGCGCGGCGGACCGTTCCGACGGGGAAGGGGAGGTGTCCCCGTCGGAGACGGTCCGCGGGTGCCTCTGACGTGTGCCGAAGCTGGCGATTCGGGACCGGGGTCGGCCCCTGCCGATGCGAACGCGGACGGGCGATCGGGAGAGCGATCGCCTCCGGCCGTCGCGTCGGCCGCCCTCGGCGGCACGCCGACCTACCAGAGGGAGACGGATAGCGTCAACGCCAACGTAATTTGGTACGGCACGACGAGTGACAGGTCGGCTCGCGGACGGGTGGCACGCGGTGGCGCAAGCCACCGACGACGACCGACTCGAGCCGTCTACCTCGTCGCGACCGGCCGACTCATTCGTTCCGCGCGACCGTCAGGTAGCCCGTGTGTCCGACGGGCGCCGTCGACGGGCGGGAGCCGCGGTCGTCGAAGTCCATCTCCCGTTGAATCGTTTCGCGCGTACGCACGTCCGAGAGTCCGACTTCACGCGCCGTCTCGACGACTTCGCGGCTCGCCTCGACGAACGGGCTGTAGACGGCGACGAAGCCGCCCTCGAGGAGCAACTCGGGGGCGCGTTCGACGACCGTCGGCGCGTCGCCGGTGTCGAGGGTCAGCACGTCGAAGGGGTCCTCGGATGCGACCAGCGACTCGAGGTCGTCGGCCACGTCGCCGGTTCGCACCTCGACGCGGTCGGCGACGCCGGCCAGCGCCATGTTTTCGCGGGCGACCTCGGCGAAGTCGGCGTTGCGCTCGTAGGTCACGACGGTCGCGCCCGCGCGGGCCACGAACGCCGAGAGGACGCCCGTCCCGGTGCCGGCGTCGAGGACCCGATCGCCGGTCGAGACGCCCGTCTCGCCGAGCACGAGGCCGACGTCCCGGGGGACCATCGGCGCGCCCGTGCGCTCGAAGTGGTGGAAGAGGTCCGGGCCGCGAAGGCGACGCACGCGGAACTCGTCGCCCAGGTGCGTCTCGAGCGTCTCGCCGGGGTCGACGTCCTCGGGCACCTCGAGGACGCCCAGGTCGGTGCCGAACTCCTCGCCCGGTTTCACGAGGTACTCGCGGTCGCCGCGAACCAGCACGACGGGCGTCCGCGAGGACGCGGTTCGATCCGACGCGTCGGCGGCGCGCTCGCTCTCGTCGGCGCCGGGTTCGTTCGCGTCGGCGTCAGGGTCGCTCGCCCCGCCGTCAGCGTCGTCGGTCACGTCGGGATCGCTCACTCGAGGTCCGCGACGGCCGCCGCGAGGTCGCCGTCGTTGTTCTCGAGGGCTTCGCGGGCTTCCTCCTCGCTCGCGCCGGTGCGGGTCGCGACGAGTTCGACGTCGGCGTCGTCGACCTCGACGCCCCCACTCGAGTCGTCGGCCTCCACGTCCTCGTCCGCCGCGCCACCGGCGGAGCCGCGTTCTTGCTCGGTCGGCGTGCCGATGATCTGGTAGGTCTCCTGGCCGCGGGCGTCCATCTTGGTGACGTCCGGGCTGTCGAAGACGAGGTCGTGGTCCGCGGTGCGGATGATGACCTCCTCGGCGTCGATCTCGTCGACGTCGATGCCCATCTGCTTCATCATCTGTTCCATCTTGCGCGGGTTGAGTCCGCCGCCTCCTCCGAACATACCCGACACCTTGCCATCCGAACGCAAAAGGGTACCGAACGTCCGTCACGCCCTCGAGCGATCCGTCGGCCAGACCTCGTCGATCACGCGGACTCCTCGGGCGCCGGAACGCCCTCGCGGACGGACACTGCCATTCCGGTCTCGAAGTCCGCGATGGCCCCCGCGTCGAGTTCTGCGCGGCCCACTGCCAGTAACTCGCCGCGCTCGTGGACGACGAGCACCTCGTCCCCAGGCCTGATCTCCTCGCCCGCCTCGAGGACGAACTTCGCGAAGACGTTCTTCCCGTCCCGGACGAACGGTTCGCTCTCGTCGTCGACGACGACGCGGTAGGACGGGTGGGGAAGCGCCGCGTCCAGGCGCCGGCCGCCCTCGATCCCGAGGGTGAATCGGCCGTCGGTCCCGAACGAGACGATTCGGCCCGACTCCGAGAGCACCTGCTGGGGACGTCCGGAGGTGGTTCGTTTCACCGTCAGGGGCTCCGGCGGCGGGAACAGGGCGTCGCCCGCGCCGGCGCCGAACTGGTAGTCGGCGATGGTCCGAAGGTCCGAGAGTGTCGCGCTGCCGTTCGCCGGGTCGGAGTCGCTCTCGCTCATTGCCGGGCGTTCGAGGCGTCGGGTCGAAAGCCCTTCGACCGCGACCGCCGGTCGTCGGAGCCTGCGCCCGCCGTTCTCGTCGGGGGACGCTTCGAAGCCGAAACCGCCGGGCGGAGACGGTGGGCGATCCGACGCGTCCCGGAGGGCTTTAGTGCGTCATTGGCGGAGTACGACCATGGCCAGGGGGATCGGCGAATTCGAACCGATTCGAGCGATCGTCGGCGAGTGGCTGGCCCTCCTCGCGGCCCTGCTCACCCAGCTCGGGGACGTCTGGTTCGTCGTCGTGCTCGTCTCCGCTCTGTACGTGTCGGGCACTTCCCGGGTCCGGTGGCGCGAGGCCGAGGCGCTCCCCGGACTCGTGGTGATCGGGTTCGGCGTCGTTGGCGGGCTCAAGGCGCTGTTCGCCCTCCCGCGCCCGCCCGAGGTCGTCGTCGAGCCCGAACTCGTGCCGGCGATCGTTCGCCCCCTCTACGCCGCGACGGCGGCGGCCGACGGATACGGCTTCCCCAGCGGCCACGCCGTGATCGTCACGGTCGTTTACGTCTGGTTAGCGCACGTCCTCACCGTGAGCACGCGCCGTCGGCGGTTCGCCGCCGCGGCGGCGATCGTCGCCGTCGTCTGTTCCACCCGCGTCCTGCTGGGGGTGCACTACGTCGTCGACGTCGTCGCCGGCGTCGTCGTCGGACTCGTCTTGCTCGTGGCGACCCGGGTCGTCGTCGATCGTGCGCCGACCGACCCGGCGACGGTCACGTTCGGCCTCGGAGTCGCGGCGGCCGCGTTCTACTACGTCGCGAGCGGGGGCGACACCGATTCCGTGTTGCTCCTCGGCGCGGCGCTCGGCGCGTTCGGCGGGTGGCACGTCGGCCGGCTCAGGACCCTCGAGCGACGACGCCGGGCGTTCGGGGCGAGCCAACGGGGCCGAAGCGACGACGAGCGTGGGGGCCGCGTGCCGGCAGCGGGGTCGACGCGTCGCCTTCGAATCGCCGGCGCGGTGCTGGGGCTCCTCCCCGTGATCGGCTTCGTGTTCGCGTTCTCCGTCGCCCCGATCTACGCCGCCGGGGGCGCTATCGGACTCGTCGCGGCGGCCATCGCCGTGGTTCCGAACCTCCGCGACCCGCGCGGTCGCGCGCTCGGGGCGAACTCCGACTGATCGCCACCGAAACGGCGGTGACGCTCGTACGGGCGACGCTCAACGCGAGCGCAGCGACTCGACGCGCTCGAGCGAGTCCGCGTCCTCGGTACCCTTGTCGTGTCGCACGCCCAGAAACCGGGGGAATCGGAGCGCGTACCCCGACGAGTACGTCGGCGAGCGCTGGATCTCCTCGTACCCCACTTCGAAGACGACCGCCGGCTCGAGGTCGACGCGCTGGCCCTCCTCGGCGGCGACGTGGGGCTCGAGCAGGTCCGTCAACTCTGCCAGCTTCTCGTCGGTGATGCCCGTGGCGACCCTGCCGATGGTCTCGAGGTCGTCGCCGTCGCGAACCGAGAGTTCGAACGTCCCGAGGAACGTGGCCCGGCGGCCCTCGCCCCACTCGGCACCGGTCACGACGCAGTCGAGGGTTTCGACGTCCGGTTTGCGCTTGCGCCAGTTCTTCCCGCGTCGCCCCGGCGAGTACGCCGACTCGGGGTTCTTGAGCATGATCCCCTCGTGGCCCGCCTCGAGGGCGTCGGCGTCGATCGACTCGATCTCGTCGGCGTCGTCGGTGACCCACAGGAGCGAGAGCGCCTCGACCGCGGACTCGTCCGTGCCCGCCGGATCGTTCCCCGAGAGCACGGCGACGAGGCGGTCGTGGCGCTCGGCGAGCGGGGCCTCGAGCAGGTCCTCGCCGTCGACGTGCAGGCAGTCGAAGAAGACCGGGCGGACCGTGACGTCCTCCCGGGCCTTGGCCACGTCGTGCTTCCGGCGGAACCGGCGCAGCACCTCCTGGAAGGGGAGGGGGTCGCCGTCCTCGTCGATGGCGACCACCTCGCCGTCGAGGATCGCGGGCTCCTCGAGGGTCGCCTCGGCGAACTCGACGACTTCGGGGAGCGCGTTCGTGACGTCCTCCATGTTGCGCGAGAAAACGCGGGTCGTCTCCGTCGTCGCACGGGCGCCCCCGCCACCTCGTTCGGCGTCGGCCCCCTCGACGTCGATTCCCTCGGGGTCGTGGTGCAATTGGATGCGAGCGCCGTCGTACTTCCACTCCACCGCGGCCTCGTCCCACTCCTCGAGCGCCTCGGTCACCGTCCCGGCCTGAGCGAGCATCGCCTGCACGGGCCGGCCCACCTCGAGGTCCATCGCGTCGAGCCCCTCGAGGCCCTCGTCGCGGGCGACGCGAGCGACCCGTCCGTAGTCGTTCGACACCTGCAGCGCGCGCTCGACCCGTTCGGCGGGGACGTCGAACGCCTCGGCGACAGCGTCTCGAACCGTCCCCTCGCCGACGCCGATGCGCATCTCCGAGAGGACGAGGCGGGCGAGGTAGCGGGCCTCCTCGCTCGAGCAGCGGTTGAAGAGGCCGAACAGCAGGTCGACCTTGCGGTCCTGGCTCCCCGACCCGGAGGCGGCGGCTAGCTCCTCGAGGGTTTCCGACGCCTCGCGGACGGTGAGGTCGTCCCCGTCGCCGCCGCCGCTCTCCCCGCCGCCGGCGAACGCCCCCAGTCCCGTCTGGCCGCCGAAGTCGTAGCCGGCCGCCACCTCGCCGATCTCGCCCACCTCGGCGAGTCGGTCCTCCACGTCGTCGGCGCTCACGTTCGTTCCGGCCGCGCGCGCGATGGCCTCGTAACACGCGCTGGGGCCGATGTCGAGCGTGGTCGAGTCCCACGCCGGGAACACCCGCCCCTGGACGAACCGCGAGACGATCCCGAGGTCGTCGCCGGCGTCCTCGAGGAGGTCGGTGACGAGGGCGACGATCTCGAGGTCGGCGGGCTCGGCTTCGATCTCGGCGGCGCGGTCGGCGAACGTGGCGAACTCCATCGACAGTGCGTATCGGCGGCTGGAGTAAAACGGTTCTGAGAGTGGCTCGAGCGGGGCGGCAAACGGGGGTAGCCGGGAGACGACCGCGAGGCGCGGACCCAGCGGTTCGAAGGACGGCTTTCAAGGCGATCGCGCGCGCACTCGCAGGTACGTATGCCCGAAGAGGAGCTCGCCGCGCGGGTCGCCGACGTACTGGCCGTCGACGCCGCCGAATTTCGCCGACGAGCGGTCGCCGACGCCGAGGTGATCAAAACCGGCGTCGAGGAGGGCGTCTTCGACAACCCCCAGGCGATCGTCGGCTTCGAGTACGAGTGCTACGCCGTCAGGACCGAGGACTGCGCCCTGCAGCGGGTTCCGCGCCGGCTGCTCGAGCTGATCGGCTTCGAGAAGGAACTCGGGCTCCACAACGCGGAGATGACTACCAGCCCGCAGCCGCTGAACGCCCACGGGTTAGCCGCCCAGGAGTCGGAGGTGAAAGCCCGGATGCAGACCGCCCTCGACGTGACGGACGCCGAGCGGATGCGGCTCGTCAGCGACGGGCTCTGGACGATTCCGCCGGCGGGCGAGGACGCCGGCACCTACCTCACCGACAGCGTCGAGCGGTCGGTGACGATGCCCGACGGCACCGAGCGAACGATCCGGATCGCCACAAACATGAGCGACTCGGCGCGCTACCACGCGATGGCCAACACCGACCAGGCCGAGTCCGCCGGGATGTGCCTCGACGCCCCGCACGTGTCGCTCGAGGCCGACACGGTCATGCCCGAGAGCCTCATCACGTCGATCCAGCCCCACTACCAGGTGCCCCAGGCCCTCGATCTGCCGATCTTCTTCAACTACGCGCTCCGGATCGCCGGCCCCCTGCTCGCCCTGGGGGTCAACTCGCCGTTCTTCCCGCCGGACCTCTACGACGACGGCGCCACCGCCGAGGAGATACTGCGGGACGCGTGGATGGAACACCGGATCAGCGTCTTCGAAACCGTCCTCAACGACCCCAACGCCGGGGCGGGGAAGGTCCGGTTCCCCCGCGACCTCGAGACCGTCGAGGAGGCGATCGACCGCATCGCGACGGACGAGACGATCGTTCCGATGCCCGTCGAGGAGGGAGATCGGTTCGACGATCAGTTCCCCCACTTCCGCCGGAAACACGGCACCTACTGGCGCTGGGTCCGGCCGGTGTTCGACGGGGCGACCCGCTCGGCGGCCAACGCCCGCATCGAGTTTCGGCCGATCCCCGCCCAGCCGACCGTCAGGGACTCGATCGCGTTCCAGGCCGCCTTCGCCGGCCTCATGGAGAGCCTCGTCCGCCTCGAGCACCCCGTCGTCGACCTGGACTGGCAACGCGCCCGCGAGAACTTTTACGCGGCGATGCGCGACGGACTCGAGGCCGACCTGGCCTGGATCACCAACGACGGCAAGGAGACGACCGACCGGCTCGAACTCTTCGACGACCTGCTGGCCCACGCCGAGGACGGGCTGACCAACCGCGGGCTGAGCGAGGACGAGGCGGCGCGGTACCTCTTCCCGCTGAAACACCGCGTCCGGAAGGGCGCGACGCCCGGGCGCTGGAAGCGCGACCGGGTTCGGGAGGAACTCGACGAGGGCGCCGATCTCTCCGGGGCCATCCAGACGATGCAGTGTCGGTACGTCGACCGACAGCGAGAGACGTTTCTCGAGGGGAGTTTCGCCGACTGGATCGGGGACTGACGGCGACGGGCCGGTTCGCTTTTTGAAGACGCGACGAGTCGAGGGAATACTCGTGCCACGAGCTCGTCGACGCGTGCGTTCGCGACGAACGACGGGAAATCGGTTGCATTATGGACGTTCGCCGTCTCGGAGTCGATCGATGCTAGACGCAGTACTTCACACCGGAGCGGAACACCCCGATCTCGTCCGGATCCTCGTCCCGAGCGTGCTCTCGTTCGTCGCCGGCCTCGGCATCGGCGAGAGCGGCTACCCCGAGCGCCTCCGCGGCAGGCTGAGCGCCGACGAGGACGCGACGACCGACTGACCGCGGACGAGGACGCGACGGCCGACTCCGCGCTCGATCGACGGGTTCGTCGCCGAACGCCCGTCGTCACCGATCGGTGCGGTCTCGAGTTCCCCGTCGGCCGGCGTCCCGGAACGGGCCCGACTCGAGGGACGGACGGGGGTCTCCTCGCATCGAGGGTCGAACGACGACCGCCCGAAACCACGGATCGTCGCCGATCCGGCCGGAAGTGATTAAGTAGCCTCGCTCGAGAGTTGGGGGTATGGTTACCTTCCTCTCCGGGGGCACCGGGACGCCGAAGATGTTGGACGGCGCGGGCGCCGCGTACTCGCCGGAGGAGACCACGGTCGTCGCCAACACGGGCGACGACGTCGAACTCGGCGGGCTGTTCGTCTCGCCGGACGTCGACACGTTACTCTTTCAGGGAGGGGGAATCCTCGACCGGGAGACGTGGTGGGGGATCCGGGACGACACCCACCGGACGAACGCGGCGCTCGCGGACATCGCCTCGGCGGCCGACCTGCCGACGGGGCCGCAGTACCTGCCGGAGGAGCGCCAGACGGCGGGCCGAGAGATCGCCGAGTGGCGCCGCTTCTCGGGCGTCGGCGAGTTCATGACGATCGGCGACTGGGATCGGGCGGTCCACATCACGCGCACGAGCCTCCTCGACCAGGGCCACTCCCTGAGCGAGGTGACGTCGATCCTCGCCGACGGCTTCGACGTCTCGATCGACCTCCTGCCGATGAGCGACGATCCCGTCGCCAGCCTCGTCCACACCGACGAGGGGATGATGCACTTTCAGGAGTACTGGGTCGCCCGCCGGGGCGAACCGACCGTCGAGAACGTCGAATTCCGCGGCTCGTCGAAGGCCGAACCCGCGCCGGGCGTCCTCGAGGCGCTCTCGGACACGGTCGTCATCGGGCCGTCGAATCCGGTGACGAGCATCGGACCGATGCTGGCGCTGCCGGGGGTCGTGAAGGCGCTCCAGGAGACGACGGTCGTCGCCGTCTCCCCGTTCGTCGGGGACGACGTCTTCTCGGGACCCGCCGGACGCCTCATGCGGGCCGTCGGCGCCGAACCGTCGACGAGCGGGCTCGCGACGGCCTACCCGTTCGCGGACGCGTTCATCATCGACGACGGGGACGGCGCCGAGTTCGACCGCCCGACGATCACGACCGACATCGCGATCGACACCAGGGAGGACGCCGCTCGCGTCATTCAGGCGGTCGACGAGGCGGTCTCGATCGTGAGCTAACCGACGATGTTCCACCCCCGCCTCGCGCTCTCGAGTCTGAGCGGGCAATCGGACGCGGAGTGGGCCCGCGCGGGGGCCGACTACGCGGGAGCGGCAGTTCTCGGCGGCATCGCGCTCGACGAAGACGCCAGGGACGCCGCCCGGAAGATGGTCGAACGCGACCGTACCGAGTTCCTTCCCGAGGATCCGCTCGCGTTCGTCGACCGCCAACTCGCCGCCCTCGAGAACGTCCCGATCCAGGCCGGATTCAACGTTCGTAGCGCGACTCCGGAACCGATCGCGGCCGTCGCAGCGGTTTGTCGCGACCGGGACGCGTTCCTCGAGATCAACGCCCACTGCCGACAGGCGGAACTGTGCGCCGTCGGCTGCGGCGAGACGCTGCTTCGCGACGCCGACCGCCTCGAGCGGTACGTCGAGACCGCAGTCGGGACCGGCGCGACCGTCGGCGTCAAGGTGCGCGCGGAGGTCCCCGGCGTCGACCTCCCGTCGCTCGCGCGCGGCCTCGAGGACGCCGGCGCGTCGTACGTCCACGTCGACGCGATGGATTCCGAGTTCGTGATCGAGGAGATCGCCGACGCGGCCGACCTGTTCCTGATCGCCAACAACGGCGTGCGCGACGACGAGACGGTCCGGGAGTACGTCGAGTACGGCGCCGACGCGGTCAGCGTCGGCCGACCCAGCGACAACCCGGCGGTCCTCGGGCGGGTCCGCGCGGCGGTCGACCGTCACCTCGCGCCGACGGCCGATCACTGACGGCCCGTCGGTGGCGACCGGGGATAGCCTGCCACAGACGACCCGTCGCTGGCGATCGGGGACGGCCTCCGACGGCTCGACGACCGGCCCGGCCACCCGACGACCGTCGTACCAACGCACGTTGGAGGCAGGCATATGCCCCGGAAGCCGCTACGGAATACCACGGGGGAACACCACATCATCATCCTCGACGCGCCCCCCGCGTCGAACCCTCTCTTCCAGCCCTCGAGTGAGAACGTCGGGCCGAGTCCGACAGTATAAGCGCCCGGACGACCCAGCCTCTGGTACAGCCATGCGGACGCCCGACCAGAACGCACAACTCGCGCTCCTCCTCGAGGTCGCCGGCACTCCGAAGCCGGGGAACGTCGACCGACGGCGCGACCTCGCTGATCTCCGGTTCGAACACTTCCTCGCGGGCGCGGTCGGCGCCCGCGACGGCCTCGAACTGGCGGCGGAGGGCGCGGCCGTCGGCCCGGCGTTCGAACGCGCCGTCGCGGGCATGGCCGCCCAGGGCGGCGGCAACACCCAGTTCGGCGCGCTCCTCCTGCTCGTCCCGCTCGTGCGCGCCGCGCGTGACGACCTCTCGCAGCCGCACGTCGAAGCGGTCGTCGAGGAGACGACCGTCGCCGACGCGGCCGCCTTCTACCGGGCGTTCGAGCACGTCGACGTCTTCGTCGACGACCCGCCCGAGGGCCTCGAGCCCCTCGACGTTCGACGCGGTGCGGAGGCCGTTCCGGCCCTCGAGGAGCGCGGACTGACGCTGCTCGACGTGATGGAGCGCAGTGCGCCGGCCGACGACGTCGCCCGCGAGTGGACCACCGGCTTCGAGCGATCGTTCGCCGCCGCCGAGCGCATCGCCGAGGCCCCCGGGCCGGTACCGGACCGGGCCGCCGCGACCTTCCTCTCACTGCTCGCGGAGCGACCCGACACGCTCGTCGTAAAGCGCAGCGGCGAGTCCGTCGCGGCCGACGCGACCGCCCGGGCACGCGAACTGTACGAGGCGAACGCCCTCGAGACGGCGCCCGAGCGCGTCGAGGCGTTCGCCGACGACCTCGTCTCCCGGGGCGTGAATCCGGGCACGACCGCGGATCTCGTCGCCGCGGGGCTGTTCGTCGCCCTCGAGCGCGGGGCGGTAGAGGTGTGACCGTGCCCGGGGATCGATCCGGCGAGTGGCCGGTCGAACTCGCCGGCGTCACCGAGTCCGTCGTGACGACGCTCGGACCGAACGACCGCTGGAACGCCGCGGCGCTCGGTCTGTTCGCTCCGGAAACGAGAGACGGGGACGGCGGCGATGGCGGGGACGGCGAGGCCGAGGGGCGGATCACCGCCCGTACCTGGGGCAACACCCGCACCCGTCGCAACCTCCACCGGCGCGGGGAGGGCTACGTCCAGTTCACGCGCGACCCCGTCGACTTCGTCGAGGCGGCGCTCTCGATCCACGAACTCGAGGACCCCGTCCTCGACTCGGCGAACGCGTGGGTCCGCGTGACCGTCGAACGGATCGACCGCGGAACCAGCGGCGAGACCGACTGGGAGGAGTGGGCGCTGACGCCCGTCGAGTCGACGGTGGTCGAGGAAACCGTCCCGACGATCGACCGCGGCTTCGCCGCCGTCGTCGAGGCCACCGTCGCCGCCTCTCGCCTCGGCGTCCCCGAGTACGACGAGGCCGTCCTGAGGGAGCGTCTCGAGTACTTCGCCTCGGTCGTCGATCGGGCTGGCGACCCCCGGGAACGCGAGGCGCTCGAGCGGATTCGGGAATACTCGGGCTGGTGAACGGCGTCGTCGGTGAGCGCGCCGATACCGACGACTGACGACCCGCGGGTTGTCACACCTCGTTACGACTTTAAATACGAGGACGGGGCCAACGCCCGGTATGGGTTTGCACTTCAGAACGGCGACGGACGTCTTCGTGAAGACACTCCCGTTCGTCGCGCTCCGAATCGGTATCGGCCTCCTGCTGGGGGCGTTCGCCACGGTCTACTTCGGATCCGTCGGGTGGCTCGGATACACGTTACTCGAGTCGGGATCGATTTCGGAACTGATCGCGTTGGGCGGAGTGGTCCTCGCGGTCGCGATCTTCATCGCTGCGTGGCGGATGTTCAGCAGGTACGTGCTCTACGCGGTCAAAGCGGCGCACATTGCGGTGATCGCCCACGTCGTCGACACCGGCGAGGTGCCCTCGAACCAGATTCGGTTCGGGAAGGATCGAGTCGCAGAACGCGTCGTGGAGACCACCGTTCTGTTCGGCGTCGACCAGCTAGTGAAGGCGATCGTCAAGCAACTGACGAACGCCGTGGTTTCGCTGGGGAGCCTCGTCGCCGTCGTGCCGACGCTCCGCACGTTCGTCCGGGTGGTCGCTCGAGCGCTCGGCCTCGCGGCGAACTACGTCGACGAGGCGATCGTGGCCTACATGTTCACGAGCGACGAACAAAACCCGTGGAAGGCGGCCAAAGACGGCGTCGTCCTCTACGGGAAGAACTGGAAACCGGTACTCGGCTCGACGATGCTGATCGTGATCGGCATGTACGCGACGGCATTCGTCCTGCTCACGGCGCTGGCCCCGATCGCCTCGGTTCTGGCCGACCTGTCGCCGGCGTTCGAGGTCGTCGGCTGGGTCGTCGTCGCGGGGACCGTCCTCACGATCTACAGCGGCGTTCTCAAGCCGTGGGTGAAGACCGTGGTGATCACGACGTTCCTGGTCGAATCGCGCGACGATACGCCGGACTCCGAGACGGCCGACTGGATCGCCGGGAAGTCGGAGTCCTTCCGTGAACTGGCCGGAAAGGCCGAGTCCGAGGAACCCGTGACCGCCGACGATGCGCACGCGCAAGCGGCCGATCCGCGCACGGTCTCCTGAAAACTCGTCCACGGTTCGACGTCGACTCGAGCGACGCCGATGGCGTATCGGCCGCCCGGCGTATCCCACCGCAGTCTCGGCCGAGCCGCGGCGAGGCGAAAGGGAGCCTATTAAGAGCCTCTGGACGATACTCGCCTGTATGGCAATCAAACCGGCCTACGTCAAGAAGACCGGGAACCTCCTCCTGGAGCGGTACCCGGACGCGTTCACGACCGACTTCGAGCAGAACAAAGACAGCGTCGAGAAGCTGACCAACATCGAGTCGAAGGGCGTCCGCAACCGAATCGCGGGCTACGTCACGCGAAAGAAGGGCGCGGAAGTCCCCGCCTGAACTGGAATTCTCGAGTTCGTCTCGCCGATCGACGAGCGGAGCGGCCGACCGCCGGGCGCTGGTTCGAACGGACCGATCGTCACCCGTCCCCGTCGGGCGATGAGCGACGAATCGACGACGGCGTCTCGGCCACCGCGTCCGGTGAGAGAAGCGTTCGATGGCGACCGTCCTCGAGACGGTCGGCGATCGGTACGAGTGCGAGCGCTCGAGCGCGCTCGGCTTTCGAGCGGCTCTCAGGGTTCCATGTAGGCCGCGACGAAGAGCGCGAGGACGCTGATGCCGGCGGCGAAGGTGAGGGCGACCGCACCGGTCACGACGTCGAGTTCGTAGCCGATGATCGGAAACGGCACCTCGTTGTACCCGTTCCAGCCGGCGACGAGCCCGACCACGAGGCTCAGGATCGCGACGACCACCGCGGCGGTGCTGAACGTGCTGTCGAACAGGCCCGTGTCGCTCGAGGTCGCGGTCGAACTGGTCATCTGTCCCACCTCGTCTCGTCGGTGTGAGTCGGTCGATCGGTCTGCATCTATCGAACGAATTTTCGCGCGGTTTCTTAATCCCTTCTATGCCGGCCTGCGCAGTGAGTCCGTCGCGCTTAGCGATCGATCCCGTCGCCCTGATCGCGCTTCGAGGGTCGCGTGTGACACGGTCTCTCGGTCGAAATCCAAACCGTTTTGCGGACCCACGACCCATTGCCGCAAAATGGCTGTACGAGTAGGCGTCCTCGGCGCGACCGGCGCCGTCGGACAACGACTGATTCAACTGCTTGACCCGCACCCGGACTTCGAGATCGCCGCGCTGACCGCGAGCGAGTCGAGCGCCGGTAAATCGTACCGCGAGGCCGCGAAGTGGCGCGTCGACTCCCCCATCCCGGAGGACGTCGCCGACATCACCGTCACCGCGACCGACCCCGACGAGGTGCCGAACGACGTCGACCTCCTCTTCTCCTCGCTGCCCTCGAGCGTCGGCGCGCGCGTCGAACCGCCCTTCTGCGAGGAGGGGTACGTCGTCTCGTCGAACTCCTCGAACTCGCGGATGGCCGACGACGTCCCCCTCGTCATCCCGGAGGTCAACGCCGACCACCTCGACCTGCTCGAGGTCCAGCGCGACGAGCGCGGCTGGGACGGCGCGCTCGTGAAGAACCCCAACTGCTCGACGATCACGTTCGTCCCGACGCTCGCCGCCCTGACGCAGTTCGGCCTCGAGAAGGTTCACGTCGCGACCCTGCAGGCGGTCTCGGGCGCGGGCTACGACGGCGTCACTTCGATGGAGATCATCGACAACGCCATCCCGCACATCGGCAGCGAGGAGGACAAACTCGAGACCGAATCCAGGAAGCTGCTCGGGGCGTTCGACGGCGCGGAAGTCGACCACCACGAGATGGCGGTCGCCGCCTCGTGCAACCGGATCGCGACCCTCGACGGCCACCTCGAGAACGTCTGGGTCGAGGCGGAAGAGGAGCTGACGCCCGACGCGGCGGCGGAAGCCATGCGCGAGTACCCCTCGCTCGACCTGCGTTCCTCGCCCGACCCGCTCATCCACGTCTTCGACGAACCGGACCGACCCCAGCCCCGCCTCGACCGCACGCTCGGCGACGGGATGGCGGTCTCCGCCGGCGGGTTCCGCGAGTCGACGTTCGGCCTGCAGTACAACTGCCTCTCGCACAACACCATCCGGGGCGCAGCCGGCGCGAGCGTCCTGAACGGCGAACTGCTGGTCGAGAACGGCTACCTCTAACCGGGTACGCGCCTTCGTCCGGTTTTCCGCCGTCCGTTTCCGCGTTGCGATCCCCGTTCGATTCTGCGTACCAACCGCCGGTTCGATATCGTGTTCCGACTCCCTCGAGCCCTGCCTCGACTCGGCGGGAGCGCCCGGACGGGAGACGCAGATCGGACGACCGGCGAGGCCGCCGTTACCGTCCCCGGTCGCCGGTCACTCCTGGCCCACTCGCGGGGGTAACGCGACGACCGGCACAGACGCCTCCTTCACCATCCGTCGCGCCACGTCGCCGGTGAGCACCTCCGCGAGCCGGTTCCCCTCGCGGGGCGTGAATACGACGGCGTCGACGTCACGCTCCGTCGCGCCGTCGAAGACCGTTTCCACCACGTCGGCGCCGTAGAGAACCTCCGTCTCGACGGTTCCCTCCGCGTCGGAGAGCACCGCTCGCGCCCGATCGAAGATCTCCTCCGCGTACTCCTGGCGGCCCTCGAGCGGGACGGAGTCGGGTCCTCCCTCTCCCCGTTTAACCACGTGAACGACGATGGCGGTGCTCGTCGGCTCGAGTCGAGGGGCGAGCGCTCGCGCGGTGCGCTCGCCGTCGTCGGGGTCGGCCGCCGGGACAAGCACCCGACCGCCGAACGTCAGCGCCACGCGGCGCCACCTCCGTTCGCGGCGGTCGCTCCGTGGCCCGTGGCGTCGTCGATTCCGATCGGTCGGCGTCGGCCGTCCGTCGCGTCGCGTTCCATGTCGAGGGAACGTTAGGCGACGGGGCGCTTAAATCCGGGCCGTCGTTCCCGGCACGGGAGCGGGCGGCGCGCTCGGTTACGGGAGAACCTGGTTCTCGAGGTCGTCGAACGACCCCGTCTCGCGGACCCGCTCGACGTTCTCGGCGACGACGTCGGCCAGTCGATCGTAGTACTTCGGCGTGTGGCCCGCGTTGTGCGGGGTCAGTTGGACGTTTTCGAACGTCCACAGCGGGTGATCCGGCGGGAGCGGCTCGGGGTCGGTCACGTCGAGCGAGGCCCCGCGGATCGAGTTGCGCTGGAGCGCCTCCACGAGGGCGTCGGTGTCGACCACCGGGCCGCGGGCGACGTTGACGAGCACGGCGTTCGGATCGAGGGTGTGCAGCGCGTCGCCGTCGATCAGGCCCCGCGTCTCGTCGGTCAGCGGACAGGCGAGGACGAGGTAATCGCTCCGGGCGAGCGCGTCCTGGAACGCCGCCTCGTCGTCGAGTCCGACCACCTCGTCCGTCGGGCCGCCCTTCTCCGGCGTGTACCTGACGCCGATCGTCTCGACGCCGAAGGGCTCGAGGCGCTCGCAGACCGACGTGCCGATGGCCCCCAGGCCGACCACGGTGACGGTCGACCCCTGTAGCTCGTGAGCCCGGTAGTGGCGCCACTCTCGCCGGCGCTGTCTGCGGGCGCCGACGTGGAACCGTCGGGTGAACGCCAGGATCGCACCGAGGACGTGCTCGCCGATGTTCGGCCCGTGGACGCCCGAGGCGTTCGTGACCGCGACGCCGCGTTCGGCGAGCGCGTCCATCGGCAGGTGGCCGGTGCCGGCGTACGCGCAGGCGAACAGTTCCAGTTCGTCGGCCGCCTCGAGGGTCTCCTCGTCGATCGTCACGCCGGTGGCGACCGTCGCCGTCGGGATCAACTCGCGCGCCTCGGCGGGCGTTCGCGCGCGTCGAACTGCGACCCCCTCCGGGACGCGCGCCTCGAGCGCCGCGACGTACTCGTCCATCGGGACGCCGTGAGTTCCGCGACCGAACACCAGAACGTCGAAATCGTCGACCATACGCCCGCTGTCGAGCGGGAGCTTCAAGAATGGTACCGGTACGGCACGCGCTCGGCCGGAGGGCCGTCTGCTGCGGGCCGCGCTTCGAAGTGACCGGCGAACCGCCGCGTCAGTCGTCGTCCGCGGTCAATCGGTCCACCTCGGCTCCGATCTCCTCGACGACCGCGTCAGTCGTCGTCCGCGGTCAATCGGTCCACCTCGGCTCCGATCTCCTCGACGACCGCGTCCTGCTCGTTGCTCGCGTCGACGACCGCCTCGACCGCCGACGAGACGTCGACGGCCCGATCCCGCGTGCTGTCGACCATGCCCGCGACCTCCTCGGTGCTCGCCGCCTGGTCGTCGGTCGCCGACGCCACCTGCGTGATCCCCTCGGCGGCTTCGCCGACCGATTCCTCGATGCGGCCGAGGCTGTCGACGGTCTCCTCGACGAGGTCGACCCCGTCGGCGATCTCCTCGTTCGCCTCCTCGAGGCTCTCGACGGTCGTTTCGGTGTCCGCCTGGATCTGGGCGACCATCGACTCGATGTTCTTGGCCTCCTGCTGGGACTCCTCGGCGAGCGACTTCACCTCGTTGGCGACGACCGCGAAACCGTCCCCCGCCTCGCCCGCCGTCGCCGCTTCGATGGAGGCGTTGAGCGCGAGCAGGTTAGTCTGGTCGGCGATCGTGTTGATCACCTCGACGATCTCGTCGATGCGCTGGACGCCCTCCCGGAGGGTCTCGACGTCGTCGGAGACCTCCGTCGCGGCGTTTTCGACGCTCACCATCTTCGTGATCGCCTCCTGGGCGGTGGTGGTCGTCGAGGAGGCGATCTCCTCGGCGCGCTCGCTGGTCGCGCTGACCTCCTCGGCCTGCGAGGCGATCTCCTCGACCGTCGCCGAGATGTTCGAGATTTCGCCCGCGACCTCGGACATCGACGACGTCTGTTCGTCGGCGGCCTCGTCGATCGCCGCCGCGCGCTCGAGGACCTCCGCGGAGCGCTCCCGGAGGGTCTCGAGTTCGCGCTCGACGTTCGCCGCGACCGTGCGCTGGCGCTCGAGTTCGTCCTCGACGTCGGCGTAGGAGTGGATGTACGTCTCCATCGCGATCTGCTGATCGAGGTTCAACAGCCGCAACGCGGAGAGGACGTCGTCGGTTGCGGAGCCCACGAGCTCCGTCGCGTCCTCGAGGGAGACGACTCGCGCTCCCCCGTTCGCATCGTCACCCGCGTCGTTGGTTGCGTTCGTCCCAACTTCGGCGGTTGCATTCGTTCCAGCTTCGTCGGTTGCGTTCGTCCCAGCCTCGTCGTCCGCCTCGTCCCCGTCACCCGCGACGAACGAGCGCTGCTCGAGTCGGCGGACGACGTCCGCCTCGACGGCCTCGAGGATCCCCTCGTAGTAGATCGCGTAGGCCCCGAGGTAGAACTTCGGCCCGAGATTGATCACGTCGTGAACTTTTCCGACGCGCGCCCGACGGTCGAAGTACGTACGGTCGTACTCGCCGCGACCGAGCGCCAGCAGATAGCGGCGCTGATTCGCCTCCAGCATCTCGATCGTCTGCGGCGACCGCTCGAGGTAGGCGGCCGACGCTCCGTCCGCTCGGAGGTGATCGTAGAACGCGCCCACGAGGTCGTCGGCGATCTCCTCGAACAGCGGCGCCATCGACTCGAGGCGGGCGGCGTCGCGGGCGTCGAAGCCGGTGAACTCCTTGCGCCAGGCGATCTCCTCCCCGTCGAGCCCGATCTCCTCCGTCAACTGCCGTCCGTTGACCGACCGTCGTTCCCCGTCCGATACCCCCGCCGCGTCGCTCCGTGCGTGCCGAGCCATTAGAAGCAACAGGGTCACCTCACAGTATATGTCTGATGGCCACCCGCACGAAAAAAGCCGTACCGCAGACACGTCCTTTCCCGGATGTTCGAAAACACCGCGTGCGCATCACCCGAGGCGTCGCCGCTCGAATCGGTGCGGCTGCACGAGAATCGGGTTCGATCCGCCGGACCGACGGTCGCGGCGGCTCGGTCCGCTCAGACGGTGACGCTGGTCGGATCGATCCAGACGACGAACTCGTCGTCGTCCTCCCGGCGGACGATCCCCGTGATCCCCTCGCCGGCGACCGACTGATCGACAGCGTCGGTCCTGATCTCTCGCACCTGGTGGACCTCGTCGGCGAGCCAGCCGATCCGCTCGTTCGAACCGCGCTTGCGCTTGAAGACGATGATTCGGTCGCCGAACTCGCCGTCGATGTCGAAGATCGTCTTGAGGTTGACGATCTTGGTCGTCTCGCCGCGCAGGTCCATGACGCCCTCGATGTGCGGGGGCGTGTTCGGGATCGTTCGGAGGCGCTTCGTGTTGACGATCTCGGCGATGTAGCCGATCTCGACGCAGAAGCGTTCCTCGCCCAGATCGAACTCGAGTACGTGGGTCTCCTGGGGTCGGTCGTTCGATTCGTCCGTCGTCGGGTTTGGTGCTAGTCGTGACATCGCGTTCGCGCTCGTGTCGGTTGGTTCGTCCGTCGTCGTCGGTGGTTGGTTCGTCCGTCGTCGGTGGGTAGCTCGCACTCACTCGTCGGTGTCGGCCAGTTCCTCGAGGCGTTCGAACTCCGCCGAGAGTTCGTCGATCGCCGCCGCCTGTCGCTCGCTCGCGTCGACGATCGCGTCGGCGTCCTCGGAGACCGCCCGGGCCTGTTCCCCGGCGGTGTCGATCATGCTCGCGACCTCCTCGGTGCTCGCCGCCTGGTCGTCGGTCGCCGACGCCACCTGCGTGATCCCCTCGGCGGTCTCGCCCACCGCCTCCTGGATGCGGCCGAGGCTGTCGACGGTCTCTTCGACGAGGTCGACCCCGTCGGCGATCTCCTCGTTCGCCTCCTCGAGGCTCTCGACGGTCGTCTCGGTGTCCGCCTGGATCTGGGCGACCATCGACTCGATGTTCTTGGCCTCCTGCTGGGACTCCTCGGCGAGCGACTTCACCTCGTTGGCGACGACCGCGAAACCGTCCCCCGCCTCGCCCGCCGTCGCCGCTTCGATCGAAGCGTTGAGCGCGAGCAGGTTGGTCTGGTCGGCGATCGTGTTGATCACCTCGACGATCTCGTCGATGCGCTGGACGCCCTCCCGGAGGGTTTCGACGTCGTCGGAGACCTCCGTCGCGGCGTCCTCGACGCTCACCATCTTCGTGATCGCCTCCTGAGCCGTTTCGGCGGTGGTGGAGGCGATCTCCTCGGCGTGCTCGCTGGTCGCGCTGACCTCCTCGGCCTGCGAGGCAATCTCCTCGACCGTCGCCGAGATGTTCGAGATTTCGCCCGCGACCTCGGACATCGACGACGTCTGTTCGTCGGCGACGTCGTCGATCTCCTCGGACCGCTCGACGACCGCCACGGAGCGCCGTCGGAGGTCCTCGAGCGAGTCGGTGACGGTTCGCGCGATCGCCTCCTGTCGCTCGAGCCGGTCGCAGAGGCGCCGGTTCTCCGCCTCGAGCGCCGCGATCCGTTCCTCGGCGTCGGGTGGCCCGGACCCCCGACCGCCGCCCGTATCCTCGGCGTCGGGTTCGTAATCGCCATCTATCGCCATTCTGATGATACCATCAGACGATCGGCGCATATAGTTATTGGCCCGCAGCTTACGTGTAGCTGAGTCGACCGGTTTTGGGGCAAGCGGCTGGTGAAAAGGCTGTCGGCCGTCCCGATCGACCGGGCAACTCGAGTCGGGAGACTGGGCTCTCCGATCGAACTGTATCCGTTTCAGCGGGCTGCGCGCGATCGTAACGACGGTCCAATCCGGTTGGAAAATCGATCCCCTCGCGCTCGACCGGAACCGTTTCGCGTCTCTCCGATCCGATCTAATTCGATCCGATCGGGGGTCAGCCGATAGCCTCGATCAGCTCGTCCATGTCGAGCCACGCGACGAGTTCCGCGCCCTCGTCGGCGGGCTTTTTGATGATGTTGCTGACGAACTCGTGGTCGATGTCGGCGTTTGCGACCGCCGCCGTCTCCTCGATCTGGTCGTCGTGGTGGGTCACGGCCTGGGAGACGTCGCTGACCCGGACGCCGAGTTTCTGCTTGTCCTCCGAGCGCTTGAGCACGACGATGTACTGGTCGTCGGCCGGCGGCACGCGCTCGATGTCGAGCAGCGCCGTCGGGTCGAGGATCGCCGTGATCTCCCCGCGGAGGTCGGTGACGCCGTCGATCGCGCCGGGCCCCCGCGGGAACCGCGTGATCTCTTTCATCTCGACGATCGCGCTGATTCGCTCGATCTCGATGGCGTACCGGTCCTCCCCGAGGAAGAACTCGAGCACCTGGACGGTCTCCTCGTCGTGGTGAGCCGCGGCCACGAGGGTGTCGCTCTCGACGAAGACGGCGTCGTCGCCGGCTCCGCCGGTGAACCCCTCGTCGGCGTCGTAGAATCCGTCCGTATCTACCGTCGCGTCGACGGTCGGCTCGGAACCGTACTGGTTCGCGATCCCGACCGTCCCGACCGAGCCGCCGTACTGACCGCTCGAGGCGGTCGCGTCCCCTCCCTCGGGGGTGCCGCCCTGCGCGCTCGCCGGCTCTGACGCCCGGGGTTGCTGCTGGGCCTGCGAGGACGCTCGAGGACCCTGAGGGTGCTCCTCGACGTCCCCCTCTCGATACGAGAGTTCGCGCCCGTCCGCGGGTGCCTCCGAGGCGGGGGCCGTCTCGCCCTCGCTCGGCCCCGTCTCGCCGGGATCGGTATCGTCCGGTTCGGCCGCGGACGACACGTCGGACGAATCGTCCGAGTCTGCGCCGTTAGTATCTGGGCCGCCAGCAGCTGCGTCGTCGGCGTCCGCGCCGCCCGCACTGCCGACGTCCGTTCCGTCGGCCTCCGCGCCGTCCGCGCCGGAGTCACCGTCGTCCGATTCGGGAGCCGTCGCGTCCGGATCGGTCGACTCCTCGGTCGCACCCTCGCCCGCCGCGGATTCGGTCTCTTCCGGTTCGTCCGTCGAATCGTCGGCGTCGTCCGCGTCCCGGCCCGTCTTGGCCCGGTTGCGGATTCGCCTGATTCGATCCGCTCTGTCGTCGGTCACGCAATCACTTCCGTTCTGGAGAATTCTTCGTCGATCATCGTTGCAAGCTCCGCGAACTCCTCGCGCATGTCCACGTCCTCGTCGACGGCGAAGATCGAGCGGCGGGCGGAGAACGCTCGTTGGAGCGCGACACGCTTTCTGACCTTCGCCGTCGGCACGTCCTCCATGGCGTCTTCGAACCACTCGACCATCGAGCGGGCCTCGCCGGTCGTCTCGATGCGGTTGATCACGAGCGCTCGCGTGTCGATTCGAACGCCGTGTTCGTCCTCGAGCGCGGCGACGTAGTCGTACAGCAACTCGAGGGCCCGCTTGCTGGTCGATTCGGCGAGCGCCGGGACGACGAGGTTTCGCGCGGCGTACAGCGCGTTGTCGGTGAGCATCCCGAGCTGTGGCGGGCAGTCGACGACGACGTAGTCGTAGGACGACGCCGCCGAATCGAGCAGCGTCGCGAGTTTCGCCTCACCGTCGGGTTCCTGGAGGAGCGTCGCCTCGGCTGCGGTCATGTCGATGCTGCTGGGCAGCACGTCCATCTCCGGGTGGTCGCGGATCAGCTCCTCGACGGCGACCCCCTCGGGATCGAGGAGCGCGTCGAGGATCGTGGGTGGGTCCTCGTCGTAGGCGTCGACGAAGCCGAGGCCCTCGGTCGCGTTCCCCTGCGGATCGAGGTCCACGAACAGCACCTCCCGCCCGCGATCGTTCAGCGCGCCCGCCAGGTTGATCGCGACGGTCGTCTTCCCGACGCCACCCTTCTGGTTCGTGACGCACAGCCGCGCTTGGTCCGCCATATCGACTACGAGTTCCGAGCCACCCCACATAAGACAAACGGCCAATCGGATCGGCGAACCGCCGGACCTCTCACCCGATCACCACGAGGAACGCGCCGACGCGGCTCGAGGGGGGACGTCGCCCACAACAGCTAAATAGACCGTGTCGTTGGCCACATTCTTTATACGTATTTCGTGGGTATCCGCCGCCATGGCAGCTACCGTACTCATCGTCGACAATTCCGACGCGGCCCGAGGACCCCTCCCGAGGGAACTCGACGTCGACGAGGAGTCGACCGAACGCGCGACCGACCGCACGCCGGTCACCGGCGGCTCCTGATGGTTCGAGCCCTCGTCGTCGACGACTCGAGCGTGATGCGGGAGATCCTCTCGCAGATCCTCGAGTCGGGCGGCATCGACGTGGTCGCCCGGGCCAGCAACGGCTACGAGGCGCTCGAGGCGATCGAGGAACACGATCCCGACGTCGCGACGGTCGACATCAACATGCCGAAGATGGGCGGGCTCGAGCTGATCGAGCGCGTGATGGACGAGCGACCGCTCCCGGTCCTCGTCGTCAGCTCACAGACCGAACGGGGCGCGGACGTCACGTTCGAAGCGCTGGAGCTCGGCGCCATCGATTACGTCACGAAACCGAGCGGCGAGGTGTCGATCGACATCTGGAGCAAGGATCAGGAGATCATCGAACAGCTCGAAACGATCGCCCGAATCGACGAGGATCGACTGCGCCGGGCCGCCGGCCCGACCGACGCGGCGGCGTCCGACGTCGACGCCTCGGGCTCGTTTCCGAACGACCCCACGCTGATCATCGGCGCCTCGACCGGCGGACCACAGGTCGTCGAGCGCGTCCTGCGGGAACTTCCCAGCGAGGCTGGACTTCGAATTCTGGTGGTACAACACATGACAGATCATTACACGAGCCGGTTCGCACAGCGGCTCGACGAGGCGAGCGAGTACAACGTACGAGAAGCGACCGACGGGGACCGCGTCGGTCCGGGCGACGCCGTGATCGCGAAAGGCGGCTACCACCTGGACGTCGTCGGCTTTCCGCGGGGGACCGTCCGAGTCGAACTCGACGGCGGTCCGAAGCGGCACAACGTCCGGCCCGCCATCGACGTGACGATGGAAGCCGCCGCCGAGCGGGTCACCGGCAACCTCGTCGGCGTCGTGATGACGGGCATGGGCGCCGACGGCGCCGAGGGGCTCTCGTCGATCAAAGCCGCCGGCGGCAAGACGATCGCCCAGGACGAGGAGACCTCCCGAATCTTCGGGATGCCCCAGCGGGCGATCGAGACCGGCGACGTGGACATGATCCTCCCCGAAGAGCGGATCGCCGAGGGGATCACCAACGCATTCCGGGGGTGGTCCGCGTGAGCGACGCGATGAACACGTTCGTCCACGAGAGCGAGGAGGACCTCCTCGAGTTGAACAACGCCCTGCTCGACCTCGAGCGGGACCCGGCGAGCTCCGAGGCGATCGAGACGGTGTTCCGGGTCGCCCACAACCTGAAGGGGAACTTCGGCGTGATGGGCTTCAGCCGCGCGGGCGACCTCGCCCACGCGATGGAGGACCTCCTCGACCGTATCCGCGACGGCTCGCTCGCGGTCACGGCCGACCGGATGGACCTCATCTTCGAGGGCGTCGACCACCTCGAGGTGATGGTCGGGGAGATCGCCGAAACCGGCGAGACCCGGACGGATCCGTCGGCGACGATCGACGCGATTCGGCGGTCGATCGATGCCGGGGAATCGCCCGCCGTCGGAGCCGCGACCGGCGACGAGGGCACCGACGACGGCGATTCGGACGGCGGCGCACGTTCGCTCTCGAGCGATCGGTCCGTCCCGTACGCGACGCTCGCCGAGACCGTAGACGAGGAGATCGACCTCGAGGAGGACGCGAACGTCTACCGGGTCACGATCGGTCTCGGCGACTCGGCGTCGGCGCGCGTCGACGCGATGTTCGTCCTCGACGCGATGAGCGACGAGCACGACCTGATCCACACCGTCCCCGAACGGGACGCGATCGAAGACGCCGACGCCGACGAGGACGGCGTCTTCGACGGCGAGTTCGACGGCTACGTCCTCGTCGACGGCGAGGGCCGGGACGAGGTCGAAGCCTTTTACCGGGACAATCGGTACGTCGACGACTGTTCGATCGAGGACGTCACGGAACGGCTCGCGTCGACGCGATCCGACGACGACGGCGACGGACTCGGCGGCGTCCACCGGTCGAAGGAGGTCGAATCGATCAGGGTCGACGTCGAGCAGATCGACCAGCTGTACAACCAGGTCGAGGAGATGGTCACGAGCCGGATCAAGCTCCGCAAGATCATCGAGGGCAGCGACCTCGTCGAGGCCGAGGAGGAGCTCGAGGAACACGGCAAGATCACCGAGAGCCTCCAGGATACGGTCCTCGAGATCCGGCTGGTGCCGCTGCAGAAGATCGTCGGCAACTTCCCGCGGGTCGTCCGCGACCTGGCCCGGCGCCAGGAGAAGGAGATCGACTTCCGGATGGAGGGCGTCGACATCGAGATGGACCGCTCGATCCTCAACGAGTTGAGCGATCCGCTGATGCACATCATCCGGAACGCCGTCGACCACGGGATCGAACCGCCCGCCGAGCGCGTCGAGAAGGGCAAGCCCCGCGAGGGGACGATCACGCTGACGGGCGACCGCGAGCGCGATCACGTCTCGGTCACCGTCGAGGACGACGGCCGGGGGCTCGACCTCGAGGCGATCGAGGAGAAGGCGGTCGAGAAGGGCATCCACACCCAGGAGGAGATCAACCTCCTCGACGACTCCGAGGTGTACGACCTCATCTTCCACCCCGGGTTCTCCACGCGCGACGAGGTGACGGAGGTCAGCGGTCGCGGCGTCGGGATGGACGTGGTCAACCAGGTCGTCCGCGGCGTCGACGGCTCGATCAACGTCGAGAGCGCGCCCGACGAGGGAACGAGCGTCACGCTGACCCTGCCGGTGAGCGTCGCGATCGTGCGGGTGCTGTTCGTCACGGTCGAAGGGGAGATGTACGGCGTCCCGATCAAGAACATCGACGAGATCTCCGCCTTCGAGGACGTCAACGACCAGACCGTCGAGGGACAGGAGGTCGTCAGACACGACGACCGGGTCTACCCCCTCGTGTCGCTGGGAGAGAGCCTCGACGTGCCGGGGACGACGGCGTCCGACGACGACATGGTCGTGCGGATCAAGGAGGACGTTCGACAGATCTGCATCCGCTGTGACGACGTCGTCGGCCAGGAGGAGGTTGTGATCAAACCGTTCGAGGGCATCCTGAGCGGCGCCCCCGGCATCAGCGGTGCCTCGGTCCTCGGCGAGGGTGAGGTAGTGATGATCCTCGACGTCGAGACGCTCTAGCGATGGCCGTCGACCTCGCCGCCGGCGCGTCCGCGGCGATCGACCCGACGAAATCGGACCCCGACTCGCGACCGAAAACACAGCAGGCACGTATGTTCACCCAGACCACCGCACCGCCGTCCGTTTCAGGCCTCGAGCGACCGCACCGCGCGGGAGGGTCGGCGTGACCGACGGCCGCCGCGACGACGCCGACTCGACCGTTCGCAGCGTCGGATCGAAGGATCCGGCGCGGTCCGTCGCTCGAGCGATGAACGCCGAGAACCGCAGTGACGGAGACGAGGCCGGCGACGACCTCGAGGACCTCTCCGAGATGTCGATCTTCCTGCCGCGGTCGACGCCCGACGCGGAGGAGGTTCCCGCGAACGGGGCCGCAGGTCGTGCGGTCGGCGCCGGGGTGGACCCCGACCTCGAGGTCGGGGTGGACCTCGACGGCGAGCCGATTCCGGTCGGCGTGGCGGACTTCGCCGTGACCGACCGCCCGCGGCCGCTGACGACGAGCGGCGTCGGTTCCTGTCTCGCCGTCGCGATCTACGACGAGTCGGCCGGCGTGAGCGGCCTCGTCCACGTGATGCTCCCCAACGCGGCCGAGTCGAACGCTCGCCGGCGCAACGACGCGAAGTTCGCCGACACGGGCATCGCGCGGCTCGTCGCCGAGTTGGAAGCGCTCGGCGGCCGTCCCACGCGGGCGAAGGCGAAAGCCGCGGGCGGCGCGGAGATGATCGAGTTCTCCCAGTCGGACCGCTCGATCGGCGAGCGAAACGTCGAGGCGGTCCGGGCGGCGCTCGCCGAACACGGCGTCGACGTCGTCGCCGAGGACTACGGCGGCTCCGTGGGGAGGTCGATCGTCTTCGATCCGGAGCGGTCCGAGCTCCTCGTCAAGACCGGCCGAAACGACGAGAAAGTACTCTAACGGTCCGACGCCGGGGTAGCGGTCCGAACCGTCGAATTCGTCGGTTCCGTCGGATCCGACTCCCACCTCGTTTGCCGGTCGGCTCGAGCGGCCTACCGCCCCTCGAACGTCGGCTCCTCCTTCTCGCGAAACGCTTCGATTCCGCGCGCGAAGTCCCCGGTCTCGGCGAGCCCCGCGAGGCGTTCGGCCTCGAGGTCGAGGTGGTCGTCGAGGCAGTTGGTCGACGACCGCCGGAAGAGGTCCTTGATCTCCCCGTAGGCGCGGGTCGGACCCGAGGAGAGGTCGGTCGCGACCGCCTCGAGCCTGTCGTCGAACTCGTCGGCGGGAACGACCTCGGTCGCGAGGCCGATTTCGACGGCATCCTCCGGGCCGATCGGCTCGCCGAGGAAGGCGAACGACTGGGCACGGCGCCGGCCCACGAGTCGGGGCAGGAGCCACGTCGATCCGCCGTCGCCGGAGAGGCCGATCCGCGGGTAGGCGTACTCGAACCGGGCGTCGTCGGCGACGAGGACGACGTCCGCCGCGAGCGCGAGGCCGAGGCCGCCCCCGGCGACGACGCCGTTGACCCCCGCGACGACCGGCTTGGGCGCGCCGATCATCGCCTCGATCCCCGCGTGGAGCGAGTCCGCGAGCGACTCGAGGCGCTCGGCGTCCGACTCGTCGCCCTCGAACGTCGTGAGGTCCGCACCCGTGTTGTACGTCCCCTCGGTGCCGGTCAGCGCGATCGCCCGGACGTCGTCGTCCTCGGCGAGCCTCGAGAGCGCGTCGGCGATTCCGTCGGCCATCTCGCCGTTCATCGCGTTGTACGCCTCCGGCCGGTCCATGACGATGCGGCCGACGCCGTCGTCGACGTCGACGCGAAGGTGGGTTTCCGAGCCCATACGCACCGTGCGACGGCCACCGGGAAAATTCGAGGGGCCGAGGAGCTGTCCGTGCGACAGGCGCTCCGTCCGTCGAATCGTCGCCCGATACCGTGCGAAAGACGGAAGCCGTCGACCGACCGAATCAGAACGAAATCGGACGCCGTACGGACCACACCATTCATCGTCCGCGCCGCACGATCGTACCAGAACCGATGACGTCGACGCCGAATCGGAACGAAGACGGACCGGGAATCGCCTTCGTCTGCGTCCAGAACGCCGGCCGGTCGCAGATGGCCGCCGCGTTCGCCGAGCGCGAACGCGAGGCCCGGGGATTCGAGGACCTCGAGGTCGTGACCGGCGGCACGGACCCCGCCGACGCCGTCCACGGCGAGGTGGTCGACGCCATGCGTGACGCGGGGATCGACCTACGCGACCGCACGCCCCGAGAGATCACGCCCGAGGAGATCGACGGCTGTGCGTACGTCGTCACGATGGGCTGTTCCGCCGAAGGGGTCTGCCCGGCCACCTGGTCGGGCGAGAACCGCGACTGGGGGCTCGAGGACCCCCACGGGAAAGAGCCCGAGGCGGTCCGGGAGATCCGCGACGAGATCGAATCGCGGGTGAACGCCCTGTTCGACGAACTCGAGGACGCGCGCTCGGCGGACTGACGACCCGCGGTCGAACGCGTCTCCGCGGGGCTCCGAGCCGACGGCGCTGAAACCGCGTTCGATTTCACGAACTCCACGCCGAACCGAATTTCAAGCAGTTTAATACCAGCGACTGAGTGTCAACGGAGTATGGAACGCGTTGACGTCGCGATCGTCGGCGGCGGACCCGCGGGGGCCTCGGCCGCCGAACGGGCCGCATCCCACGGCGCCGACACGGTGCTGTTCGAACAGGGCGTCCCCCGCGAGGACCGCGACGGCCTCGGTCCCGACTCGACCGACGCCGCCGGCATGCTCGACTACTGGGTCGACATCATGGACGTCGACTACCGGGAGATCCCCGACGAAATCATCCTGCGAGAACTGACGGGCACCGACTTCGTCGGCCCCTCGAGTCGCATCGAGATCGACTCGACCGGCATGGACGCCTCGTATCCGAAGTTCGGCTACACCTTCCACCGCGCACGGATGGACGACTGGCTCCACGAGCGCGCCGAGGAGGCCGGGGCGGACCTCCGGGTCGGCACGGGCGTCAAATCGGTCGAGACGGAGTTGCTCGGCGGCCCGACCCACACGCTGACGCTCTCGAACGGCGAGCAACTCGAGGCCGACTACCTGATCCTCGCCGACGGCCCCCAGCGCCGGGTGACCATCCCGACGCTCGATCAGTTCCTCCCGCCGGGGACGAGCATGACCGAGTACCTCTCTCCCCCGAGGGCCAACCACATCGCCTACCAGGAGTACCGGGAGTTCCCCGAGGAACTGTTCGCGGAGTTCGAGGACCGCCTGAAGTTCTGGTGGGGCTACATCCCCGGCGAAACGGCCTACCCGTGGATCTTTCCGAACGACGGCACGGTCGCCCGCGTCGGCCTCACCATGCCCATCGGGATGCGACTCGAGGACGTCCGGAACCCCGCGTCGTACAAGCTCCTCCGGCCCGACGACGAACAGCTTCCCTCCGCATCGGAGTACCTCCGCCGCCTGCTCGAACGCGAGTACGGCGACGAGTACGATATCGACGAGGACATCCCGATCGTCGAGGACCGCGGGAAGTCGAAGGGCACCGAGACGTACCCCATCTCCTCGACGCGTCCGATAGACTCGCCCGTGCGGGCGAACGTCGCGGTCGCCGGCGGCGCGATGGGCACGACCTCGGCGTTCCACGAGGGCGGCTACCACGTCGCCGTTCGGACCGGAACGATCGCCGGTCGGCTCGCGGCGACCGATTCGCTCGCCCACTACAACGACATCTGGAAGCGCGCGATCGGCAGCGAGATCCTCCGCAACGTCGCCTTCGCCGACATCGTCGCCGACTACGAACCGGACGACTGGGACTGGGCGTTCCGGACGGCCTCGAGGATGCAGGACTCGAGCAAGGGGAACGCCCTCTTCTCGAAGAAGTTCTCCGCGGGCGCGGACGCGCTCAGACTGCTGGCCGCCTACCGAAAGCGCAAGTTCGCCTACCGGAAGGGACGGTACGTCCAGTTCGGGGCCGACGAGTACGTGTACTGACCGTCCTCCTGGGGTCACAGCCCCCCGACGCTCCGACGTCCGTCGACGCCGAGCGTACCGCCCGACGCGCGACGCCGAACGCCGACCTGTCCGCCACACATCACTCGTGGGGAACGTTTTTCTCGTCTGCCTTCCACGCCTGCACCATGGGCGAATTCGACCTCGACCTCAGGGCGGTCGAGGAACACATCGACGAGGAGTTCGACATCGAGGGGAGCATCGTCCTCGACGTGCTCGACGGAACGACGCCGCCGGAAGACCGACTCGAGGCGGTCGAGAAGGGGAACGTGCTCGTGTTGTACGTCGACGGCGACGTCAACGAACTGGCGACGGGCTTCGCCCGGCACGTCAAGGAGTCCGGTGGCAACCTCGTCCACTTCCGCGGCTTCCTGATCGTCGCGCCGCCGGGCGTCGAGGTCGACACGAGTCGGCTGTGAACCCGATTCGGCGCGCGAAACGTGCTCGCGAGTGACGAAGATCCGTTATGAACGAGGTTCTGGTCGTCAACCGGTCGACGGGTAGCGGGTACGCTGGCCGCGGTGGGCCCGGTCGCGGAAGGGCCCCGTACACGGAGCGGCCTGCGACCTCCGACCTCCAACTTCCGACGGTCGACGGTCGACGTCCGGCACGCCTCTAATACCCCCGGGCGCATACGACTTCCATGACCGTGATCGCCGAAATCTCGATACGGGCGGACCAGTTTCTCCTCGGCCAGATCATCGCCGAACACCCCGGCGTGTCGGTCGAACTCGAGCGCGTCATCCCGACCGAGAAACGGATCATGCCGTACATCTGGGGGTACGGGTCGAATCTGAGCGCGTTCGAGGCCGAGATGAACGAGAGCGAGAACGTGAAATCGATCGCCGTCCTCGACGAGTACGACGACCGGGCGCTGTACAAGATCGAGTGGGAGGATCCCGCCGAACAACTGATCACGGGGATCACGGGGACGGACGCGACCATCCTCGAGGCCCACAGCGACGACGAGTGGTCGTTTCGAATCCGGTTCGGGGATCACTCGGGACTCGCCGCGTTCAACCAGTACTGCGCCGATCGCGGCATCCGGTTTCGGCTCAACCGGGTCTCGTCGCTCGACGACGTTCCGCCGATCGGCGACGACTACGGGCTCACGGAGGCCCAGTACGAAGCGCTCTCACTCGCCGTGGAACGGGGCTACTTCAAAGTCCCCCGCAAGGTGGAGTACGAGGAACTCGCCGACGAACTCGGCGTCTCGGTGCAGGCGCTATCCGAACGCGTGCGGCGAGGAGCGGACAAGGTCCTCGAGACGGCGTTAGGCCACCCGCGATCGGGAAACGCGTGAGCCAATGTTCAGGGCGACCAGTACTACCGAGATAAAGGCCATGACTACACCGGATCAGGGGCTTTCGTAGTCCTCCGCCAGTGGCCGTGCATGGTCGAACGACTTCGATTGGAACGAGCCACGACCCCCGAATTTCTCGATACGCTGTTCGTCCTCCTGGCCGACTCGCGTCGACGCTCGATTCTGCAGGTTCTCGTCGAACGCGGCCGACCGGCAACCGTTCACCGACTGGCGGCCGAACTCGCCGCGCTCGAGTACGACGTACCCGTCGCGGACGTCCAGAGCGACCAGCAACACGAACTCTTCCTCGAACTCGCTCACGTACACCTGCCGTTACTGGACGATACGGGGATGCTCGCGTGGGATCGGGAAACCGAGCGCGTCGCGCTCACGCCCCTGCTCGATCAGCTATCGGTGACGGTCCCCGATCTTCGCGGACTGTTCGCCGCCGCCGTTCCGGGCTGGTCGGAGCCGAGGTAGGGAGTCAAACCCGACGCGAGTCCGCGTCGTCGCGACGCGGTTACGCCGAGTCGTCGGCCGCCGACGGCGACGGAACGAACGTCAGGTGGTGACCGTCGGGGTCGCGGACGACGACCCGATCCTCGTCCGCGTCGTCGACGGACAGCGCGCGGTCACGGAGGGCGTCGGCGACCGCGAGCGGATCGGACGTCTCGAACCCCAGATCCACGTGAACGCCGCCTCGAGCGTCCGCGATGCCCAGCTGGGGCTCCCACAGCTCGAGCGCCATCGGCCCGTTCATCCGGACGCGCGTTCGCCGCTCGCCGCGGTCGACGGTCTCGAACCCCACCTCGCGCCACATCGCCTCCGCGCGCTCGAGGTTCTCGACCTCGAGGACGACCTCGAAGACGCCGTCGATCCCCGGACCCTCGACGTCCTGCTGTCCGAGTTCGACGCAGTTTCCGTCGGGATCGTACAGGTAGAGCGACTTCGCGCTCCCGAACTGCACCTCCTCGAGGTCGCCGTCGTACGCCCGCTCGAGGCGGTCCCACCACTCGCCGTACTCGTCGGCGGGGATCGAGAACGCGTAGTGGGTGTGGAGGCCGCCGCGGGGGACGCCCGCGGGACGTCGGAGCACGAGGTCGGTCCCGCCGGCGGCCAGGGTGAGTTCGTCCGCCGCGGCCGATCGAACCGTCATCGAGAGCGTCCCCTCGTAGAACGACCGCGCCTCCTCGAGGTACTTGACCTCGAGCGCGAGCCAGGCCAGTCGAGAGAGCATGAAGCCACGTACGGGGGTCGGTACCAAAGAGGCGTCGCCGACGGGCGCTCGGATCGACGGTCCGAGGGGAGCGGCACCGACTCGCCGCCCGATAGCCGGCGTTTATGTCGCTGAGGTGCGAAGAGGGACGTGAGAACGATGGCGCTACGCATCGACGAACGGGCAAACGACTTCGACGAGATCGACCGCTTCGACCGCGGCGTGGGGTGGATCGCCCACCCCGAAGAACACATGCGACGGGCGAGCCACGCCCTCGAGGTAGACGGCGAGGTCTGGGTGTTCGACCCCGTCGACGCAGAGGGCGTGGACGACCTCTTTGCGGAGTTCGGCGACGTGCGCGGCGTCGTCGTGCTGTTCAACAACCACACGCGCGACGCGGCGGCGATCGCCGAGCGCCACGACGTCCCCGTCTACCTTCCCGACTTCTTCGAGGGGGTGGCCGAGGAGCTCGATCCGGAGACGCCGGTGGGGCGGTTCGGCGCCGAACTCCTCGACACCGGGCTCGAGACGCGCGTGGTGCGGAACAACCGCCTCTGGCAGGAAGCCGCCCTCTTCGATCCCGACGACGGCACGCTCCTCGTCGGCGAGACCGTCGGGACGGTCGAGTACTTCCGCGCCGGCTCCGAACGCCTCGGCGTCCACCCGATGCAGCGACTCTTCCCGCCGCGGGAGGCCTTCGACGGACTGGACCCGGAGCGCATCCTCGTCGGGCACGGCGGTGGGATCTTCTGGAACGCCGACGTCGCCCTCGAGCGCGCCCTTTCGAACGCCCGAAAGCGGTTACCGCGGGCGTACGCGGAGACGGCCTGGCGGGCGCTGCCGTTCTGATCCCCTGGCGGGCGCTGCCGTTCTGATCCCCCGGTCGGTGTCGGGCGTGCGCATCGGTACCGTCGGACCGCGCGCGCCAACGCTCGAGACGGCCCCCACGCTCGAGGCGTACAGCTAACTTCGTTCCGCACCAACGTTCGACCGATCGTGGTCTACATCACGCGCGGTCTCGCCGACGTCCTGCTCGGTCTCGCCAGCGACGCCGATCCAGATCAGATCAGCACGGGCGTCTCGGTCACGCCGGCGGGCGACCTCGAGGGCGCGGACGCCGACGCCCTTCCCCCGAAGACGCCGGTGTTCACACACTTCGTCCTCCCGGAGATCGGCAGTTCGATCACCTTCGTCTTCGGCGTCGACCTCTCGACGCCAGCGCGAGGGGCCCAGGGGCGGTTCGTCTCCCATCCGGTCGGCGAACTCTCGGTCAGCCGCCGGGACGACCTCGCGCAGGTCGTCTTCGTCGCCGTGCCGCCGTGGGGGACGAACGAGGAGAGCTTCGGCGCCTTCGAGCGCTCCGGCGACCGCCTCCCCCTCGAGATCCTCGACGCGGAACCGCCCGAGGAGTGGCTGGTCGAGTGACGACGAACGGGCGACCGTTCGTGACGGCCGATCGAGCGACGGCGCTCACTCGAGGTAGCCGAGCCCTTTCAACTGCTCGGCGATCTGTTCGAACTCCGCCTCCGTGAGCTGGCCCGACTGCTGGTGCTGGATGACGATGCTGCGCAGCAGGAAGCGCACGAGGTCGCTCGTGCTCTGGAAGCTCGTCCCCTCGATCGTCTCCTCGACCCGTTCGGCGAGGTCCTTCGGGATCGAAACCGTCGTGTACTCGGTCATGATCGTGTTCGTATCTCCGGTGGAGCGATGAAAGGGTTGTCGGCGTTCGGCCCGCCCGCGACGTCGCTCGTGCACAGCGATTTTATTGGCTGGGCCACGTACCGCAGCGTATGGGAGTGAGACCGCCATCGAACGACGACGACGATCCAGAAGGTATCGAGTTCGGCATCGCCGCAGTCGACGCGCGACTCAGGCGGTCCGACCTGTCCTTTCCCGCCTCGAGCGACGACGTGGCGGCTGAGCTCGGCCACGAGCGGGTGCCATACGAGCCGAACGGGAACACGGTCTCCCTCGGGGAGATGCTCGAGGAGGTCGATCGAAACCGCTTCGAAAGCCGACAGGAACTGCTGAACGCGCTGCACGAACCGTTCGAGGAGCACCGTCGGAAACACTCGGGAACCGTGGTTTCGCAGGTTCGATCGCTGCTCCCCTTCTGATCGGCGCCGCGCCAGCGAATCACTCGTCGCCGGCGGCGTCGCCGTCTCGGTTTCCGTCGCCGTCGGCGCTGGCCTCGCGCACCATCCGCTCCAGGCGCTGGCGCTGCTCGCGGTGGAGGGCGACGATCATGTCCGAGAGGACGCCGAACATCAGCAGCTGGACGCCGAGGATGATACCCGCGGCAGCCACCATGGCGAGCACCTCGTGGCTCGTACTGTACCAGACCCACTCCAGGAGCACGTAGAGCGCCACGAGGCTCCCGAGGAGGACGCCGAGGACGCCGAGGCTCCCGAAGTAGAACAGGGGATTGCTGGTCTTCGCCAGCGAGTACAGCGCGAGGACGATCGTACCGCCGTCCCTGAGCGGGTGGAGGTTCGTCTCCGACTCCTCGGGGCGCGCGCTGTACCTGACCGGTACCACGGTCGTGTCGACGCCGTGTTTGGCGCACTCGACCGCCAGTTCGGTCTCGATCGTGAAGCCGTCGGAGTCGAGCGAGAGTCGCTCGAACGAGTCGACCGTGAACGCCCGATAGCCCGAGAGGATGTCGTCGTACTCGGCGCGGTGGATGAACCGGAACGCCCGGTTGATCATCCGGTTGCCGAACCCGTTGAGCGCCCGCATCGCGTCGTCCTCCATGTTCGCGAATCGGTTCCCGATCACGTGCTCGTACCCCGCGGCGAGGGGCTCGAGCATCCGATCCGCGTCCGCCGGGTCGTACGTCCCGTCGCCGTCGACCATCAACACGTAGGGGACGTCGACGTACTCGATCGCCTCGCGGACGGCCTGTCCCTTGCCGCTGCCGGACTGGACCAGGACGCGCGCGCCGCGCTCGCGTGCGATTTCACGGGTCCGATCCTCGGAATCGCCGTCGACCACGAGGACGTTCGTGTACCCTTCCTCGTAGAACCCGTCGACGACGTCGCCGATCGTCGCCTCCTCCTCGAGCGTCGGAATCAGGACGCACACGTCGTCCGGCGAGACCTCGGCGTCCCGCGTTCGTTCGCTCATCGAAACGACCTCGGTCCCGCGCTCTCGACCGTTCGCGCGTTCGTCGTCGTCACGTTCACGACCGCTCGAGTCGACGCGGGCCGCAACATCCTCCATCGCCACAGACTCCCCTAGCAGACCGCATAAGGGTACTGGTCGATTCTCCCGCCATTTTATCAGTGGCCACGGCGAGTTCCCCGGGCTTGACCCCGAGGCGACTCACGGTGACGCCGTGGGATCGATCACCATCCAGAATCCCTCACCGGTACCCGAACGCCCTTTTTCGTCAGGGGCCAACGCCCGACCATGACGGAATCACTACCGCCAGACGCGTGTCCGACCGTGAACGGCATCCCCGTGCTCGGCCTCGGAACGTGGCAGAACGATGATCCCGACCAGTGCGCCGAGAGCGTCCGGACGGCCCTCGAGGCGGGCTACCGGCACGTCGACACCGCCCAGGCCTACGACAACGAGGAAGCCGTCGGCGAGGGCATCGCGCGGGCCGACGTCGACCGCGAGGAGGTCTTCCTCGCCACCAAGGTGTGGACCTCGAACCTCGCCCACGACGACGTCCTCGAGACGGCGCGCGCGAGCGTCGACCGCCTCGGCGTCGACTCGGTGGACCTGCTGTACGTTCACTGGCCGGCCGACGCCTACGACCCGGAGGAGACCCTCCCGGCGTTCGCCGAACTCCACGACGAGGGGCTGATCGACGCCGTCGGCGTGAGCAACTTCGAACCGACGGACCTCGAGGTGGCCCTCGACGTCTGCGACGCGCCGATCGTGGCCAACCAGGTCGAGATGCACCCGTTGTTGCCCCAGGAGGACGTCCGCGAGGCCTGCGAGAACTACGACGTCCAGGTCGTGGCCTACTCTCCGCTGGCCCGCGGGGCGGTCTTCGACCGACCAGAGATCCGCGAGGTCGCCGACGAGCACGACGCCACCGAGGCCCAGGTGAGCCTCGCGTGGCTCCGCGAAAAGGGCGCCGCCGCGATTCCGAAGGCCACCGGCGAGGAGCACATCCGCGACAACTGGGAGTCGCTGGCGCTCGAGCTCGACGACGAGGACGTCCGGAAGATCGACTCGATCGAGGAGACGGATCGACAGGTGGATCCGTCGTTCGCGCCCTGGAACTGAGGCCGGACGCGTTCCGCACCTTCGAACGGGGATCGCCACGTTCTCGTTCGTTCACCGCACGCCCAGTTCGATCGTCGGTCGACGAGCGCTCAGAGGCGAAACGCGATCGAAGCGTCGAGCGATCGAGTCAGGTTCTATCAGCGCGTTCGCTCGAGTGAGGCGACGAGAGGGGAGAACGGACGAGGCGGCGGGGATCGATGGAGGGGACGTTATCGGCGGTTGGGCGTCCACTCCTCGCAGGCGTCCATGTCGTCCATCACCTCGTCGTGGCGGCCGCAGTAGGGGACGATCCCGGACGACGAACGGACGTACTCGAAGTGCCGACAGTTGCCGCAGTAGCGGTCGGTCGGGCCCGAGGCGGCGGCCGCCGAGGGGCGGTCGTCGACGATCTCGGCGTCCGCGTCGAGCGGCGAGGAGAGGTCCTGCGTCGACGTGCCGCCGTCGCTGGTCGCCGCCCGCGAGCGGGATCCGAGTCCAGTTCCGGCGCCGCTCGAGCGCTCGTCGTAGGTGAACGCGGACGAATCCGGATCGTTCGTCTGGGTTTCGACCTCTCCGTCGGGAGTGCTCCCGAGGAAGCCGATACCGCCCAGCCCCGTCGACCGCTCGCGTTCGACTTCGACGACCTTCGTCTCGCCCTCTCGCGTGACGGTCATCTCGAGGGTGCCGCCGGGGTCGTTCCGGGTCTTGAAGTTGACGACGGCGGTGAACAGACACCAGATCGCCGTGAACAGGCCGAGGAGGTAGACGGCGGAGACGTGGAGGGTCAGGTCGTCGCCGTAGCCGCGCCAGTGGTGGGGGTAGGCGTGCCAGAAGAGCGCGACGCCGAGCATGCAGAGACTCGCGCTGATCGCCGCGGCGGCGCGAACCCGACGACCGGCGGGGAGGACGGTGAAGACGCCGATGAGGGTCGCCGGTACGCCGACCCCGGCGAGCACGCCAGCGTACTTGACGGCCTCGTAGCTGTCCGCGACGAATCCCGCGAAGAGGTCGGTCGCGGCGACGAGGAGCGCGACGACGACGAGGAGGGCCCCGAGAAACACGAGCGCCATCCCCGCGTAGAGCCGTTTGGGGTTCGACACCTCTCGCTTCTTTCCCCGGTACACCTCCGTTAGACTGGTCATGGACCCGTCTTCGTACTCCCCCCACAAAACGATACGTCAGACACGTTTCAAGAAGTAGAGGTGTCCGATCCGCCGGTCGTCGCCGGTCCGCGCCGCGACGTCACCGGTCGAAACGAAAGGTTGAATCGATCGGCTCGAGAACTCACATCGCATGAGCGACGAGGACGAAGATGCGGAACCCGCGGTCGAACTCGGCGAGGGGGCCCCGGTCGAGGGAGCACCCCTCGCTCGCGTCGCCTCCCGGCTGACGTGGCCGAAGGAGAAGAGCGAGGTCGACCGCCTCGAGGGTGAGCGCGTGATCCGGACGCCCGACGGGCCCCGCGAGCTGTCGGCGGTGCTCGAGGAGGTCGACGAGACCTACTTCAGCCGGCGCCAGGAGTTCGAACGCCGCGTCCGCGACGCGATCGGAACCGGCCCGATCCCGACCGCGGAGGAGTGATGCCGGGGGACCGGGCGTAACCGTGGCCGCCGAGGAGGGGCGACGAATCGCGAGTCGGCTGCGCGGCCGACTCGACCGGTTGACGTGGGTACAGCGATCCCTGCTAGCCGGCGCCGTCTTCACGCTCCTCTGGATGCGCTACGTCCCGCGGGGGATCGACGAGCGGGTCGTCGTCGACGGCCTGATTTTGATCGCCGGACCGCTCGCGCTGGGGCTCTCACACGGCCGACGCATCGGTTGGCGGGTCGACCGCGTCGCGATCCGGAACGCGATCCTGCTCGCGCTGTTCGTCCTCCCCTTCTACCTCGTCGGCTCGACGCTGCCGATGATCCGCGAGTACTACCCGATCTGGCAGACGACGGCCGCCCCGGGCGAGTTCGTCCCCCACGCGATCAAGCTGTTCACCCTCGCGCTGGCCTCCGAGACCTACTACCGGGGGCTGCTCTGCGTGGGCGTCAGGGAGATCGGATTCAAGGCCGTGTTCATCAGCCCCGTCCTCTACATGATCCACCACTCCTCGAAGCCGCCCCTCGAGTTCCTCCTCTCCGGCCCGACCGACGTGCTGTTCGGCGCGGTCGACTACCGGTCCGACTCGATCCTCCCCTCGGTGATCGCCCACGGCGCGGGGCTAGTCCTCCTCGACTGGCTCGTCCTCCACGACCCGCTGTTCGACCCGACGCCGGCGGTGCGCGCGCTCGAGTGGGTTCCGGTTCCGCTGTCGCTGCTCGCCTAGGCGGAACCCGCGAGGGTCGATCCGAAGCGGGACGAATCAAGGCGCTCCGAAGCGGGACGAATCAAGGCGCTCCGAAGCGGGACAGATTAAGACGCGGGCGGTCGAATCGTCGCGCATGAGCGCAGACCTCCCCATCGACCCCACGGAGATCGATTCCGAAGACTACGGCGAACGGCGCGCGATCCTCGAGATGGACCACGAGGAGGCGATCGAACACGTCCGCGAGGTGTTCACCGAGGCGGGCTTCGGCGTGCCGACGGAGTTCTCCCCGTCGGAGCTGTTGAACGAGAAGGTCGACGCCGACCGCGATCCCTACTACGTGCTCGGGGCGTGCAACCCGGAGATCGCCGATCGCGTCCTCGACGTCACGAAGGCTATGGGTGGCCTGTTCCCCTGCAACGTCGTCATCTGGGAGGAAGAGCCGGGACGACAGGTCGTCTTCCACGTCTCGATCATGAAGATCGCCAGGCTGCTCGGGATGGCACCGAACGACGACCACTGGCAGGAGATCGTCGACGAGACGAGCGCGATGGTCGAGGACGCGTACTCGAACCTGTGACTGGCCGGGTTCCCAACTCTCGCTCGAACCGGTCCTCACTCGGAACCGATCCTCGGCCTCGAGCGCGGTGCGTTCACCCGTTGGACGTCGATGCATCGTCGACGGTACTCCGAGCCCCCGCGGTCTCCTCGTCGGCAGCGAACGCTCGCCGCTCGAGATAGCGTCCGTTACTCGAGACCGTTCCACGGTCGTCGTTCGAGGAGGCAAAGTCGACCCCTGCGGTTCGCCGGAGACGCTTCCGCGAGAGTCACTCGAGGGTTCGTCCGTAGCGCCGGCTCCGAAGGCGGAATCGGGTCCGAAAACGTACTGCGAGACCGAGAGACCGCCGCGACGTCCCTGAAACGGCGCTACGACTCCTCCTCGAGGTGCTCGAGCCGCCTGATCGCCTCCTGCGCGTGTTCCTCGGAGTGGCCCTCGGAGACCGCGTAGAGGACGACGCCGAGGACGCACCAGCCGAGGACGATCAGCCACTCGTGGGGCCACGCCAGCGCGGATTCGCCGCCCGGAAGGTAGAGGTAGACGAAGAACGCCGAGAGGACGAGACCGAAGACGCCGATGGCCCGTCCGGCCGGAACCTCGTACGGGCGGGCCATCTCGGGTTCGCGCTGGCGGAGCACGAGGAAGGAGACGGCGACGAGCAACCACGCGAAGACGATGCCGATGCCGCCGGCGTTGACGATCCAGCCGAGCATCTGTTCGCCGAAGAACGGCGCGAGCGCGGAGAGGCCCCCGATCAGGAGGACGGCGTTACTGGGCGTGTTGTACTCGGGGTGGATCTTCGCGAGCGGCTCGGGGAGCATGCCGCTCTCGGCGAGGGCGTACATCGCTCGGCTTCCGCCGATGATGAACGCGTTCCAGCTGGTGAGGATGCCGGCGATGCCGGCGAGGGCCATCAGTTGGCCGATCGTCTCACTGCCGAACAGGACCGCCATCGCTTCGGCGGCCGGGAGCGTGCTGTCGACGAGTTCGGATCCGGAGAGCGCCCTGCTCGCCCCCCAGATGACGGTCAGGTAGAAGACCGTCGCGAGCACGACCGCACCCAGAATCAGCAGGCCGAGGGCGCGCGGCGGGACGTCCGACTCCTCGGCCGACTGCGGGATCACGTCGAATCCCACGAACATGAACGGGACCATGAGGATCACGGCGTAGATGCCGGCCGTTCCGTCGCCGAACGACGGGTCCGGCGACGGCTGCCCGCCGACGATCGCCCCCGCGACGAGGACGGCCCCCGCGAACGCGATCACGAGCGTCATCACGATCTGGAACTGCGCGGCGGGGCGGATCCCGATGTAGTTCAGGTACGTGATCAACGCGGTTCCGCCGACGCCCACCAGGATCCACGTTCCGTACACCGGCTCTCCGGCGATCGACCACAACTCGAGCGTGTCGAACCCGGGGACGAGATACGCCATGGCCGACGGGAACGCGACGGCTTCGAACGCGGCCACCGAGACGTAGCCGAAGATGATCGCCCAGGTGCAGACGAACGCGCCGATCGGACCGAGCGCCCGCAGACTGTAGACGTGCTCGCCGCCGGCGAGGGGCATCGCCGACGCGAGTTCGCCGTACAGGAGCGCGATCGATCCCACCATTATCCCGCCGACGAGGAAGGCGACGATCGCACCGACGGGGCCGGCCATGTCGATCCAGTCGCCTGAGAGGATGATCCACCCCCACCCGATCATCGCGCCGAATCCCAGTACGAGCGTATCCCGCCTCGAGAGCGCCCGTACTAATCCACTATCGGTTGTCTTTGACATACACACTCACCATCAAACGTTTCGTATAAAATACTATCGGAGCCATATAACCTGGACGTGGTTCTGCTATCAACATTTGTGTGAGATTACGTTCAATTATTTGTACATTTACGGGTATCCTCGAGTACGACCATCGATCGACCGATTTCCGACCCGCGCTCCGAACTGGACGAACGGATCCAGACTCGCTGCGACGAGAACGGGGTTCTGGTTCGGTCGGCGGGACGCCGCGGAAACGTGCTTCGGTTGATCCCGCCGTTCGTGTTCACCAGCGACCAGGCCGAATCGGGACGGACGTGATCGTCGAAGGGACCGAGCGGCGCGCCTGACGGCCCGTTCGGGACGGTGCTCGCGCGCCGACAGGGGGGACAGATCGCCGAGCCCACCCCCCTTCGAGTCGATCGCCGTTCCACGTTCCGCCTTCGCGTCGAACCTCGTCTAGTCCAGTGGGAACGGTTATGATTGTCCCGCGTAACGCTACACAACGAGCACCACAAACCATGGACGACGCCGTCGACCTGGACGAAAAAGACGTACGTATTCTCAAAGCGATCGCGAGCGAAGGGGTTACGAGTCCGGAGAAGATCGATACGCTGACCGGCATTCCGAAATCCACCGTCCACTACCGGCTCAACCAGCTTCGAGAGGCGGGGGTCCTGACGAACGACCTGTACGACATGGACCTCTCGAAGCTCGGACTGTCGATGACCGTCATCACGGAGGTGTTTGCGACGTACGAGGAGGGATACCACGAGACGGTCGGGGAACGCCTGGGCGAGATCGAGGGCGTCAATCAGGTGTACTTCACCATGGGTGACACGGACTTCGTCGTCATCGCGCACGTCACCGACCGGGAGATGGTCGAATCGCTCGTCTCGAGCTACGAGGCGATCGACGAGATCCAGCGGACCAGTTCGAAGTTCGTGATCGCGACGAGCAAAGACGAACCGCACCCGCTCAACGACTTCGAGTTCGAAACGCTCCTGGACGTCCTCGTCGACCGATCGTGACCCGCAGGGAGCCGGCCGCTCGAGACGAGCGGGACCGAACCGATCGCTCCGACGGCGCGGGACACGACCGACGCGACGATCCCGCCTGGGACGCGAGCGCCTACGACGACACCCACTCGTTCGTCTACGAGTACGGCGAGTCCCTCCTCGAGGACCTCTCGCCGAACCCGGACGAGCGAATCCTCGACCTCGGCTGCGGAACCGGGCACCTGACGAACGGGATCGCCGAGCGCGGGGCCGACGTCGTCGGCCTCGACCGGTCCGCGGAGATGATCGAGACGGCGCGATCGACGTACCCGTCGCTGTCGTTCGTGCGAGCCGACGCGACCGAGTTCGACCCCGGCGATCCCCGCCTCGCGGGGGACGAGCCGTTCGACGCCGTCTTCTCGAACGCGGCGCTCCACTGGATCGACGACCCGGAACAGGACGCGGCCCTCCAGTCCGTCCGGGACGCGCTCCGTCCCGGGGGACGGTTCGTCGCGGAACTCGGCGGCGCCGGGAACGTCGAGACGATCGCGAACGCCCTCGAGACCGCGCTCGCGGAGCGCGGATACGACGTCGATCGCCCGTGGTACTTCCCCTCGTTCGGCGACTACGCCCCGCGGCTCGAGTCTCACGGCTTCGAGGTGCGCGTCGCGCGGCTGTTCGACCGGCCGACGGACCTCGAGGAGGGCGATGACGGCCTTCGGAACTGGATCGAGATGTTCGCAGGGGACTTCTTCGAGGGGGTGGCCGACGACGAGCGCGAGGCGATCCTCGAGGCCGTCGAGGACGCCTGTCGACCGGACCTGTTCCGCGAGGAGCCGGGGACGTGGATCGCCGACTACCGGCGGTTGCGGTTCGCGGCCGTCGCCGTCGAGGATGACGGCGACCGCTGATCGAATACGGGTGGGGGGTCGCGTCGACGGGTCGGATAGCCGATCAGTCCGCCGACTGGGTGCGCTCCGTCCGCGACGTCGTCGGCACGCCGCGTCCGGTCAGCGCCATCGCGAACAGCACCAGCGGCGACAGTAGCCCGAACAGGTAGAACGGGGCGTACTCGAGGGTCGCAACGCCGGTGGCCGACGCCATGAAGACGCCGCCGGCGTGCCAGGGGAAGAGCGCGCCGGTCGGCGTTCCGGCGGCCTCGACGGCCCTCGACAACTCCTCGCTGTCCAGTCCGAACTCGGCGTAGAGGTTCCGGAGGGTGAGCCCCGGGAGCACGATGCTCATGTACTGCTGGGCGGTCAGCGCGTTGACGAGGATCGCCGACGCGCCGGTGCCGGCGATCAAACTCCCCGACGTGCGCACGCCGGTCGCGAGCCGATCCGCGAGCACCGCGAGGACGCCCGTCCGCTCGAGGAGGCCGCCGAGGGCGAGCGCCGCGACGACGACGGTGATCGTCCAGGCGGAGCCAGTGAGCCCCCCGGTCGTCAGGAGTTCGTCCACGAGGTCGGAGCCGGTTCCCGGGTCGGTCCCCTCCATGAAGACCGTCCAGGCGGCGACGAATCCGGTTCCCTGAACGAGCATCGAGGTGGCGACGCCGGCGAAGACGCCGGTCACGAGCGTGGGGAGCGCGGGGTACCCCCGGAGGGCGAGGCCGAACGTGACGAGGAGCGGGACGAACACGAGGGGTGAGAGGTCGTACGCGCCCGCGAGGGCGGTCTGGATCTCGGCCACGCGACTCGCGGGGATGTCGCCGCCGGCACGAAGGCCGAGGACGGCGAAGCCCAGGACGGCGGTGCCGAACGCGACTGCCGTTCCCGTCCGCATGCGTCGGATGTGGTCGTACAGCGGCGTGTTCGTCACGCCGGCGGCGAGGTTGGTGGTGTCCGACAGCGGCGACTGCTTGTCGCCCGCGTACGCCCCGGAGAGGACCGCGCCGACGGTCATGGGTGCGGAAACGCCGAGGCCGGAGCCGATGCCGACGAACGCGACCCCGAGCGTCCCGACGGTCGTCCACGAGGAGCCGATGGCGAAGGCGACGGCGGCCGCGAGGACCGCCGTCGCGGGGAGGAACACCCGCGGGGTCAGCAACTCGAGGCCGTAGTACATCATCGCGGGAATCGTCCCGGCGTCGACCCAGGTGGCGATGAGGGCGTAGATGGTAAAGAGGATCAACAGCGCCTGGATTCCCATGAGGAGGCCGTTCGTGATCCCGTCGGAGAGTTCGCTCCAGCGGTAGCCGAGGTACCGGCCGAACGCTCCGACGAAGACGATGCTCCACAGCAGGGGGACGTGCGGATCCAGCCCGAGCAGGGCCGATCCGACGCCGAGGAACCCGACGACCGCGAGCACCGGAACCAGCGCGAGGCCGACCGTCGGCCGGCGCTCTGGATCGATGTCGTCCACCGTCGTCGGCGTGAACTCGAACGTCATCGGCCGCCGTATGCACTCGAGGAATAAAAATAGAACGTTGTATTACCTTCGTGTATGTGGTGTGGTACCGGACGACAGGTCGTTCGGTCACGAGACGGTCCTACTCGCGCGGTCCAGCATCCTCCTCGTCTGCGGGCGCCTCCGTCCCCGCCTCGGTTTCGGCCTCGGCCTCGAGTTCCGCGAGGTACCGGTCGGCGTCGTACCGGACGTAGCCGGTGTAGAGCGCGATGAGCCCGAACAGGATCGCGGGGATCCCGAGCAGGAGGAAGAGCGCGGCGGCGAGGGTGGCCAGGTCGGGCGGCAGGGCCGCGGGGAGGGCCTCGAGCGCCGAACCGAATTCGGTCGAGCGTGGTGCCATACCTCCGTAGAGCCGCCGTTCGGTGAAAGGGGTTGTGCACCGCGACCGGGGTGAGTCGGCGGTCGTCGGCCTCGAGGGGCGGCTACACCCGACGCACGAACGAATCCAGGCTCGATTGTACGCCCGCGGCGAGTTCGGACTTGCGCTTGAGCCGCTCGATCGAGACCGGCAGTTCGCTCGAGACGGCTGCGACCGCCTCGTGGAACGTCTCGGCTTCGCCGTGTTCGCCCTCGAAGGCGTTGCGGACGCTCTCGCGGACCTGCCAGACGCCGACGGGCGCCCAGTAGTCGTCCGAGACCTCCCGGAGGACGAGACACTTCGCCTGCCGTCCGATCGATTCGAGGTGCTCTAAGACGCCCAACCGGGCGGCGTAGTAGGCGCCCGCCGTCTCCTCGACGTAGCTCGAGCGCCCCTCGTACCCCTCCGAGGCGCTGGCGAGCCAGATATTCCCTTCCGGGTCGGGGTTCCAGATGCTGCCCGGCGCCTTCATCTCCACGAGTTCGAACTCCCAACTGCCGGGCGCGAGGATCACCCAGTACCGGTTGCCGACGTACTCGTTCATCCAGACCTGTACCTCGTCGACGCTGGGTGCGTTTTTGATCCGTCCGCGCAGGTACTGCCCGACGGTGTCGTCGACGGCGGTGATCGACCAGCGCGTCGGGACGAGTCGGCGGTTCGCGGCCTCGCCCAGCGCGCCCGCCGAGAGGATCGAGTTGATCTCGTAGACGTCGAACCCTCGCCTGTAGAGGTAGGTCATCGCCCCCTGGGCCTGCCAGTCGTCGTCCTCGAGGGTCTTCTGCACCGGCCGGGGGACGTGGGGGTTCTCCCGTAGGTCAGCCTCTCTCGCCCTCGCGCGCGGCCCCCGTGGCGTGGCCACGTCGGTTCCCGTGTCCAGCCCGAGGTCGGGTTTCCCCTCGAGGCCGATCTCGAGGTCGACGGGTCGATCCGAGATGGCGACCTCGCGCTGGACGCCGACGAAGCCGTCCCAGACGTCGTGGACGGACGGTGCGAGCCGGCTGGCGATCCCCGGCGCGTCGACGTTCGCGCGCTTGTTCGAGTTCAACAGGCCGGTCCGACGCTGGAGGACGTCCGTGATGCCGTAGCCCTGCTGGTACCACCTCCCGTCGGTGACGTACTCCTCGGCGGCGTCCTCGTCGCCGACGGGCGAGAGCACGCCGACCGGGATGTCCGGGTAGTTCGAGCGCCCGACGAAGATCGAGGGCGCGGTCGAGCCGACGAGGGTGTCACCGCTGAGCGACCGCTCGAAGTTGCGCTCGAAGTCCTCGAGGTGGTCGGTGATCGCGTAGGACTTCTCCTTCGCGAGGCGCCGCCGCTCGGCCTCCTCGTCGGGCTCGAGGTCCTCGATGTAGTCGTCGAGGCGCATTCGGTCCAGAGTAGGGGCGCGGCGGCTTTGAATGTTGAGTTCCGCGGCGTCGCGTGCCGGATCGGCGGTCTCGCGGATCTCGATTCGTCCCGGCCGCTCCCCGGGAGGGAGCCGCCGAGCGCGGACCGCCCGCGGTCGCCGGGAGCGTTATTTGTCGCGCCACTGAATACCACGATTGGGAACAGTGGACCTCCCGCTCGTCACCGCGATCCTCGCCCTCGGCGTCGGCGCGCAGCTGCTGGCGAAGCGCCTCCGAGTCCCGAGCGTCCTCTTCCTGATCGCGATCGGCGTCGCCATGGGCCCCGCCGTCCTCGGGTTCATCACCCTCGAGAGCTTCGGCGAGGGGCTCTCGACGATCGTCGGCGTGAGCGTCGCGATCATCATCTTCGACGGCGCGTTCCACCTCCGCCGGGAGAAACTCGAGGAGGCGCCGCGGGCGATCATCCGGCTGACGACGATCGGCGCCGCGCTCGCACTCGTCGGGACGGCCCTCGCGGTCCGATTCTTCCTCGACACGGGGTGGGGCGTCGCCTTCCTGATCGGCTCGCTGCTGATCGCGACCGGGCCGACCGTCGTCACGCCGGTGCTCGACGTCATCACGGTTCGCGGCCACGTCGAGAGCGCGCTCGAGGCCGAGGGGATCTTCAACGACGTGACCGCGGCCATCCTGGCGATCGTCATCTTCGAGGCCGCGATCGTCGAGGGGACGCCGGCGGAGATCCCGTCGGCCTTCGTCCAGCGGCTCACGGCGGGGATCGGCATCGGGGTCGTCGTCGCGGGCGTCGTCTGGTACCTCCTCGCGCGGACCGACCTCCCCGCCGCCGGCGGCGACGCCCCCCAGATGGCCCGCCTCATCACCCTCACCGGGGCCCTGGTCTCGTTCGGGCTGGCCGAGTCGGTGTTTCCCGAAACCGGCGTCGCGGCGGCGGCCACCGCCGGCATCGTCCTCGGGAACGTCGACCTCCCCCACCGCGAGGAGATCCTCGCGTTCAACCGCGACCTGACGCTGGTCGTCCTCTCGTTCGTCTTCATCTCGCTCGCCGCGCTGATCGACTTCGACTCGCTGATCGGCCTCGGCACCGGCGGCCTCGCGGTCGTCGTCGCGGTCACGCTCTTCGTGCGGCCGATCCTGGTCCTCCTCTCGGCGACCGACAGGCGGTTCAGCCGCGAGGAGCGCCTCTTCCTCTCGCTGGTCGGCCCGCGCGGGATCATCCCCGCGTCGGTCGCCACGCTGTTCGCCATCGAACTCGAGGCCGCGGGGCAGTTCGAGGCCGCTCAGACGCTCGCCGGTACGGTCTTCCTCGTCATCTTCATCACGGTCGTCCTGCAGGCGGGGCTGGCCCGCCAGATCGCGTCGTACCTACAGGTGATTCCCATGCGCACGATCATCGTCGGCGGGGGCCGGGTCGGCCGGGCGCTCGCCACCAGACTGGAGAACCGCGGCGAAAACGTCGTCCTCGTCGACCGGGACCCGTCGGTCGTCGCGGACCTGCGCCAGGAGGGGTTCACCGCCCGGGAGGCCGACGGGACCAACCCCGACGCGCTCCGCGCGGCGGGAATCGAGGAGGGGAAGATCGTCGTCGCCACCACCGCGGACGACGACACGAACCTGCTCGTCTCCCAGCTCGCCCGGACGACGTTCGGCGTCGAGACCGTCGTCGCCCGGGTGAACACCCCCGAGAACGTCGACGCGTTCGAGGCCCTCGAGGTGCGCGCGATCGACGTCTCGAGCGCGACGGCGTGGTCGATCGACAACGAGATCGAGCGGCCGGCGCTCACCCAGTGGATGACCGAACTCGGCGAGGGCCACGACGCCCAGGAGGTTCGGATCACGGCCCCGGACGTCGTCGGCTCGACCATCGCCGAACTGGACGCCGAGATCCCCGACGGCTGCATCGTCGCCGTGCTCGCCCGCGACGGCGAGACGTACGTGCCGGGCGCCGACACGCTCCTCGAGGAGGGCGACACGGTGACGTTCATCGGGCGCGAGGAGGCTGTCCGGGAGGCCGTGCGACGGTTCCACCCGCACGATTGACCCGTCGATGGCGACGGTCGGTCCGGCGCGAGCGGTCGGACCGGCGTCCGAAAGACAACCGTTAAAACCGGCGGGCCGGAAGGAACGGGTATGAGTACGACGGACGAGCGAGAGACGCGATCCTGCGTCTCTTGCGGGCTCAACATCGCCGGTACGAACGCGGCCGCGTTCAAGTGTCCCGAGTGCGGCCAGCAGATCTACCGCTGTGCGAAGTGTCGAAAGCAGAGCAACCTCTACGAGTGCCCCGAGTGCGGGTTCACCGGCCCCTGACGCCGTCGCTCGCGTTCGCCACCCGACTACCCAACCACTACCAGTAACACCACCATGGGAAAAGTAGCAGCCAAAATCAAGGTCATGCCGAACAGCCCCGAGATCGACCTCGACGCGCTCCAGGAGCGCCTCGAGAGCTCCCTCCCCGAGGGGGCGAAGATCAACGGCGTCGAACGAGAGGAGGTCGCCTTCGGCCTCGTCGCCCTCTACCCGACCGTGATCGTCCCCGACGGCGCGGGCGGCACGGAGACCGTCGAGGAGAACTTCACCGGCGTCGACGGCGTCGAGAGCGTCGCCGTCGAGAACGTCGGTCGCATCTGAGTCCGGACGCCAGCCGGGATCCGATCGCGGATCGAACTCGATAACGGAATCGAACCGTCTCCGAACGCGTTTTCGACCGTCAATACGCTTGGAGCCGCGGCTGTCGCTCGTTCGCGTCCCCACGTTCTCGGTCCGGTTCACCGGTCTCCCAACGTTTACCGTGGCCGGCGAAAAACGGTCACGCCGTGAACGTCCTGTCGGATCCCACGAAACGCCGGTGGCTCGCGTGGGGCGCGCTGGTGACCGTCTTCCTGCTCGTCAACGTCCACCGCCTCTCGACGGCGGTCCTCTCGGGGCGCCTGACGGACGACTTCGGGACGACGGCGGCCCAGCTGGGCACCCTCCACGCCTCGTTCTTCCTCATCTACGCCGCCTTTCAGCTCCCGACGGGCGTCCTCGCCGACCGGCTGGGGCCCCGCTCCGTCGGGTCGATCGGCGCGATCGTCCTCAGCCTCGGCGCCGTCGGGTTCACCACGAGCGGGAGCTACACCGCGGCGTTGGTCTCGAGGGGGTTGATCGGGCTGGGGAGCAGCGTCGTCTTCGTCTCGATCCTGCGCTTCTGTGCGAACTGGTACCGGGCGGACGAGTTCGCGACGATGACCGGCTTGACGGGGAGCGTCGCCGGGATCGGCGCGATCCTCGCGACGACGCCCCTCGCGGTCACCGTCGACCTGTACGGCTGGCGCGAGACGGTCCTCGGCCTGGCCGTCGTCGGCTTCGTCGCCGGCGCCGCCGTCTTCGCGCTCGCGCGCCAGTCGCCCGCCGCGGCGGGCCTCGAGCCGATCGAGGGCGTGCCGGAACAGCCGTCGGTCTCGCTCGCCGAGACGGGACGGTACCTGCGAGCGCTCGCGACGGACCTCGACCAGTGGCTACTGTCGATCGTCTTCTTCGCGGGTAACGGCGCGAACCTGACCCTGATCGGGCTGTGGGGCGTCCCGTACCTGGTCGTCGTCTACGACCTCGACGTGACGACCGCGTCGTACTTCACCCTCCTCGGCTCGGTCGGCCTCCTGTTCGGCCCACCGCTGATCGGCTGGGTCTCCGATCGAATCGGTCAACGCACCCTCCCGATGGCGGCGGGCATCGGCCTGTACGCGCTCGCGCTCGCCGTCGTCCCCGTCTTCGGCCGACCGCCACTCCCGGCCGTCGCCCTCGCGTACCTGGCCTGCGGGTTCCTCTTCGGCTCGGCGATGCTGACGCTCTCGGTCGTCAAGGAGCGCTACCCGCCGGCCGCGAGCGGCGTGGCGACGGCCACGGTGAACATGGCGGGGTTCGTGGGCGCGACAATCCTCCCGACGCTCATGGGTGTGGCCCTCGACGCCTACCGGACGGGCGAGACCGTCGACGGCACCGTCACCTACACCGAGTTCGGCTACCGCGTCGCGTTCGCGATCCTCGCTGGCGTGGTCGCCATTGCGTTCTGCAGTTCCTGCTGGTTGCTCGTGCGCGACCGCGCCGGCGTTTCCTCGCCGGTCGAACGCGATCGCTCGAGCCTCGAGTGAGCGACGTCCACGGACTCGCTCGAGCGATTCACCCTCCTCGCGGAACTCCTCGGTGATGAACAGGGAGGTGTCGAGGAGGAACCGCTGCTTGAACGCGTCTCCGGGCGTGGTCGTTCGGGCGGGAGTGCGGACCGAACCCGGAAATAAGTGGCTCGCGGCGCTTCGGGTTACTGGTCCGGAGTTCGCCCGGGTTCGGGGCCGAGCCCCGCCTCCGCGACGATCTTCGCGCCGATATCGGAGAGTTCGACGGTGACGTCCTCGGAGACGACCTTGCTGATCTCGTCGAGGTTGCCCGCGAGGACCGTCAGCACGTCGTCGGGATTCGCGTAGAGCAGCATCGTTCCGTCCTTCCCCTCGGCGACCAGTTGCAGGTCGTTCAGCGCCACCTGGTTGTCCTGGATCGTCGCCGCGACGACCGGGAGCGCGGCGGGCTTGCCCGGTTCGTCGTCCCGGACCTTTCGGATGTGGACCTCCTCGAGGTCGAGGACGTCCTTGTGCTTCTTGATCTGTTCCGCGCAGTTCACCATGTCGTTGAGGAGGGCCGTCCGCTGTTCGTTCCCGTGGTCGCCGTCGAGACAGTGCTGACAGACGCGAAGTTCGAGACGCATTAGCGGTGGTTGGTACTCGAGGCCGATGAGAATTCCGCTTCCGGGACCGGAACGCTCGCCACTACGGACGGGGGCGCTCGCCCCTTCGGACCGGGCCGCTCGAGCCCTCCGGACCGGAGCGCTGGCCCCCTCGAGTCGCGGGACGGTCGGGCCCGCTGTCGAATCAGTCCCTTTTTACCCGGCGGCGGGGAACTGCGACTATGAGCTTCGAGGAAGACGATCGCGTCGTCCTGCACGACAAGCACAGCGAGTTCGACGGCGAGGTCGGGACCGTCACCCAGACGATGGAGTCGATGTTCGGCGACGTCACCTACACGATCAGCTTCGAGGACGGCCAGGAGACGGGCGTCCCGGAGGACTCCCTCGAACCGGCCGACGAAGCCGACGAGGCCGACGCCGAAGACGACGAGGAGTAACGTCGACGCCCGATTCTCGCCGGTCGAAGCGCGACCCGAACTCAGCCCACGCCGATGCCACAGATTCCGCTCCACTACGTCGATCTGCGAACGTTCTGCTACGCCACCGAGGACGACAAGCGCGTCGAGGAGGCGCTCCGGACGTACCTCCCCGAGGAGGTCGACCTCGAGCGCGCCGAGAGCGAGGGCCACTACGGCGACCGCATCCTCGTCCTCTCCGCGCGGGTCGAGCGCGCCGACGAGATCCGTCACGTCCTCTCGCGACTCTCCGAACTCGAGGAGTTCGACCGCCTGCTCCGGGAACTCGACCAGCGCGTGACCGAGAACTGCGAGCTGTTCCTCCGCCTCGACAAGCAGGCGGCGTTCAACGGCGAGGTGGCCCTCGGCGACGGGATCACGTTCCGGGCGAAGGTGGAGGCCTACCCCGCGAAGAAGGAGCGAGCGGTCGAGAACGCCCGGGAGGTCCTCCAGCGGATCCACGACGAGGACGTCGGGAACTGAGCCGGGTCGGCGGCGGTCGACCGCGGGCCGAGAACGGCGACTTTTTGCCCCGCGCTCGAGACGCTCGAGTATGAGCGTACACGTCGTCGCCGACGACCCCGTTCGCGAGGCGGTCGTCGCGGCGCTCGCGGACGTCGACCTCGAGGTGCGGGCGGCGAATCCCGAGGACCTCGCAGACGCGCGCTTCGCGGTCGTGAGCGACGTCGCCGGTTCGGAGACGTTCGCCCGCGCGAACGCGGCCGCTCGAGCGGGCTCGACCCCCTGGATCGGCGTCGAAGTGGGCGGCATCGGCGGGTTCCCGCTGGCGGATGTCGACGCGGCGGTGTCGGGCTACGCGTCCGCTTCCGACACGGGCTGTTACGACTGTTTACGCGCGCGCGTCGCCTCGACGACCGAGAAGGACGCCCTGGCCGACCGCCCGCGGGCCGACCGGAGCGCGGTCAGGCTCGCCGGTGCCATCGCCGGCCGCGAAGCGGTTCGCGTCCTCTCGGGCGACGACCGGTCGATCCTCGGCCACGTCGTCGAGGTTCCCCACGCCAGGCGGCGCTTTCTCCCGGTCCCGGGCTGTGACTGCGACGAGGGACGCGATCGGACGCTCGAGCGCGACGACGACTCGCTGTCGCTCGAGGAGGCCGTCGAGCGCGCCGAACTCGCGATCGACGACCGCGTCGGGCCGATCGTCAGCATCGCCGAGGCGGAGTCGTTCCCCGCGCCGTACTACCTCGCGACGGCGGCCGACACGAGCGCGTACAGCGACGCGAGCGCGGCGCGACAGGCCGCCGGGGTCGACACGGACTGGAACGCGGCGCTGATGAAGGCGGTCGGCGAGGGCCTCGAGCGTTACTGCGCGGGCGTCTACCGGGACGACGAGTTCGTCCGGGCGAGCGAGGCCGACCTCGCAGCAGCGGAGGACCGTGGGCTCGATCCGGAGAACGTCGTCCCTCCGACCGAACTGGTCCGTCCCGAGGGGGCGGCGGCGTACGACCCCGCGGACGAGATCCGCTGGGTCGAGGGCGAGAACCTCGAGACGGGCGAACCCGCGTTGCTGCCGGCCGCGGCGGTGCAGTTCCCCCAGCCCGGCGAGCCGATCGCCTACTCGATCACGACCGGCCTCGGGCTCGGTTCGTCGACGGTCGACGCGCTCCTGTCCGGTTTGACGGAGGTGATCGAGCGCGACGCGACGATGCTCGCGTGGTACTCGACGTTCGAGCCCCTGGGACTCGCCGTCGACGACGAGGCGTACCACGCCCTCGAGCGACGGGCGGCGAGCGAGGGGCTGTCGGCGACGCCCCTGCTCGTCACGCAGGATATCGACGTCCCCGTCGTCGCCGTGGCAGTCCACCGCGATCCGGCCGAGGCGGACGCCCTCGGGGACGAGGAGTGGCCTCACTTCGCCGTCGGGTCCGCGGCGGGCCTCGACGGCACCGCGGCCGCACGCTCGGCGCTCGCGGAGGCGGTCCAGAACTGGATGGAACTGCGCGGACTCGGTCCCGAGGACGCCGACGACGCCTCCGGCGCGATCGGCGAGTACGCCTCGTTCACGGAGGCGGCCCGCGACTTCGTCGACGCGGAGGCGACCGTCCCCGCCGAGCGCATCGGCCCGGACCCCGCGCCCGAGGGCGCCGAGGCGCTCACCGAACTCGTCTCGAGGGTCGCCGACGCGGGGCTGACGCCGTACGCCGCGCGGCTTACCACCCGCGACGTCGGGACCGTCGGGTTCGAGGCGGTCCGCGTCGTCGTTCCCGGCGCCCAGCCGCTGTTCACCGGCGAGCCGTTCTTCGGCGAGCGGGCGCGAACGGTGCCGGCCGACCTCGGGTTCGAACCGCGCCTCGAGCGCCCCTTCCACCCCTACCCGTAGGTCGGCGGCGGCGTCGAGTCGTCGCAAATTGCCGGGCCCGTTACGGATCGCGTCGTGGGCCTCTCCTCCGGGTCCGGTTCTCGATCACGGTCCCGTTCGCTCGAGCGACCGCTCGACGTACGCGAGGTACCGAAAAGCGATGGGACGGAAATGGATTGCTCCGCAGTCGGTCGGCACCGAAATCGCGGTCGGCTACTCGTCGTCAGTCTCGTTGTCGCCCGCGGACCCGTTCTCGTCTTCGTTCGCGTCTTCAGTTTCGTTCTGGCCGGTCTCGTTGGCGCCGCCGTTTCGTTCGCTCACCTCGAGCTCGAGGTCGTCGTCGTAAACGGTAACGTGGACGTACCGGGTGTCTTCCGTGATCTGCGTCGTCTCGACGAGGGCGTCGTCTTCGTCCTCCCTGTCCTCGCCGAATCGGGTGGCCTGAAACCGCTGGGGGGTCCCGCGGAGCCGTCCGGGGACCGCCCGCTCGCCTGGCTGGAGGTTGATCGCCTCCTCGTACGTCTGGTTGTCGTTACCCTCCTCGGTGCTGTAGGCCTCGAGGAGGACCTCGTACGGCCGGTCCGCCTCGCTCACGATCCGGAGTTCGATCGGGCTCGCGACCGACCCCGTGAAGTGTTCCTCGACGCCCTCGAGACAGCCCGCGGCGCCGACGACCGCGAGGGTCGCCCCCGTGCGAAGTACCGTGCGACGGTTCACGAGTGTGGGTCGGGGCCGAGCGCACCTATGCGTTACTTTTCTCGACGTCCGCCCCGGGTAGCGGACCAGGCCGCCGAGGGGGCGGTTCGACCGCGTCACTTTTATGCTCGTCAAGTGATCACTCACGGCATGGAGAAAACGGCGATCGACGACGTCGAAGTCGAGGTCAATCCGATGCGCGTTCACGCCGTTCGGCGGCCGATCTCGGACGCGCTCGGCTTCTCCGACTTCGCGATGAACTACTTCGAACTCGAGTCCGGCGAGTCGTTCTCCGGGGGGTTACACACCCACCACGACCAGGAGGAAGTGTTCTACGTTCAGGCGGGAACCGCGACGTTCGAAGTCCTGATTCCCGACGACGGGGACGGCGTGAGCGACGGCGAACCGCGCGAGGTCACCGTCGGGGCCGGCGAGGTGATCCGATTCGCCCCGGGCGAGTTCCAGCAGGGGTACAACGACGGCGACGAGCGCGTCGTCGGGTTCGCCTTCGGCGCGCCGAAGGCGAAACACGACTGGGGGCAGATCGAGTCGCTCGTCCACTGTCGGGAGTGCGACGACGAGGTGGGACACGGAGTCGACCTCACGGACGACGGCCGGTTCGAACTGACCTGCACCGAGTGCGGTACCTCGTTTTCGATCCCGTAACGCCGCCGCGCTTCGATCGGTTCGACGGCCGATCGATGTCGGCCCAGCGTGCGTCCTCCTCGAGCATCGTCAACGTCGTTTTGTGGCGACCGGTGCCTCTCAGCGGCCGGTTCGTCGATCGTCGGCGACGCAACTCCGCTGGCCTCTCGGGGAACGATCTACGAAGGTATACGACAGAAAATTTGAGTTTCGTAATTACGTCAACGAAATTACCTTCACATGTTAACGAAGGTTTTCTCCGTCGTCCACCGCGTGGTATTCTCTCACACTATGAGCGACGTCACCAACTATCGTCAGCACGAGCCGTTCGACGGCGAATCGTTCGACGACGGACCGTTCGACTCCGAACCGACCGGGGACCGCTCGGCCGGTGCGGAGTCCGGAGAGCTCGAAAACGAACACCGTCGGAAATTCCGTCACAACCATGTCGCGTAACACGATCATGATCGCGATCGGCGCGCTCTGTCTCGCCGCCTTGATCACGGCCGCGCTCGGCCTGTACCGCCCGTTCTCGTACCTGGCGGCGGGAGTCATTCTCGCCGTCGTCGCCTCCGCGGCGACCGAGCAGAACGACAGCGAACTCTCCCTGGAACCGTACACGGGCATCGTCGCCGGACTGGGAGTTCTCTTCCTGATCGGACTGACCGGGATCTGGCTGACGTGGGATCCGACGGTCACCGAGTACGAGTACGTCCTCGGGCTGCCGATACCCACGCTGATCTACTTCGCCTTCATCTGGTTCCTCCCGCTGGGGGTCGCGATCTACTACTCGCTGATCTTCGATCGAATCGGCAGCGAGGAGATCGTCGAGGAGATCGTTCGCGACGCGCGGCGGAAGCAGGAGGAGCGGACGTATCCGCTGGCGCCGGACCGGGCAGATCGGGAGACTGGGGGCCCGGACCTCGTGGAGGTGAGCGATGAGTAGCGTCGCCCTCCTCGCGACCCTCGCAGCGCTCGCGCCGCTGCCGCTGCAGGGGATCCCGGTCGCCGACGAGCCGGTCATCATCGCCTTCGGGGCGGCGTACCTGCTACTCGTCGTCGCGATCGGCGTCTGGGGCTGGCGACAGACGAACACGACCGACGACTTCCTGATCACCGGCAAGAGCGTCGGCACGTGGGTGCTCGCGATGACCGCCTTCTCGGTGATCCAGTCGGGGTTCGGCTTCGTCGGCGGGCCCGAACTCGTCTACGCGTACGGGACGACCTCGCTGTGGATCTTCTTCTCGGCACCCATCGGGTTCCTGCTCACATGGGTCGTGCTCGCGAAGCGACTCCGCGTGCTCGCCGATATCCGCAACGTCCTGACTCTGCCCGACGCGATGTTCGTTCGGTACGAGAGCGAGTGGGTCCGCGGGCTCGGCGGCCTGGCGGTCGTCCTCGGCGTGATCGCATACCTCGCGGTGAACCTGGCCGCACTCCAGTTCGTCATGCGCGCCATCTTCGGCATCCCCGTCATCTGGGGCCTGCTCGGCGGCGCGTTCATCCTGCTGTTCTACAGCATGCTCGGCGGGATGATCGCCGGCGTCTGGACGGACTTTGTCCAGGCGCTCACGATGATCACCGGCGCGGTGTTCGTCTTCGTCTACGCGATGTCCTTCGGCGGCGGCATGGAGAACATCTCCCGGAATCTCGCGAGCGCCGACCCCGCGCTGATCTCGCCGTTCGGTACGCTCGGCGGCGCGGAGACCGCCATCATCGTCGGCCTCGCCTGGTGGGTCCTCTTCTCTGTCGGCTCCGCCGGTCAGCCCCACCTGATCACGAAGTTCTACATGAGTCGGAACCTCACGATCCTCAAGTGGGGCGCCCCGATCGCGGCCATCTCCTACGCCATCTCGAGCATGATCGCCTTCTCGGCCGGTCTCTCGATGCGCGCGATGGTCGAAGCCGGCGAGATCGAGGAGACGTTCAGCGCGAGCGAAGTCGGCCCGGTGTTCGTCCTCGAGCACACGCCGGAGGTCCTGGCCGGGTTGATCCTGGCGGCGCTACTGGCGGCGATCATGTCGACGAGCGACTCGTTCCTCAACATCGGCGCGGCCGCCATCTCCCGGGACATTCCGCGAGCGTTAGGCCGTCCGATCACGGACGACCGGACGGAACTGCGCGTCACCCAGGCGGCGCTGGCGATGATCACGGTCCTCTCGACGGTCGTGGTCTTCTACTCCGACGCGCTAGTGGGCATCCTCGGGGCGATCAGCTGGGGCTTCTTCGCCGCGGCGTTCGTCCCCGTCGTGGTGCTCGGGATGAACTGGAAGGGCGCGACGAAGTGGGGCGCGATCACCTCGCTGATCCTCGGGATGGGGTTGAACGTCGTCTACAACGTGATTCCGGAGGCCGCGTCCGTCACGGGGGACGACTGGCTCGTCGAACTGATCTCGGGAACGCTCTACCCCTACCCGCCGGAGGTCCCGGCCGAGGCGATCATCCTGCTGGTCGTGATAGTCGCGTTCATCTTCGTCTCCGTCGCGACCCAGGACGGCGAGCGCTTCCCCGCCGACCTCAACACGCTGTTCGAACGATGATGACGACCGCCGAGGAACCGATCGCCCGCTTCACGCGGTGGCTCCGTCAGCGCCCGAACTCGATCGAGTTCTGGGAACTGGTGCTCACCGACGAGCGCCTCGTCTGGTGTTACGTCGGTCAGTCCTACCGCTCCATGCTCCTGCGGGCGGACATGGGCGAACGCGACCGCGCCCTCGTCGACGACCGGCCGCTCGAGGACCTCCTCTCGCTCGCCGAGGAGAACTTCGCCGTCCCGCTGTCGGACCTCGAGGAGATTCGCTTACTCGAGGGGACGCGGTTTCGACGCGCCCGCCTCGACATTCGCTGGCGTCCGGGCGGCGAGCGCGGCGACGCCGACCGATACGGCGGTGAAATGACGCTCGTCGGAACCAGCGACGCCGCGTCCCACGCCGACCTCGTCGCGGACCTCGCCGATGATCCCCGACTCGAGCACGTCGACGTGTCGGTCGAGTCGCGGGGGTTGCCGTTCCGCTGACCGTCGGCGGGCGCTCCGCCGAGGCAGTTCGCGGTCCCCGACGCCGACGCCGAACCGCTCTCGGGCGCAGGTGTCGCCCCGAATTCCCACCCCGACCTCGAATACCCCTCCCGTCGTGCACCACGATACGGGCACCGACACATGACCTGGCACATCACACTCGACCACGACTCGTACGACGACGCCCGAGATTCGTTCGCGTGGGACGTCCCCGAGGCGTTCAACGCCGCAGCCGACCTCGTCTCGAAACACGAGGACTGCGACCGGGTCGCGCTCTCCCAGTCGCACCCCGACGGTCGCCGCGAGCGGTACACCTTCGACGACCTCGACGAGCGATCGAACGCGGTCGCGGCCGCCCTCGAGTCCCGCGGCGTCGAGCGCGGCGACCGCGTGGCGGTCGTCGTCCCGCAGAAACCGGCGAACGTCCTGACCCACCTCGCCTGCTGGAAACTGGGCGCGATCTCGCTGCCGCTGTCGGTGCTGTTCGGCGACGACGCGCTCAGGTACCGGCTCACGGATAGCGGCGCCCGCGTCGCCGTCGTCGACGAGTCCCAGCGCGAGACGATCCGCGCCGTCGCGCCCGACTGCCTTGACCTCGAGCACGTGCTCGTGGTCGACGGCGACCCCGAGACGGACGAAATGGGCGAGGCTGCTGCGGCGCGGTTCGACGACGCGATCGACTGGGGCGTCACCGACTACGACCGCGCGGAGACGGACGTCGACACGCCGGCGGTCGTCATGTACACGAGCGGATCGACGGGGGCACCCAAGGGCGTTCTCCACACTCACGGCGTCTGGCTCGGTCACTGCCCGGCGTTCCAGATGTACTTCGAGCGGGACGTCCGGGACGACGCCGTCTTCTGGACGCCCGCCGACTGGGCCTGGATCGGGGCGCTGGGCGACCTCGTCTTCCCCGCCTGGCACTACGGCCGCCCCGTCGTCGGCTACCCGATGGGTTCGTTCGACGCCGAGCGCGCCTTCGAGATCATGGCCGACTTCGACGTCACCCACGCCTTCCTCCCGCCGACCGCGATCCGAATGCTGATGGAGGTCGACGAGCCGACCGAGGCGTACGACCTCTCGCTGCGCGCCATCTGCTCCGGCGGCGAGCCCCTGACCACCGAGATCCTCGAGTGGGCCGACGCGGAACTCGAGGGGACGATCGTCAACGAACTCTACGGCCAGACCGAGGCGAACCTGCTCGTGACGAACTGCCGAGAGTGGTTCCCTGCGAAACCCGGCAGCATGGGGAAGCCGGTTCCCGGCCACGACGTGGCGGTCCTCGATCCGGGGGCGGGCGAGCGCGTCGACCCGGGCGAGATCGGCGAGATCGCCGTCCGCCGGGACGACGACCCCGTCGTCTTCGAGGAGTACTGGAACGCCCCGGAAAAGACCGTGTCGGTGACCCTCGAGGTCGACGGCGATACCTGGCACCTCACGGGCGACCTCGCCGAGCGCGACGAGGAGGGGTACCTGTGGTTCGTCTCGCGGGACGACGACCTCATCATCACCAGCGGCTACCGCGTCGGCCCGCGCGAGGTCGAGGAGGCGATCCTGGAGCACGAGGCGGTCGCCCAGGTCGGGGTGGTGGGGGTGCCGGACGAGACTCGAGGCGAGATCATCAAGGCGGTCGTCGAACCCGCCGACGGCGCGCTTTCCAACGAGGAGGATGCGGAGGGACTCCGCGAGGAGATCCGAAACCTCGTCCGGGACCGACTCGCCGCGTACGAGTACCCGCGCGAGATCGAGTTCCGAGACGAACTCCCCCAGACGACGACCGGGAAGATCCGGCGGTCGGAGTTGAAGGAACGCTGAGAAGGCATGACGGAGATCGAACGGACGTCCACGATCAGTGGAGGAAGAGGATACGACGCGAATTAGCGAAACTGCTCACCACCTGTCGGAAACCGCGTGCGAGACGCGGAGCGTGAATTCGCCGCGGCGGCATCTACAGGCGGAGCAGGCCGAGTGCCTCGGGGCTTGACCCCGAGGCGGTTCACGGCGCAGGCTGGTATCGTCAGCGGGAGAACTCCCTCGACGAGTTCGCTAAAATATCGGTACAGGTGGGTTACTCTCCGGGCGGTTCGATCGCGCCGAGTTGCAGGAACAGTCCGAACAGGTCGGGGAGGCTGGTCACTTCGACCACCTCCCCGTCGTCGAATCGATAGAGCACGAAGTCCTCGATCTCGACCGAGGTTCCGGTCGGTTCGATGCCCAGGAGTTCTCCTTCGTGGGTCCCGCCAAACGTGCAGTACGCCATCACCTCGTCGTCCTCTGCGATGACGTCGTGGGCGTCGAAGAACAAGTCCGGGAACCCCGACCGAACTCTCCGGAGGTTGTCCTTGTACGCCTCGCGCCCGCGAACGCGCCCGCCGACGTAATCGGGCTTGTTCAGGATGACGTCCTCGGCCAACACGTCGTCGATCGCGTCCTCGTCGTCGCCGTCCCAAACGTCGTAGACCCGTCGTGCCGCTCGTTTGTTCTCCTCGAGTGTGGTTGCTGATGCCATTGACTCCTCCGTTCGTAGCGCCTTATCCGACGTCTTTCGGCCCCCCGCGGCTGCAAAGCAGGCGCTGGTCGCTGCTACGACTCGCACCACGATAATTATTAACACACCTTACGATCGGTGAATTCCCATCTACCGGTATTTCCCCGTAGAAACGGACAGTATCCACCAGCGATGATAGAAGAGTTAGGACCGAATGCGTCGAAATATACGCCCCGTGCACATTGCACGACGGTGAGAACAGCTATCAGAATCGGTTTCCCGATCAGCAGTCGGTTCGCACGCGAACGTACGGCTCGAACGACCCGATATCGGACGCCGCACGAAAGATCGCAGCTGCGCGACGAGAACGCGGATCCTCGAGCGACCTACTCGTTCGGCGAGTAGTTCGGCGCCTCGTCGGTGATGACGACGTCGTGAGCGTGGCTCTCGGTCTGGCCCGCGGGCGAGATGCGGACGAACTCGGCGCGCTCTTTGAACTCGGGGATCGTGGCCGCGCCGACGTAGCCCATGCCCGACTGCATGCCGCCGGCGAGCTGGTGGAGTTCGGACTTGAGCGAGCCCTTGTACGGGGTCGCGGCCTCGACGCCCTCGGGGACGTACTCCTCGTCGTCCTCGGGGTCCTCCTTGAGGTAGCGGTCGCCGTCGCCCGACTTCATCGCGCCGACCGAGCCCATGCCGCGGTACTGCTTGTAGCGCTTGCCGTTCATCGTGATGACGCGGCCGGGCGCCTCGTCGGTGCCCGCGAAGTACGAGCCGAGCATGATGGCGTCAGCGCCGGCTGCGATGGCCTTGATCGCGTCGCCGGAGTAGCGGATGCCGCCGTCGGCGATCACGGGCACGTCGTGCTCGCTCGCGACGTCGGCCACCTGCGCGACGGCCGTGATCTGGGGCATCCCCGCCCCCGAGACCACGCGCGTCGTGCAGATCGAACCGGGGCCGATGCCGACCTTGATGCCGTCGGCGAAGTCGACCAGATCTTCGGCCGCCTTGCGGGTGCCGACGTTTCCGACGACGACGTCCGCCTCGACGCTCTCCTTGATCTCGCGCGCGCCGTCGATGACGTTCAGGTTGTGGGCGTGGGCGGTGTCGATGAACAGCACGTCCGCGCCGGCCTCGTCGGCCGCCAGGGCGCGGTCCGTCTCGAACGGGCTCACCGCGACGCCGAGTCGGAGCCGACCCTCCTCGTCGCGGACCGCGTCATCGTACTCGCGGCGCTGGAGGATCCCCTGCATCGTCACCAGTCCGACGAGCAGGTTCTCGTCGTCGACGACCGGCACGCGCTCGATCTTGTGCTCGTACATCAGGTCGAACGCCTCGCGCGCGTCGACGGCCTCCGGCGCGGTGATGACCTCGTCGGTCATCGCCTCGGTGACCGGGTCGTCCTCGTTGACCTCGAGGTGCGGGCGGATGTCCGTGCTCGAGATGATCCCCAGCACCTCCCCGTTGGTGTTGACGACGGGCGCGCCGCCGACGCCCTCGCGGGCCATCATCTCGTCGACCTCCTTGACCGACATCTCCGGGTCGGCGGTGACGACCGAGTCGAACGGGATGATGAGTTCATCGGCGCGCTTGACCCGCTCGATCTCCTCGACCATCCGGTCGACGTTCATGTTCCGGTGGAGGACGCCCAGGCCGCCGTGGCGGGCCATCGCGATCGCCATGTCGCTCTCGGTGACGGTGTCCATCGCGGCCGAGAGGATCGGGACGGAGACCTCGACCGACTTCGACACTCTCGAGGTGAGTTCCGCGGCGTCGGGCTCGACGCGGCTCTCCTTGGGGCGGAGCAGCACGTCGTCGAACGTCAGCGCTTCCGGTACGTCGAGCTTCGAAGAATAGGGCTCGTGCTCGGGGATGTCGTTCGCCATGTAAACAGTCCGGAACCGTCGGCAAAAAACGTTGCGTGTTGAGGCTTCGACGCGCCGTGGTACCCCGTGACCCGTTCCCGAGGGCGATACGGCCTCCCAGTCCCGCGAACGACTCCGCTACGAACCCCGGATCCGATTCGACGAGCCGATGGACCCTCCGAGCGGACGGTCAACGGGCGACCGTCCGCTCGGTCGACGACTCGAAGCGCGTTCCGAAAATCGAACTCGAGCGGAATCGACGGCGCTCACTGCACGCGGACGCCCTGGCGCGCGAGGAACTCGCTGACCTCTTTGATCTCGACGGGGCTGCCGATGATCCGGCAGTACTCCTCGCTCTCGTCGAAGATGGTGACGACGAACTCCTCGTTCAGCCGCGACTCGAGGCCGTCGATGGCCTCCCAGGGGAGGACGATCTGGGTGCTGTCGCGCAGCCGGGAGGCGTTCGTCATCGTATACGAACGGCTTCACTCGCCCAGCGTTTATATGCGTCGAAGTCCGATTGGTATCGGTAATCGCGATGACGTGAACAGTGCGGAGCCCGTCCGAAGGCGGCTCGGACGCCGGGTCGACGGGGTCTCGTTCGAGAGGGCGCGGAGCGGGGGTAGACGTTAATTGTGAACGGACCGTACCGGGCGGACGACGGAGGGACACGCGACCGATGAGCGACCACCACACCGGCGTCAGGGAAACGGACGGCATCGAGTACACGTACGAACACGTCGAGGGCGACCTCGAGCCGCGGGCGGACGTCTACGCGGTGACGAGCGTCGTCGAGTACGACGACCACCCGGCACACTTACCACGTGCCCGGCGAGCGACTCGATTCGGTGCTGGGCGACGGGGAGGTGATCGACGGACGGATCGTCGACGTGCGACCGATGACCGACGAGGAGGCGAGGCGGGAACGCGAGGCGTACGTGGACGACGAGTAGGCGGCTCGCGCCTCGAACCCGTTACACACCTCGAGTCGGTCCCACCGTCGAACCGCGCACGGGCCTCCGAACCGCAGCGTCACCCGGGGGAACCGGCGGAGTATGGAAAGGGTTTTTCGCGGCGAGCGGTTTACCACCGATAAATGGGGCTCGAGGAGGAGATCGAAGCAATCGAGGAGGAGATCGCCAACACGCCCTACAACAAGTCGACGGAGGCGCACATCGGCCGGTTGAAGTCGAAGCTCGCCGAGAAGAAGGAGAAACTCGAGAACCAGTCCTCCGCCGGCGGCGGCACCGGCTACGCCGTCGAGAAGACCGGCGACGCGACGGTGGCGCTGGTCGGCTTTCCGAGCGTCGGTAAGTCCTCGTTGCTCAACTCCCTGACCAACGCCGAGAGCGAGACGGGCTCCTACGAGTTCACGACGCTCGACGTCAACCCCGGGATGTGTAAACACCGGGGAGCGAACCTCCAGATCCTCGACGTCCCGGGGCTGATCGAGGGGGCGGCGATCGGGAAGGGCGACGGAAAGCAGGTGCTCTCGGTGGTCCGAAACGCCGACCTGATCGCGTACGTCCTCTCGGTCTTCGAGATCGAACAGTACGATCGCCTCCGCAAGGAGCTCTACGACATCAACATCCGCGTCGACCAGGAGCCGCCGCGGGTGACCGTCCGCCCGAAGATCAAAGACGGGATCAAGGTCACCTCGACCGTCGAGCAGGACCTGGACGAGGAGACGATCAAGGAGGTGGTGCGCGACCAGGGGTTCGTCAACGCCGACGTCAACCTGGGCGAGATGGTCGACATCGACCGCCTCATCGACGGCCTGATGGACAACCGGGAGTACATCCCCTCGATCACGTGCGTCAACAAGGTCGATCTCATCGACCCCGAGTACAAGAAGACGGTCGACGAGCAACTCCGCGAGCGCGGCCTCGACCCCGAGGAGGTGACGTTCATCAGCGCCGAGGAGGAGAAGGGGCTCGAGGCGCTCAAGGATCGGATGTGGGAGAACCTGGACCTCATCCGGGTCTACATGGACAAGCCGGGCCGGGGGGTCGACTACGAGGAGCCGCTGATCCTCGAACGCGGCTCGACCATCGAAGAAGCCATCGAGAAGCTCGGGGGCGATTTCGAAGAGCGATTCCGCTTCGCCCGCGTCTCGGGCCCGAGCGCGACCCACGACGAACAGCAGGTCGGCGACCAGCACGTGCTCGAGGACGAGGACGTGCTCAAACTGATCCTCCGACGGTAGTTCGGCGTTCGTCGTTCATCACCGGAACCGTTCGCCGGCCATCGCGTTCCGCCGCGCGTCCTTCGCCCCGCTTCGTCACCCCCCGTGACTGTCCTCACCCGCGACCGGCGCTGGGTTTTTGTTTCATCGACGACCAGATCCGGTATGAAACACAGTCTCGAGCGATCACCGCCGAGGCGGGTCGACGTCCTCGTCGTCGGTACCTCGAACTGGACGGGCGAGGTGGCGGCGATCGACGCCGCGGACTTCTCGGTCGCGGCGACGCCCCCCCCCCCTCGAGTTCGAGTACGCTGCCGACGGGGAGACGTCGGTCGACGTCGACGGGGACGCACTCGAGTCTGCCGACTGCGTGCTGACGGACGATCCGGACGTCCTCTCGGCCGTGCGCGGGAGTCGGCGCGGAGACGGTGACTCGCCGAACGCCGAATCGGACGCCGGCGGGCCACCGGACCGCTCGCCGGACGCGCGCAGACCGGCCGAGCGCTCATCCGCCGGATCGGGGGTACCCGTCGTCTACGTCTTCGACGACGAGGCGGAAGACGGCGGCGAGGCGGACCTGACGCGGGCGCTCGAGCGGGGCGCGGCGACGGTCGTCCCGCGGAGCGCGGTGTCGGAACCGACTCCGGCGTACCTCGCCCACCGGATCGACGGGATCCTCGAGCGGGAGGAATCCGAACGCGCGAGCGAGCGACGGGAGACGTGGTACCGCTCGCTGCTCCGCCACGCCACCGACACCCTCCTCGTACTCGACGAGGATCACCGCCTGGTGTACGCGAGCCCGGCCGTCGAACGGATCGCCGGCTACGATCCCGACGGACTCCGGGACGTCCCGGCCAGCGAGGTGGTCCACCCCGACGACGTCGACGAGTACCTCGAGGCGGTCGAGGCCGCCCACGAGGGCGGTCCCGGGGCGACGGCCACCTGCGAGTACCGCTGCCGGTACGCCGACGGTGCGGAGCGCATCCACGAGGCGGTCGTCACGAACCGCCTCGAGGAGCCGATCGACGGGATCGTCGTGGCCGCCAGGGACGTCACCGACTACCGCGTCGTCGAACGGGAGTTGCGCGAGACGTTCGACCGGGTGACCGACGCGTTCCTGGCCCTCGACGCGGACATGCGCTTCACGTACGTCAACGACCGCGCGGAGTCGATCCTCCGGGCCGATCGGTCGGAGTTGCTCGGCCGACGGTTCCTCGACGTGTACCCCGAACTCTCCGGATCGTCGTTCGACGAGGCGACGGTCGAGGCGGTCAGGGAACAGGAGGTGCGGACGATCGAAGACTACTACGGCCCGTCGGACGCGTGGATCGAGGCGCGGATCTACCCCTCCGAGACCGGCGTGTCGGTCTACTTCCGCGACGTCACCGAGCGCGTCGAACGCGAGCGCGAACTCGCCGAGCGAACCGAGCGCCTCGAGACGCTCGTCGAGCACGTGCCGCTCGTCCTCTTCACGCTCGACGACGAGGGAACGATCGTCCTCTCGGAGGGGCCGGCCATCGAGTCGTCGACGATCGATCCGGCCGACGTCACCGGCGAATCGTTCTTCGACGTGCTCGAGGACTACCCCCTCGTTCGCGCCGAGGCGAAGCGGGCGCTCGAGGGCGAGTCGGTCCACACTCGCAGGCGCGTGGGCGACCGGACCTTCGAGGCCTGGCTCAACCCGGTCACCGGAGACGGAGGCGACGGAGGCGAACCCGACGCCGACGGGACCGGGGACGGATCGGACGTCGACGGCGACGTCGAGCGCGTCATCGGCGTCGCGATCGACGTCACCGAGCGGGTCCAGTACGAGGAGACGCTGAACGCGCTCCACGAGGCGACGCGCCACCTGCTGACCGTCGACTCGAAGCGGGAGGCCGCCGAGTACATCGTCGACGTCGCCTCGAGCGTCCTCGACCTCGAGAGCATCGTCTACCGGTTCGACGAGCACCGAAACGAACTCGTCCCGGCGGCCTACGACCGGTCGCTCGATCCGGCGATCAGCCCGCCGCCGAGCCACGGCCCGAACAGCTCCATCACCTGGCGGACGTTCGTCTCCGGGACGCCCGTCGCCCACGACGACGTCCGGGAGGATCCCGACGTCTACACCGCGGAGCCGATCTCGCGGAGCGGCCTGTTCGTCCCCCTGGGCGAACACGGCGTCTTCGTCGCCGCCTCGCCGGAGATCGGCGCCTTCGACGAGCAGACGTTCGAACTGGCGCAACTGCTCGCCGCCACCGCCGAAACCGCGCTCGATCGGATCGGCCACACCCGCCGCCTCCACGAGCGCGAGCGCGACCTCGAGCGCCAGAACGAGCGCCTCGAGCGGCTCAACCGCGCGGGCGCGATCAGGGAGGGGATCGAGGAACTGCTCTTGCTGTCGGACACCCGCGAGGAGATCGAAGCCGGCGTCTGCGAGCGGATCGCCGACCTCGAGGAGTGCTCGTTCGCCTGGATCGGCGAACCGGATCCCGGGGGAACCCACGTCGAGCCGCGAGCGACCGCGGGGCTCGGGCGGGGATACCTCGAGGCCGTGACGATCACCACCGTCGACGATTCCGCGGCGGAACCGTCGGGACGGGCGACCCGAACCCGTCGGCCGACCTACGTCGGCAACGTCGCCGGCGAGCTCCGGGACGGCTCCTGGCGACTCGAGGCCCTCTCGCGGAACTTCCAGTCGGCCTTCTCCGTCCCGCTCGTCTACGACGACTTCGTCTACGGTGTGCTCACCGTCTACGGCGAACGACCCGACGCCTTCGACGAGACCGTCCGTTCGACGCTCGCCGAACTCGGCGAAACGATCGCGTACACGATCGACGCCGTCAGGCGCCGCCGGTCGCTGCTCGGCGGGACGGTCACCGAACTCGACCTCGAACTCGAGGAGGAGTCGGCGTTCGAGCGCCTCGCCTCCCGGTTCGACGCGCGCGTGACCCTCGAGGGGGCCATCCCGCAGGACGACGGCTCGACCATCGCGTTCGTCGCCCTCGAGACGTCCCTGTCGGAGGCGGACGCGGAGTCGCTCGCGTGCGACGGCGTCGCGGACGCCTCGATCATCGCCGAGGGCGAGGAGGAGTCGCTGGTCCAGCTGCTCCTGACCGAGCGGTTCCTGGGGGCGGCGATCCACGACAACGGCGGCGTGCTGCGCGACCTGTCGGTCGACGAGGGCGTGACGCGAGCGACCGTCGCGATTCCCGAGGTGGTCGCGGCTCGCGAACTCCTCTCGGGGATCAACCGATCGGGCGTGAAGGCGTCGATGGTGGCCCGGCGCGAGGAGTCGACCGGCGATACGGACGTCTACGGGCGCGCCGGCCGAAACCCGTTGTTCGAGGCGCTGACCGACCGCCAGCACGAGGTGGTCCGCACGGCCTACCACGCCGGCTTCTTCGAGTGGCCCCGGCGGACGACCGGCGAGGCGATCGCCGACTCCCTCGACATCTCCCCGCCGGCGTTCCACAAACACGTCCGCTCGGCCGAGCGAAAGCTGTTCGAGTCGCTGTTCGGACGCGGTGTTACCACCGGATACAGTTAACTGTTTAACCCACCCGATTCCAGGGAGGTTATACGGTTAACAACCACCCTCTTTACTGGATACCGCGAAGACGAGGATGTCTTCCCGACTCTGGGGGGTATCAACCACCATGACAGATGCAACAACACAGGATTCGACCGCGGCGGATGGCCAGTACACCGTCCAGTTCGATCGACTCGACGACGAACCGCTGAGCGTCGCGATCGCCGACGCCGTCGCGACCTACCGCGGCATCGACGTGGTCGACCTCGAGCCGTTGCACTACACGATCAACGCCGACGCGCTCGAGCGCCTGTTCGAGCCGCGCGCCGACGGGCTTCGAACCGGCGGCACCGTCACGTTCGAGTACACGGGCTGTCTGGTTACCGTCACCGCCGAGGGCGGGATCACCGTCGAGGCGCTTCGGACGGACGACGACTGAGCCCTTCCGGACGAACGCGCGACTCCGGGCGCGGCGTCTCCCGCCTCGAGTCCGCTCGCGCTACTGCCGGTTTTTCTCTCTCCGCGCGCCGACCCGTGGGTTTCGGTCTCTCGGCGGAGTCGCACGCGGAGACGGTCGTTCGAGCGAGTGGGAGCGAGCGCCAGAACGGGACGAAGCAACGACGAGTATAACGGACTGGCCACCCTGGGTCGAACCGATGCGCGCGTTTCGGATCGCCTACGACGGAACCGGCTACTACGGCTTCCAGCGCCAGCCCGACGTGCCGACCGTCGAGGACGCGATCTTCGACGCCCTCCGGGACCTCGACGTCCTCGCCTCCGCGGACGATCCGGAGGGGCGAGGTGACAAGCCCGAGGGATACGCCGCCGCCGGGCGCACCGACGCCGGGGTCTCCGCCCTCGCCCAGACGATCGCTTTCGAAGCGCCCGACTGGCTCACCCCGCGGGCGCTCGACTCGAGGCTCTCGCCGGACGTCCGGGCGTGGGCGGCGGCCGACGCGCCGGCGGACTTTCACGCGACCCATCACGCGAGTCGGCGAACGTACGCGTACCACCTCCACGCGCCCCCCTCGGACGGGTCCGACGAACCGGTGCCCGTCGACGGCGCGGTCGATCGGCCCGTCGACGACGACCGCGTTCGGGCCGCCCTCGAGGCGCTCTCCGGCCCCCACGACTTCCACAACCTCACGCCCGACGACCGGAACACCGAGCGCTCGCCGACGCTCGAGGCGACCCGGGACGGCGACTACCTCGTCGTCACTGTCTCGGCGGGCGGCTTCCCCCGCGAACTCGTCCGCCGACTCGTCTCGCTCGCCCGCGGGGTCGGCGCCGGCGAGGAACCCCTCGGGAAGGTCGACCGCGTCCTCTCGCCGGAACCCCTGCCGGGTCACGAGGGCGTCGCCCCCGCGCCACCCGAACCGCTGGTCCTCACGCGCGTCGAGTACCCCGGCCTCGAGTTTTCGGTCGACGCCGACGCGGCCGCGAGCGCGCGCGAAGCGTTCGACCGACGGCGCCTCGAGCGTCGAACCGGCGCGCGGGTCGCCCGACAGCTTCGGGACCGCGTTCGGTGACGATTGGGTGACAGCGGTTCGGTGACGGCCGAGTTCATCGCCTCGGCCGGCCCGGGTGCGAGCGCTTTTACGGTCCGGGATCACACGTCGCTCCATGGAACTGTCTCCCGAGGAGTACGGTGCGTACTGGGGGGCGTCGCTCCGCGTCGCCGCCGGAATCCTCGTGATGGGCTTCGGCTACCGGCTGGCCGCGCCGCTGCTCTCGTTCTCGGCGCCCCCGGCGGTCGGCCTGGGCGTGATGCTGGTCGCCGGCGTCGTCGTAGCGGGGAGTTTCCTCGTCGTCCTCGGCCTCTCGCGGGCCGTTCGAGCCGCCGTGAGCGCCGAGTTGCGGCGGTGACGGGCGCGTATCCCCGCCGTTCGGGCGCCGCTCGCCGCCGTCACGCCCACTCGGTCGGCCAGATGTCCGCCGCGCGCATTCCGGGTTCGTACGCCTGCTCCTCGAGCGCCTCGCGGAGGTCCGCTTCCTCGAGCCGCGGGATCGCCCCGTCGCCGCACGCGAGTTCTCGGACGAGCAGCGCCGTCAGGATGGCGTGTTCCCGGAGGATCCGGGAATCGGCCTTGTCGCGCGTGTCGGCGGCGGTGTGACCCCAGCCGCGACCCCGCTCGGCGCCCTGCGGCGGTTCGCTGTGGAGCTGGAGGGCGGGGACGCCCGCACGGAGGAACGGCCAGTGGTCGCTGAACGGGTGCGGGTCCCGCTCGTGACTCACCGGGTGACCCACGGCGTCCGTCACGCGCTCTGCGAGGTCCGCGAGCGACTCCGAGGCGTGCGAGAACGCCCGCAGGTTCCGGAAGCGGCCGGCCCCGTCGACGTTGACGACCGCGCGGACCGACTCGAGGTCCAACGACTTCGCGAGCGCCTCGGCGCCCAACAGACCGATCTCCTCGCAGCCGACGCCGGCGACCCGCACCCGGCGCTCGAGGTCGTCCTCGACCGCGGCGAGGAATCGGCCCGCCCCGACCACGGTCGCGATGCCGCAGCCGTTGTCGAGCGCGCCTTCGGCGACGTCGTGGGCGTCGTAGTGGGCCAGGAGGACGACCCCCTCGTCCGACTCCGGCCCCAGCGTCCCGGTGACGTTCTGACTCGAGCCCTCCTCAGTCGTCGCTTCGACGCGCAGGCGCGCCCGGCCCCCGCGGTCGGCGTAGTCGGTCAGCCAGTCGCCCGTCTCGGCGCTGACGCCGACCCCCGGGATCGCCGCCTCGCGGTCGAACGTGAGCGCTCCCGTCGGCGGGAGTTGCCCCGGGACGTGGTTCGCGAAGACGAACGCCTTCGCGCCAGCGGCGGCCGCCAGCCCGAACTTCTCCATGCGGTGGACGAAGCGACGATCGGGCGGCGTCGTCGTGCTCGAGACGGCGATCGCCCCGTCGAGTCCCCGTTGCTCGCTCGCCGCTTCGATCTCCGCCGGCGTGCCGTACCCCACGTCGACGAGCGGTCCCTCGAGGTCGCCGGGCGGAGAGTACGGTAACGCGATCGCCTCGAACGACCGCTCGACGGGGTCGACGACGGCGAACTCGGTCCGACCCCGCTCCCAGTACTGCATCGGAAACGTCTCGAGTTCGACGTCCTCGAGCCCCGCCGCTTCGAACTCCTCGCGGACGATCTCGGCGGCCCGTCGTTCCCCCGGCGAACCCCCCATGCGATCGGGCAGTTCGGTCAATCGCGTCAGCGCCTCCCGCGGGCGGTCGTCGAGCCACGCCCGGCCGACGGCGCGCTCGAGGTGCGGGTGGACGTCGATCTCTCCTCCGTCGTCGCCCGCGCGGTTGCCGACGTCGGCGGGGGTGTCGGTACTCGTAGCGTCGTCGGTCTCGACGCGGTCCGGGTCCGAGTTCGAATGCTCCGTCACGTGGTGGTCCCTCCCCGGATCGTACCACCTCGAGGGGGAAAAGCCGTCACCCGACGTACGGGAGCGCTCTTCGGTACGTTTTACCAGGTTCGCTCCGTAGGCCGCTCCATGAGTTCCGTTCCCGACCGCTCGGAGGTCGACGAGGAATACACGTGGGACCTCGAGAGCATCTACGCGAGCGACGACGACTGGCAGGAGGCCTACGACGCGGTCGCAGAGCGCCTCGAGGACCTCGCGACCTACGAGGGACAGACGATCGACGACGCCGAAACGCTGCTGTCGGTGCTCGAACTCCGGGATTCGATCATGCGCGAGGTGTCGACGGTCTTCGCCTACGCCCGGATGCGCCGGGACGAGGACACCACGAACCAGGAGTACCAGGCGGTGACCGCCCGGGCCCAGTCGCTGGCCGCCGACGCGAGTTCGACGGCCTCGTTCATCGAACCCGAACTCCAGGAGCTGACGGTCGAGGAGTTCGAGGCGATGGTGGAGGAGGAGCCGGACCTCGAGACGTACGACCACTACGTCGACGACGTGCTGCGGATGAAACCCCACACGCGCTCGGCGGAGGTCGAGGCCCTGCTGGCGGACCTGAGCGAGGTCACGGGCGCGACCGGCGAAGTCTACAACATGCTCTCGAACGCCGACATGGCGTTCCCGACCGTCGAAGATCCTGACGGCGAGGCGGTCGAGATCACCCAGAGCAACTTCGTCAACCTGCTCAAGCGCTCCGACCGCGACTTCCGACAGCGGGTCTACGAGGCCTACTTCGACGAGTGGGAGGACGTGCGAAACACCGTCGCCGCCTCCTACAAGAACAGCGTCAAGGCCGACGTGAAGATGGCCCGGGCGCGCGACTACGACACCGCCCGCGAGGCCGCCCTCGACGGTCCGAACGTCCCCGTCTCGGTCTACGACACGCTCGTCGAGACGGTCCACGACGAACTCGAGAAGCTCCACCGCCACGCCGACCTCAAGCGCGAGGCGCTCGGCGTCGACGAACTGCGGATGTGGGACGTCTACATGCCCCTGACCGGCGGCGAGGGGCCGGACGTCGAGTACGACGAGGCGACCGAGTACGTCGTCGACTCGCTGGCCCCGCTCGGGGAGGAGTACCAGTCCCGGGTCGCGGAGGGCCTCGAGTCGCGCTGGGTCGACGTCTACGAGAACGAGGGGAAGCAGGCCGGCGCGTACTCGGGCGGCACCTACGACACCCAGCCGTTCATCCTGATGAACTACCAGGACGACATCGCCTCGATGTACACCCTGGCCCACGAACTCGGCCACTCGATGCACTCCGAACTGACGAAGGAGGAACAGCCCTACGTCTACTCGGGCTACGAGATCTTCGTCGCCGAGGTCGCGAGCACCGTGAACGAGGCCCTGCTCACGAACCACCTGCTCGAGACCGTCGAGGACGAGGCGTTCCGTCGTCACGTCCTGAACGAGTTCTTAGAGCGCGTGCGCTCGACCCTCTACCGCCAGACCCTGTTCGCCGAGTTCGAACACGAGGCTCACCGACTCGAGGAGGAGGGCGAACCGCTCACCGCCGACCGCCTCGACGATCTCTACCGCGGGCTCAAGCAGGAGTACTACGAACCCGCCGTCGTCGACGACCGCATCGCCCGCGAGTGGATGCGCATCCCCCACTTCTACCGCGCGTTCTACGTCTACCAGTACGCGACCGGGATTTCGGCGGCGCTCGCCATCGTCGACCGCGTCCTCGAGGAAGGCGAGGACGCCGCCGCGGATTACCTCGCGTTCCTCCGCCGGGGCTCCCGCGAGTACCCGCTCGACCTCCTGCGGATCGCCGGCGTCGACATGGGTTCCTCGGCGCCGATCGAGCGGGCGCTCGCGACCTACGGCGAGCGACTCGAGGAGTTCGAGGCGCTGCTCGAGTGACGGCGTGCCGACGCGTTCGCCTCCCGTCCGGCGGATGACCGGCCCCGAAATGCGACCGCGACCCAAAGGCACATTTATCGTGGGCGACTTATCCACGCCCGTCAGGATGTCTCGAAGCCCGTCCCTCCCAGACAGACCCCACCGCGAGATCGATCCCGATCTCCCCGACGACGAACGGCTCGAGGCGCTCCGCGGGCACTTCGAAGACCTCGTCGAGGTCAACGAACAGCTCTCGAATCAACTCGAGACCGCGCGCGACCGCAGGGAGCGCCTCCGCGAGGAAGTCGACCGCGTCGAACGCGAGAACGAGACGCTCAAGAGCTCCTCGCTGTACATCGCGACCGTCGAGGACGTGGTGGACGACGGCGAGGTCGTCGTCAAGCAGCACGGAAACAACCAGGAGGTCCTCACCGAGGTCTCCCCGCAACTCGCCGACGAGGTGAACGCGGGCGACCGGGTCGCCGTCAACGACTCCTTCGCGATCCAGACGGTGTTGAACGCGGAAACCGACGCCCGCGCCCAGTCGATGGAGATCACCGAGAGTCCGGCGGTCAGCTACGAGGACATCGGCGGCATCGACGAGCAGATCCGCGAGGTCCGCGAGGCCGTCGAACAGCCCCTCACCCAGCCGGAACTGTTCGACGAGGTGGGCATCGAGCCGCCGTCGGGCGTCCTGCTCTACGGTCCGCCGGGGACGGGCAAGACGATGCTCGCCAAAGCGGTCGCCAACGAGACCGACGCCACGTTCATCAAGATGGCCGGCTCCGAACTCGTCCGCAAGTTCATCGGCGAGGGCTCGCGGCTCGTCCGCGACCTCTTCGAGATGGCCCGCGAGCGCGAACCGGCCATCATCTTCATCGACGAGATCGACGCCATCGCGAGCACCCGCACCGAGTCCAAAACGTCGGGCGACGCCGAGGTCCAGCGGACGATGATGCAGTTGCTCTCCGAGATGGACGGCTTCGAGGCCCGCGGAAACATCCGCATCATCGCCGCCACCAACAGGTTCGACATGCTCGACCGGGCCATCCTCCGCCCCGGCCGCTTCGACCGCCTCATCGAGGTCCCCGAACCGGACCGCGACGGCCGCGAGCAGATCTTAGAGATCCACACCCGCGGCATGAACGTCGCCGACACGGTCGACTTCGCCGAACTCGCCGACGAGACCGAGGGCTACTCCGGCGCCGAGATCGAGAGCCTCGCCACGGAGGCCGGCATGTACGCCATCCGCGACGAGCGCGACCGGATCACCCACGAGGACTTCGAACAGGCCCGTCGGAAGATCGAAGACGGCGACTCGAGCGAGATCGTCGCGTCGGCGAACTACTTCTACCGCTAGCCGGCGCGGTCTTCGAAGCCGACACCCGTTTCGCGGTTCGGTCGAGTGAACGTTCGAGCGCGGATCGCAACTCCTTACGCCCTCGGCCCCCGACCGACCGATATGAGCACGATTCGAGTCGTCTGGGGGACGGCGACGGCACCCACTGCGATGGCCTCCTACGACGCGGCCCTCGCCGAGGCGGGCGTCGAGAACTACAACCTCGTGACCGTCTCCTCGGTGATCCCCGCGGACGTCGACGTCGAGGCCGTCGGCACCGCGCCCGACCTCGGCCCCGCCGGCGAGCGCCTCACCGTCGTCGAGGCCCGGGCCACGGCCGCCGGCCCGGCCCGCGTCAGCGCCGCCCTCGCGTGGGCCCGGTCCGAGGAGGGCCCCGGCCTCTTCTACGAGGTCGCCGGCGAAACGGACGGAGAGGACGTCGAGAACCGGGTCCTCGAGGGGCTCGAGGCCGGCCAGGAGCTTCGCGACTGGACCTTTCACGAGCCGAACGTCTGCGTCGAGACCGCCCGAGCGGAGTCGGGGACCTACACCACGGCGGTCGTCCTCGCGGTGTACGGCGAGAGTACGCCGATCGTGTGAGCCGCGGCGGTTCGACGGAGGCGAATTCTTTTACCTTCTTGCCCCCTTATGGGAGACAACCACTTCTCATGAACGGAAACACGCCGTACGCAGGACTCCCCGGAGTAACGCAGGCTGGTCAACGCGCCGCGGCGGACGTCCCCGACCTCTCGAGGGGTCAGAAGCGAACCCTCCACCGCGACGTCTCGCGAATCGCCGCCCGCACCCGGGAACTGCTCCCCGACGAGTACGCCGTCGATGCCGAGGTGAGCCACGGCGTCTCCGGCCCGCAGGTCACCGTCGCCGTTCGCCCCCCGATCGGCCACCCCGTCAGCGCCGGCTTCACGCCCGACCTCGAGGCCGACGAACCGGGCGACGGGGTCGAGGTGGACTCCGAGATCATCGCCGCCGCCGACCGCGACGAGGTCGCCCGCGGCCTCGCCGCCAGCGCCGCCCTCCAGGTCAAGCAGGCGCTCAGCGACAACGTGAAGCCGACGGCTCGATAGCCCCCTGAGAACGTCGACTCGCCGTCCCCCATCGTCTCGGTCCTCGCGTACTCTCTCCGCCGTCAGTTCGACGGACGGACCGACGAGAGATCGCCCGACGAGCCGCACGTCGCTCCGAAGGTCGTCAGTACGACAGCTGCTCGAGCTGGTGCACCCGCCGCTCGAGGTCGATCGCCGACTCGATCCCCGGGTCGGCCGCCAGCCGGTCGAGGACGAGCAGCGGGTCCGCCCCCGCCCGCTCGACGTCCGTCAACAGCCGCTCGATCGCCGACCGGTTCGTCGCGAGCGAGGAGCACAGCCCGATCGCCAACGCGAGCGGCGCGGCGCGCTCGAGGCGGGTCGGGAAGGCGTCGCTCACGCGGGAGAAGTCGGGATCGACCGCCACGGATTCGGTATCGGTATCGGTATCGGTATCGGTATCGGCATCTCGCCCGCCGTCCGCGCTCGGAATCGAGACGGTGAGACAGCGGGTGCAGATCGCGGCAACGGAGCCGTCGGCGGTGGCGTCAGCCGCAGAATCCGCGCTCGAATTCGCCGCCGCGGGAATCAACTCTCGGTACGCTTCATCGACGGGAAACGCGACGGTATCGGCGCCGCAGGCCGGGCACGAGCGTGTCATCGGGTTGATCCGTGGTGACTGAAGGAATCGGACTCGAATGGGGATCGGCTCGGAATCGGTTCGTGAAATCGGCGATCGAGTGCGAGTCGCGGCGACCGAACTCAGTCGCCGCCGGGCAGCCCACCCGCGGTCGCCTGCTCCATCTCGGCTTCTTCGGCCTCCTCGGCCGCCGCTTCGGCCTGGCGGGCCTCCTTTTCCTCCTGCTCTTTCTTCTCCTTGATCTTCTTCAGGCGGAAGATCTCCTCGCGTTCTTGCTCCTCGAGTTTCTGCTCGATGTACTCCTGGCTCTCGTAGAGGTCCGGCAGGAGCTTGAACTCGAGCGCGTTGACCCGCCGCTTGGTGGTCTCGATCTCGCGGAGCATCTTCTTCATCGCCGTCTCGACCTCCGCCGCGAGGATGATGCTCTCGAGCAGGTCCTCGTAGGCTTCGGCGACCTCGTCGATGCGCGCGGAGGTGCCCATGATCCCGTAGCCGCGCTGGTCGAGGCGCTTCGAGACGCGCGAGGACTCGATCTGCGGGACGACGACCCCCATGATGTTCTTCGACTCGGTGGTGATCTCGGGGTGTTCCTGCAGCGCCGCCGCCGCGCCGCGGACCGCGACGTCGCCTTCCATCGCCCGGGCCATGTTGATCTTCTTCTGGGCTTCCTCGTAGTCGTCGGCGAGGTCGCCGCGGACGTCCTGGGCCTTGTCCAGGATGTCCATGAACTCCATGATCAGCCCGTCACGTTTCTTCTCGAGGGTGCCGTGGCCCCGCTCGGAGAGCTCGATGCGATCCTCGATCGCCATCAAGTTCTTGCGGGTGGGCTTGACGTCCTTGGCCATCTTAGGCGGGTGTAGCGGTCCCAGGCGGATAACTGTTTACAGTTTCCGTGGAGGTGGTTCCCCCCGGTCGCCTCACCCCTGCCCGACCATCCGCTCTTCGTCCTCCCACTCCTCCTGTCGAAGCTCGTACTTCTGGACCTTGCCGGTCGCCGTCGTGGGCAACTCCTCGACGAACTCGACCCGGCGGACGGTCTTGTAGCCCGCGAGGTTCTCCCGCGTGAACGCCTCGAGGTCGCCCGCGGTCACCCCCGGATCGTCCGGGTCGCCGCTGGTCGGGACGACGAACGCCTTCGGAGTCTCGCCCCACTCGTCGCTCGGCGCCGGGATCACGGCCACGTCGGCCACTTCCGGGTGGTCGAAGAGGGCGTCCTCGAGTTCGATGCTCGAGATGTTCTCGCCGCCGGAGATGATGATGTCCTTCTTGCGGTCCTGGATCGAGATCATGCCGTGCTCGTCGACCGTCGCGAGGTCGCCGGTGTGGTAGTAGCCCTCGACGCGGTCGTTGAAGGCCTCCTCGGTCGCCTCGGGCTTGTTCCAGTACTTCTCCATGATCTGGTTGCCCCGGACGACGACCTCGCCGAGGGTCTCGTCGTCCCGCGGGACGTCCCGGCCGTCCTCGTCGACGACGCGGATCTCGGTGCCGAGGTACGAGAGGCCCTGGCGCTTCTTGATCGCGAAGCGGTCGCTGCTGTCGTCGTCGAACGTCCGTCGCGCGTCGGAGGTGGTGATCAGCGGCCCGGTCTCGGTCGCGCCGTAGACGTGTTTCAGGTACCAGCCGAAGTCCTCCTCGACCGTGCGGATCGTCGCCTCCGGCGGGGCGCTGCCGGCGGTCGCCAGCCGGACGTCCCGGTCGCCCGTCGTCTCGGGATCGTGCTCGCGGTAGTAATTGACCAGCATGTTCAACACCGTCGGCGCGCCGCACATGTAGGAGACGTCCTCCTCGCGAACCGTCTCGAAGATCTCCCCGGCGTCGATCCCGCGCGTACAGACGTGTTTCGCCCCGATTCCCGTGATCGCGAAGATGTGGCCCCAGCCGTTGGCGTGGAACATCGGCAGCGTCCACAGGTAGACGTCGTCGTCTCTGATCTCCTGGTGGGCCGTGATCAGGTAGGCGTGGATCGTCTCGCAGCGGTGGGTCCGACAGACGCCTTTCGGATCGCCGGTGGTCCCCGAGGTGTAGTTGATCGTGATGATTTCGTCCTCGCTCATCTCGGGGCGGTCGTACTCCGCGCCGGCGTCCTCGAGGACAGCGTCGAACGACTCCCAGTCACCGTCCACCGCGTCCGGATCGTTCGTGATGAACGTCTCCGTCGGCACCTCGTCCCGAATCGCCTCGATCTTCTCCGCGTAGTCGTAGTCGGCGTAGATGGCCTTCACGCCCGCGTCCGACAGGATGTACTCGAAGTCGTCGGGCGTCAGCCGATAGTTCAGCGGCGTGTGAATCCCGCCGACCTGCATGATCCCGTAGGCGGCCTCGAGGTGGTAGTGCGTGTTCGGATCGAGGACCGCCACCCGGTCGCCCTTCTCGACGCCCCGCTCCTGCAGCGCCGCCGAGAACCGGTCGGCGCGCTCGCCCAGTTCGTCGTACGTGAACCGCTCGCCGGTCGTCGCGACGACGGCTTCCTCCTCCCCGTAGTGCGTCCTCGCGCGGTCTAGAAACTCCGTCACGAGCAGTGGTTTGTGCATGCGTACCTAATGACAACGACTGTCACTAAGTGGATTTCGGTGATCGCGAACCCGCGGGAGGAGGCGAACCCGGGCTACCCGAGGAAGAGGTCGACCATGTCCCCGGACGACTGGCCCTTGTACAGTTCCGAGTAGCCGCAGTCCGTGCAACTAACCACCATGAATCGCCGGTTCTGGATGTCGAACATCTTCGAGAGCCCAGTTCCGGTCGTCGAAATCTTGTCGATCTCCGTCTCGGTTCCGCCGCATTTCGGACAGCCGGTTTCGCCGTCTTTCATATCTCGCGATTGCTGTCAGTCGATAAAACCTTTGTGCCGTGCGCGCGAGGGCGAACCCATGTCTGAAGCCGCGCTGCTTCTCATCATCTTCGTGATCGCCCTGGTTGTCCCGCTCGCCCTCTGGGCGTCGATTCGCGAGGAAACGGCGAATCCGGAGATCACCGACCGTGAGACCGCCGAACGCATCACCAAGGAACGCGGCGGGATAGACGGTTCCGATTCGCCCACTCGCTCGAGTCCGAGCCCTGATCGGGCTTCGGACCGGCAGGACCGCTTGAGCGAGGACGGGCGGTCGACGGGGACGGAGACGGAGTACTCCGTCTTCGACGACGACCGAGATCGCCGCGAGGACGAGCGACGCGATCCGGATCGTCGGTGAGGCCGTCCGCGACGGTTCGGGCGACTGGGTCGATCGACCCTACGCGATCTGTGTTCGACCGATCGACCCCACTCGATCCGCGTTTCGACCGATCGACGTCACCCGATCCGCGTTTCCACCCTTCACCGCCGTCGTTCGCACCGCTGGATCGGGGTCGTACGAGAACGAAACAGCGCGAAGCGAAAAAGCGACGGCCCGAGAAGCGGTTTTCGCGCCGATCAGTCGGCAGCGACGGCTTCCGGTTCCTCTTCGCGGTAGTGCTCCTCGATGAACTCCTCGTCGATGCGGTTGAGTGCGTCCTTGGGCAGCATCGAGAGCAGGTCCCAGCCGATCTCGAGGGTCTCCTCGATCGTCCGGTTGGTCTCGTAGCCCTGCTGGACGAACTCCTGCTCGAAGCGGTCGGCGAAGTCGAGGAACTTGTTGTCTCGCTCGCTGAGCGCTTCGCGGCCGACGATGTTCACGAGGTCGCGCAGGTCCTCACCCTCCGCGTAGGCGGCGTACATCTGGTCGGAGACGTCGGCGTGGTCGGCGCGGGTGAGGCCCTCGCCGATCCCGTCGTCCATCAGCCGCGACAGGCTGGGCAGGACGTTGATCGGCGGCTCGATCCCCTCGCTGTTCAGGCTGCGGTCCATCACGATCTGCCCCTCCGTGATGTACCCCGTCAGGTCGGGGATCGGGTGGGTGTCGTCGTCGCCGGGCATCGTGAGGATCGGAATCTGGGTGACCGACCCCTCGCGACCCTTGATTCGACCCGCCCGCTCGTAGAGCTGGGCCAGGTCGGTGTACATGTACCCGGGGTAGCCGCGTCGACCCGGAACCTCCTCGCGCGCCGCCCCGATCTCGCGGAGCGCCTCGCAGTAGTTCGTGATGTCGGTGAGGATGACGAGCACGTGGTAGCCCTTGTCGAAGGCCAGGTATTCGGCCGTGGTCAGCGCGAGCCGCGGCGTGACCGTCCGCTCGACCGCGGGGTCGTCCGCGAGGTTCATGAAGACGACCGAGCGCTCGAGTGCACCCGTGCGTTCGAAGTCCTGCATGAACTCGTTGGCCTCCTCCTGGGTGATGCCCATCGCGCCGAAGATGACCGCGAACTCCGAACCCTCGTCGCCCTCATCGTCGGCCTCCTCCGGCACGGTCGCCTGGCGCGCGATCTGCAGCGCCAGTTCGTTGTGGGGCAGGCCGGAGCCGGAGAAGATCGGCAGCTTCTGGCCGCGGACCAGCGTGTTCATGCCGTCGATGGCCGACACGCCGGTCTGGATGAACTCCTCGGGGTACTCCCGGGAGTAAGGGTTGATCGCCTCGCCGACGATGTCCCGTCGCTCCTCGGGGACGATGTCCGGGCCGCCGTCGATCGGTCTGCCGGAGCCGTCGAGGACGCGTCCGAGCAGGTCCTCGGTGACGGGCATCTTCATCGTCTCGCCCAGGAATCGGACGGAGGCGTTGCGGTCGATACCGCCCGTTCCCTCGAACACCTGGATCGAGACGATCCCTTCGCTCGATTCCAGCACCTGCCCGCGCAGGGTCTCGCCGGCCGGCGTCTCGATCTCGACGATCTCGTCGTAGCCGACGGGTTCGTCGACTTCGGCGAACACCAGCGGGCCGCTGACTTCCGTGATTGTCTGGTACTCTTTCATGGTTCAGTACAGACTCCGAATCTGTTCTTCGAGGTCGCTCTCGAGTTCGTCGATGAACTCGTTCCACTCGTCTGCGGTGCCCATCCGGTTGAGCCGCGGTGCGGCGTCGACGTCGGCGATCTCCTCGACCGGGACGCCGGCCTCCAGCGCCTCGAACGCCTCGTCGTTGAACGTCTTGATCGCCAGGAGCATCCGGTAGGTCTTCTTCGGGTCGCAGTAGGTGTCGACGTCGTGGAACGCGTTCTGCTGGAGCCAGGCTTCGCGCAGGTAGCGCGCCACCTCGAGGGTGAGCTGCTGGTCCGCCGGCAGCGCGTCCTTGCCGACGAGCTGGACGATCTCCTGCAGTTCGTCCTCCTCGTCGAGCACGTCGACCGCCCACTGGCGAACCTCCGGCCAGTCCTCGGCGACGTTCTCGCGGAACCAGGGGTCTAACTGTTGGCGGTACAGCGAGTACGACTCGTTCCAGTTGATCGACGGGAAGTGCCGGCGTTCGGCGAGGTCCGCGTCGAGCGCCCAGAACGTCTTCACGATGCGCAGCGTGTTCTGGGTGACCGGCTCGGAGAAGTCCCCGCCGGGCGGGGAGACCGCGCCGATGACCGAGACCGACCCCTGCGTGCCGTTGATGTTCTGGAAGAGACCCGCGCGCTCGTAGAACTCCGAGAGCGACGCCGCGAGGTAGGCGGGGTAACCCTCCTCGCCGGGCATCTCCTCGAGTCGGCTCGAGATCTCGCGCATGGCCTCCGCCCACCGCGAGGTGGAGTCGGCCATGAGCGCGACGTCGTAGCCCATGTCGCGGAAGTACTCCGCGATCGTGATTCCCGTGTAGATACAGGACTCGCGGGCGGCGACGGGCATGTTCGAGGTGTTCGCGATGAGGCACGTCCGGGACATCAGCGGCTTCCCGGTCTGGGGGTCTTCCAGCTCCGGGAAGTCCTCGATGACCTCGGTCATCTCGTTGCCGCGCTCGCCGCAGCCGACGTAGACGACGATGTCCGCGTCGGCCCACTTGGCGAGTTGGTGCTGCGTGACCGTCTTGCCCGAGCCGAACGGGCCCGGGATGGCCGCGGTACCGCCCTTGGCGATCGGGAAGAGGCCGTCGAGGATCCGCTGGCCCGACACCAGGGGAATCGTCGGCGTCTGCTTCTCGTCGGCGGGGCGGGCCCGTCGGACGGGCCACTCCTGGTGCATGGTGATCTCCTCGCCGGAGTCGAGTTCCGCGACGACTTCGTCGACGGTGAACTCGCCCTCGTCGATGGCGGTGATCTCGCCGCCGTCGTAATCCGGCGGTACCATGACCTTGTGCGTGATGCTCTCGGTCTCGGGCACCTCGCCGATGATGTCGCCGGGTTCGACCGCGTCGCCCTCCGACACCGTGGGCGTGAACTCCCACGTCGTCTCGAGGTCGATCCCCGGCGCGTCGACCCCGCGGTCGAGGAACGCCGAGTTCATCTTCTCCTCGAGTTCGTCCAGCGGACGCTGGACGCCGTCGTAGATGGAGTCCAGCATTCCGGGTCCGAGGTCGACCGCGAGGGGCTCGCCCGTGTTCTCGACGGGTTCGCCCGGGCTGACGCCGGAGGTCTCTTCGTACACCTGAATCGTGGTCAGGTTCCCTTCGATCTCGATGACCTCGCCCATCAGCCCTTCGTCGCCGACGTAGACGACGTCGTTCATCCGGGCGTCGAGGTCCGTGGCGGTCACGACCGGACCGCTCACGCTTTCGATGACACCGTCTTCTCTGACGGTCTCGGTTTGTTCTGCCTGACTCATAGTTGTGGGTTCACTCGTTGTCTTCCTCCTGGTCCATCAGATCGATACCGATCGCCCGCTTGATCTGGTCGCGCAGTCCGCCACCGCCGGTTCCGGAGCCGATGGTGACGACGACCGGTTCGACGCTCGTTTCGACGTCCTGCCGTACGTTCCGCGAGAGGTACTCGAGGTCGTCGTCGTGCATCACGACGATGCCGACGTCGTCGTCGTCGAGTACCTTGGTGACGGCGTCGTCTAACTCTGTCCCTTTCTGCTCGTCCGGAACGTTCTCGAATCGACGAACGCCCGCGAGCCGAAAGCCGGTCGTGAACTCCTGGCTGCCGACGACTGCGATTTCCTGGCTCATAGGACCACCAGTTCTTCTTCGATCTCGTTCTCGGAGAGGCCGACCTCGCGCCCGCGAGCGATCGCGCGAATGTTCTCGACCTCGCGCTCCTTCGCGAGGATGTACGACAGCACGGCCGATATCGACACCGGATAGATGCTCGAGAGCCGATCGGCGTACTCGAGCAGCGCCGCGTCGAGGGCGTGCTCGAACTGGATGAGGCTCTCGGCGTCGCGCAGCCTGGCCAGCGCGCCGGAGAGGCGCTCGCCGTACCGCCTGTTCTCGGCGATGTGGTCGACGAGTTCGTCGTAATCGGCGACCAGTCGGGAGAGGTCACCGCGATCGAAGAGGACGCCCCCCTCGATGTAGTACTCCGCGGGGTCGAGGTCGGCGCCGCTTCGAGCGAGTCGCAGCGCGTTTCGCGCGTTGCGGAAGTCGATCTCGGCCTGCAGGAACTCGGCGTACAGCGCCTCGGGCCCCTCCTGGGGGACGCCGTACTGCCCTCGGAGGTCGCCGAGCAGGCGCTCGTAGAACGCCCGGTCGAGCGCGTTCTCGAGCGGGACGAGAACTCCGCTCTCCTCGTACGCCTCGAAGGCGTCGGTGAGCGGCTCGTAGAAGATCGTCCGGCGGAGTTCCTCGATGGCGTCCTCGATCGTATCGACTTCGAGGGCGCGCTCGAGGGTCCGCTCGTCGATCTCGCCGGCGCGGATGAGGTCGGCTTCGATCTCCTCGGTGGGCGTGTCGGTGTAGATCCCGCGGATGATCGTCTTGACGTTCCAGACGTCGAACTTCCGGAGGTACCGGGCGATGCGGTCGTAGAGTCGACCGTCGGCCCAGTCCAGCAGGTCCTGGAAGTTCTTGGCGAGGTTCCGGTTGAGCGCGTGCTCGATCAGGTCGACGCCCGAAAAGCGCGTTCCGAGTTCGTTGATCTCGCGTTCGTACTCCGTCTCCTCCATGAACCGCGCGATCTCGCTCGGCCCCATCCGGATCAGCTTGCGGTAGTCCTCGTCGTCGAACAGCTTCGCTCGGCGCGACCGAACGCGGCCGTTGACGTACTCCGGATTCGAGGCTCCTGCGCTCATTGCTCGAAGAGTTTGTCGCTGATCTCTCGGAGGTTGTCCTCCCAGACGTCCTCGAGCAGCGAGTCGAACGTGTTGTTGACTCGGACCCGCGACTGCTCGCTCTCGACGACGACGCCGCCGAGACAGTCGCGCTCGCCGGCGTACTCGTAGTCGCCGTACGCGTCGTCCTCGAGGATCGACTCGATCAACGCCTCGTCGTCGGATCGACCGTAGACGTTGACGTCGTCTCCCTCGTCGAACTCGACGCTCGCGGCCTCGAGCAGCTCCCGGGTCAGCTCCTCCCGGGTGTCACCCTCGAGCGAGGCGAGTTCGTCCTCGACCTCCTCGCGGACTTCCCCGAGGACGTCGCGGCGGGCCTCCAGGCGCTGTTGTTTCGCCTCCAGTTTGGCACTGGAGAGACGCTGTTCGCGAAGCTGCTCGATCTCTCGATCGACCTCGCGCTCCGCGGCCTCGATGGTCTCCTCGGCGTCCTCCTCGGCCGCCGATTCGATCTCCTCGGCGCGGGCTTCGCCCTCGTCGCGGATTTCCTCCGCACGCGCGCGGGCCTCGTCTCGAATGTCTTCAACGACTGTGTCCAAACTCATTGGTAAGGGGGATGGTCGATTAGACCAGGAAAATGGCGACGATCGCGAAGATGACGAGCGTTTCCGGAAGCACAGTCATAACGATCCCCGGAACGAACATGTCGTCGTCTTCGGCGATTGCACCGACGGCGGCGGCGCCGATACCTCGCTCCGCGTACCCCGCGGCGAGTGCAGAGAGACCGACTGCGAGCGCGGCCGCACCCGTGTTGGTGAGGAACGGCGATTCTTCGACGGTTTCTTGCAGTGCGATGTCGGCGAATGCGGACAGGATTTCGAGTGTCATGGGTGTCTAATACTCGCTCTGAGTTCGATTGCTCCGAACAGCCGTATCTGTCCTCGCACACCCCATAAAACTCTCGAAAAAATTCGACATAGCTAAACTGCACCAGCCTCCTCGAAAAGGTGCGGCAAGCCATACCACGGGCGTGGTTCGGGCGTTTTCAGATCCGACCGATCGTTGAGGCTCGATCGAAAAACGAGGTCGGAGAACCAGAGTTCGCGCGGCGGGGAGCCGACCGACGGTCAGTCGGCTCGAGCCTCGTGGCCGAACGGCTCGTACTCCTCGCCGCCGCCCTCGTAGAACTTCTGGAAGAACTCCACGTACTCGAGGCGGAGCATCTGGATTCCCGCGGCGGTGATACCGAGCAGGAGCACCAAGACGTGCCCGAAGATGAAGATGAGGATGGCGAGCGGGATACCGATCCACGCGGGGTCCATCCAGAGGAGGCCGACGAACTCCTGTTCATAGCCGGAGACGTCGTACGTCGGCAGGTTGAACACGGTGTGGCCGTGATCGGAGTAGCCGCCGAACACCAGCAGGTTCACCGCGAAGGCCATCCCGGCTTTCGCGAGCAGGACGGCGACCATCCGCAGGTACGAGAGGACGTGTCCGAACGCCCAGGCCGGCACCTCGAATACGCCGGCGATACCTTCACCGACGCCGACGAGCACGACGCCGACAGCCAAAGCCGCGATCGCGACGAGTCCGACAGCCTCCGGGATGACGGCGTAGTCGGCGACGAAACCCGGCTTCTGGCCGACTGCGTGACCGCTGAATATCCAGATGAACAGGCCGTTCATCGCGAGGATCCACGACAGTCGCTCGTAGACGGCTGCCTTGACTCCGTGGCTGAGTTCGTTGATGAACCCCATAATCAGGCCGATATTGAGGTGGATCAGTCCGAAGACGAGGCTGAAGACGATCCAGAGTAACGCCCAGTCGGTTGCCTGCAGGCCCTTGTCGAACGAATCCATGAACAGGTACGTCGACAGGACGCCGTGGAGCCCCTCGGGCATCCAGTACTCGATGTGAACGCCGAACATCTCGTCGTACAGCCAGCCGAAGATGACCGTGAACGCCCCGGCCCAGATGCCGATCGTTCCGATCGCCTTGCCTGCGTCGGAGTCGAACACCTTCCAGGCGCCGTAGCCCATCGCCATGTACAACAGCCCGTAGCCGATGTCGCCGATCATGAACCCGAAGGCGAACGGGTACGTCAGGAAGACTAGCACCGTCGGGTCGAGTTCGCTGTACTTGGGCTGACTCACCAGCTTAACCAGTAGTTCGAACGGCTTCGCCGGCGTGATGTTGTTGAGGATCACCGGCGGCTCCCGGTCCATCGTCAGGGTCCGGTCTCCGTACCCGTTCGTACCGCCGTCCGTGGCGGCCGTCGGCTGGCTCGGCTCGGCTTCCTCCTCCTCGTCGGGCGTCCCTTCCTCCTCGACGATGCCGCCGCCCCCGCCGGTGGGCGCTTCCATCGCGTGGTCGTGCTCCTCGTAGTCCGCCCGCTCGAGTTCCTCGACTTCGACGCTCTCGCCGACGGCGTCGTTGAGCGCCGCGACGAGACGGTCGTACTCCGAGGTGGGCACCCAGCCTTCGGCGACGAACGCCCGGCTGGTCGTCGCGAACTGCAGCGGCGCCTCCGCGCGCTGGACCTCGATGGTCAACTCCTCCTCGACGCGCAGCAGGAAGCTCCCGTTGTTGAGCTTCAGCTGCTCGAGTTCGGATTCGGCTTCCTCGAGTCGCGACTCGAGGTCGCGTCGCTCCTCCTCGAGGTCGGCGACGTACGCCTCCGGACTCTCGGCCGTCTCGGGGATCTCGTACCGGGTGAGCTCAACGCCGACGAGCGCGTCGTCGATCAGTCCCTCGACCGGTTCGCCCTCGGCGGGCGCCGCCACGACGGCGACGACGTTCCCGCCGGTGAAGGTGTCGTAGGCGCGAACCTCGTCGGCGTTCTCGAGGGCCTCCTCGACCGCCGTGACCGAACCCTCGCCGACGAGGACGTCGACGCTGTCGTAGCCCGTCAGCAGGTCGAGGTCGATCCCCAGCTCCGCGAACGGCTCGACGCGGTCGATCTTCTCCTCGACCTGTCGGAGATTTTCGCGAATCTCGGAGTGCTCGTCGTCGAGTTCGTTGACCCGCGTTCGGATCTCCTCGAGACGGTCCTCCCAGCCCTCGTCGATCGAGCCCGGCGCGGTGTCCTCGCGCGTGAGGTCGAGCGTGCTCTCGAGCGCGCGGACGGTCACCAGCTTCTCGGACGCGTCTTCGGCGCCCTGGATGGGGTTCCCGTTGTCGAACCCCTGCCAGTTGCCGTCGTAGTCCGACAGGTGTACCAGGTTCAGCTCGTGGATCGTCTCGATGACCGTGGACATGACGCCCTTCGAGCCGGCCACCGAGACCTTACTCATCCGCTCAGGTCTGAGCATGGACGTCCTCCTGGAACAGTTCGACGACGTACTGCGTCACCTCGTCGACCCGGTCTCGGGCGTGCTCGGCGAGCGCCTCGCGATCTTCCTCGCCCTCTCGGAGGATGCGTTCACACTCGGCGTCGATCTCCTCGCGCGCCTCCTCGAGGCGGCGCTCTTTGAGCTCGCGCGCCTCCTCTTCCGCTTCGGTACGGATCTCCTCGGCACGTTCCCGGGCCTCGGCTATCCGTTCGTCGCGGTCTTTCTCTGCCAGTGCGACGACCTCGTCGGCTTCCTCCTCCGCCGACTGTATTCGTTCGAGAACCTCTGGCCTCGGCATACTCTAAGCACGCGAAGGTTTACCCAGCGCGTATATGGTAGTTGCGAAAGTCGATCAGAAATCCGCCCGTACCGGGCGACGGAAGTCACGATCACTTCACCAAGTCTGGGTTACGGTGCCGAATATTCCACCCCCACCCGGGGCGGTTCGACGAACCGAGAGTCCGGCGTCTCCCTCGCACCCCCAGGCCGGAGCGCACCGTCACCCGCGCCGTCGGAACAGCAGACATTTCTCGATTCGATCACAATGCACCTGTAATGGGAATCCTCGAGAACAAGGCGCGGGCCCGACTGTTCTACAAGTACCTCTCGAAGGTCTACGACCGGATCAACCCCTTCATCTGGACCGAAGAGATGCGCGCCGAGGCCCTCGACCTCCTCGACCTCGAGCCCGACATGGCCGTCCTCGACGTCGGCTGTGGAACCGGCTTCGCCACAGAGGGACTCCTCCAGCGCGTCGACGAGGTGTACGCGCTCGACCAGAGCGAACACCAGCTCGAGCAGGCCTACCGGAAGTTCGGCAAGCGGGGGCCGCCAGTGCACTTCCACCGCGGCGACGCCGAGCGGCTCCCGTTCGCGACGAACACCTTCGACGTCGTCTGGTCCTCGGGCTCGATCGAGTACTGGCCCGACCCCGTCCGCACCCTCCGGGAGTTCCGCCGCGTCCTGAAACCCGGCGGGCAGGTGCTCGTCGTCGGGCCGAACTACCCCGATCACGTTCTCACGCAGAAGCTCGCCGACGCGATCATGCTCTTTTACGACGAGTACGAGGCCGATCGGATGTTCAAGACCGCCGGCTTCGAGGACGTGAGACACAAGTTCATGGGTCCGTCCTACGAGCCCGACGTGGCGATCACGACGATCGGACGCGCGCCCGAGTGACGGCGTCACCCGCGGTTCGACCGTCCGCCACGGCGTTCATCGGCCTCCTCACCCCGCGGTCTCCTCGAGCGTCGCGATCGTCGCACCGTCGACGACGAGGGTGACCGACACTTCGTCACCCGGATCGAGGGACGGATCGTTCGTCGACGCGAGTCGAAACGACGCCCGCTCCCCCGCCCGCCACGTCGTCCCGCCGGAGGGGTTGAACGGTCCGCCCGGGGAGTCCTCGAATCCCGAGGCCCCGACGTACGGGACCGGCGGCTGGCGGGCGAGTCGCTCGCCGTCGATTTCCACGGCGACCTCGAGGTCCTCGACGTCGATCGGATCGCCCGAGACGTGCTCGAGGACGACCTCGGAGCGGTCGGCGTCCACCTCGAGGTCGAAGGCGGCGGTCGGAACGGGATCGGCGAGGACGAACGAACTCGCGCCGACGGCGACGACGGCCGCCAAGCCGACGGTGATGCCGATCAGGAGGGTCACGCCGAGCGCGGGGTTGACACCGCGATCCCGTCGGTTTCGGTTTCGATCCGTCACGGTACGTGACTGTCGGATCGGCTTCGTACAAAAATTCGCGCCTCGACGAGGGGGACGAAAAGAGAGTGGCCGAGGGTCTCCGATCCGCCGACGGGTTACTCTTCGGAGCCGGCGGTCGCGGTGACGTCGTCGGAACCGGATTCGACGACGACTTCGTACTCGCCGACGGGCGGGATAATCCACAGCGTTCCGTCAGCGTTCGTCGTTCCGAGTTCGAATCCGTCGGTCGAGACCGCGGCCGACTCGACCGGTTCGCCCTCGTCGTCTGTGACGGTGACCTCGACTGGGCCGTCAGCGGGCGTTTCGACGAGCGACACGGCGAGGTCGTCGTCCTCGCTCGTCGCGTTTACGGGCTCCGATAGCAACCCGTTACGCGACAGGTCCTGGACCATCATGTCCGGCGAGAGGTCCTGGTATTCGCGGTACACTTCCCCGGTTCCTTCGTCGAGATAGACTTCCAGGTCCCCTCCCTGGTCGTGCCCCGTCGAGTGATAGCTGTACAATCGCTCCGTGGAGAAATCCCGGCTACCGGTCGACGTCGCAGCGTCGCCCGCCCACGGGTAGAGGTCGTTCACGTAGTCGTACGCTTCGTTGTGGCCGTCTATCCGGCTCTCTCGCGACGTGTTTCGATTATCGAACCGCGTCGTTTCCGTGTAGTAGTTTCCGTCGATCAGCGAGATGCTGTACCCCGTTTCCGAGGTTTGAATCGCGACGACGGGCTCCGCGTCGCTTCCGCCGGATTGCATACTCTCGTCGATCTTTTCGCGGACGTCCGTTCGGTGCAAATTCAGGGCTTCCTGATCGTTGTCCGTCGATAACGAGTAGCCGCGGATTCGTTCCGTCCGATCGTCGACGTCCGCTAACGCGTCCGAGAGGATGGCCGCTTCGTGGTAGTTTCGCATCAGCGTTTGGAGCAACTCTCGCTCCGAAATGTCGCCGTTCGCGTGATCGATAACGGCCCGTTCCTCCCGCTCTTCCAGCACCGAGATCCGGTCTTCGAGCCTGCTGTGAGCCGACTTGACCATCCGCTCGCGCTCGCTGTTGTTGGCTTCCTCGAAGCGGCTGTCGGTGATGGTGTACTGTTCCTGGTCGACTCGTATCTCGACGTCGGTACTCGCGAGTTGGGTTCCGAGGTCGGGGCCGTACACGGCGTAGCCGCTGCGTACCTCGCCGGTAACGGGGAGCCTGTTCGTCGTCCCTTCGGCTTCGACCGGCGTCGTTCGGTCTTCGACGGTCACGGGTTCGTCGAGCGACTGCGAACCGTTGCTCGGCCCGGCCGCGACGACCGTCATCGCGGGGATCGAGAGGACGAGGAGCAACGCGAGGAGGGCGGGGGGCGCGTCGGTCATCGCTGCTAAGTATGGATTACTAGTACAAAAACCGGTCGCACCGCCGACGGGGCGATGCCGCCCTCCTCGAGCCGAAAAATTCGGTTTCAGGGTGCCGTTAAGGAACCGTTTTTCGATGGAAAGGGTTTTTTCCCCTGGGAATGCACCCGTTGGTACGCATGCGGTTCTCCACCGCCATCACGCTCGCCCTCACCTCCCTCCTCGTCGCGTCCGCCCTGGGGGCGGTGGCCGCCGCGCCGTCCCCCGAACCCGTCCCGACGGACGGATCCTCGCACCGGGCGTCCCCGCTCGAGCCCGCACCGCAGGTGCAGTTCGCAGCCGACGATCCAGCGGTCCCCGCGGAGGCCGACCCCGCACAGGTCGTCCGGATCGACGTCGACGACGACGGAGACGCGCGCTGGACCGTCGAGAGTCGCTTCCTCATCACCGACGAAGAGGAAGAAGACGCGTTCGACGAACACGCGGAACTCGTCACGAGCGGCGCGCGAGACGTCGGTTACGACGCCTCCCAGTTCCAGCAGTTCGTCACCGCCGCGAACGAGTCGACCGGCCGAGAGATGACCATCGAGGACCCCGGCTGGGACGAGCCGCGGACGGTGTCGCCGGAGGAGATCGACGAGGCCGACGACGGGGACTCGCCCGAGAACGCCACCATCGGGGTCATCTCGTACTCGTTCACGTGGACGAACTTCGCGACCGTCGACGGCGACCGGATCCGCGTCGGCGACGTCTTCGCGGACGACGACGGGTCGTGGTTCAACGTCGATTACGGCCAGCGACTGATCGTCCAGCCCCCGTCGGGCTACGGCTTCCACGAGTTCCCCTCCTCCACCAGTTCGAACGAGGGCGCGCTGATCTGGGACGGCCCGCACGAGTTCGACCGCGGCGAATTCGAGATCACGTTCCACCGGGCCGGCAGCGGCGGTGGCGGTCCGGGCGGTTCCTCGGGGTTCCCCTGGTGGATGGGCGGTGCGATCGCGGTCGTCTTCGCCGTCGGGTACGTTCTCGCCAAGCGGGACGTCCTGACGTGGCCGGACGACCGTCCGTCGCTTCCGGACGCGGTTCGACGGTCGATCGACGACGCGCTCGACTCGGTCCGGAACGCGAAGCCGACTCGAGACGAGACGGAGTTCGTGGAGACGGACGGCGCCGGTTCGACGGCCGCCTCGTCGGACGGGGATCCCTCGGAGGCGAACGCCGACCCCGACGGCGCAGTCCGGCCCGCTTCCGCCGGCCAGGTCGCCGACGCGGCGTCGGAAACCGAACTCGAGTACGACGAGGACGACTCGATCGACGTCGAACTCCTGAGCGACGAGGAGCGCGTCCTCAGGTTACTCCGGCAAAACGGCGGCCGGATGAAGCAGGCGTCGATCGTCAAGGAGACCGGCTGGTCGAACGCGAAAGTCTCGCAACTGCTCTCCAAGATGGACGACGACGACGAGATCGAGAAGCTCCGGATCGGTCGCGAAAACCTCATCACCCTGCCGGAAGTCGATCCGACCGAAGTGGACTGAGAGCGCGGTCCGAACGAAACGGTCGCTCGAGGCGGACGAACCGCGGCCGACCCCTGCATACTCCGGGCCGGTGACCTTCGGCACGAGGAGCGGAGTAGGGGGTGTCATGGCCGAATCCGAATCGGAATCCGGATCCGAGTCAGCATCGTCCAACGGGAGTGACCCCGAGTCACATTCCACCGTCCGTAACGTCGTCGTCGTCGTCCTCGACACCGCTCGGAAGAGGAGCGTCGACGGGGAGACGATGCCGACGTTGCAGTCGCTCGCCGAGGAGGGAACGAGTTTCGAGAACGCCTTCTCCGCCGCGGCGTGGACGCTCCCGGCCCACGCCTCGATGTTCACGGGCACCCATCCGACCGAACACGGCGCCCACGGTGGTCACACGTTCCTCTCGGACTCGCTTCGACTCCTCCCGGAGGCGTTCGCCGACGCGGGGTACGAGACCGTCGGCGTCTCGAACAACACCTGGATCACCGAGGAGTTCGGGTTCGACCGCGGGTTCGACGACCTCCGGCGCGGGTGGCAGTACGTCCAGTCCGACGTCGACATGGGCGTCGTCGTCCGCGGCGAGGACCTGCGCGAGAAGCTCCTGGCCGCGAGAGCGCGCCTCTTCGAGGGGAATCCGCTCGTCAACCTGGCGAACGTCCTTTACAGCGAGGTGCTCCGGCCCGCGGGCGACGACGGCGCCGATCGGACGACGAACTGGGTGTCCGAGTGGCTCGGCGAGCGGAACGACGACCGCCCGTTCTTCCTCTTCTGTAACTACATCGAGCCCCACGTCGAGTACGGTCCGCCGCAACGCCACGCCGAGGCGCACCTCCCCGAAGACGTCACGTACGGGGAGGCGACGGCGATCCGGCAGGACCCGCGGGCGTACGACTGCGAGGACTACGACCTCGACGACCGGGAGTTCGCGGCCCTTCGGGGCCTCTACCGCGGCGAACTCTCCTACGTCGACGAGCAACTCGGCCGCCTCCGAACCGCGCTCGTCGAGGCCGACGAGTGGGAGGACACCCTGTTCGTCGTCTGCGGCGACCACGGCGAGCACGTCGGCGAGCACGGCTTTTTCGGCCACCAGTACAACCTCTACGACACCCTGCTCCAGGTTCCGCTGGTCTGCCACGGCGGGCCGTTCACCGGCGGCGCCCGGCGCGAGGAACTCGTCCAGTTGCTCGACCTGCCCGACACGCTGCTCGAGGCGGCCGGGATCGACGACCCCGAGTTCGACGCGCAGAGCCACGGACGGCCGCTTCCGCCCGTCTCGAACGACGACGGCGGCGGAGGGGATACCGGACCGTGGCGCGAGGCCGTCTTCGCCGAGTACGTCTCTCCCCAGCCCTCGATCGAGCGGCTCGAGGCCCGCTTCGGCGAGATACCGGATCGCGTCCGGCGGTTCGACCGGCGGCTCCGCGCCGTTCGCACGGCCGAGTACAAGTACGTACGCGGGGACGACGGGTTCGAGCGCCTCCACCACGTCCCCACGGACCCTCGTGAGGAGGAGAACGTCGTCGACGAGACGCCTGAGCGCGCACGACGGCTTCGGACCCGACTCGAGGAACGGTTCGGCGAACTCGAGCGCGGGGAGGCCGATCCGGCCGACGGATCGGTCGCGATGCGCGAGGGAACCAGGGAGCGGCTGGCGGATCTGGGGTACCTGTGAGCGCGAGTACTCGAAGCTTCGCGGCGACGGTGGCCGGCTCGGGTCCGCCGTCCGCGCCCGCCGGCGCGGCGTTCAAGGTCCGGGCGGGCGAAGCGGAGTCCGACACGTGACTCCCGACATCGACCCCGACGCCCTGGAATCTCGCCTGCGAGAGCGGTTCGGCGGGTCGCCCGGCGAGGCGCGCACCGTCGCCCGGCAGGCGGTCGACCTGGCCGACGCCGGGCGCTACGAGGCGGACGTCGACGCCCCGTTGACGGCGGACGTCGTCTGCCAGGAGCTCGCCGACGCGCCCGATGGCACGCCGGCCGATCGGTGGAACTGGTGGATCGGGTCGCTCGAACTCGCGTTCGGCGGCTACGAGCGGTTCGGGATTCGGCGGTACCGGACCGACTGAGCGGTGCGTCGGTCTGTGTGGCCGACCGCTCGAGGATCCGCGGACGAATCGGCGACGAGGCGGACGAATCGGCGACGGGCCTGGCGAACTGACGACGGGTGAGGCGAATCGGGGGAGTCGAGAACCGCCGCGCGCGCGAGACGAACCGACACTCATTTGACCGTTCCTGACTAACCGGTCAGCTAGTGACCGATACGACCGTCCGACGGGAGATCATGACCGCGACCTTCGAGGCGCTCAGCGAGCACGGCTACGCCGAGTTGACCGCCCAGGACATCGCCGACCGGACGGGCAAGAGCAAGTCCCTGCTGTTCTACCACTACGGTTCCAAGGAGGACCTCGTCGCCGAGTTCGTCGAGGACTTCCTCGAGCGGTTCGACGAGCGGGTCGAGGAGACGCGCTCGCTGGCACCGGTCGAGCGCCTGGCCACGTTCGTCGACTGGTTTCTCACCGATCCGTCCGACGGCCACGACGATCGTGAGGCGTTCCACGTCGCGATGCTCGAACTCCGCGTGCAGGCGGTGCACAACGACAGGTTCCGCGAACTCCTTGGCGAGAGCGACGACCGACTTCGCGAGGCGCTCGAGGAGATCCTGGCGGCGGGTATCGAGGAGGGGCAGTTCGTCGAGCACGACCCCGAGGCGCTCGTCCCGCTCCTGATCGCCGCCTTCGACGGCGCCCGCATCAGGCAGGTCACCACCGGCAGGGACGAGTACCTGTCGGAGGTCCGGCGCGGGATCGTCGAGGATCTCGTCGACGACGTCCTCGCCGACGGCGTCGAGTTTCCCCCGCCTGGAATCCTCGAGGGCGTCGCCGACGGCGATCGGGCCAACGACGAGGACGGTTCTCAGGACGGCGACTCGACCGACGAGGGGGTGACCGATGACTCGGCGTGAGGGGGAACGTCACCGAAGATACATCATCCCCCTGGACCAACTGCTCGAGTGACATGACCAGGTCGACGGTCTCATCGAACGTCCCGGGAGCCCTCGAGCGAGCGACGGCCGGGCTCGCCCCGGCGGTCCGAGAGGCCGTCGTCGGGAGCGTTCCCCCGCCGGATCGGTCGGTTCCCGCGACCCTCTGTCGGACGGTCGCCGACGCGATCGCGATCGACCCGCCGACCGAGGGAACCCTCGAGTCGCTCGCGGAGGCGGTCGTCTCCCTCGAGGGGTACGCCCGACTCCGGGCCGACCTGCTCTCGACCGACCGGTACGGGGCCGCGGCCGAGCGGGACGTCGCCGTGCTGGCGAGCGACTACCTCTACGCCGCCGCCTACGCGCCGCTGGCGGACGCCGACGTCGCGCCGGATCGGGTACCCGCGCTCTATCGGACCCTGACCGTGGGCTCGGAGACGATCGTCCGACGATTCTCGGACGGCGCGTCGCGGTCCCCGGTACCGTCGTCCGAACCCTCGCCGTCGTCCTCCGAAACGCCGGCCGCGACGAACGGGACGACCGGGACGTCCGACTACGAGGTGACCCTCGCCGGCCTCGCGTGCGAACTGGGTGCCACCGCCGTCGGCGCCACCGGATCGACGCGACGGGCGGTCCGGCGCTACGGCGAGTCGCTCGCCGCCGCGCTCGCCGCGATCGCGCCCCCGAGCCCCGCAGAAGGCGACCCGAGGGCGACGGCGATCCGCGTCCTCTCCGGTTCCGACGACGCACCCGCGCGAATCCCGGCGCGAGGCGCCGTTCGGACCGCCGCCCCCGACCGCGACGGGTCGACATCGACTTCGACTTCGACCTCGTCGGTGGATCGCCACCTCGAGACCGCCCGGCGCGCGCTCCAGGCCCTCACCGCCTCCGACGAGGACGACTCGAGCGCGGTGGGACGACTCGAGAGAGCAACACGGATCCCGTTCGAACGCGAACGGGTCGACCGGGATCAGTACGATGACGACCGGGACGACGGCGCGTGAGTTCGCGCGGCCGCGCTGGCCGGCGTACCCCCTCTCGGCGCTCGTTCCCGGCCTCGGCCACTGGTACCTGGGTCGCTGGCGTCGAGGGGCGATCTGGTTCGCGCTGTACGCCCTCGCCCTCGCGTTCCTGAGCGCACGGACGCTCGCCGGCGCGCTCGAGCCGGGCCACCCGTTCGTGATCGCGGCGCTGCAGTTCGGGTCGGTCTCCTACGCGGACGTGGCCGTCCCGCTCGCGGTCCTGATCGTCTGCCTGCTCGACGTCTACCTTCTCGGATTGGCCCGGACCGGCTTCGACGGCGGGGACGGTGGGTGAGGCGGCGACCGCGAACCGACGAACGAAAGCGACTCGGCCCGCTAACTCGAGTCGACAGTCATGGACGTCGAATTCCTCGGTGGGGCCCGCGAGATCGGTCGGAGCGCGATCCTTATCGACGACAGCCTCCTCGTGGACTTCGGGATGGACTCGGGCAACCCGCCGTCGTACCCGATCGGCGACGTCGATCCCGACGCGGTCGTGGTGAGCCACGGTCACCTGGATCACGTCGGCTCGATCCCCGTGCTGCTGTCGGGCGACGCCCGCCCCGAAGTCCACTGGACGCCGCCGACGTACGACCTCGCGATGTTGCTGGCGCGGGACACCCTCTCACTTCACGGCGGGAGCTACGACTGCCCGTTCACCGAGGCCGAGGTCGCCCGCCTCACGCAGGTGTCGCGCACCCACGGCTACCGCGAGCCGTTCGAGGCGGCCGGTTACGAGATCACGTTCTACGAGGCGGGGCACATCCCCGGGAGCGCGCACGTGCTGGTTGACGACGGGGAGACACGCTTACTCTACACGGGCGACTTCCACACCGAGGACCAGCGCATCTGCGCGGGGACGACCGCGCGACCCGACGCCGACGTCTTGATCTGCGAGAGCACCTACGCCGACACGACGCGTCCGCCCAGGGCCGAGATCGAACGCGAGTTCGCCGAGAGCCTACGATCGACGATCCGGGAGGGCGGCACGGTCGTCGTGCCCGCCTTCGCCATCGGCCGCACCCAGGAGGTGCTCTGCATCTGCGAGGCGTACGACCTCGAGTGCTACGTCGACGGGATGGGAAAGCGGGTCACCGAACTCCTCCTGCGCCCGCGAAACCGGGAGTTCCTGCGCGATCCGGACCTGCTCCGGCGGGCGAAGGGGAACGCCAGGTTCGTCGACGGCCGGGACGGCCAGCGCAGGCGGATCGCCGCCCAGAACACCGTCATCGTCACCACCAGCGGGATGCTCCACGGCGGGCCGGCGATGACCTACGTCCCCGAGATCCGCACCCACCCGGCGAACAAGATCGCCCTAACGGGCTATCAGGTCGAGGGGACGCCCGGTCGCGACCTCCTCGAGACGGGCAGCGCCGAGATCGACGGCCGGATGATGCGCGTCAGCGCGCGCGTCGAGGCGTACGACTTCTCCGCGCACGCGGATCGGGAGGGCCTCCTGTCGTTTCTCGAGTCCTACGAGGACGCGACGATCCTCGTTAACCACGGCGATCGGTGCGAGGCGTTCGCCGAGGAACTCCGGGCGCGACGCGAGGGCGACGACATCGACGGGCGCGACTCGGCCCGACCCGATCGACGCGATCCCGGGAGACGTTCCGAATCCGACGTTCGTGCACCCGATATCGGAGAAACAGTCAGCTTGTGAGAGAACAATGCCACGAGCGTGCAGAAGGCCACCCGGAAACGGCGAGGGTTATCCGAGTATTAAAATACGGTCGGGCGCAAGGTGTCACCAGAACGAGTAGCGCGTTCAACGCAGATTTTCACCGCCGCATCCAGATACACCGTGTCACAAATCGACGATGTCCAGGACGACCGACGGAAGAACCGGCAGCTACGGAGGGATCGACCGAGATGAGACGACGAACGAGCGCGCGACCGACGCGGTCGCGCACGCCGGGAGGTGATCGGCCGTGACGCTCACCGCGACTGGACGGTTCGCCGCGGACGCGGCGGGGCTTCTCGCGCAGGTCGATCCGTCCAACCTCGAGCCGATCCAGCACCCGGAACTGGTGTGGCTCTTCGTGATGCTGACGCTGCTGTTGCTGACCGCGCGCGGGCTCGGCGAGATCGCGAAGCGGTTCGACCTGCCTGCGGTGGTCGGCGAGTTACTGGCCGGGATCGTGCTCGGCCCGTCCGTGCTGGGTGCGATGTCGAAAACCGCCGCGGTCATCGACGTCACCACGGGTCACGGCGTCGACATTCAGGCGGGCATCCAGCTCATCGGCGTGATGTCCTGGATCGGCCTCGTCATGCTGATCGTCCTGACCGGGCTGGAGACCGATCTCGACCTCATCGTCTCGAAGGCGACGGAGGCGACGCTGATCGCGTTCGCGAGCATCGTCGTCCCGTTCGCCCTCGGGTTCGCCTTCGCCTGGTCCCTCCCGGAGCAGTTCATCGCCGCCGACGGCAACCGACTCACGTTCAGCCTCTTCGTCGCGGTCGCGATGAGCATCTCCGCGATCCCCGTGATCGCGAAGATCCTCATGGATATGGGACAGATACGCCGGGACTTCGGACAGATCACCCTCGCGGCGGGCATGATCAACGACACGGTCGGCTGGATCCTGCTCGCGCTCGTCGTCGGTCTCCACTCGACCGGGCAACTCGAACTCGCGGGGATCGGCGCGACGATCCTCTGGCTGGCGATCATCCTCGGGCTCGGATTCACGATCGGCCAACGGGCCGTCCGTGCGATTTTCGTCTGGGTGGACAACGCCATCGGCGGACAGATGGCCAAGATCACGACGCTGATGGTGCTCGCCCTCGGCGTCGGCTCCGTCACCCACCTGCTCGAACTCGAGGTGGTCCTCGGCGCGTTCGTCGTCGGCATCCTCGTCGGCCAGGTCAACCGGTTCGACTACGAAACCGAACACGTCTTCGAGATCGCGACGCTGTCGATCTTCGCGCCGATCTTCTTCGCCGCCGCTGGCCTGCGCGTCGACCTCGGCCGATTGCTGGACCCCGAGGTCTTCGGGATCGGCGTCGTCGCGCTGGCGATCGCCGTCGCCGGGAAGTTCGTCGGCTCCTACGTCGGGGCGAAGGGCGCCGGGCTGAGCCACTGGGAGGGCATCACCATGGGCGCCGGACTGAACGCCCGCGGCGCGATGGAGATCATCGTCGCCCTCGTCGGCTTCAGCAACGGCGTGCTCACCATCGAGATGTACAGCATCATCGTCACCATCGCCGTCGTCACGTCGATCATGGCGCCGCCGATGCTCCGGTACACGCTCCCGCGGGTGCCGATGACCGAAGAGGAACGTGAACGCATCGAACGGGAAGAGCGCCAGCGCAAGAGCTTCCTCGGGAACGTCACCCGCATCCTCCTGCCCACCCGGGGCGGAGCCGACACGCAGTACGCCGCCCGCCTGCTCGGCCCGCTGGTCCGAGACCGCGACATCGAACTCACGACGATGTACGTCACCGACGAGGGCAACGGCCGCGACGACGGCTGGTTCTCGAACCCCGTCGACCGCCTCCGACGACGGAACGCGACGCGCACCGACGGTCGAGGGACGGGCGACGACTCGACGGACGCCGACTCCGAGACCGACAGCCCGATCGTCGCACCCGCCGAACGGGCGGCAGACACGAGCGACGACCTCGAGCGGGAGGTCCTCGCCGAGGACGCCGAACACGCCGACGAGGCGGAACACGACGTCACCGAGCGGGCGTTCGACCTGGTCGAGCGCCAGCTCGGCGAGCAGGACCGACCCCCGCGAACCCTCGTTCGCGAGCGCGAGGGGGGCGTCGCGGAGACGATCGTCGACGAGGCGACCAACTACGACCTGACCGTCCTCGGCGAGGCCGGACGCGGGCGCGATCCCGACGAGCCGCTGTTCAGCGAGACCGTCGATCGCGTCCTCCAGGAGTCGACGACGCCGACGATGGTCGTCAGCACGCCCTACTCGGGCGAGAGCGCCCTCGAGGAGATGAACACGACGCTGCGCCGCATCCTCCTTCCGACGGCCGGGACGGAGTACAACCGCCACGCCGCCGAGATCGCCTTCGCGATCGCGCGTCAGGAGAACGCCATCGTCGAGATCGTCCACGTCGTCGACGAGCCGCCGATCGACGAGCGGTTCGTCGAGCAACCCGACCTCTCGAAGGCGATCGAGATCGGCGAGGAGATCGTCGACCGCGAGGCCGAACTGGGCCACGAGATGGGCGCCGAGGTGCTCACGACGGTCGAGGTGAGCAGCCAACCCGAGGTCACCATGGTCGACCTCGCCGACCGGGACGACGTCGACCTCATCATCATGGGCACCGAGATGCGCCCGATCAGCCGGCGGGCGTTCTACGGTCACCGCGTCGAGTACGTCATCCAGAACGCGCCGTGTCCGGTGGCGGTCACCAGTTCGCTCTAGACGAGCCCCAGTCCGCTCGTCCCCCCTCGACCGACAGCCTGCGCCGAAACGTGGTGAGACCCGTTCTACCGAACGCGCCCAGAACGTGCGGTGTCCTCGTGCCGGTTTTCGTCGTCCCTCCCGGTTTACGTTCCCCCGATCGAAGGAACACGCCAGCCACGGAATACTTGTTAGTGAACCTTCTCTATTGACTGTTTAATGAGTGAATTGAGTTGAAAGAGAGTTTTTGCGAAGTCCTTTTATAAGTTGAGTAGGTAAAAGGAGACATGCTGATAACGGCGAACACTGGCGGTGGCGACAAGTCCGACGTCGCCGACCGGAAGCGCCCGCGCGCGCTCGTGGCCGGCGTCCGCGTCTCGACGGTCGGACAGCACACCGTACGCGCCGCTGCACTCGAAGAGCGAAGCGGCGATCGACGGAGGATTCACCGCGTCGAGAGGGGGTCCTGATGGAGGTTATCGAGCCGATCGGCCACCACGACCTCTTCATCGTCGTGGCCCAGCTTGCGGTGTTGCTGCTGGTCGCGCGCGGCCTCGGCGAACTGTTCAACTCCCTGGGACAGCCGGCCGTCGTGGGCGAGTTGTTGGCCGGCGTCGTCCTCGGGCCGTCCGTTCTGGGGCTGGCGCTGCCGGGCGCGTATGAGGCCCTGTTCGCGGTCCCCGAGAGCGAGTTCCACCTGCTCGAGATCATCTCCTGGCTCGGCCTGATCATGCTGTTGATCGTGACGGGACTCGAGACGGACATCGACCTCATCATCAGCAAGGGACGGACGGCCCTCATCCTCTCGCTGGGGGGCATTCTCCTTCCGTTCGTCACCGGCTTCGCGCTGGGGTGGGTTCTCCCGGGCGAGTTCATCGCTGCGCCCGACCAGCGCGTCGTCTTCAGCCTGTTCATCGCGACGGCGATGAGTATCTCGGCGATCCCGGTCATCTCGAAGGTGTTGATCGAACTCGACGTGATTCGTCGGGACATCGGACAGCTCATCCTCGCGGCCGGGATGGTCGACGACACCATCGGGTGGATCCTGCTCGGAACGGTGTCCGGTCTCGCGACGACGGGCGAGGTGAACCCCGGATCCGCCGGGTTCACGATCGTCTCCGTAATCATCTTCATCGCCCTCTCGTTCACCGTCGGTCGCACCGTCGTACAGTGGATCTTCCGCTGGGTGGACAACACGATCGGCGGCGAGATGTCGATGCTCACGACGCTCATGGTGCTCGCCCTCGTGATGGGCGCGATCACCCAGTACATGGGCCTCGAGGCGATCCTCGGCGCGTTCGTCGTCGGCATCCTCGTCAGTCAGGTCAACCGGTTCGATTACGAACTCCAGCACACGTTCGAACTGGTGACCCTCGGGATCTTCGCGCCGATCTTCTTCGCGATCGCGGGACTCCGGATGGACGTCGCCGCGCTGCTCGACCCGACGGTGTTTGCCATCGGGATGGCCGTCCTGGCCGTCGCCTGTTTCGGCAAATTCGCCGGCATCATGGGCGTCTCGCGGGCAGCCGGCCTCTCGAAGTGGGAAGGAATCACGATCGGCGGGGGGATGAACGCTCGCGGCGCGATGGAGATCATCGTCGCGACGATCGGCCTCGGCGCCGGCATCCTGACGACCGACATGTACAGCATCATCGTGATGGTGGCGATCGCCACCTCGCTGATGGCTCCGGCGGTCATGCGCTGGTCGATCCCGAAGATCGAGATGAGCGAGGAGGAGCGAAAACGGATCGAACGGGAAGAGCGCATGGCCGAGAGTTTCGTCGCGGGGATCGCGCGAATACTCTTGCCGACCCGCGGCGGCGCGGACACCCAGTACGCCGCCCGCCTGCTCGGACCGCTGATCCGCGACCGCGACATCGAGCTGACGACGATGTACGTCGCGGACGAGGGCAACGGGCGGACCGACGGCGGCTGGCTCTCGAACCCCGTCGGTCGCCTCCGCCGAAGGCGTGCGACCCGCCCGAACGGACGGGGGTCGCACGCCAGGTCGACCGACGCCGCTGACGATACAGAGCGGGAAATCCTCGCACGGGACGCCGACCACTCCGACGGAGCGGAACACGACGTCACCGCGCGGGTGTTCGACCTGATCGAGCGCCAGCTCGGCGAACAAGAACGGTCCCCGCGAACCCTCGTTCGCGAGCGGAGAGGAAGCGTCGCCGACACGATCCTCGAGGAGGGGGCCAACTACGACCTGACCGTCCTCGGCGAGGCCGGTCACGGGAGCGATCTCGACGAACCGCTATTCAGCGAGATCGTCGACGAGGTTCTCCACGAAGCTGCGTCACCGACGATGGTCGTCAGCACGCCCTACTCGGGCGAGAGCGCCCTCGAGGAGATGAACACGACGCTGCGCCGCATCCTCCTGCCGACGGTCGGGACGGAGTACAACCGCCACGCCGCGGAGATCGCCTTCGCCATCGCCCGCCAGGAGAACGCCATCGTCGAGATCGTCCACGTCGTCGACGAACCGCCCGCCGACGAGCACTTCGTCGATCGGCCGGAATCCTCGAAGCTGCTCGAGGTCGGCGAGGAGATCGTCGACCGCGAGGCGAGACTCGGCCGAGAGATGGACGCCGAGGTGCTGACCACCGTCGAAATGAGTACGCGACCCGAGGTGACGATAGTCGACCTCGCCGACCGTGACGACGTCGACCTCATCGTGATGGGGACCCAGAATCGGTCGGTCAGCGAGCGCGCCTTCTACGGCCACCGCGTCGAGTACGTACTCCAGAACACGCCGTGTCCGGTCGCTATCGTCAGTTCCTTCTGACCGATCGGCGAGGAGGACCGAAGCGATTCGCCGCCGGCACCCGTCCACCCGTGAGGGGAACGCCGAAAGCCGCCGTCCGACCCCGTTTGGACCACTGCCTTTTTAGCCCGAGTTCCCCAACTCGAACGGGTACGTAACGATGACGGGAAACGCCGAAGCGATCTACGAGTTGGACGCCGTCGACCGGCGGATCCTCCACGAGTTGATGGACGACGCCCGGACCAACACGGCGCCGGCGATCGCCGAGGCCGTCGGCGTCTCCCCCGGAACCGTCCGCAACCACGTCGAGGCCCTCGAGGAGGCCGGCGTCATCAAGGGCTATCACGCCCACGTCGACTTCGAACGAACGGACGGTCGGCTGACGACGCTGTTCATGTGCAGCGTTCCGTTCGCCGAGCGAAAGACGGCCGCCAGGGCGGCCTACGAGATCCCGGGAGTGATCAACGTCCGGATCATGATGGGCGGTCGGCGGAACTTCCACGTTCTCGCGGTCGGGGAGAACACCGACGACCTGCGGCGAATCGGGACGACGCTCTCCGAGCTCGGCGTCGAGATCGACGATGAGATGCTCGTGGAGAACGACGAAGTGCGCGCGTACGAACCGTTCGGCCCGGAGAACGACCCTCAGCGGAAGATTCCCGCGGACTTCATCAGCCTCTCGGCGGACTCGGAGGTCGTCGAGTTGACGGTCCAGTCCGACGCACCCATCGCGGACGCGACGATCTCGGAGGCGGTTCAGGAGGGGTACCTCTCGGGGGACGCCCTCGTCGTCTCCGTTCGACGGGGGGACGAGATGCTCACCCCCCACGGCGACACGACTATTCGACCGGACGACGTCGTGACGGTGTTCGCCTGCGGCGGCGTCGACGACGGGACGGTCCGCGCGTTCGTCGACGGCGCGGAGGTCCGTCGATGACCCCGACCCGAGCGCGACCGCGTCTCCCCTTCGACCGCCTCCTCATCCCGATCGCCGAGGAGGGCGACGCCGAGGCGACCTGCGCGGCCGTCCGCCCCTACCTCGAGGGAACGGACGTCGACGTCGTCGTCGTTCACGTGATCGAGACGACGGAAGGGTACCCCGACAAGGCGCCACGCGAGGCCAGAAGGGAGCAAGCCGAGGAGATCTTCGCCGTCGTCGGAGACCGGTTGTCGGACATCGCCGGTTCGCTGGAGACGGTGCTCCGGTACGGACCCGACGTCGTCGACGAGGTGTTCGCCGCCGCCGAGGAGGCCGACGCGACCGTCATCGGGTTCACCCCGCGGCCCGGAAGCCGGTGGATCAAACTCCTCTCGGGCGACCACTCCCGGAAGCTGACGAGCGAGAACGAGATCCCCGTCGTCGTCTTCCCGCGCCGGGACGAACCGGCCCTCGAGTCGGACGAGCGGGGGACCGACGCGACCGACGGAGACCCGAACGACGAGGGCGGCGACGGCGAGCGGATTCTCGTTCCGATCGACGGCTCGGACGCGTCGCTCGGAGCCGTCGAGTACGCGTGCTCGAACTACCCTGACGCGGAAGTGACCGTCCTCCACGTGCTCGAGTCGCCCGGCGGAGACGTGTACGGCGGAATGACCGGCGGACGGTCGACCGAGGTCGAAGACGACGAGCGGCGACTGAACCGCGACGTCGTTCGGTTGTTCGACGAAGCACGCCGCGTGGCCGACGAGCACGGTGTGACCCTCTCGACGCTGACGCTCACCGGCGACGTTGCGAACGCGGTCATCACCTGCGCCGAGGAACTCGAAGCGGCCCTGATCGTCGTCGGCCGCCGCGGACGCGGGGGAGGCGGCGGGCTCGGGAAACGGCTCCTGGGCGGCGTTTCCGAGTCGATAGTCGGACGATCGACGGTTCCGGTCACGATCGTACGGCGAGTTTCCGACCCATGACGAGTACAGCTACGTGGGTCGGTGGAATCGAACCGGAGACCCCCCTCGCCACCGGACCGTCGCTGTCGCTGCCGTTCGATAACCCCGTCCTCATATTCGGGCTTGCGATGGTCGCGTTTCTGGTCGTCCCGCTGGCGCTCAAGCGCTACCGACTCCCCGGGATCATCGGAATCATCCTCGTCGGGGCGGCGATCGGTCCCAACGGCGTCCACCTGCTCGAGCGCGACGCGACGATCGAACTGCTCGGGACGGTCGGCCTGATCTACCTCATGTTCATCGCGGGCCTCGAGATCGATCTCAACCAGTTCATCGAGTACAAGGATCGCAGCATCGTCTTCGGGACGTTCTCGTTCGTTATCCCGCAGGCTCTCGGGACGGTCGTGGGGGTGTACCTCCTGGATCTGACGTGGGCGGCGGCGTCGCTGTACGCGGCGATCTTCGCATCCCACACCCTGCTGGCCTACCCCGTCGTGAACCGGCTGGGAATCGCGAAGAACGAGGCGATGACGGCCACGATCGGGGGTACCATCCTGACGGACACGCTCGCGCTGCTCGTCCTCGCCGTCGTGATCGCGTCGGTCGGCGGCGACCTCGACGCGGCGTTCTGGACGCAACTGTCGGTCGGACTGACGGCCTTCTTCGTCGGCATCTGGTTCGTCGTGCCCCGCCTGGGCCGCTGGTTCTTCCGGACCCACGACGAGGAGAGTTACTTCGAGTTCCTGTTCGTGATGGCCGTGCTCTTCCTCTGTGCGTTCCTCGCCGAACTCGTCGGCGTCGAACACATCATCGGCGCGTTCCTCGCCGGACTCGCGCTCAACCGACTGATCCCCGAGAGCGGACCGCTGATGAACCGGATCGAGTTCGTCGGAAACGCCCTGTTCATCCCGTTCTTCCTGCTGTCGGTGGGGATGCTCGTCGACGCTCGCGTGCTCACGGAGGGGATCGACTCGCTCGTCGTCGGCGGCTCCATGATCGTCCTCGTCGTCGCGACGAAACTCGCGGCGGCGGTGGCGACCGGCCGCGTCTACGACTACGACCGGGACGAGGTGCTCGGCATGTTCGGCCTGTCGGTCGGCCAGGCCGCGGCGGCGCTCGCGATCGTCCAGATCGGGTTCGACGCCGGCATCCCCGGCTTCGACCGGAACATGGTCAACGGCACGGTGTTGATGATCCTCGTGGTGAGCGTCCTCAGCCCGGCGCTCGTCGAGCGTGCGGGTGGCGCGCTCCTTCGGTCGACCGAACGGGAGGAGTACGACCCCACGGAGACGCCACAGCGGATCCTCGTCCCGATCTCGCGCGAGTCCATCCACTGGGAGTCCCTGCTCGACCTCGCGTTCACGATCCGCGAGGAGCGCCTGGACCAAGCCCTCCACGTCCTCTCCGTCGTCCGGCCCGACGGCGGAACGAACAGCCGGGAGACCGAGGCGAAGGTCGCCGTGGCGGAAGAGCGGCTGGATCACGCCGCCGAGTACGCCGCCGGCGCGGAGGTGCCCGTCGTGGGCCACACGCGCGTCAATCACAACGTCGCCTCCGGCATCGTTCGGTCGACCGTCGAGAACCGCATCTCGACGGTCGTCATCGGCTGGGACGGCGCCCGATCGCGCGGCCAACACGTGTTCGGTCACGTGATCGACCAGGTGTTGAGCCGCACCTCGCAGTTGACGCTCGTCGGTCGAATCCGCGAGGCGCTCAACACCACCCGGCGACTGGTCGTGATCCTCCCGCCCGGAATCGACCACAACGCCGGCTTTTACGAGGCGCTCCACACGATCAAGGTCGTCTCCGAACAGACCGGCGCGCCGATCCGCGGCCTCGTCGTCGACGGGAATCCGGCGCAGTTCGACCGCCTGTTCGACATGGTCGAGCCCGAAGCGTCCGGCGAGTTCGTCGCCGTGGACGACTGGAAGGGGCTGCTCTCGAGTCTCCGCGACGGGACGAGAACGGACGACCTCGTCGTCTGCGTGAGCGCGCGACGCGACGATCCCGGCTGGCACCCCGAACTCCAGACGCTACCCAAGAGCATCTCGACGCTCACCGACGGGAACTTCGTCGTCGTCTATCCGGCGGGCGTCGAGCGCGCCGACGACCGGCGGTTCCTCCGGTTCACGTGACCCCGAGTTCGAACCCGGGGCCGAGGCGGAGGTCGAGGCCGCGATTCGGCGGTCGGCGCGCTCCGACCGTCGACCTTTCAGCCCCGGCGGAGAGTGACGTACCACGGGGACGTCCGATCTCGATTCCGACCCCGAGACCGTCTCACCGACCTCAACGCCGATACCGACCCCGACGAGTGAGACGTCGCCGGACGCGTCACACCCGTTCGATGACCTCCTCGGCGAACGTCTCGAGCGCTCGCTCCCGTCCGCGCTCGCCGTCGCCGTCCCCTTCGAATCCGACGACGACGTGGTCGACGCCCAACTCGTCGAGACGTCGGAAGTACTCGCGGATCCACTCGGCGCCCGCCCTGTAGCCGAGGTGCAGGGGTTCGGGGTCCGCGTCAGGGTCGTCGGCGAACGCGATCCGGACGGCCATCGCGTACGGTTTCTGGCCCGCGACCTCCCGCCAGTCGGCGAGGTACCCCTCGAGCGTGCGCTCGGGGAGGTGGTAGAACAGCCAGCCGTCGCCCTCCTCCGCGATCCACTCGAGCGACTGCCGCGCGCGACCGGTCGGCAACAGCGGGATCGACCCGGTCGTCGGCTTCGGACGAACGTCGAGGTCCCCCTCGAGGGAGACCCGAGCGGTCTCGAGTTCGGGGGAGTCCTCGGCCCAGACGGTCCGCAGGACGTCGACGGCCTCCCTGAAGAGCGCGCCGCGCTCCTCCCGGTCGACGCCGAAGGCCGGGAACTCGGGATCGCGGTCGCCGGTGGCGATCCCGAGGACGAGGCGACCGCCGGAGAGGCGATCGACGGTCGCCGCGGACGTCGCGACGTGCAAGGGGTGGCGCAGCGGGAGGACGATACTCGCGGTGCCGAGGGCGACCTCGTCCGTCCGGGCGGCGACCGCCGAGAGCCACGGCCACGGATCGTACGTCTGCCCCGCGTCGCCGAACTTCGGCCAGTACGTCGGCACGTCCCGCGCCCAGAGGCCGTCGAAGCCGAGTTCCTCGGCGTACTCGGCGAGTCGGAGTTCCTCCTCGACCGGCGGCGTCGACCGGTTTTGCCCCGTCAGCGGGAAGCCGCTTCCGAACGTGAGGCCGGCGCCCTCGAAGAGGCGGCGAAAGCCCTCGTTTACGTGGTCCCTCATTCGATCGACTACCTACCCGTATCGCCTCGAGGACTATGATCCTACTGAGACGGGGGTATCCGGAACGAGATCCGGCTAGACGACGGCCGCGACGGGGATCGACGCCCGCCGGACGAGGCGCTCCGCGACGCACGGCGATCGCACCCGCTCGGATCGGCTCCGGTCGCCGCCGCGGGTTCCGACCACGAGTTGGTCGGCGTCGATCTCCTCGGCGTACGCCAGGATCACCTCCACCACCGATCCCGAGCGCAGGACGACCGAGAGATCGACGCCGCGCTCGGCGGCGATCGCCTGGTAGTCGGCGAGAAACGCCTCCGCGTCGGCTCGCTGCTGGAAGTACCGGTCCTGATAGTCCGCCGCCGTCCCTTTGGTGGTCATCCGGTGGAGGCCTGAGTCGACCGGATCGACCGCGTGGACGGCGACGAGCCGGGCGTCCGGGAAGACGCGACAGGCGTACTCGATCGCCTCGCGGGACGAGTCGGAGCCGTTCACCGCCACCAGCACCCGCTCGGGCGCGCGGTCGGTCATCGCTTCACCCCTTGCCGGTTCTCGGCCGCGATCCCCTCGATTGGCCGACGCCTCGAGGGTTCGGCTCTCGACCGCCGCGCGGGTCTGAACGTGGGTTCATCGGTTCTCGGTCGGGGGTCGGCCGAGGATCATCATAAGGGCGCACCCTACGATGTCCTGTTCCGAGGACCGACCGACGTCGGACCGTCGACGTCCTCGAAACGCGGAAAGAGAGACTCGACGCTCGAGGGGGGGTGGAAATATGGGACGAGATTCTCGACCCGAGTCGGCCGGATGCGGTCGGATTTGGCCGACTCGGGCGGTTCCGGCCGCAGAGGTTCAGTCGATCGTCGAAGCGGATGGGAGCGTCAGTCGTCGGCGGGCGCGGCGCCGCTTTCCTCGGCCTGGTTCTTCGTCCAGGCGAGCTTGCCGCCGGCGGCGAGGATGTCGCGCTCGCGCTCGGAGGCGTCGAGTCGGGTGGTGAACTCCTCCTCGCCGTTGACGCGGATCGTGAACTCCTCCTCGCCGTTCGTGACGGCCTCGTAGACGTCGTCGACGATCTCGACCTCGTCGCCCTCGTCGATCGACTCGTACGTCTCCTCGTCGATCGTCAGCGGGACGATGCCGAAGTTAAAGAGGTTCGCGCGGTGGATGCGCGCGAAGCTCTGGGCGAGGACGGCTTCGACGCCCAGGTACATCGGGCACATCGCCGCGTGTTCGCGCGAGGAGCCCTGGCCGTAGTTCTCGCCGGCCAGCAGGACGCCGCCGTCGGCCTCGAGCGCGCGCTCGGAGAACGTGTCGTCGACCCTCGAGAGGGTGAACTCCGAGAGTTTCTCGATGTTCGACCGGTACATCAGGATGTCCTGGGTGGCCGGGATGATGTGGTCGGTCGTGATGTTGTCCGCCATCCTGAGCAGGACCTCGCCCTGGATGTCGGCGTCGAGCTCCCCCCGTAGCGGAACGTCGCCGATGTTCGGCCCCTTGACGAGTTCGTCGTCGACGGCCTCGTCGGGCGCGATGAGGTCGGCTTTCGAGCCGGTGTACTCCTCGGGGAGTTCGAACGCGGGCGCCTCGAGGTCGCCGAGTTCGTCGGCCAGGTCTCGGGGGTCGACGATCTCGCCGGCCAGCGCCGCGGCGGCGGCGACCTCGGGCGAGCAGAGGTAGACGTTGTCGTCCTCGATGCCCGAACGGCCCTCGAAGTTGCGGTTGAATGTGCGCAGCGAGACGGAGTCGGAGGCGGGGACGTGGCCGATGCCGATGCACGCTCCGCAGGTCGCCTCGGAGAAGTTGACGCCCGCGGCCATCATCTCGGCCACCCAGCCCTCGCGGGCGAGCATCTCGCTCGCTTGCTTGGAGCCGGGGGCGACGATCATCTCGGTCTTCTTGTCGACCTCCCGGCCCTCGAGCATCTTCGCGGCCGGGAGGATGTCCTCGTAGCCCCCGTTGGTGCAGGAGCCGACGATGACCTGGTCGACGGACTCGCCGGCGACCTCGCGGACGGGCACGACGTTGTCGGGCATCGACGGCGTCGAGATCAGCGGTTCGAGGTCGGAGAGGTCGACGACGATCTCGTCGTCGTACTCGGCGTCGTCGTCGGGCTGGAGTTCGACGTACTGCTCGGCCCGGCCGACGCGGTCGAGATAGTCCCGGGTCTGCTCGTCGGTCGGGAAGATCGACGTGGTCGCGCCGAGTTCGGTCCCCATGTTGGTGATCGTCATCCGCTCGGGCGCGGTGAGGGATTCGACGCCGGGGCCGGTGTACTCGAGGATCTTGCCGACGCCGCCCTTCACGGAGAGGCGGCGGAGCATCTCGAGGATGACGTCCTTCGCGGTGGCCCACTCGGGGAGTTCGCCCTCGAGGCGGACGTTGACGATCTCGGGCATCTCGATGTAGTAGGGGGCCCCGCCCATGGCGACAGTGACGTCGATGCCGCCGGCGCCGATGGCCAGCTGGCCGAGCCCGCCGGGGGTCGGGGTGTGGCTGTCGGAGCCGAGCAGCGTCTTGCCGGGGGCCGCGAAGTTCTCGCGGTGGACGTTGTGGCAGATGCCGTTACCGGGACGGGAGAAGTACGCGCCGTAGGTCCCGGCCGCGGAACGGAGGAAGCGGTGGTCGTCGGTGTTCTTGAAGTCGAACTGGTACGTCTGGTGGTCGCAGTACTGGGCCGCGACCTCGGTCTGGACCTCGTCGAGTCCCATCGCCTCGAACTGAAGCCAGACCATCGTCCCGGTGGTGTCCTGAGTGAGTACCTGGTCGATCTCGATCCCGATCTCCTCGCCCGTCTCGAGGGCGCCTTCGACGAGGTGATCGTCGAGAATCTTCTCGGTGAGAGTCTGTCCCATAGCATCTAAAACTCGGCCGTCCGGCGTGATAAATCCAGCGTGTTTCTGTATTGGTAATCCCGGATATTCCGCTCGAGACCCTCGTTTTCGAGGAGTTCGATGATTTCAAAGACAATTTACAATTAGTTAGCCGTTCAATCAAGTTGTCACCCGATCGGTCGGCCGTCCGCCACGTCGAGACGCAACCTCGTCGCCCCCGCCGCGTACGACCCTGCCGCACGGGAAACGCGATACGTTTTTGGCGATGCCATCGCCTGCTGAGGACATGTTTCGCTCCGGCGCGTTCGTCGCCGAGTTCGTCTCGCCGACGACCGACGAGCAGGTCCAGCCCAACGGCGTCGACCTCACCCTCGACGTCGTCTTCGAACAGCTCGAGCCCGGCCGCATCAGTCGCGACGGCAAAGAGATCGGCGACCGCGTCGCCCGCCCGCTCGAGGAACTCCACGAGAAGGCCCCCGACACCTACTACCTCCCGCGGGACACCTACGTCGCCCGCTACGGCGAGCGCATCCGCATCCCGGAAGGGCACGTCGGCTTCGTCTACCCCCGATCGTCGCTGATGCGCAACTCCTGCATGCTCAACACGGCGGTCTGGGACGCCGGCTACGAGGGGCGCGGCGAGGGCCTCCTGCAGGTCCACCACGACGTCGAGATCGAACGCGGCGCCCGCATCGCCCAGCTCGTCTTCGCCGAGGCGAACCACGAGGACACCTACGACGGGAGCTACCAGGGCGAGAACCTCGAGTAAGGGCCCTCAGATCGAAGATCGGCCCACGTTCAGGCGTCGAACGGTTCCGACCAGCGGTGATCGTCGTAGTCGCGCTCCCGGGTGGTGTCGAACCGCTGCTCGAGCGTCTCCCGGAGCGAGCGCTTCTCCGTCGCGCTGATCCGGGCGAGTTCGTCGGCCTTCTCGACGATCCGCGGCGGACCGTGGGCGATCGCGACGTCGCTCACCACCTGTCGGGTCAGCCGCTCCCGCGTCTCCGGATCGCGGGTGAACGCGTACGGCGCCTCGATCCGGTAGACCAGATCGTCGCGCGGATCGTAGACGACGAAGAAGGTCACCTCGTACTCCTCCGGGGGGCGCCGTCGCTCGACGCCGAGGGCGTCGCCCTCCACCGAGAGGATCCGGTCGACGCCGCCGCGCGAGCGGAACCAGCCCGTGTACGTCAGCGCCGACGTGTCGCGCTCCCAGCGGGGTCCCTCGACGTCCTCGGCGTACTCCCCGCGCTCGAGGATCCGCGTGAAAAACGCCGAGTCGTCGGTCCACGGCGCCTCGAGCCCCTCGTCCTTGCCCTTGATCGTTCGCGTGAGGGCGCGGGTGGCCGGGTTCTTGACGAACCCGACGAGGGGGACGTCCCGCTCGACGAACTCCTCGACCAGTCGGACGTAGTTTTCGAGCACCGTCTTCGGCTGCGGTTCCTCGAGCAGGAAGTCCTCGAGGTCGGGGTGCTGGTCGGCCCAGCGCAGCAGCCCGCGGGGGTAGAGGGGGCCGTCGAGGACGAGCAGGTCGCGCACCTCCTCGGCGTGTTCGCGGACGTGTTCGCTCTCGGCGAGGTAGAGCGCGAGCGCGTGGACGACCCCCTCGGCGAATCTGGGTAACGGAGGGATTTTCACCGCGCGGCTACGGCTGTACCCCTCGTCGAAGCGGTCCCACGCCTCGTGGACGTGCATCGTCTCGTCGTTCGAGTGGACCGTGGCGACGACGGTGCGCGAGCAGTGGAGGTCGAGGTCGCTCGGAGTCGCGCTCATCGCCGCCTGGGCGACGTCGAGGACGAGCCCGTTGCGGAACGTCGTCGGGTTGATCGTCCCCGCGTCGAGGCCGTGTTCGGTGGGAAACGGGCGGTCGCAGAGGGCGGCGTCCTCGCAGTCGACGAGGTGTCTCGAGACCGCCTCGAGGGGCTCGAGGATCACCCGCCCCTCGCTCGAGACGAGGGGGTCGAGGAAGTCGGCCCAGACCGTTTCGGCGAACTCGCGGTGGTCGCGTTCGTCGGCGCCGGGGTCGATCCGTCGCGCGAGGCGCGCGATGCCGTCGAAGTGGACCGGATCGAGCGTCATGGCCGTCACCTCAGACCCGACCCGCAAAAGTCTCGTGGTCCGCCGCTGGTCACCCCGTCCGCCAGCGGCGCTTCCGCCGATGTGATATAATCTGATATGTTCTCGACTGAATCGAGTTCGGTTCGCCGCACCGATCCGAATCGACGCCGGATCGTTAACTCGAGTCCGCGTGAACAATTTATCAGAAGCGTTATGTGTCCGGGCGAGGCACTCCCCGGTATCCCGATGTCAGAGCGAGGTGCGCGAGCGGTCGAATCCCCGGACGACGCGATCAACTGGCGACAGACGAGCGACGGCGTGACCATCTACGACGAGGAGAACCCCGACGCGTGGATCCACGCCGCGTTCGAGGCGGGGACGCCCCCGGAGCGACGGCTGTTCATGATCTGCCGCGACTGCGGGGCGGTGTTCGCCCAGCGGAGCAAACCCGGCCGGGCCACCGCCTGCGGCGATTGCGGAACGGTGTACGAACACGGCCGGGAGTGAGTCGCGGCGCTCGAGGACGGCTGCGCACTCACCGGCTCCCCTCGATCGGCGGACGTGGCGGCCCCGCGTCGATCCCTCTCGTCCGCTGAAACCGGAGCGTACGCTCGGCGGTGACGACCGAGGTTCGCGAACGTATCGCGGTGATCCGCGCACAAACCCGGAACCGTCGAAACGACGTTGCCGTCGACGTGGAGGCAGTTTTTCCGACCAGCGAGAGCCGTCGAGAGCGATGCGACCGGCGGTGAGGTCTACCGTCGCTCTTCGACGGGCGAATCCGGCCTCGCGACGAGAGGGGTGACGACGGGGCGACGACGCCCAGCGGCGTCGCGAACGACAGCTAGTTACGCCACCGGACTGACCGGTTGCACATGGAGGCGGCACTGATCGTCCTCGACGGCTGGGGACTCGGTGACGAAGACGGAGGCAGAGACGCGGTCGAAGCGGCGCACACGCCCGTCTTCGACCGACTGACGAGGACCGGCGCCTCGGGCACGCTCGAGGTGGCGGGCCGTCGCGTCGGCCTCCCGGACGGGCAGATGGGCAACAGCGAGGTCGGCCACCTCAACATCGGGGCCGGCAGGGTGGTCTACCAGGAGTACACCCGCATCTCCGATTCGATCGCCGACGGGTCGTTCCGCGAGAACGACGCGATCAACGCGGCGTTCGACCACGCCCGGGGGAACACCGTCGGACAGGGGTCCGACGAGCCCTCACTCGCTGACGTTCGCGAGAACGACGGCCGGGTCCACTTCATCGGCCTCGTCAGCGACGGGGGCGTCCACTCGGACCACGAGCACCTGCACGCGCTGATCGAACTCGCCGGCGACCGCGACGTCGAGGCCGTCACCCACGCGTTCACGGACGGCCGGGACACCTCGCCGACCGCCGGTCGCGACCACCTGGCGGACCTCGAGGCGGTCGTCGAGGAGCACGGAACCGGCGACGTCGCGACGGTGACGGGGCGGTACTACGCGATGGACCGCGACCAGAACTGGGAGCGGACGAAGCGGGCCTACGACGCCATCGTCCACCGCGAGGCCGAGTACGAGGCCGAATCGGCGGTCGAGGCCGTCGAGGAGTCGTACGATCGGGGAACGACCGACGAGTTCGTGGAGCCGACCCTCATTCGTGACGGACCGGCGCTCGAGGACGGCGATTCGGTGGTGTGGTTCAACTTCCGCTCCGACCGGGCCCGGCAGTTGACCCGGATGCTGGCCGATATCCGGCCGGAGGACTGGGCCGACCAGTTCGAGACGAACCCGCCGGACGTCGAGGTCGTGATGATGACGCAGTACGACGAGACGTTCGACCTGCCGATAGCCTACTCGCCGACCCAGCCCGAGAACGTGCTGGGCGAGGTGCTGGCCGACGCGGGCAAGACGCAGCTTCGGATCGCCGAGTCCGAGAAGTACGCCCACGTGACGTACTTCCTGAACGGCGGCCGCGAGGTCGAGTTCGACGGCGAGGTCCGCGAGATCGTCGAGAGCCCGGACGTACCGACGTACGACCTGCAACCCGAGATGAGCGCGGAGGGAGTTACCGACACCGCGATCCGGATGGTCGAGTCCGACGACCCGGACGTCCTCGTGCTCAACTACGCCAACCCCGACATGGTCGGCCACACGGGCGACTACCGCGCGGCCGTCGAGGCCGTCGAGGCCGTCGACACCGAACTCGGCCGCCTCGCCGAGGCCCTCGAGGAGGTCGGCGCCCACGTCTTCGTCACCGCCGACCACGGCAACGCCGACGACATGGGGACCGAGGAGGATCCCCACACCGCCCACACGTACAACCTCGTCCCGTTCGTCTACGTGGCGCCCGACGGCACCGACGGCGGGAAGACGGTTCGGAAGGGCGGGACCCTCGCCGACATCGCCCCCACGCTGCTAGAGAGCATCGGCGTCGAGCGACCCCCGGAGATGACGGGGGAGAGCCTGCTCGAGTGAGTCGACCGGGCTCGATCTCTCGCCGTCGATCGACCGTTCGACGCTCGTCCCCGTTCGACGCGAGACCGATTCGACCCGCTCGCCGCCGTCCGCGTCGGCGGACTCGCCGCGACGGTCGTCTTCTTCGCCATCGCCCGCGCCAATACGTTGGTGCTCGGCTGGAGGCATGGGCCCTGCTCGGGCCGTACGGGGCGTCCGTCGTCCGGTTGCTCCTCGAGAGTGGGCGTTCGTCGGCGCCCCGGACGCGTGACGGCCCGAACCCACCCCACCGGCTCGAGTGCGAACACGATGCCACGTAGTTTTACCAGTCTCGACTGTCTCTGTGACCACGATAGCATGAGCGACGACAGCAGTTCCGACGAACGCAGATTCGCGACCCGAAGCGTCCACGCCGGCCAGGAGCCCGACCCGACCACCGGGGCTCGAGCGCCGCCGATCTACCAGACCACGTCGTACGTCTTCGACGATACGGAGCACGCCGCGGCGCTGTTCGGCCTCGAGGAGTTCGGCAACATCTACTCGCGGATCATGAACCCGACGAACGCGATGCTCGAGGAGCGCATCGCCAGCCTCGAGGGCGGCGTCGGCGCGCTCGCCACCGCCTCGGGGATGGCCGCGTTCGATCTCGCGACGTTCATCCTCTGCGACGTCGGGGACAACATCGTCTCCTCGTCGTCGCTGTACGGAGGCACCTACACCTACCTCACCCACACCGTCGAGAAGCGGGGCGTCGAGACGAAATTCGTCGATACGCTCGACTACGACGCCTACGAGGAGGCGATCGACGACGACACCGCGTTCGTCCACCTCGAGACGATCGGCAACCCCGCGTTGGTGACCCCGGACATCGAGCGAATCGCCGACATCGCCCACGACAACGACGTGCCGCTGTTCGTGGACAACACGTTCGCCACGCCGTACCTCTGCAATCCGATAGAACACGGCGCGGACCTCGTCTGGCACTCGACGACGAAGTGGCTCCACGGTGCCGGCTCGACGATCGGCGGGATCCTCGTCGACGGCGGAACGTTCCCGTGGGACGAGGGCGACTACCCCGAGATCACCGAGCCCAACCCGGCCTACCACGGCGTTAACTTCTTCGAAACGTTCGGCGAGGCGGCCTTCTCGATCGTCGCCCGCACCCGCGGGCTTCGCGACCTCGGGAACCAGCAGTCGCCGTTCGACGCCTGGGTCACCCTCCAGAAGCTCGAGTCCCTCCCCCTCAGGATGGACAAACACTGCGAGAACGCGATGGCCGTCGCCGAGTACCTCGAGGACCACCCGAAAGTCGACTGGGTCACCTACCCCGGCCTCGAGAGCCACGAGACCCACGAGGAGGCGGCGGAGTACCTCGAGGGCGGCTACGGCGGCATGATCACGTTCGGCCCCGAGGGCGGCTACGACGCCGCCGAGACGGTCTGCAACGCGGTCGAACTCACCAGCATGCTCGCGAACGTCGGCGACGCGAAGACGCTGATCATCCACCCGGCGAGCACCACCCACCAGCAGTTGACCGAGGAGGAACAGATGGCCAGCGGCGTCACCCCCGACCTCGTCCGCCTCTCGATCGGCATCGAGGACGTCGACGACGTGATCGCGGACCTGGATCGGGCGCTCGAGGCGGTCTGATCGGACCGCGTGCCGCCACCGACTGCCGGGGCCACGGCGATTAAGGCCCCGGGCGACGAGGTTTCGGGTATGCCCACAGGGCTACTCACGGCCGACGCCAAGGACCTGATCGTCACGACCTGCCGAACGGCCGTCGGCGACAGTTTGCGGTCGGTCACGTACTTCACGCAGGACGATTTCGAGCAGCTGTACCTGCGCGACGACCTCGAGCGGGACGCCGACCTCTCGACGTTCATCGGCAACGAGTGGCGCGGGTTCAAGGTCACCCAGACGGCCTACGAGGGCTCGGAACTCGGCGAGTACCGGTACACGATCCGGTCGTTCGAGAACGGCTTCCTCGTCCGGGTCACCTCGGAGGAGGACGGCGTCTTCGTCACGACCGACGGCCTCACGATCCGCGACTTCGAGGAACTCGCGACCGCGGTCCGGACGGTCCTCGAGAACCGGAACGAGGCCTGAATCGACGGATTCGGGTGAACGGAGCGCCTCATCGCCGCGTCGAAGCGGTCGCGAAAAACCGCCGGGACGTCGGTCCGTACGACTTCCCAGCAGTTGGTAGTACGGTATCTCTCTTCGGCGTTACCCGCCGCCCGCGTTCAGTAGCGGCGGTAGACGTATCACCCGGAACACCGAGCCAGAATGTGAATGTCATTTATCGTGTAGGGGGTGAAAATTTTGCGTAATGGATTCAGACTGGGCGGTTATCCCACTCGGGTTTCTCGTCGTCGTGTTTCTCGTCGGAGCGGGATTGTTCGTCGTGTTCCAAATCCAGTCTGAGACGCCGGGTGGGGGTGTTACGGACGTCGAGAGTCACCCCACCGGTCCCGAGAAACCGACTCAGTTGAATTCCTCGAGCGTCGCGGACTACGCCACGACGTACGAAGAGCGCCTGTTCTATAACGACCTCGTTGCGAGCCACAACAACACCCTCGCCGGCGATGAAAACGTGATCACCACGTGTACCCCTCGCGACGTCTCGAACGAGAGCGACGCGTTTCGCGTTCGATTGGAGTGCCGGGGCGGGGTTAGTGACTCCTCGCAACTGCCCGAGTCAGAGGCGTACACGTACTCGGTGACCTACCGAATAACGGAGAATACGACGCGGCAGACCGAACTGCGGAAGTACCCGTTTGCAACGGATCGGAGATTCAACGACGAATGGAGGTAGTGTACCAGCAGTCGACACTCCGGTTCGGGTAATTGAGGGTCAAGCGTGGCACTCGCGGTACGCTCGTGTGCGCACGCGCCGAACCAGCTAATTCAGTGACCTCCAGAGTGCAGCTACTTCGGTTACGCCCAGAAATCCGGATAAAAAAAGCCGTGTAACTAGTTACTGGGATGGGGAAGTCGTTACCGTCGCTGCTCAATCCGCGGATCGGTCGTCGTCCGCTGACGGTCGTCGCTCCGACCGGGAACCGATCGGCAGCCCCGATCCGAGGTCGTCGTCGAGTCCGAAGAGTCGCGCGAACCGTCGTCGCTCCGCCACGTACGTATCGAGATCCATGCCGGCGATTGACGCCCGTTTCCGTCGTAGTAATGCGGACCGTTTTCCGATCCAATCCGCTACTACCGGCTCGAAACGGTTCTGAACGCGGTCGAATCGGGGCACACGTCGGATCGAGCGCGGGCCGAACGCGGATCGGTCGACGCTGCGATCAGACTCCGCTCGAGCGACGCGTCGAACGGTCCCGCGAACGATCGATCCGCCTCCGCGACCGTCCCGGTCGACCGACCGATCTCCACCGCGGCGTAACATCCTTTTTCGAACCGCCCGTTCCACACGGTGATGACCGACACCGACGCCGACACCGATACCCACCCCGCCGACGACCGCGTCGACTTCCCCGAGCCCGTCGAGCGCGCGCTCGAGTCCCACGACGCGTTCGCCCGAGTCGACCTCGACGAGACGGCGTCCGACGACCGCGTCGGCTTCGACCTCGAGACGACCGTCTTCGACGCGGCGATCACCGCCGACGAGGCGGAGGGGAAGCGCGACGGCCGGTTCCGCGTCACCGTCTTCCTCCCCGCCCTCGGGGCCGCCGTCGCGGACGACTCGGTCGCGCAGGTCGTCGAGGACGACTGGTTCGAGACGCTCGAGCGCCGCCTCCAGGATATCTTCTCCGTCGCGCACACGAGCACGCACGACGACCCCGTCCTCGAGCGCGACGACGACGAGGTTCGCGTGATCCTCGAGTACGCGGCCTGGGACGCCGAAGAGGGCGTCGAGGACGCGAAAGCCCTGATCGAGTACGTCGAGGGGACCTACGCCCAGGGGATCATCCCCGGCTACGAGTACGTCGGCGAGGCGGCGACGCTGCTCGAGAACGCTCAGAGCCGCGGACAGGAGGCCGCCGACGGCGAGAGCGGCGGCATGCCGATGTAGCGGCAATTCGAGACCGAAGTTCTACGGCGGTTGCCCGTCTTGATCCTCCTGCGGGTCTCCCATCGGCGAGCGAGCGGTTCGCAGAACCCGAGCGATGCCGTTCACCGAACGCTGCACGCGCAGCGTTCGGGCCGACGAGCGACCAACGGGAGCGAGGAGTGCTTTTGGTCGAGCTTTTGCCGAGGGTGCGCGGAGCGCACCCGCAGCGCAAAAGGTCGGTGTTTAGTCCATCGCGATGTACGTCTGCGTGTTCTCGACGCCGTCGATGCTCTGGATGTTCGTCGCGGCGATCTCCTTTACTTCGGCGGGCGTCTCGACCCGGGCTTTCGCGATGATGTCGACGTCGCCGGCGACGATGTGGGCCGACTCGACGCCCTCGATCGATTCGATCTCCTCGCGGAGTCGATCCGCCTCGCCCGTGTTCGCCTTGATCATGATGAACGCGGTGACCATCAGCTGACACCTCCGCTGCCCGCGTTCGCGGCCGCCTGCGTCGGCTGTTCGCCGACGAGGATCTGTCGCACGTCGTCCAACACCTCGAAGTCCGCGAGGACGACCAGTCGGTCGCCCGTCTCGAGCGAGACGTCCTCGGTCGGGATCTCGAGCGGGGAGTCGTTCTTGCCGAACGCGAGGACGGTCGCGTTGGCGGGGAGTTGCAGTTCGCTGATCGTGTAGCCCTCGACGGGGGCCTCGTCGGTGATCGTGAGTTCGACCACCTGCAGGTGCTGGGCGATGTCGGCGATGGCGCGGATGGTCCCGCCGACGAGGGCGTTCTTGGCGCCGATCGCGCCGAGACGCTCGGGGTAGATCACCTCGTCGACGTCGGTGGCGTACTTCTGGTAGATCTCCTCGCGGTACTCCTCGTCGATGCGCATGACGGTGCGACAGCCGTAGTGGTTGGCGATCAGGGAGGCCGAGAAGTTGACGTTGAGGTCGCCCGTGAGCGCACCGACGGCGTCGGCCTCGGCCACGCCGGCCTCCTCGAGGACGTCCTCGCGGGAGCCGTCACCCACGACGACCGTAAACTCCTCGCCGCGGGCGCGCCTCACTTTGGCCTCGTCTCGGTCGATCAGCGTTACCTCGTGGCCCTCGTCGCGCAACACGCGCGCCGTTCGCAGGCCGACCCGTCCGGCGCCGATAATCACGAACCGCATGACCCGAGGTACGCTCGCACCCGCCAATAAGCTTGCCCTGTTATGACGTACCACTCCCAAGATACCGGGCAAAGCCTTTAGTCGTGCGACAGTGTACCACACCGGCGAGAGAGATGGTTCACGCGTTCATCATGGTGAAGACGGCCGCCGGAAAGTCGGAGGGGCTCCTCGCCGCGATCAGGGACCTCGAGTCGGTCGACGACGCCCACATCGTCGCCGGCAACTACGACATCATCGCCGAAGTCGACGCCCCGGGGGTGTACGACGTCCTCCAGGCCGTCTCCTCGGGCATCCAGGGGCTCGAGGGCGTGGCCGACACGCGGACGTACATCGCGATGGATTGAATCCGCTCTTCTGTCGGTACGGGAGACTCCGATCATCGCGGTCACGACGTCGGCGTGGCGGAGACGAGTCCGTTCGTCCACGCCGTGGTCGTCCGAAAGCACGACGAATCCGCGTCGGCCGATCGATCACCCCTCGAGCGCCCCCGCGAGTACCGCTTCGACCCGCTCGAGAACCTCCCCGGGTGGAAACGTCGCGTCTACGCGCTCGAACCGATCCGGATCGCGCTCGATCAGCCGTTCGTAGTTCTCGCGGACGCGGGCGAGGTACTCGGCTCGTTCGAACTTGTTGGTCGTGCCCGCGCGCGCGGCCGCGATCTCGGGATCCAGGTCGAGGTAGATCGTCAGGTCCGGGACGATCGTAAACGGTTCGTGAACGTCGATGACGTACTGCATCGGCTCATCGAGGACGCCCTCGAGGGTCGCCCCCTGGTAGGCGTACCGCGAGTCGGCGTAGCGGTCCGAGATCACCAGGTCGCCGCGCTCGAGGGCGGGTTCGATCAGTCGGGAGAGGTGGTCGGCGTGGTCCGCGGTGTAGAGGAAGAGTTCCGCCAGCGGGTCCGCGCCGTCGTCCTCGATCGACCGGTAGACCGCGTCGCCGTACCACGAGGTCGTCGGCTCGCGGGTGAACGTCGCCTCCGGGTAACGGCCGCGCAGCGCGTCGCAGAGCGTCGACTTGCCGCTGCCGTCGAGCCCCTCGAGCGTGACGAGCATGCACGGACGTCGTCGCGCCCGGTACATCTGTGTTGCTACTGATCGAGGCGGCACCGCCGGCCCGGTCCGTCCTACAACACGGGGATCCGTCGTCCGTGGCCGGTCGATCCGCCTCGAGCGACCGATCGGTTCGCCCTCCGCTGGGAGGCGTTCGGATTTTTACGGTTCGCTGTCGAATTATCGGGCATGAACGTCCTCGTCGCCGGCGGAACGGGATTCATCGGGCGGAACCTGTGTGCGGAACTCGTCCAGCGGGGCCACGACGTGACGGCGCTCGCGCGCGACCCCGACGACGGGGGACTTCCGGCGGCGGTCGAGACGGTCGCCGGCGACGCGAGCGCCTACGACTCGATCGCTGAGATCCTCGAGAACGGCGACTACGACGCCGTGGTCAACCTCGTCTCGCTCTCGCCACTGTTCCAGCCGCCGAGCGGGACGAGCCACGAGGAGGTCCACTACCGGGGAACGGAGAACCTCGTTCGCGGCGCCGAGGCCGGCGGCGTCCGCCGGTTCGTCCAGATCAGCGGTCTCGGCGCCGACCCGGACGGCGCCACCGCGTTCATCCGCGCGAAGGGCCGGGCCGAAGCGGTCGTGGGTGACTCGGCCCTCGAGTGGACGATCGTCCGCCCGTCGGTCGTCTTCGGCGAGGGCGACGAGTTCGTCGGCTTCACGAAGACGCTGACGACGCCGTACGTGACGGCGCTCCCCGGCGGTGGGGGGACCCGCTTCCAGCCGATCTGGGTGGGCGACCTCGTTCCGATGCTCGCCGACGCGGTCGAAGACGAGGACGGCGAACACGCCGACGAAACCTACGAACTCGGCGGTCCCGAGGTCCTGACGCTCGCGGAGGTGGCCGAACTCGCCCACGAAGCCGATGGCCGGTCCGTCACCGTCCTCCCCCTACCGATGGCTCTCGCGAAGCTCGGATCGCACGCGATCGGCCCAGTCCCGTTCGTCCCCTTCGGCCCCGATCAGGCACGATCGCTCGAGTTCGACAATACCGTCTCGGACAACGACGTGACCGCGTTCGGACGGGAGCCGGACGACCTGCTGACCCTCCGGTCGTACCTCGGCCTCGAGTCGACGTCGGCCGGGAGCGTCGAGTCGGGGATCCGGTCGCCGTGAATCGATTCCCGGCGATCGTGTCGGGCCGAAAGAGATTTCGCCTGAATTGGTACGCGGTCTGGGGCTCCGTACGTGACAACTCCCGTCGACGGAGACCTTTAAGCGCGGAGCGGTTCACCCGAACGCTTAGTATAAATATTTTGGTTGACAGGATTTCGCCCGATTTTATTCGACGATTAACCTCGTTGAAAAACGACGCCGCCTTCCGTTTTTGTCCAAAAGAAAACCGTTCCTGAATTTCACTCTGCCAAAAGTTTTATATCCCTGATCGCACTCGTTTCAAGGCAACGGAGCCCCCTGACAAACAATGAAGCTGGCGATGATCGGATTCGGACAGGCCGGTGGCAAAATCGTCGATCGATTCCTCGACTACGACGACCGGACGAACAGCGGCATCGTTCGTGCGGCGATCGCTGTCAACACCGCGAAAGCGGACCTCATCGGTCTCACGAATATACCACAGGAGAACCGCGTACTCATCGGCCAGGCCCGCGTGAAGGGCCACGGCGTGGGTGCAGACAACGAACTCGGCGCGGAAGTCGCCGAAGAGGACATCGACGAGGTGCAAAACGCCATCGATGCCATCCCCACTCACGAGGTGGACGCGTTCCTCGTCGTCGCCGGCATGGGCGGCGGGACCGGGTCCGGCGGCGCCCCCGTCCTCGCGAAGCACCTGAAGCGGATCTACACGATCCCCGTCTACGGGTTGGGCGTCCTCCCCGGAACGGACGAGGGCGGCATCTACACGCTCAACGCCGCCCGCTCGTTCCAGACGTTCGTCCGCGAGGTGGACAACCTGATGGTCTTCGACAACGACTCGTGGCGCCAGACGGGCGAGTCCGTCGAGGGCGGCTACGAGCAGATCAACGAGGAGATCGTCCGACGGTTCGGCGTCCTCTTCGGCGCCGGCGAGGTGCAAGCCGGCGAGGAGGTCGCGGAAAGCGTCGTCGACTCCTCCGAGATCATCAACACCCTCTCGGGCGGCGGCGTCTCGACCGTCGGCTACGCCTCCGAGGAGGTCGAACTCGCCACCGGCGGCGGCCTGCTCTCTCGCTTTACGAGCGGTTCCGGCGGCGACGACGGCCTCGACGCGGCCAACACGACGAACCGCATCACGAGCCTCGTCCGCAAGGCGGCCCTCGGCCGACTCACGCTGCCCTGCGAGATCGAGGGCGCCGAGCGCGCGCTGCTCGTCCTCTCCGGTCCCTCGGAGTACCTGAACCGGAAAGGCATCGAGCGCGGCCGCAAGTGGCTCGAGGAGGAGACCGGCAGCATGGAGGTCCGCGGCGGCGACTACCCGCGTAACGTCCCCGAAGTGTCGTCAGCGATCCTGCTCGCCGGCGTGACGAACGTCCCGCGCATCAAGCGCCTCCAGCAGGTCGCGATCGAGGCCCAGGACAACATGGAAGACATCCAGGCCGAGAGCGACCAGAACTTAGAGAGCCTCGTCGAGGACGACGAGGACGAACTCGAGCCGCTGTTCTAGGGGCTCGCGTCACGATTTTCGCGTTTCGACCGACGACCGCGTCGCGCCGACGATCGCGACGACCGTCCGCGCTCGCGACCGTCCGAACCGACGCCTCGCTCGGGTCGTCTCGCCCTCGTTTTCGATCCCGTTTACCGGCCGAGACGACGCGTTTTTGCCGCCGTGGCGGCAACGTCCGGCAGAATGCACGTCGTCGTCCCGTTCGCCGCGACCGATCCGAAGACGCGCCTTTCGGGCGTCCTCACCCCGGAGGAGCGGTCGGCCATCGCTCGAGCGATGCTCGAGGACGTCGCGAGTGCGATCGCGGCGACCGGGTACGAATCGACCATCCTCTCGACGGCGCCGCTCTCGGGCGACCTCGACACCGACCCCGACGGCCCGATATCGGTCACCGTCGACGACCGGCCGCTCTCGATCGCCGTCAACGCCGTCCTGGAGTCCCGACTCGCCGGCGACGGCGACGGCGACCCCGTCGCGGTCGTCATGGCCGACCTCGCCCTCGCCACGCCGATCGCACTCGAGGGCCTGTTTTCGACGCCGGGCGACGTCGTCCTCGTCCCGGGTCGCGGCGGCGGGACGAACGCGTTCGTGGCCCGCCACCCCGACTTTCGCGTCGACTACCACGGCGCGTCGTACCTCGACCACCGCCGCATCGCCGGCGAGGTCGGCGCCGACGTCGAGACGGTCGATTCGTACCGACTGTCGACGGACGTCGACGAACCCGAGGATCTGGTCGAGGTGCTCCTCCACGGAACGGGCCGCGTGCCGACCCTCCTGTACGATCTCGGTTTCTCCGTCGACGAGCGCGAGGGACGGGTGCGCGCGTCTCGACGCGAGGAGTAAGGAGAAGGATCGGTCGGCCCCGGGTCGAAGCGATCGGCGTCGACGGTGAACGCGACCCCGACCGTCAGTCGCGATCGACAGTCTCGACGCCGTGAACTCGACCCCGACCGTCAGTCGCGATCGACAGTCTCGACGCCGTGAACTCGACGGAATCGCGGCTCTCATATACGGGCGTCGCATCCGGAAGACAAACTATGCTCCGCTGGGATCGCCTCGTCGTCGTGACGGGCCTGCTGTTGATCGTCGTCGCCGCGGAGCAGGCGGTCTCTACGGTTGGCGGACCCATCGACTACCTCGTGACGGCCCTCGACTTCGCGCTCTTCAGCGTTCCGGGACTGGTGATGGTGTACATCGGCCGCTGGCTACCCCGGTCGGACGTCGAACCCGACCGCTACCGCCGGGTCGTCGCGTGGGGCGCGGGCGGCGTCGTCGTGATGTTCGTCTTCATCGTCCTGCGTATCATCCACCCGGGCGTATCGGCCGAGTTCTCGTTCGGAACGCGGGCGATCGCGCTCGCGATGGGATCCAGCGTGGGTCTCGCAATCGGCGTCCACGACGCGCGCGCCATCAGCAGAACCCGGGAGGTCGAACGGCAGAACGAGGAGCTGAAACGGAAACACGCCGTCGAACGGCACAACGAAGAACTCCGTCGGACGCAAGAGCGCCTCGAGGAGGTGATTTCCGAACTCGAGGCCTCGAACGAGCGCCTCGAACAGTTCGCCTACGCCGTCAGCCACGACCTCCAGGAGCCCCTGCGGATGGTCTCGAGCTACCTGCAGTTGCTCGAGCGCCGCTACGCGGCCGACCTCGACGAGGACGCGGAGGAGTTCATCGGGTTCGCCGTCGACGGCGCCGACCGCATGCGCACGATGATCGACGGGCTCCTCGAGTACTCGCGGGTGGAGACCCAGGGCGATCCGTTCGACGTCGTCGATCTCGAGGTCGCCTTCGAGGAGGTGCTCGACGACCTGCAGTTCCGAATCGAGGAGACCGACGCCGAGATCACCCGCGAGTCGCTGCCGACGGTCGAGGGCGACGGCGGCCAGCTCAGACAGGTGTTCCAGAACCTGCTGTCGAACGCGATCGAGTACGCCGGTGAGGGAGCGCCGCGCGTCCACGTCTCCGCCGAGCGCCGCCCGTCGGCCTGGCGGATCTCGGTTCGCGACGACGGGATCGGCATCGACCCGGCCGACGCCGACCGCATCTTCGGCATCTTCCAGCGACTCCACTCCGTCGACGAGCACCCGGGCTCCGGCATCGGGCTGTCGCTGTGCAAGCGGATCGTCGAGCGCCACGGCGGCGAGATCTGGGTCGACTCCGAGCCCGGCGCGGGATCGACGTTCACCTTCACGCTCCCGCTCGCGTCCGAGTCGGTGTCGGTGACGGCCCCGGATCGTCTCACCGCCTCGAGCGCGCAGGTTCGGAACTGATCCGTCGACACGTCGACGGACGAGCGCCGATCTCCGCCGTAAAACACCGCCTCGAGCCGTCACGGTCGCCCCGAAGTGAAGCGCTTATACTCGCGGCGACGACACTCCGAGACGACCATGGCGATCCCCGGCGCGGACGAGTACGGCGTTTCCGTGACGATCGACGACGAGGAGATCGAGCGGCTGCTCGAGGTGACTCCCGCGGACGTCTCGGCCGCGCCGGCGCTCACCTTCGCGCGGAACGTGTTCGTCCCCCTGACGACCGCCTGTCGTTACACCTGCACCTACTGCACCTACTTCGACCCGCCGGGGCGGGTCTCCCTCCTCTCGCTCGAGGAGGTCGGGGACATCTGCCGACAGGGGGCCGACGCCGGCTGTACGGAAGCCCTCTTTACGTTCGGCGACGACCCCGACGACCGCTACACCGAGATCCACGCCCAACTCGCCGAGTGGGGACACGACTCGATCCACACGTACCTGCGCGAGGCCTGCGAGGTGGCCCTCGAGGAGGGGCTGCTCCCTCACGCCAATCCGGGCGACCAGACGCGCGAGCAGATGGCCGAGGTGGCCGACGTCAACGCCAGCATGGGCGTGATGCTCGAGACGACCGCCGATGTGGACGCCCACGCCGGACCGCGGACGAAGGTGCCGGGCCAGCGCCTCCGGACGATTCGGAACGCGGGCGAACTCGACGTCGCGTTCACGACCGGCATCCTCGTCGGTATCGGCGAGGACTGGCGCGACCGCGCGGAGAGCCTGCTGGCGATCCGCGAACTGCACGAGCGCTACGACCACGTCCAGGAGGTGATCGTCCAGCCCGTCGTGAACAACGAGCGCTGGTCCCGCGGCTCGCCCGACCTCGAGACGATGCGACGGGTGACGGCGATGGCTCGGGCCGCGCTGCCCGACGAAATCTCGGTGCAGGTGCCGCCGAACCTCGCCCCCGCCCGCGACCTCGTCGACTGCGGCGTCGACGACCTGGGTGGCGTCTCGCCGGTCACGGACGACCACATCAACCCGGAGTACGAGTGGCCCGCGCTGCGCGAACTCGAGGAGATCGCCGAGCGCGCGGCCGTCCCGCTGCGCGAGCGCCTGCCCGTCTACGAGCGGTTCCTGCCGGCGGACCTCAGGGCCGACGGGTTCGACGGCGCGGTTGCGGACGGGGCGGACGCGGACGGAGCCGGATCCGGCGGCCGCGAGTGGATCTCGCCGCGGATTCGCGAGGCGCTCGAGCGCGGCGACGAGGCGGGGGAGCGGTACCGGGCGGTCCTCGAGGCGCGGTTCGGGTGAGGCCGGCCCCGTGCTCGTCGACGGCGACGGAGGCCTCCACGGCGTTCTCGGTTCCGGATACCTCCGTTGGACGCGGAAAAGGGTCACCGTGGCCTCGGGGGGACCGCACCCGAGTCGACCGACGACCTACTCGCGATCGGTTCGTCCGCGGATGTCGCCCTCGTAGATGACCCCCCGTTCGGCGTCGATGGTGACCAGGGTTCCGTCTTCGACCCCCGAGAGGTCCGCGTCGCTGACCATCGGAATCTCGAGTTCGCGAGCAACGAGCGCCGGGTAGCCGGTCATCCCGCGCTGCGCGTCGACGATACCGGCGAGTTTCGAGACGTCGCCGGTGAACTCCCCGTCGAAGTCCGCCTCGAGGGCCAGGATCGCCCCCCGCTCGAGCGCCGAGAGGTCGCCGTCGGGCGCTCGAGCGACCGGTCCCGACGCCCGGCCCTCGACGACGACGCGGCCGGTTTCGAGCGCCTCGGCGGCGATGTGTACTTTCATCATGTTCGTCGTGTTCGCCCCCTCGAGTTCGGTCATCATGCCGCAGAGGACGACCACGGTGTCGCCGCTCTCGGCGACGCCCGCGTCGAGGGCCGACTGGACGGCCCGCTCGACGACGGCGCCGGCTCCCTGGTCGGAGACGGAAGCGTACAGCGGGATCACGCCCCACGAGAGGGCGAGTTTGCGCCGGACGCGGTGGTTCGGCGTCGAGGCGACGACCGGCACGCCCGGCCGATACTTCGCCGTCTTGAGCGCCGTGTAGCCGGACTCGGTGGCCGCGACGACGGCGTCCGCGCCGATGTCGCGGGCGAGGAAACGCGCCGACCGGGCCAGCGCGTCGGTCCGTGCCTCGCCGGCGGCCGGGACGCGCTGCTCCAGGAGTTCGGCGTACTCGCCGGAGCGCTCGACCTCGCGGACGATGCTGTCCATCGCCTCGACGACGGCGACGGGGTGGTCGCCGATCGCCGTCTCCGCGGAGAGCATCACGGCGTCGGTGCCGTCGAGGACGGCGTTCGCGACGTCGGACGCCTCCGCGCGCGTCGGCCGGCGGGCGGTGACCATCGAATCGAGCATCTCCGTGGCGGTGATCACCGGCGAGCCGGCCTCCCGACACTTCCGGACGATCCGCTTCTGGATCATCGGGACGTCCTCCATCGGGCACTCGACGCCGAGGTCGCCGCGGGCGACCATGACGCCGTAGGCGGCGTCGATCAGTTCGTCGAGGTTCTCGACGGCGCCGGCGCGCTCGATCTTCGCGACGACGGGAATATCGGCGCCGAACTCCTCGAGCACGCCGCCGACCTCGTAGACGTCCTCGGCGTCCCGGACGAAGCTCGCGGCGACGAAGTCGACGCCGACGTCGGCGGCCATCTCGAGGTCCGCGCGGTCGGACTCGGTGACGACGTCCAGGTCGAGGTCGACGCCGGGGACGTTCACGCCCTTCCGTCCGCCGAGTTCGCCGCCGGTGTCCACGCGGGCGACGACTTCGTCTCCCTCGCGCTCCGTCACGGTCGTCTCGATGAGGCCGTCGTCGAGCAGGATGCGATCGCCGGGTTCGACCCCGTCGATCGACAGCGAGAGCCCCACACGCTCCGGGCTGGCTTCATCCCCCTCGACGAAGCGAACCGTCGAGTCCGTCTCGAGCGTCACCGTCTCGCCCTCCGGGAGGGGGGCGGTCCGGATCTCGGGCCCTTGCGTGTCGAGCATGACCGCGATCGGCCGATCGACCTCCTCGTCGACCGCACGGACCCGCTCGACGAGTTCGACCCGGTCCTCGCGGCTGCCGTGGCTCGCGTTCAGCCGGGCGACCGACATCCCCGCCTCCGCCAGCGCCCGGATCGTCTCGCGCGAACTCGAGGCCGGCCCAAGCGTACAGACGATCTTCGCGTTCCTCATGACCCGACCTACCTCGGGTGACGCAAAAAAGGGCACGACTCACTCGATCTCGAGTACATTTTTCCCCTCCGAGGGGTTTCGCCCGAACCGGGGCCGGAACATGCCACGTAAGCGTTTTGCGTGGAGTGGCGATAGCTCGGATATGAACCGCTACGCTTCGCTCGTGAGCGTCTCGGATCGGGACGTACAGAACGCACAGGAGCTGGCGTCCATCTGGGGCGAGATCAGGACCGAGTTCGAAGACCACGCGGCCGAACTGGTCGACTCGTACGCGGTCCTCGGCGAGCACGACTTCATCGTCATCTTCGAAGCGTCCGATCGCCAGGGGGCGTACAAGTCGGCGCTCACGCTCCACCGACACGGGCTCGAGGCCCAGACGATGGAGGTCCTCGACACCGACGAGTTCGCCCACCTCGTCGACGAGATCTAGCGCCCGGCCGGGCCGCTCGAGCGGTCAGTCTCCTGCGCGAGTTCTACGAGCCCGCTCGTCCGCCGAACTCGGTTCGCGTTCGGACACCGCGACCGATCGCTCGATCGGTGACGAACGCGAATCGAACGCCGTCGATCAATCGGCCTCCGGACCCACGGGCCCCTCGGCGTCGGCGGGTTCGGCGTCGATGAAGACGAGATCGCCGGCTCGCTCGAGCCAGTCGACGCCCCACTTGACGGTGGGCGGGACGAGCGTCGTCGTGAAGATGGCGGTGAAGACGAGGATCGAAAACAGTTCCTGGCCGATGACGCCGGCGGAGAGGGCGATCGAGACGATGACGATCTCGACGGTCCCCCGCCCGTTCATGCCGAAGCCGATGACCAGCCCCTCGCGCCAGGAGAGCTTCGTGGGGAGGGCGAACAGCCAGCTCCCGACGATCTTACTGACGAACGCGACCGTCAGGATGAGCACGAGCAGCGGCAGGTTCTCCGTGAACACGCCGAGGGTGAGGTCGAACGCGACCGAGACGAAGAAGATCGGGGCGAAAAACCCCATCGCGAGGTCGTAGATCACGCCGTACATGTGGTCGTAGATGTCGGGGTCGAGCTGGGCCTGTCGCAGGAAGAGGCCGGCGATGAACCCGCCGATGATCATGTGGAGTTCGACGAGGGCGGCGAAGAAGGCGAACGCGAGCGCGACGACCAGCGCCACCGTGAACGCCGAGGTCTTGTCGACGAACTCGTGGCGCTCCATCCACCCCTCGAGGAGCTCCCAGAGGTGCGGGAGGACGCGATCGCCGAACAGGAGCGCCGCCGCGAAGTACAACAACGCCTCGCCGGTGAGCGTCGCGATCGCCAGCGGCGTCACGTCGCCGGTTTCGATGAAGCCGGTGATGCCGGCGAAGACGACCATCACGCCCACGTCGGAGAGCAACGCGCCCCCGAGGAGGACGCCCGCGATCCGCGTGTCGAGCAGGTCGAGGTCGACCAGGATCCGCGATTTCGTCGCCAGCGAGGTCGCGGCCATCGCGATGCCGATGAACAGCGATTGCTCGATCGTCATCCCGAGGAGGTCGCCGACCAGGTATCCCATCCCGAACGGGACGAGGAAGCCGCCCAGCGCGACCATCAGCGACTGCGGCCCGAGTTCGAACAGGTCGTGGAGGTCGACCTCCATCCCGACGTAGATCATCAGCAGGAAGACGCCGAGTTCGGCGAACACCTCGAGCCCCTCCGACGGATGGAGAACGCCGAGGACCGCCGGCCCGAAGAGGATCCCGGCGAGCAGTTCACCCATCAACGCCGGGTAGCCGACGCGCTCGGCGAGTATCCCGCCGAACCAGGCGAGGGTGAGTACGAGGAGTAGGTTGAGGAGATCGATGCTGGCGGATTCTACCATCGTTCGTAGCTGTTCCTTTACACACCTCCCGAATAAGTGATTTGACTCGCCCGCGGCGGTACGCGTTCGCCGCGTCGGCCGACGGTCTCGGGCGGTGAGTGGGACCACGGCAGTCCCACCGATCGAGGTGGGGACACGCCGACCTCACCGATCCGGGTGAGGCACGTCAGCCTCACGCCAGGTCGCCCGAGCCGCGAGCGGAGGGGTTGGCCCGCAGCGTCGGAATTTCGCCGGTCTCGGCGAGGCTCTTGAACCGGTCGAGCACCGTCGCCGCGAGCGTTTCGGGGACGATTCCGAGCGCGTTCAGCAGCCGATCGCCGACGGGTCCGGCCGGCGGGTCGAACCGGATTCGGAGGCTCACCGTCGTCCCCCGGTCGCCCGGAGCCGGTTCGAAGGTCACGGTCCACTCGTTCCGGATCGGCGCGCCCTCGAGCGACTCCCAGCGCACGCGCTCGCCGGGGCGCTCCTCCGCCAGTCGGGCCTCCCACTCGAGGCGTCGTCCGAGCGGTCCCTCGGCGGTCCATCGGAGGTGGTCCTCGCCTGCGGGGCGGACGTCGCCGAACTCCCCCAGCAGCCGACCCAGGTGCCCCGCCTCGACCCAGTACTCGGTGCACTCCTCCGGCGGGAGTCCGACGGTGATCGTTTCCTCGACGACCGCGCCATCGCTCGAGTCCGTCGACTCGCCCGATCCGCCCCCGCCGCGTTCGACGGCCCTCCGTTCGGCGCGAACGGTCCGCACGCCGCGGTAGGCCAGCCAACCTCCCGCGACCGCCGTCGCGATCCCGCCGAGCGAGCGGCGACGGATGCCGTAGACGGCGAGCGATCCGCCGATCGCGACGAGGGAGAGTCCGCCCGTTCGACCGCCCGTCAGCGCACGCGGTTCGGTCGCGTCCTCGAGGGCCTCCTCCACCGAAGGAAGGGGTTCCTCGGCCGGCGAATCGGTTCGGTCGGCGCTCACGACCGATCCCCCACGGGGTGCTCCCCGACGCAGTTCGGTCGCGCGCAGTTCTCCCCGCCGCGGTTCTCGAATCCGTCCGCGATCGATTCCATGGACGTATTCGCTCCGTCGTGACGCTTCGACGTTACAGTTGCACCTGCAAGACGAACGACGCGTCGGACGGCCGACCTCGTGACCGGGTACCCGCGTCGCCGGACCGTCGGATCAGCCGAGGTCCTCCTCCCGTTGGGTCTCGCGGAGGATGAACGGCCCCATCGCGAGCGTTCGCTTGGCGACGGTGGCGATCCGCAGGATGTAGACGGTGAAGACGACGAACGGTGCGAGCCCGACGACGAAACCGGCGCCGGCGACCAGCACGAGATTGTCGACCCCGAGCGTCGACCCGGCGACGACGCTCGAGTTCACGTACGAGACGAAGACGCCGACGACGACGAGCGCAGGCACCGCGATGTACAGCAGCGCTCGAGAGAGGTTGATGAGCTCCCACTGGAAGTACAGCGTCTTGAAGTGCTCCCGGGCGGGGCCGAAGTACTTCAGGGCCCTGACGGTGTCGTCGACGGCTTCGGCCGCCTCCTTCGATAGTTCGTCGTCGTACTCGGCCCGAATCGTCCGTCCGTCGTAGATCTTCCGCGAGTAGTTGAACCGGAGCGCGTTCCAGATCACGTCGAACGTCCCGAACTGGGCGTTCTCGAGGTCGTCCTTCACCGAGCGGGCGTTGTCGACGAGGTCGTCGACGTAGGAGTCGACCTCGTCCACGAGGTCGGCGTCGTGATCGCTCGCGACCGTCGACTGGAGACGATCGGCCTGCTCCTCGACGCCGTCGACGAGTTCCCACAGGAACGCCGCGGGCTCGGGCGGCGCGACGTCCTCGTCGACGATGTCCGATTCGACGTCCTCGCGAAACTCCATCGCGCCGGTCATGCGCTCGCGCTGGCTGCCGACCGCGCCGAGTTCCTGGGAGAGGACCAGCTGGTTGATGGTAACGACGATCGACGTGCCGGTGATTATCGCGCCGATGAACGCCGAAAAGAGGTACTCGACGGCGTACTGGTTCTGGACCACCGTTCGAAACTGTGCGAGCGGGAGGATACTGGCGCCGACGAACGCGACGTAGATTCCCACGAGAATCGCCGCGGTGAGCACCCACCGGTTGACCCGAATCAGGAGCCACAACCGAATCCCGCTCTCGCCGGTTCGTTCGCCGCCGCTCGTCACGTCGTCCGGGGCCGAATCACTCATTTCGGGTTCGACATCGGTCCCGTACCAGACCGAACGGTAAAATACCTCGACCGGCCACCGACGGTCGCGTAAACGCCATCGAGTCGAGTCGCAGATGGGACGTGGAGGGAGAATCCGACCACGATCCGACGCGCGAGACGCGACCGCTCACCCGTCACTCTCGGACGTTCCCCGAAACGGGCCCTCTTCGATCCGTTCCTCCGCGAGCATCGCACCGACCGAGGCGGTCCGCCGGGTCACCGTCGCGGTGCGGAGAATGTAGGAGACCAGCAGGGCTAGCGGCGACACGATGACGGCAATGAGGGCGCTGACGACGTACGGGAGCGACTCGACGGCGACGCTCGCCCCGCCGACGTCGGCGTACAGTAACCCGACGATGATCGCCGACAGGATCGCCGGCGCGCCGGCGTACACGGTCAACTGTGAGAAGCGGGTGAGCTCGCGCTGCAGGTACGTCGTTTTGAAGTGTGCGCGCGCCACGTTGAACAGTTCGAACGACCCGATCAACTCCTCGATCGCGTCCGTCGATGCGTCGGACAGCGACTCTGCGTGGGCGTCACGAACGTACTCGCCGACGTGGCGCAATCTGACGTCATCGTACCGGATCGCGGCCAGCAGCGCCGTGAACGTGTCGGGTTCGCCCCGCTCGAACGTCTCGTCGATATCCTCCGTGCTCTTCACGACGGTCTCCCCGTACTCCCGCAGCCGGTCGCCGACCTCGTCGTCGCGGTGTTCGACGGACCGCAGGAGGCACCGCGCGTCCTCGCGGATCGCGGCCGCGATCGACTCGAGGACGCCCGCCGTCGAGATCGGCGCTTCGGGCAAGTTCGCCGCCTCCGCGACGTCCGCCCGGAAGGCGTCGACCCCCTCGATCCGCTGGCGCGTCTCGCCGGCGGTGGCGAACTCCTGCGAGAGGATGAGCTGATTGATCGAGACGACGAGCGTGACGAGCGAGAACGTGCCGGCGATCATCCCGCTCGCGACGCGGGTGACCGACGCGTCGTTGACGAACGACACGACCTCGAACGCGTTCAGCGCGAGGAAGAGGACGAACACCCCGAATGTGAACAGCGCCGCGACTGTGAGGCGTCCGCCCTCGACGAGCACCCACTCCCGGGCACCCGCGGGCGTGAACGCCGAGGAGCGGGCCCCACCCGAACCGCTCGTGGGGTCGTACGACTCGACGTCGAGATCTCGATCCGGCGTCCCGTCGCCCTCGGAGGAGGTCACACCCACCGTTCGACGCGTCGCCCGTTAAGACCCTGCATTGCACAACCAGCGTGGCTGACCCGCCGCCGACGAACGTGCGCGGACGGACGAATCGCGGCGACGCGAAGGACGACGGCGGGCGCGCCGGACCGCGCACGTTCGTCGGCGGCCCGTTCAAGGTGTACACTCAAATGTCTGCACAAGGTCAATTGGCCCATGATCGGCGTCAGCGACGGAATTCGACGAGGGAGTCGGCGCGCATGACGCGCGGGGATCGATCGAGCCGTCGCCGCGTGCTCGCCGCAGTCGGCGGCGGCACAGCCCTCGTGCTCGCCGGCTGTATCGGCGGTGGCGGCGGTGGTGACCCGCGGTACGAAGACGGGGAGATACCCGAGAACGTCAGCGGCGACAACCGAACGACTCGGGAGACGAACGTCGCGTACGCGGCCGCCCAGCAGACGCCCAGCGACACCGTGACCCGGCTCGACAACCTCGCGATCGTCGAACACCGCTTCGTCTACGAGGACGGCTACCTCGGATCGACCGTCCAGGGAACCGTGGAGAACACCGGAACCGACCGGGTGGAGGTCGCCGAGGTCCGCGTCCGCGTCTACGACGACGCAGGCACCCACCTGGGCCGGTACCTCGCCAGCACCGGCGACCTCGACGGCGGCGAGACGTGGGCGTTCCAGGTCATCGTCCTCGAACCGCCGGGGTCGCTCGCCGACTACGACATCAGCGTCCTCGGAACGCCCTCGTGACGCCCGGATCAGTCGCGCTCGCGACATCTCCGCCGGACGGCGAAACCCGTTCGTGCCAGTACTCATATTACCTTCGGGACAAATCGGTCCATAGACGTGCAGCTCAGGACCGCTGTCCCGCCGAGGGTCGTTCCACCGGCACTCGTAGGGACGGGTGTCGTTCTCCTCGTCGCGATGGGAGTCGAACTCCTGATCATCGGCAACATTACGTGGCAGGTCCTGCTCGGTGCGGCGAGCGTGTTCCCGTTCAAGCTAGGCCTCGTCGCCGGCGGCCTCTGGCTCTATCGAAGCGATATCGGCACCGAGCGGTGGCCGCGGATCGGCGGATGGACCGTCGCCGGCGGCGCCGGCTTTCTCGTCGTGAACCTCATGACGATGCCGCTCACGCCGGACCTGCCGACGATCTGGTTCGTCGCCTGGGCGCGGTGGTCGATCAGTATCGGCAGCGCCGTCGGGTTCGCGATCGGGACGATCGAAGCGCGATCGATCGAGCGGGCTGTCGCCGCCGAACAGGCCGCCGTCAGCGCCCGGTACCTCGAGTACCAGCGGGAGTGGCTCGACTACCTGAACGCCGTCCTCCGCCACGAGGTGCTCAACAACGCCAACGTGATCGGCGGCTACACCGCCCTGCTGCTCGAAGAACGCGAGGAGTCGGACCCCGACTACGCCCACCTGCGGACGATCGAGCGACAGAGTCGCGAGATGACGCACGTGATTCGGGACGTTCGCACCCTCCTCGAGACGCTCGACGACGGTCCGACGGTGGAATCGACGGCGCTCGCACCCGTTCTTCGGGGCGAACTCGACGCCCTCGACGATCAATTCGACGAGGTTCGGATCGACGCCGAAATCCCGAACGACGTCACCGTCGAGGCCGACGACCTGCTCCCGCGGCTCTTCTCGAACCTGCTGACGAACGCCGTCGAGCACAACGATAGCTCGTCGCCCCTGGTTCGCGTCACAGTCGAGCGGACCGACGAGACCGTCCGCGTCCGGATCGAGGACGACGGACCGGGAATCCCCGACGACGAACTCGAGGACCTCTTCGAGCGCGACGACGACAGGCGCCACGACCACGGCATCGGCCTCTACATCGTCCGCAGACTGACCGACCGCTACCGCGGCCGCGTCGAGGTGACCGAAACCGGCCCCGACGGCACCGTGATCACGGTCGAACTCCCGCGCGCTCGCGAGGGACCGGACCTGGACCGCTCGAACCGGAGTTCGTCACCGGACCCGAACCGGAACGCGGACTCGTCTCGGGACCCGGAAGCGGAGCGTACGGCGGGTTCCCGGTCGACGGCCGTGACGCGGTCGGCGTCGCCGACGCCACCGTCGACGGACACCGATTAGTCCTCGCGGATCGCGTCGACCAGGTCGTCGTCGCACGCGTCGAGGAGCGCGTCCGGGTCGACCACGAGCGCGTACGACGGACGCCCCTTCCCGGTCGGCGAGCGGGCGTCCGGATCGGGCGACACCTCGGACACCAGATCGGCGTCCTCGAGTTCGTACAGCGACCGCATCACGTCGGCTTCCGTGATCGTCCCGATGACCGCCGTCTCGACGTCCCGGAGGCGATCGACGCAGGACTGGCGGACCTCGAACGTTTGAACGGGTTCGTCAGTCGCCTTGCACCGCTCGGCGACGGTCAACAGCACGATCTGATCGGTGGGCGAGAGCGACTCGAGGCGTGAATCATCCCCCATACGTGCGTAATCAACGGGGGGCGTGGTAGGCGTTGTCCTCACACCCAATCCGTGGGACGCGGATCGAACCGTCGGCCGACGATCGGTGGGTATCGAATAGAGCCGCCCGACGATCGCCGGTTACCGGTCGACGAGCGACGGCCGACGGTCTCCGTCCGTCGGCGGCAAACGAATCGCTCGAGGTCGAGAGCGCGCCCGAGTTAGTTTTGCTCTTCTTCCTGTAGTTCCGCCAGTTCGCTCTCGATCTCCTCGTCGTCGACGGAGTCCTCGAGCTCGTCGAGCTCCTCGTCGCTGATCTCCGGTTCCACCTCCCCTTCCTCGGGCTCGGGTTCGGCCTCGGCCTCCGGTTCGTCCCCGCCGACCTCGGATTTGAGCGTCTCGAGTTCGGCTTCGACGCCGCTGTCGGCCGAGAGCGACTCGAGTTCGCGGTCGATGCTGTCCTTGTCCGAGATGGGGCTGTCGAAGGCGCCGCTCTCGTGGAGTTCGTCGAGGGCGGCCGCGCGCGCCTCCATGTCCTCGGTCTTCTCCTCGGCGCGTTCGATCGCCAGCCCGACGTCCTCGAACTCCTCGCCCGTGGACGTCATCGCCTCCGAGACGGTCGAACTCGCCTCCGCGGCCTCGTAGCGCGCCTTCATCGTCTCCTTCTTGGTGCGGAACTCCTCGATCCGCGACTGGAGTTCGTCCTTCTGTTCGATCAACTGGTCCTGTTGGCGCTGGAGGTCGCCGATCTGGCGCTCGAGTTCCTCGATCTGCGTCATCTTCGCCTTCTTCTTCTCGAGCGCGCGGCGCGCGAGGTCCTCCCTATCCTGCTGGACGGCCGTGCGGGCCTGCTGGTTGTGCTTCTCGACGTTCTCCTCGAGGCGGCGCTTCTGCATCTCGAGGCGCTTTTTCTGCGTCGTCAGGTCCGCGATGCCGCGTTTGACCTGCTGGAGTTGATCGCGCATCTGCTCGTAGGAGTAATCGAGCGTCTGCGTCGGATCCTCGGCCCGGTTGAGCAGCGAGTTCAGCTTCGACCGGATGACGTACGAAGTCCGAGAGAGGATGCCCATAGTACCTACGTATTGCTCGTCGCCCTTAAAAACATCACATCAGTAACAGTCGGGGACGACGTCGATCGGCCTCGATCCGACGTTCGACCGGCGGTGACCGCGACCGAGGATCGTTTTGTTCCGCCCCGACGAACGCGAACCCGTGACCGACGTCATCATCCCTGGCGGCCGCGACGTGCGAGGAGCGCTCGACGAACCGGCCGAAGACGGCGCCGACGAACGCGAATCGAACGCGAGCGGCGACGGCGAGGCGATCGTCGTGGCGTGTCCGCCCCACCCCCAACACGGCGGTTCGCGAACTGACCCCCGCCTCGTCGCCGTGAGCGACGCCCTGACCGGGGCGGGAATCGCCTGCCTTCGGTTCGATTACGGCCCGTGGGACGGCGGCTACGGCGAGCGCGAGGACGTTCGAAACGCCCTCCGTTGGGCCGCGGAACGCTACGATGCGGTCGGTCTCTTCGGCTACAGTTTCGGCGCCTCGGAGGCCGTGCTCGCGGGCGCGAACCTCGAGGACGACCGCGCGAACCTCGCGGGCGTCGTCGCCCTCGCACCGACGGCCCGCCTCGCGGACGACCTCGACGTGCTCGAGGCGCTCGCGGACCTCGAGGCGCCGATCGCCGTCTGCTACGGCGAGAGAGACGCGACCGTCGAGTGGGAACCGGTCGTCGACGCGACCGCCGAGCGCGGCGGCGAAACGGTCGCCCTGCCCGCGGATCACTTCTTCGTCGGACAGGAGGCGAAGGTCGCTCGAACGGTACGTTCGCTGTTCGAGGGATGGATCGACTAACCGCGCCACCTGCGATCACGTCCACTCGCGCCGTCGGCGGTCACGCCCCGGAGACGTCCGTCCCTCCGTGCCGGATCGACGGTGGATCGCCCTACGGGCGAGACGCTCGAGGGCGTTTGGCCGCAGACGCACCGACGACTGACCGTCGGCGATTCCGTCGGCTTCTCTTAAAGCGAACACAGTGCCACGAGCGAATTCAATCGGTTCCGGTATCGATATCGCGGAAATGCACGCGCTGACCACTCTCGAGGGAGTTACCCCCGTCCACCGAACCGCGTTCGATCCCGAGACGGAGCGGGCGTCGACCGCGATCGTTCGCGCCGTCTCGACGGCCGGCGACGTCGATCCGGCGGCGATCGACCCGCTCTACGACACGATCGAACCGGAAGCGCTCGATCGACTCGTCGCCCACGGCGCCCGGATGGCGAACGGCGGGACGTCGGTGGTCGGCTTCGACGTCGACGAGTGGACGGTCATCGTCCACGGCGACGGGACCGTCGTGGTCTACGATCGCGAAGCGACCGAGGCCGAACTCGAGATCGGTTCGCAGCGCGAATCCGACGCGAGTCTCGCGGACGACGGAACCGATCGCGGGGCCGACGCGAGCAGCTAACCCGATGCGACGGCGACGAAGGCGGGCCCGACTCGAGGCCGAGACCTGGCACCGAACGCAGTCGGCCCGTCGAACGGGCGAGCCAGGGTGTCGCGATCGGATGGACGGGACGTCAGTCGGACGGACTCGGCGTCTGGGCGGTCGAGAGGTACGCCGTCAGATCGGACGTCGTGACGATCCCGATGACACCTTCCGCTTCGTTGACCACCGGCAAGTGGTGGAAGCCGCGTTCGACCATCAGGTCGGCGGCGTCGCGGATCGTATCCTGAGCCGACGCCGTCACGACGTCGGTGCTCATGTACTTCGAAACCGTCGTCTGGGCTTTGGGACGGCTCTGTGCGACGATGTCGACGAAGTCGGTGTTGGTCAGGATCCCCTCGAGCTGGTTGTCGTCGTCGACGACGACGACCGACCCGATTCCCTCCTCGAGCATCACCGACGCCGCGTCCTCGACGAGCGTGTCGGGCGTTACGGTGTGGAGGTCGGTGGACATGATCCGCGCGACGAAAATATCGTCCATACAGTATGGTACTCTACCGCACTGTATAATGCGTGTCGAAGTCGGACGCGACCGCCGGTTCGTCGACACTCTCCCCACCTTTAAATACCAATTCGTCCATATTCGCCACCAGTCCACAGATGTCGCCCGCGACTCCCGCTTCCGACGCCGCGTTCGCGCTCGAGGGGACGCTCAAAGTCCTCCCCTCGCCGGAAGCGACCCTCCTCGAGGTCGTCTCGCGGGAGTACGCCGCCCTCGCCGAGGCGTACGGGCCGCGGAACGTGCTGGTCCTGAAGCGACACCCGACCGGCCTCGTGCGCGTCCGCGAGGCCCTCGCGCGGACGTCGGTCGCGGACGGAACGCCCCGGTCGCCCCGCCTCGAGTCCGTCCCCGAGCACGCCTCGAAGGTGGTCGAGGAGTACGATCCCACCCTCGACCGACTCGAGTACGAGGAGCGCATCGAACTCATCTCGCTGGTCATCGCCGGCGCGAGCCGCGAGATTCCGCCCTACCTCGAGCGCGCGTCGGTCCACGAGAGCTTCGCCCGCGACGTCGGGCAGTTGCTGCTCGAGGCGACGCGCCAGCGGATTCGATACGAGGATTTTGAGGATTCGAACGACCTCCACGACTGCCTCGCGTTCCTCTACGCGATGAACGACCGGTTCCACGGGGAACTCGAGCGCCGCGGGTTCGTCGAGCGGACCGACGTGATCCCGCGCGCGGTCGACCTCCTCGAGGCCGACGAGGACGGCCTCCGTACCCGCGTCGGGTCGTCGTTCGACGCCGTCCTCGCCCTCGAGTTCGAGGAGTTCCGCCGGCTCGACCGGCGCTACCTCGCGGCGCTCTCGGCCGACGCCGACCTCGTCTGCCTCGGCGAGCGCCACGCGAGCGTCGAGCGCACGCGGGTCGAGCCCGGTCGACTCGAGGACGTCGCGGACGGCCTCGAGATCGAGGCCCTCGAGTCCGATCAGGATGCCGACGACGAACGGACGCCACCCCACGCCGCGATCACGCGCTTTTTCGCGACCGGCGAGACGCCCGACGCGACTGAACCCGCCGCCGTCGACGGGTCGACCGCCGACGCCGTCGCGGGAACGGCGTACCGAATTCGGGCCCGGACCGCCCGCGAGCAGGTTCGCGAGGTCGCGACCGAAATCCAGTCGCTCGCGGATCGCCACGAGGAGTGGAGTTACGACGCCTTCGCCGTCGCCGTTCCCCGAGTCGAGTCGATCCCCGAAACGCGCGGTCGGCTGCGCGCGGCCGGCATCCCCACCGCGACGATCGGCACCCCGTCACTCGCGGAAGATCCTGCGGTGAACGAACTGTACGCGTTCGTCACGCACCAGTGCGAACGCGAGCGAGGCGGCACCGCCGACGCGGTCGCCGATCGCGACGCGGACACCGAACTCTCCGTCGCTCGGGACCGCCTCGCCGCCCGCGTCGAGGACTTCTCCCCCGCGCTCCTCGACGCGTGCGCCGGCTCGAGCGTCCGGCGCTCGCTCGAGCGGTGGCTCCTCGAGACCGATCTGAAGGGGCGGATCGCCCGCGAGGAGGACTGGGTCGACGCCCGCGAGCAGTACGCGGGCGTCCGCCGGGTACTCGAGATCGCCCGGTTCGTCGAGGAGACGGACCTCGTCGCGCCCGACTGGGAGGGGGTGCGCCGAATGCTCCGGGGGACGATCCGGTACGACGCGCCGTACGTCCACGCCGTCGAGACGCGCTCGCCGACCGGCGGCGTCGCGGTCTGCACCGTCGACGACCTGAAGTACGACTCCCGGGAGGTCGTCTTCCTCCTCGACCTGGTCGACGACCACTACCCCGGGGACGGCTCCCTCACGCAGTTGTTCCCCACCGCGTGGCTGCGCGAGATGCCCGCGTTTCCCGCGGTGACGGATCCGTCGCCGACGGACCTCGAGCGCACCTTCGCCCCCATCTCGTCGGCGGACGAGGTCGCCGACCCGTTCGAGGCCTACCACGCCCAGCGGGCCCGCCGACGGCTGGCGATCGGCGCACGCGCCGCCCGGAGCCGCCTCTACTGCTGTTCGTACGAACGCGGCGCGGGCGGGCTCCGGCGAACCCACGACGAATCGCGGTACCTGAAGCTCCTCGAGGCGGCCCCGGGGCTCGCGCTCGAGGACGTCGAGGTCCGGGACCGGACGGCGAAGATCTACGGCGAGACGAACGCCCTCGAGGCGCTGCTCGACGAGCCCCGCGGCGAACTCGAGCGGATCCTCCGGGAGGCCAGCACCGGGGGCGACGCCGACCTCGGGGAGACGGAGGCGCTGTTCCAGGAGATCGCGGTCGTCCTCGAGCGCGACGTGGACGACGAACTGGCGGAGGCGGTCCGCTCGCAGTTCGAGTTCGCCGCGGGCGAGGTGATCCGCGGTGAGTGATCGCGCCGCCGACGGCCGCACGACCGCGTCCGGGTCCGCCCCTGCGATCACCGTCGACGGCCTCGCGACCTACCTCCGCTGTCCCAGGCGGTACGAGTTCGCCCACGTCCACGGGCTCGAGGGCAAAGACGAGTCGCCGACGGAAGCCCGGGTCGACCTCGTCCGACGGGCGATCTGCGACGCCCTCCGCACCGGCGAGACGGGCGCCGACGCGCTCGAGGAGGCGGCCCGAGACCGGCTCGGCACCCTCTGGGCCGATCACGACGAGCGGTTTCACTCGCTCGCCCAGCGCCGCCACGAGCGTCGGGTGCTCGAGGCGACGGTCAGCGCCTACGTCGAGGCGGCCGGCGCGGATCACGCGAGCGGCCTCGAGGCGCTCCGCGCGGACGCCCCCGGCGGGACGCACGTCGGGCCGAATCGACGGGTTTCGTCGACGATCCGATTGCCCGAGAACGACGGAGGCGGCCCCGACCTCGGCCCCGAGGCGGTGACGATCGACGCTTCGATCGACTACGCGTACGCGAACGGCTCCGAACTCGTGGGCGTCCGGCTCGAGCCGACGCTGGCCGGCCTCGGCCCGATCCGGTACCGCTCGTCGTGGGAGGGCGCCGTCGAGGAGCTGTTCGACGAGCACTTCGATCCGGCCGACGACCGCTTCGAACCCGGGCCGGTCGCCGCGCTCTTCGAGACGTCGGTCGTCCTCGACGGCCTCCGGACGCTCCGCGACCGACTCGACCTCGAGGGGAGGACCTGTCGGTACCTTCGCATTCCGCTCGCCGAACGCTCGCGGACGTCGATCAACTGGGTCCGCGGGACGGTCGAGACGTCCCTCGAGCCGGTGGACGTCACCGACGCCTTCGTCGACCACCACGCGTTCGGGATGACCCACGAGCGCCGAAATCCGGCCGTGCGCGAGCGGCTCGCGCGGGTCGTCCGACGGATCGTCGCCGAGCGGTTCGATCCGACGGAGCCGGCGGGGCGGTGGGATCGGGTCTCCGACCGCGCCTGTCCGAACTGCGAGTACACCGTCTGCTGCGGCGAGTACGTGGCCGAGGAGGTTCGGTTCGATGGGTGAGCCCGACGCCGCCGACGACGCTGGCGCGCGAGACGACGGCGCCGACGACGATGGCGCGCGAGACGACGGCGGCGCTCGAGGTGAGCGATCGGCCTCCCGACCCGGGGAGCCGAAGGGGAACCAGCGGGCGGTCATCGAGAGCGACGCGGCCTCGATTTCGGTCGACGCGGGCGCCGGCACGGGGAAGACGACGACGATGCTCATGCGCCTCGAGCGGGCCATCGAACGCGGCGACGTCGACCCCGACGACGTGCTGGTGGTGACCTTCGCGAACGAGGCGGCCGCGAGCATCAGGGAGGCCGTCTCGGAGCGCCTCGAGCCCGAGGACGCGGCGGCGATCGACGTCTCCACCTACCACTCGCTGTGTTACCGGCTGGTCCGCGAGTACGCCTACTATCTCGGACTCTCCCCCGAACTCGAGGTCGTCACCGAGCGAAAGCGCCGACGGCTCGTCGGCCGGTTGCTGGCCGAGAACGATTACGATTTCGCGGCCACCGTGCGGGGCGACGATTCGGCGACCGAACTGGCGAACGACGTCGACCGGTTCGTCGCCACGATGAGCCGGGAGAACGTCGACCCCGAGCAACTCCGCGATGGACTCCCGGCGGTGCGGACCCTCGAGTTGCTCACGGAGTTTGTCCTCTGGCTCGAGGAGAAAGCGGACGAGGAACTGTCGTTCGACAACGAGGCGCTGCGCTTTTTCAACCGGGAGGAACACGTCGACGCCGCTCGAGGGTCGCTGGTCGCCTACGGCAAACTCCTCTCGTACTGCCGGGAGAAGGCGGCCGAGGCGCCCGCGGAGTTCCGGACGGACCCCGTCGTCCGGGACGTCGACCGGTACCTCAGGGTGCTCCAGCGCTGCGTCACGAGGACGATCGAGGCGCTCACGCTCGAGGATCGGACGACGAAACACCTCCCGCGGGCGCTGTTCGGCAATCGGATCTGGGGGACGGGAACGGATCGGATCGAGCAGACGCCGTTCGGGCGGCTCAAACACTACGTCGAGTTCCTCCGCCTCGCGCGCCACTACGCCGACGTCTACGCGGACTACCGGGCGGCGCTCGAGCGCGACGGCGCGGTGGACTTCGACGAACTCGTCCGGACGGCGACGCGGCTGCTCGACGACGACGCCGTGGCCGAGGAGATCACCGGCCGCTGGGAGCACGTCTACTGCGACGAGTTCCAGGACACCGACGAGACGCAGTTCTCGCTGATCACGGAGCTCACGGCCGGCCCGGAGCGCCCGGACCTGCTCGCTATCGGCGACAAGGACCAGGCCATCTACGGCTGGCGCGGCACCGACCGCGAGGGCCTGGATCGGCTCGCCGAGGCCGCGGCCGACCACGAGTCGATCGAACTCGAGCTCAACTTCCGCTCGCGACAGGAGATCCTCGACCTGACGAACGAGTGCGACTACGGCCCGCAGGACTCCAAGACGCTGCGCGAACACGGCCGGACGCCCGGCGAGTACGACGAGGCGAACCCGCCCCATCGCGTGCTGAAAGTCGAGAGCGCGGACGTGGGGTGGTCGACGCCGGAGCAGGTGGCCACGACCGTCTCGCGGCTGCTCAACGGGGAGTTCGAGAACGTTCCCCGGCGCACCCTGGGCGATATCGCGGTGATCGTCCGAACCAACCGCCACGCGCGGGCGATCGCCGAGGAGTTGCGCGCCCTCCGGATCCCGTTCGAGATTTCGGGCTCGCCGCGCGGCGAAATCGCACCCGGTATTCGGACCGTGCTCTCGTACCTCCGGGTGCTGGTCGAGACCGACCCGGGCGTCGACGAGCCGGCCGATCCCGCGGGGACGAGCGCGGACGCCCACCTCCGGCGGGTGCTGTTCTACCGGTATCGCGTCCCGAAGGGCGACCTCGAGCGGCTGCAGCGGGAGGCCAGGCGGCGCGCCGAACCGCTCTCGGACGCGCTGTTCGCGGTCGATCTCGGGTCGGCGTCCGACTTCGACGAGCCGGACCGCCTCGAGCGCGCCCGCGACCACCTCCGAACGCTCGCGGGCTACCGGGACGTCTACCCGTTGTCGGAATTCGTCCGCCGCTTCCGCGAGGTCACCCGCCTCGAGTGGTTCCTCGCGGCCGACGAGCGGAGCGAACTCGAGCGGGTCGAGCGGTTCGTCGACGCTTACGAGGGCGAGTCGGTGCTGCGGACGCTCACGACCGAGTTCGTCGACGCGCTCGAGCGGGCGCTCGCGGGCGGGGGGTCGACGTTCGGTCGCGGCTCTCGATCGGCGGACTGCGTCGACGTCATGACGGTCCACCAGGCGAAGGGGCTGCAGTTCGACACCGTGCTCGTTCCCTACCTCTCCGACGAGGAGTGGTGCGTCGAGCGCGACTACGCCGAGCGGGCGCGCTACCGGCTGCTCGAGGCCACGCTCGACGAGGGCGTCGAATCGCCGCTACTGGCCGATCTGGCGAGCGAGACCGTCGGCGAGGAGTGGCGGGTCCTCCACGTCGCGCTCACCCGGGCCGAAGAGCACCTCTTCGTCTTCGGCGCCGACTACGACTACGACGGCGGCGAGGAGGACCTCGCCGCTTCCGCGGCCGACGCCTGCCTCGCCGACGAGATCGAGTGGTCGGTGACCGGCGAGCGGATGGACCTCTGGAACGCCCTGACCGAGGGCTTCGAGCGCGTCCGCGGGACCTACCCCGAGACCGTCGCCGACTGCACCGAGGAGGTCGCCGTCTCCGCCGGCGAGCACCCGGGGACGATCACCTACTACTCGGGACGCGGCGACCGGCGCGTCGACCCCCTCGAGACCCGGGAAGCGATCGAGACGGTCCACCGGCTCGGACGACTGTTGCGGAACGGCCTGCTACTCCCCCTCTCCGACGCCGCGAGCGTCGTCGACGGAGGCGGAGGTGCGAAGGGAAGTGGTGAGGCGGCGGGCGGCGGCCCCGACCCAGCGCTCGAGGTGCCGACCGGTCGCCGGACGAACGCGCTGACCGCGGAGACGGTTCGCTTCCCGGTGGAGACGCTCGAGAGCGCGACTGAGCTTCCGGTGGCGATGCGCCACAGCTACACCGCGATGGAGACCCACGGGGAGTGTCCGCGAAAGCACTACCTCGATCACGTGGTGCTGACGTTCGACGATCCCGCGGTCGGCGCGGGGGACGCCGCGGGGAGGATCGTCGACCGACGCGGCCCCGATCGCGCCACGGCTTCGAGCCCGCGGATCGTCGGCTCCGTCTTCCACGCCGTCGCCGAGGAGGCCTTCCACCGCGAGTACCGGACTCGAGAGGAGTGGCGCGCGGCCGCCGACCGTCAGCTCACCGCTCGAGACCTCCGCGAGCACCGGGAGGACGTCCTCGCGTGCGTCGATCGCTACTTCGAGGCCCGGGCGGCGGGGATCGACGAGCCGGTCGCCGAGTGGGAGCAGCTGGCCGCGGAACTCACGTTCGCGCTCGAGGACGTCGCCGACGTCGCGGGCGACGTGGTCGGATACGTCGACGCGGTCTGTCGGACGCCCGCGGGCGACCTCGTCGTGCTCGACTACAAGGCGACCGCCGAGCGCATCGACCCCGCGGAGGCGGTTCAGCTGGCGCTGTACGCCCGGGCGTGCGAGCACCTGTTCGACGAACCGGTCGCAGCCGTCGGGTACGTCTACGTTGGTCCCCTCGAGGGCGGATCGAACGCGGACGCGGACGCGGATGCGGATGCGGATGCGGATGCGGACGGCGAGCCCCGCGTCGACCTCATCGATCCCGACGACCTCCCCGCGTGGTCGTCCGTCCGCGAGGCGCTCGCGGCCGTCGACGATCCGACGTTCCTCGAGACGACGCCGGGCGAGCACTGTCGGCGCTGCCCGCACCGGTCGCTCGGGTGCGCGCCCGAGGAGTACGCGGTCGACGCGGCGGCTGAGTCGGCCGACGACGATTGACATTTGGGGCTCCGGCCGAACATCCGGGTATGGACGCCGACGAGTCGATTCAGGCCCGCGAGACGACCCTCTGTTTTCCGCTCCGAGGCGGCGGGGACGGCGGGTCCGCGGAGGAGGGCGTCGACGGCGAACCCGACGAAGTCGACGACCGGGAGGCGCTGCTGATCGAGAAGCGCCGCGGGCTCGGCGAGGGGTGGTACAACGGTCCCGGCGGCAAACTCGAGCCGGACGAAACGCCAAGGGAGTGTGCGGTCCGCGAGACGCGCGAGGAGGTCGGCCTCGAGGTCGATCCCGGGGCGCTCGAGAAGGCGGGCGAATTGACGTTCGTGCTCGACGGCGCAGTTCACACGCGCTGTCACGTCTTTCGGACGACGTCGTTCTCGGGCCAGCCTCGGCCGTCGCCCGAAGCCGATCCGGTGTGGATTCCGGTGGGCGAGGTCCCGTACGACCGGATGTGGGAGGACGACCGTCACTGGCTGCCGGGCGTGCTCGAGGGCCGAACCGTGATCGGCGCGTTCCGCTTCGAAGGCGGGCGACCCCTCGACGAGGCGGCGTTCGTCGACTACGACCTCGAGTGGGGCGTCTCGTTCGACGACGAGTGAGCGCTCGGAGACGGTTGCCACGAGACTGCTCGCGCTCCCGTCATCGGTCGCGCGACCGCGTCGATCACCGCACGTACCCGATACGCTGGAAGCGAGGGCGCTACACTGGGCCGAGGGCGACGGTAACGCGGTCGTCTCGACTCCGCCGGCTGTGGCCCGAACGAGACCCGTTTCGGCATTTCGAGGTGTCCACTCGAGCGGTCGACGCAGACGCTCGAGCGGACGATATGGAGGTTGTGAAGAACCGGATACGATCGAGGGATCGGTCGTCGAATCGTCGTCTGAAGGCCGACCGAACCGGTTGCAATTGCCACCAGTGGGTTGAACAGGACGGTCGCCTACGACGACTACGTCGACAGTCGGTTCCGTCGTCGCCCTCGCGAGGGATCGGAATCTCACGTTCCCGGCGGCGGGGATCGCCTACTACGCGTTCGTCTCGGCGATACCGCTGTTGCTGCTCGCCATCAATCGCGTCGTTCGTCGGGGAGCGGCGACGGAAACGTCGTTGCACCCGTCGACGTGCCGTCGACAGCGGTACGCGATCCCGCGACGAAGCACCGACGAGCGTCCGGCCTTCGCACGATTTAAGGCCGCGCTGCCTGACTGTCGACCAATGAGCGACGAGAGTCAGGAGCTCGGGATCACCGAGTCGAAATCGCACAAACCCGGCGAGTGGTACGCCGAGGTCGTCCGGAAGGCGGGGCTGGCGGACTACGCGCCCATGGGCGGGTTCATCGTCACGAAGCCCCGCGGGTACGCCCTCTGGGAGGCGATCCAGGACGCCCTCGACGGCTGGTTCAAGGAGACCGGCGTCGACAACGTCTACTTCCCGCTGTTCATCCCCGAGAGCTTCCTCGAGCGGGAGAAGGACATCGTCGAGGGGTTCGACCCCGAGGTCGCCTGGGTCACCCACGGCGGCCACGAGGAGCTCGAGGAGCGCCTCGCCGTTCGGCCCACCAGCGAGTCGATCATCGCGCCGTTCATGGCCCAGTGGACCCGGAGCCACCGCGACCTCCCGCTGCGGGTGAACCAGTGGTGCTCGGTCGTGCGGTGGGAGGCGACCGAGACGAAGCCGTTCTTCCGGACGAAGGAGTTCATGTGGCAGGAGGGCCACACCGCCCACGAGACCGACGAGGAGGCGTGGGCGGAGGTCTGGACACGCCTCGACCAGTACGAGCGCGTCTACGAGGACGTGCTCGCGATCCCGGTGCTCCGGGGCAAGAAGCCCGAACACGACAAGTTCCCCGGCGCGGACACGACGACGACCGTCGAGGCGCTCATGCCCGACGGCAAGTCCGTCCAGGGGGCGACGAGTCACCACCTCGGCCAGTCGTTCGCCGAGGCGTTCGACATCACCTTCGTCGACGAGGCGGAGGAAGAACAGACGGCCTACACCACCTCCTGGGGCCTCTCCTGGCGGGCCCTCGGCGCGCTCATCATGACCCACTCCGACGACCAGGGGCTCGTCCTCCCGCCGACCATCGCACCGACCCAGGTCGTCGTCGTCCCAATCTGGCAGGCCGACACCCGGGAAGCGGTCCTCGAGTACGCCGAGGGGATCGTCGACGACCTCGAGGAAGCGGGGATCCGCGTCGAACTCGACGACCGCGACGAGCGCAACCCCGGCTTCAAGTTCAACGAACACGAACTCAACGGCGTCCCGTTGCGCCTCGAGATCGGCCCCAACGAGGTCGAGGACGAGGAGGTCACGCTGGCCCACCGACCGGACGGCGAGAAGCGCGTCGAGGACCGAGACGGGATCGTCGAGACGGTCGACGAACACCTCGAGACGATCTACGGGAAGCTGTACGACGCGGCGGCGGAGAACCTCGAGGAGAACGTCCGCGAGGCCTACAGCCCGGAGGAGATCCTCGGAACGATCGGCAAACACGGCGGCTACGTGAAGACGGCCTGGTGCGGCGACGAGGCCTGCGAGGAGGCGATCAAGGAGAAGATCGCGGCCGAAATCGTGATGCAGCCCCTGGCGGAGGAGGGCGGTTCGACCCCCGGCGAGGTCGAGCGACCGGACCGCGACGAATGCGGCGTCTGTGGCGAACCCGCCGAGGAAGTAGCGTACTTCGCGAAGTCGTACTGACCCGATTCGAGTCGGATACTCGAGCGCTTCGACGCGAGTCGCCTCGTTTTCGGTGTGGATCGGTCGAACGTGAAGCGACCACCGTCAGGAGCGCGTGCGGAACGACGGTGGACCGTCGACCCCGGTTGGCGGCCGGAAATCGACGGCCTGCGCCCGTTTGCCACCCCCGGCTGCCGTCAGCAAACCGCGGTCGCCCTAATCCTTTAGGGGAAACCGGCTTATCAGTAGGCGGCTAACAACAGACTGTGGTGTTCACTGCCGGTGGACACTACGTGCCTCTGACATTCTCGCCGCGACGGCCCCGAAACGAGGGGGGATAACCCGCCCGAGTCCGCCCGGCTCGGGCCCGTTGCGGCGTTCTACCCGCGACGGAGCGCGTGCTCTCGATCGACGAATTGGTCCGAAGGTCATCCTCACCGCAGCGGACGAGCCCTCAACGGTTGGCGCGTTGCACATTAGCCATATACACCTTAGATCCAATTATATGTGTTAATAATACCCTTAGCCATTATGGAGTAGCCTCTTATGGTACGACGCCAGAGTACCCCGACATGCCACAGCCACACAGAGCGTCAACTACCGAGCGTTCGCGGGGGCTCGCCGACCCCGAGGACGAGCGGTCGAACTGCGGCGTCGGCGTCGTAATGGACCTCGACGGAGAGGGAGGCCACGACGTCGTCGCCGACGGACTCGAACTTCTCGTCAACCTCGAGCACCGCGGCACGACCGGCGCGGAGAAGAACACCGGCGACGGCGCGGGGATCATGCTGCAGACGCCCGACTCGTTCTTCCGAGAGGTTCTCGACGCGGATCTTCCCGAAACCTACGCCGTCGGCTCGATCTTCTTCCCGCGGAACGACGACGCGCGCGAGGAACTCGCCGCCCTCGCCGAGGAGACCTTCTCGACCTACGACCTCGAGACCCTCGAGTGGCGCGACGTGCCGACGAACGACGACGGGCTCGGAAAGACGGCCCTCGAGTCGGAACCCGACGTCTGGCAGGTCGCCGTCGCCCCCGCCGAGGGGGACCTCTCCGACGACGACTTCGACCGGCGGCTCTACGTGGCCCGGCGGGCCCTCGAGAACGCCGTCGAACAACGCGCTCGACGAGCCTCCGACCGCTTCTACGTCTGCTCGCTCGACTCGAAGACGATCGTCTACAAGGGACTTCTCAAGGGCGAACAGGTCGAGTCTTACTACCCCGACCTCGCCGACGAGCGCGTCGAGTCGACGTTCGTGATGGTCCACGAGCGTTTCTCGACCAACACGCTCGGCGCCTGGCACCTCGCCCATCCGTACCGCAACATCGTCCATAACGGCGAGTTCAACACGATCCAGGGCAACATCAACTGGATGCGCGCCCGCGAGACCGACCTCGAGAGCGACGTTCTCGAAGATCTCGAGGCGGTCAAGCCGATCATAAACGACCCCGATCAGTCCGACACCGCGAGCGTCGACAACGCCCTCGAGCTGCTCATGCAGGACGGCCGGGACCTCGCCCACGCCCTGCGGATGCTCGTCCCCGAGGCATGGCGCGGCGACGAGTCGATGGATCAAGCGCGAAAGGACTGGTACGACTTCCACGCCTCGCTCGTCGAACCGTGGGACGGCCCCGCCCTCGTCGCCGCGACCGACGGCGAGCGCGTCGGCGCCGTGCTCGACCGCAACGGCCTCCGGCCCTGCCGGTACGACGTCACCACCGACAACCGCCTGATCGTGGCGAGCGAGGCCGGAGCGCTCGAGCCCGATCCGGACGAGATCGCCGAGCGCGGCCGCCTCAAACCCGGCCAACTGTTCCTCGCCGACCCCGAGGAGGGGCGGGTCATCCCCGACGAGGAGGTCTTCGACGACCTCGTCGACGACCGCTACGGCGAGTGGGTCGCAGAAGAGCAGGTTCACCTCGACGACATCGTCCCGACCGACGACCGGACGCCGCGGGAGCACGTCCCCGATATTCGGAAGGCGCAGGCCTCCTTCGGCTACACCCAGGACGAACTCAACAACATGATCGAGCCGATGATTCAGAAGGGGAAAGATCCCGTCGGCTCGATGGGCGACGACACGCCGCTGTCGGTCCTCACCGAGTTCAACCGGCCGCTCTTCTCGTACTTCAAGCAACTGTTCGCCCAGGTCACCAACCCGCCGCTCGACTACATCCGCGAGGAGCTCGTCACCTCCCTCGAGAGCCGACTGGGCTTCCAGCGCAACTTGCTCGACGAGTCGCCCGCACACGCCCGCCAACTCGTGCTCGACTCGCCGATCCTGACCGACGCCGAACTCGCGGCGATCCGCGACTGCGGCGCCAACGGCATCACCGCCGCGACCGTCGACATCACCTACGAGCCCGAGCACGACGAACCCGGCGACGACCTGAAGGCCGCCGTCGAGCGCGTCCGCAGGGAGACCGTCGAGGAGATCGAGGCCGGAAACGACGTGATCGTCCTCTCCGACCGGAACGTCGGCGAGGATCGACTCGCGATCCCCAGCCTGCTCGCGACGGGCGCGGTTCACCACCACCTCGTGCGCAACGGGCTTCGCAACCACGTCGGCCTCGTCGTCGAGTCGGCCGACCCGCGCACCGTCCACCACTTCGCGACCCTCGTCGGCTACGGCGCCGGCGCGGTCAACCCCTACCTCGCCTACCAGACGATCGAGGACGTCACCGCCGGTCCCGACGGGGCGGACACCGAGGTCGCCGTCGACGCCTACGTCGGCGCGGTCGAGGACGGCCTGCTCAAGATCATGGCGAAGATGGGCATCTCGACCGTCGAGAGCTACCAGGGCGCTCAGATCTTCGAGGCCGTCGGTCTCGACTCCGACGTCGTCGACGAGTACTTCGAGGGCACCGAGAACCGTACGGAGGGCATCGGCCTCCTCGAGATCGAAGCCGACGTCCGCGAGCGCCACCACCACGCCCACGGCTCCGACGACGAGACGGAACTCGAGCGCACCGGCGAGTTCAACCACCGCAAACAGGGGATCTTCCACCAGTGGAACCCCCAGACCGTCGGCGCGCTCCAGCAGGCGGTCCGGTCGGGCGACTACGACCGCTACAAGGAGTTCGCCGAACTGATCAACGACCAGAACGAGACCCTCCAGACCCTCCGCGGCTTGCTCGAGTTCGACTCCGACCGCGATCCGGTGCCGCTCGAGGAGGTCGAACCGGTCGCGGACGTCGTCGAGCGGTTCTCGACGGCCGCGATGAGCCTCGGATCGCTCTCGCCGGAGGCCCACGAGAACAACTCGATCGCGATGAACCGCATCGGCGGGAAGTCCAACTCGGGCGAGGGGGGCGAACCGCCCGAGCGCTTCGGCACCGAGCGGGAGTGTAACGTCAAGCAGGTGGCCTCCGGCCGGTTCGGCGTCACCTCGACGTACCTCTCCTCGGCGGACGAACTCCAGATCAAGATGGCCCAGGGGAGCAAGCCCGGCGAGGGCGGCCACCTCCCCGGCGAGAAGGTCAACGAGATGATCGCCCACGTCCGCAAGTCGACGCCGGGCGTCGGACTCATCTCGCCGCCGCCGCTGCACGACATCTACTCGATCGAGGACCTCAAGCAGCTGATCTTCGACCTTAAGGCGGCGAACGAGGAGGCGGACGTCAACGTCAAACTGGTCTCCGAGGCCGGCATCGGCACCATCGCCGCCGGCGTCGCCAAGGCCAACGCCGACGTGGTCCACATTTCGGGCCACTCCGGCGGCACCGGCGCCTCCCCCCGGACGTCGATCAAGCACGCCGGGCTTCCGTGGGAACTCGGCCTCGCGGAGGCCAACCAGTTGCTCCGTGCGACCGGCCTGCGCGACCGCATCCGCGTCTCGACCGACGGCGGGCTGATGACCGGACGCGACGTCGCCGTCGCCGCGTTGCTCGGCGCCGAGGAGTACATCTTCGGCACCGCGAGCCTCGTCGCCGAGGGCTGCGTGATGGCCCGCCAGTGTCACAAGAACACCTGTCCGGTCGGCGTCGCCACCCAGCGCGAGGACCTCCGGAAGCGCTTCCCCGGCGAACCCGACCACGTCATCAACTTCATGACATTCATCGCGCAGGAGCTGCGCGAGCTCATGGCCGAACTCGGCTTCCGGACCGTCGACGAGATGATCGGCCGCGTCGACGTCCTGCGACAGCGCGAGGACGTCGACCACCCGAAGGCCCGCAACGTCGATCTCTCGGCGGTGCTCGCCGACCCCGAAGGCGACGTCCGCCGGAAGGTCCGCGAACAGGATCACGAACTCGACGAGCAACTCGACCGGACGCTCGTCGAGGAGGCGCGGGAGGCCATCGAGGAGAAGACGCCGGTCGCGCTGGCGACCGAGATAACCAACGTCGACCGCGCGGTCGGCGCGATGCTCTCGAACCGCGTCACCAGCCGGTACGGCGAACCCGGCCTCCCCGAGGACACGGTCACCGTCGACCTCGAGGGGACCGCCGGGCAGAGCTTCGGCGCGTTCCTCGCCAGCGGCGTCTCGCTTCACCTCACCGGCAGCGGCAACGACTACGTCGGCAAGGGCCTCTCGGGCGGGAAGCTCACGGTCCGCACGCCCGAGGACGCGGCCTACGACCCGACCGAGAACATCGCCATCGGAAACGTCGCCCTCTACGGCGCCACCGGCGGCGAGTGCTACGTCAACGGCGTCGCCGGCGAGCGCTTCGCCGTCCGCAACTCCGGCGCCAAGACCGTCGTCGAGGGCGTCGGCGACCACGGCTGCGAGTACATGACCGGCGGCGTCGTCGCCGTGCTCGGCGAGACGGGCAAGAACTTCGCCGCGGGCATGTCCGGCGGCGTCGCCTACGTCTACGACCCCGACGACGAGTTCGAGGTCCGCGCCAACGTCGACATGGTTTCCCTCCACGACGACCTCGAGGAGGAGGACGAGGCCATGCTCCGCCGACTCGTCGAGAACCACGTCGCCTACACCGGCTCCGAGCGCGGGCAACTGCTGCTCGAGAACTGGGAGCGCGCGCTCGATGCGTTCGTGAAGGTCATGCCCGACGCCTACCACGCGGCGATCACGGAGGACGGCCGGGACGACGTCCGCGCCGAACTGCCGGAGTCGCCCGAGACGCCCGCCGAGGCCGAGTCCGCGAGTTACGCGGCGAGCGACGACTGATCTCGGCTTTGCCACTCCGTTTCGCCAGGGTTTGGCCCCGCTCGACCGTCGCATCGCGTCGAACCGATACCAGTCCGAGCGGCGATCGAACGTCGCAAGCTCACCGGTCTCGATCGTCGAACGTTACTCGCTAGACCGCCCGGAGAGGTCGTCGATATCGAGTTCGTACCACTCGCGTTCGGACTCGTCGAGGTCCACCAGGCGGTCGTCACCCGTCTCCTCGTCCTCCCGGCGGAAGAACAAGGGGAGCACTCGGCCGGTGACGTCGGCCCCGTCGAGTCGACGGATCGTTCCCGTGGCGATCACGCTCACCCAGGAATCGACGTCCTCCCAGTCGTAGACGGTGAGCGTCACCTCCTCGGTTTCCCCGGCGAACCGCCGCTTTTTGCTCTCCGGCGGATTCACGAAGCCAACGATCAGCCGTCCGTCGGCCTCGTCGAAACCGTACGACATAGGAACGCCGTAGCCCCGATTCCCGGCGGCCATGCTCAACACGCCGTGATCGTTCGTCTCAAGAACAGATCGCACCGCGTCGTCGCTCATTTCCACGCCCGTCACCGAAGCGGGGTCTGACATGTGCCGGTGTAGGTTTCACAGCACCTTTGAGCCAGGGGGTCGAGAGGGTCGGCGATTGCCGATCGCGACGGCGTTTCGCGCGACGACGGTGACACTCGACCCGCCGCGACGGTTCGCCGCACGGGAACGGGTTCGCACGGAGCTACTCGCGCCCGAGCGCGTGGAACTCGTCGTTCGGCCGCATCTCGGCGAACGTCGCCATCCGGTTGCTCATGTTGTAGTAGGCCGTCACGGCGCCGATCTCCCAGATCGCCTTCTCGCTGAACCCCGCCTCGCGGAGCGCCTCGAGGTCCTCCCGCCCGACCTCTGTGGGCCGCTCGGTGAGTTTCACGGCCACGTCGAGCATCGTGCGACGGGCGTCGCTGACGTCCGCCGTCCGGTAGTTGGCGATCAGTTGATCGGCGAGCGTCGGGTCCTCCGCGTAGATCCTGACGAGCGCGCCGTGGGCGACGTTGCAGTAGTAGCAATGGTTGATCCCCGAGACGGCGACGACGATCATCTCGATCTCCTCGCGCTCGAGCGCGCTGTCCTCGACGAGGGCGTCGTGGAACGCGAAAAACGCCCGGAAGTGCGACGGCTCGTAGGCGAACGCCGCGAACACGTTCGGCGTGAACCCGGCCCGCTCCGTCTCCCCCTCGATCCGCTCCCGCAGGTCGTCGGGGAGGTCTTCGAGGTCCGGTACCGGAAACCGCTCCATGGCGTCGTCTGAGAGTTCGACCATGCGAATGCGACGCGCGGGGGGAGTGTAAAACCGAGCCTCGCGTTTCACGCGACTCACCTCCGAGGAGGAACGGGCGTCAGTCGGCGGGCCGATCCGCGTCGGCCGGCGAACCGCCCGCGGCTTCGATCGCATCGAGAATCGACGCCTGCTCCGTCACGAGGAGGTGGGCCGGGCAGTCGCAGTCCGACGCCCCGAACGGCCGAACGGGATCGCCGGGGAGCGTCCCCGCGAGTTCGCACTCGCGATCCTCTTCGGGAAAGACGAACACCCGCTCGAGGGTCGTCTCGGGGTGGCCCAGCAGGTAATCGACGTGCCAGTGGCGCACGTCGCGCTCGCCCAGGGCGAGTTCGCGGTGGCGGTCGATCCGCTTCAATCCGCCGGGGCCGAAGGCGCTGCCGACGTAGGCGTAAGCGCCGGCCGAGAATGCCAGTGTCCCCAGGGCACCGACCTCGACGTCGATCGCCCGAGGGACGTCGATCAGCAGGACGTAGGTGCCGACGGCGTTCACGCTCGAGGGTGGCGGGCGCGTCGGTAAAAGAGGCGGCGGTTTAGGGTTCGGAGACGGCGGTGATCGGGAGCGCGTCGGTTACCGTTCGCGTTCGGTTCGGTCACCCTCGCGTTCCCCGGTGTGGCCGTACCTCGGCGGGCCCCGTTCGCCGCGTCCACCCTGATACGACTCGGAGCGACCGCCACCCACCTCGCCCTGGTGGAGTTGCTGGCCGCGTCGCCGGGGACCGCTGCGTTCCCCGCCCTCCGACTCGTATCGGGTTCGCTCCTGGGACCCCTCCCGACGGTGTTGTTCCGGCCCCTGCAGTCCCCGCCTGTCCGGTCCTCCCGCTGGCCGATACGGCGCTGCTCTTCGTACGCTCGACGTGCCGCCGTACTCGAGATCCGACTGAGACGCGACTTCCCGGTCGGACCGTTCGAAGCCTCGCCGATAACTATCGATTACGACGGACGACGATCGACTCCCCCGACCGTGATCACCCGGTTTCGGAACCCAGGAGCCGTCCCTCGGGGCGGCGCTCGGTCGACGGCTCGAAGGTGTAGAGTCCGCGGCCGGGCGCGTGATCGTAGGTCGTCCACTGGGGGGAGAACTGGGCGCCGACCAGCTTCCGCACGCTCATTTGCCGAAGTCGCGTCTCCGGGGCGAGGTGGTCGGCGAGTCGGAGGTCGACGATCCCGTCGACCTCGAACGGACGCCGGCCGATCGCCGACCGCGGTTCGATCCCCCGCCCGCGCTCGTCGGCGAACGCCATCGCGCCGCCGACGATCGGGACGTACCTCGCCTTACAGACCCTCGCCCGGACGGTCGTCGCGAACTCGCGGAGCGACCCCTCCTCGAGTTCGGTCTCGAGGGCGTCGACCGAGTCGATCGTCACGATCCCCGTCTCGGTCATCTCGAGGTCCTCGAGCGCGTCCTCCAGTTCGCTCACGACCGTCCCCGGGTCGGTCGAATCGTCGACGTTGACGAGGGCGTCCCCGGCCGCCTCGCCGACGAACTCCTTCCACTCGTTTTCCGCCTCCCCGTAGGCGTCAGGGTCGTCGAGCCGACTCGTGAAGCAGTCGAGCACGCGAAGCCGGTCGTTCTCGAGCGCGGGGAGGACGTTCCACCCGTTCTCGAAGAAGCGCTCGAGGGTGGCCGTCGGCGGGTTGGTGTAGCTGACGACGACGGCGGGTTCGCCCCGCTCGAGCGCGCGCCAGGCGAGTTCGGCCAGCAGTTCCTCGCGGCGGGTTCCCTCCTCGCCCGAGAGGAGGACGAACGCGTCGGTCGGCAGGCCGTTGCGGACCAGCGAGTCGAGCGGTTCGACGCCCGTCACGACGCGCTTGTACGCCTCCGGTTCGGGCATCGACTCGCCCTCCTCGCCGGCCTCGAGGCAGGCCTCCGAGCAGAACTTCCCCTCGTCCTCCTCGGGCTCTTTGACGTCGTTCGGGATCGGATAGCCGCAGTAGTCGCAGAGAAATCGCTGTCCCGTCGGCGCGTCCGTCGGCCGCTGTTGCTGTGACGACATGTCGGACCGGTCTACGACGCACGCCGAAAAAGAACCCGTGTGCGATCGCGGTGACTGTTCGTCGGGCCGACCGGCGACCGGTCGGAGCCCGATCGGTCGTCGATCGGTGGGCGAGACGCCACTCGCGGGCCCGTCACGGTTCTCACGGGTCCGTCACGGTTTTCCGTTCGTCCGGCGAGGACGAACCATGGACACGGCGCTCGTCATCGGCGGCACTCGGTTCATCGGCCGCCACCTGGTCGAGGAGTTGCTCGCACACGACTACGACGTGACGATATTTACCCGCGGGAACCGCGAAAACCCCTTCGCCGAGGATGACCGCGTCGAGCACGTCGAGGGCGATCGGACGAACGACTCGGCGCTCGAGGCGGTCGCGGCGACGGTCGATCCCGACGCCGTCTTCGACTGCGTCGCCTACTACCCCCGGGACGTCCGCGCCGCGACGGAGATCTTCGCGGACGTCGACGCCTACGTCTACGTCTCGAGCGGCGCCGCCTACGGTCGAGAGGAGATCCCCAAGCGCGCGGACGAGACGCCCCTCGAGCCCTGTACGACCGAGCAGGCCCGGGACGATTCGATGGACACCTACGGGAACCGCAAGGCCGAGGGCGACCGGGCGGTCTTCGCCGCGGCCGACCGGGGCGTGAACGCGACGGTCGTCCGCCCGCCGATCGTCTACGGCCCCCACGACTACACGGAGCGACTGGACTTCTGGATCGACCGGGTCGATCGGTTCGAACGGGTGCTCGTCCCCGGCGACGGCACCAACATCCACCACCGCGTCTACGTCGAGGACGTCGCGAGCGCCCTCCGGATCGTCGCCGAGCGCGGCGACCCGGGCGAGGCGTACAACGTCGCCGATAGACGGATCGTCACGCTCGAGGAGATGGTCGACCTTATCGCCGACGCGCTTGATCGCGTGGCGCCACGCGCCACGGAAAGCGCGAGCGGTGAGCGGAGCGAACCGAGAGCGACCGAGGTCCAGGTCGTCCACGTTGGCCCCCACGAACTCGAGGTGGGCGGCCTCTCGCCCGACGATTACGTCCTCTACCGGGAGTATCCCCACGTCCTGTCGACCGCGAAACTCGCCGATCTGGGCTGGGAGTCGACGCCGCTCGAGGAGGCGATGGCCCGCACGGTCGAGCACCACCTCGAGCACGACCGCGACGGGAGCGACCACGGTCCAGATCGGGAGGCCGAAGAGCGAGTGCTTGGCGTACTCGAGACGATGTGACGGCAGCGCTCGTTCGACCGCGCGCTCGACGGCAGTGACGGCGGTGGGACGGTCGCCGACGCTCGGTGGGAGCGATCGAACCGAATCGAACGTAGGGGCCCTCGATATCGAAGATCGAAGCCGGCACCGAAACCGAACAGCACCGATATCGGGGTCGTTGTACCCCCTTACGAATTCGGTCCGTCCACTAGCGGAATCCTAATCGACGTACACGAGCGTTTTCGATGCGAAAACTCGAGTCCGTCATTACTTTCGAGACTGGGGCCAGTAGGTCGCACCATTTCGGACGGACGTCGAACGCTCGAAGTGATGAGGATCGGTAGCGTTCGAGACCCTCATTTCAGCAACTAGTTAACAAATTGTGGGGAGAATGACGACGTTCTATGGAGAAACCGACTTCGAGGCGGGCAGTTTTGGCCGCCAGCGGTGCAACCGTCGGGGCACTGGGCGGCTGTCTCGGCACGGCGCAGGAGACGCGTCAGGAAAACGGAGGAAGCGAGTGCGGACCGCCGGGACAGTACGAGTGTCCGGGGGGTGAGTTGATAGCGGTCCACGAATTCGACGGTTGTTCGGTCGAGCAGGTGGACGGCGACTGTGACATCACGGTGACGGTCACCGAGTCGGAAGACGAAGACGGTTCGTGCGAAGCGTACGAATTCGAGTGGGAGGTTCCCGACGAAAACTGCCTCGTGTTTCACGTTCGCGTCTACGGCGGATCGGACTGTGAGGACAGCGATTACTCGGACGGTGAAACGTCGGGTGAGATATCGACGGAACTGGCTGCCGGTGGAAGTAGTTCACAAGCTGGAATCTCCAACATACGCTTCTGTGGCGACTCGGACGACGGTAACGGTGGTGAAAACGGTGACGGCGATGACGGTGATGGCGGGAACGGTGACGACGGCGGAGACGATGACGACGGTGGCGACGATGGCGACGGCGATAACGGCGGAGACGATGGAGACGATGGAGACGATGGAGACGATGGAGACGATGGAGACGATGGAGACGACGGAGACGATGGAGACGACGGAGACGATGGAGATGATGACGACGATGACGATGATGACGACGATGACGACGACGGAGACGATGGAGACGGTGACGACGGCGGAGACGATGGAGACGGTGACGACGGCGGAGACGATGACGATGATGACGGAGACCGTGACGACGATGACGAGAAGAAAAAGGAGAAAAAGAAGAAGATGAAGGACGAATCCGAGTAATAACGGAATTGTCGCGGACGACGCTTTCCGAGGGGGTCGATCGCCCTGACTCGCCTCGAGTTTTTACTGTTCGGTCTTCACTTACCCCCGACTCGAGGTACGCGCCGTCACCGCGGCTCAGCGGGCTACCGAGATGGCGGTGCCTCGAGCATTCATTTCGGCCGTTCCGAAACCCCGCCGAGGAAAAACACGTATGTCCCGCGAGTGAGTGGAGTCGGGTATGTTCGAGAAGTCGACGTGGATCCGCCTGCCCCGGAACGTCGTCGTCGGCCACGGCGTCCTCGGGAAGGCGGTGGACGCGGTCACGGAGCTCCACCTGCACGGTCGGCCGCTGATCGTCACGAGTCCGACGCCGCGGAAGCTGGCCGCCGATCCGATCGCCGCGGAGTTCGAAGCGCGAGGGGCCGAACCCGAACTCATCGAGGTCGAGTCCGCCAGTTTCGAGTCGATCCAGGCGGTGATCGACCTGGCGCGAGAGATCGAACCCGGGTTCCTCGTCGGCGTCGGCGGGGGAACGGCCATCGACATCGCCAAGCTCGCCGCCGAGGAGGTCGACCGCGGCTTCGTCTCCGTGCCGACGGCCGCCAGTCACGACGGCATCGTCTCCGGGCGGGCGTCCGTTCCCGACGGGGACACCCGACACAGCGTCGCCGCCGAACCGCCGCTGGCGGTCGTCGCCGACACCGAAATACTCGCGAACGCCCCCTGGGAGCTGACCACCGCGGGCTGTGCCGACATCATCTCGAACTACACGGCCGTGATGGACTGGCGCCTCGCCAACCGACTGAAGAACGTCGAGTACTCCGAGTACGCCGCCGCCCTCTCGGAGATGACCGCCGAGATCCTGGTCGACAACGCCGAGATGGTCAGACCCGGCCTCGAGGAGTCGGCCTGGGTCGTCACCAAGGCGCTCGTCTCCTCGGGCGTGGCGATGAGCATCGCCGGCTCCTCCCGGCCCGCCAGCGGCGCCGAGCACCTCTTTTCCCACCAGCTCGACCGGCTCGAGCCGGGGGCGGCGTTACACGGCCACCAGGTCGGCGTCGGCTCGATAATGACCGCCTACCTCCACGGCGGAGACCGGGGCATCTGGCAAGAGATCCGCGACGCCCTCGAGAGCATCGACGCCCCGACCACGGCCGCCGAACTCGGCATCGACGACGAGACCGTGATCGAGGCGCTGACGACCTGCCACGAGGTCCGTAACCGGTACACCATCCTCGGCGACGGCATGAGCGAGCGCGCCGCTCGAGCGGTCGCGAAGACGACCGGCGTCATCGCCTGACCTACGCCCGGACCCTCGACCCGAACGCGGTGAATCCGAAACGTCGGCTGCGGGCCACCCGAACGCTTATTTCTGCAATCGTTGCCGTGCTAGGTGCCACCAATGGCCGAAGATATTTCGAGGATACTCGAGGACGCACCGAACAACTGGGGGAAGTGGGGTGAGAACGACGAGATCGGCGCGCTGAACTACCTGACGGAAGAGGAGGTGCTTCGGGGGGTACGGGCCGTCGAGCACGGAAAGACGTTCACGCTCGGGGTGCCGATCGGCCGCCCCGAGGGCGACCCGGTGTGGCCGGGCCGGTCGGGCGCCGACCACTACATGGAACTCGACAAGGGCCACTTCGAGTCCGGCAAGTTCGAGATGCCCGAGGCCGGCGGGCTCGAGTACGCCGACGACGTCATCTACATGTTCCTCCAGGGGACGACCCAGTTCGACGCGCTGGGCCACGTCTGGTACGACGATCAGCTGTACAACGGGTTCGACGCCCAGACGACCAAAGGCGGCATGGAGAAGTGCAGCATCGAACCGATGGCCGACCACGGCGTCGTCGGTCGCGGCGTCCTGCTCGACGTCGCGCGCCACCGGGGCGAAGACTGGCTGGTCCACGGCGAGCGGATCGAACTCGAGGAACTGCTCGAGTGCGCGGAGTCCCAGGGGGTCGAGTTGCGGGAGCGGGACATCCCCATCATCCGAACGGGGTGGATCGAGCTGTTCTACGAGGAGGGCGCCGACGCGTTCTACGGCGACGAGTTCGACGAGCCGGGGATCACCTACTCCGACGAGCTCGTCGAGTGGTTCCACGAGACGGAGATCCCCGCGTTCGGGACCGACACGATCGCCAACGAGCAGACCGTCTCCGACGAGACCGAGACCGTGTTGCCCCTCCACGGGGCGCTCCTGCGCGACCAGGGCGTCGCGTTCAACGAGATCAACCGGCTCGACGAACTCGCGGCTGACTGCGCCGAGGACGGCAAGTACGACTTCCTCTACGTGGGATCGCCGCTGAAGATCGTCCACGGAACCGGCTCGCCGGTCAATCCCATCGCGATCAAGTAATCATGGCCACGACAGACAGACTCGAGGCGTATCACTTCTACGAGGACGAGTGGAACGACTACGAGGAGCTCCGCGAGGAATTCGAGTGGGAGGTCCCGGTGCGGTTCAACATGGCGGCGTACGTCTGCGACCGCTGGGCCGAGTCGGCGGGCGACCGGATCGCGCTGTACGCCGAGAACGACCGGGGCGAACGCGAGACCTACACCTACGGCGAGTTTCACGGGGCAACGAACCGGCTGGCGAACGCCCTCGCCGACCTGGGCGTCGAACGTGGCGACCGCATCGGCGTCAACGTCCCCCAGGCGCCGGAGAACCTGTTCGCCCACGTCGCCGCCTGGAAGCTCGGGGCCGTCTCCGTCCCGCTCTCGACGCTGTTCGGCCCCGACGCGCTCGCCTACCGCCTCGACGACAGCGAGTCGCGCGTCTGCGTCGTCGACGAGTCGAACCTCGACGCGCTCCGGGAGGCCCGCGACGAGGTGCCCTCGCTCGAGACCGCGCTGACGGTGGGCGACGTCGACCCGCGCGAGGAGGCGGGTGAGCGGGCGTTCTGGGACGTCGTCGACGACGCCGACGCGTCGTTCGAGACGGTCGACACCGACGCCGAGGACGACGCCATCATCATATACACCAGCGGCACGACCGGGGATCCGAAGGGCGTCCTGCACGCCCACCGGGTCCTGCTGGGTCACCTCCCGCTGTTCGTCACCACGTTCTGCAACATGGAACTCGGCGAGGACGACGTCTACTTCACGCCGGCGGCGTGGGCGTGGGTCGCGTCGCTGTTCGACGTCGTCTTCCCGGGGCTGTACTACGGGAAGACGATCCTCGCCTACGACGGCGGCTCGTTCGACCCCGAGGCGGCGTTCGAACTGCTGGAGCGCTACGACGTGACGAACGTCTTCGCGCCGCCGACGGCCCTGCGGATGATGATGCAGGTCGACGACCCCGCCGAGCGGTACGACGTCGACACGGTCCGGGTGATCCCCAGTGGCGGCGAATCGCTCGGCCAGAGCATCGCCGACTGGGCGGGCGAGACGTTCGACGGCGCGGCCGTCCACGAGGGGTACGGACAGACCGAGGCGAACCTGCTCGTCGGCGACTGCACCGCCCTCGCCGAGTTCCGCGAGGGGAAGATGGGGCTGGCCGGCCCGGGACACGACGTGCGGATCGTCGATCCCGACGCCGCCGATCCCGAACCGATCGACGAACCCGGGGAGATCGGCGAGATCGCCGTCCGCTACGACGGCGACCCGGTCTGCTTCACGGAGTACCTCAACAAACCCGGGAAGACCGACCGGAAGATCCGAAACGGCTGGCTGCTCACCGAGGACCTCGGGACCGTCGACGAGGACGGCTACTTCACGTTCAAGAGCCGGACGGACGACGTGATCATCAGCGCCGGCTACCGCATCGGACCCGAGGAGGTCGAGGAGAGCCTCGCCCAGCACGAGGCCGTCGCCGACGCCGCCGTGATCGGCGTCCCGGACGACGAGCGCAGCGAGGTTCCCAAAGCGTACGTCGTCCTCGCGAAGGGCGTCGACGCCGATCCCGACGCCCTCGAGTCGACCCTGCAAGAGCACGTCCGCGAGCGGCTGGCCCAGTACGAGTACCCCCGGGAGATCGAGTTCCTCGAGGAGCTGCCGAAGACGACCACGGGCAAGGTCCGGAGGGCGGACCTGCGCGAACGGGAGGGGCTTGCCTCCGACTGAGCGGATCCGACTGTGGGTGACGGCGGCACGGGTGAGCCTAACCGAGGTCGGCCCGCTCGAACGTCACCAGTCCGACGACGAGCGGGGCCACGAGCCACGCGAGCATGACGACGATCATCACCTCGCCGTCGAGGTACCACGGAGCGTCGGGCGGCGTCTGGGCGACCTGGTCCGGAAGGACGAGGTCCAGCGCGTTGAAGAACGCGACCGTCGGGCTCACGAGCGCCTCGACGAGCGAGAGCAGGTCGGTCGAGAGGTCGGCCCCGAGGAGATCGTTGAAGAACCAGTCGAGGGCCGTCCTCACGAGGCCGAGCAGGACGAGGACGTTCGTCACGAAGAAAACACCGATCGCGCCGCCCATCGCTCGCGAGCGGGAGGCGGTCGCCGCGGAGATGCCGATGGCGATCGAGACGTAGGTGACCGTAAAGAGGGTACTCGCTCCTCGCTCACACGTGCTCGTCGAGGAAGTCGGCGATCGCCGAGTAGGCTTCGATGCGGTTCTCGAGCTTCGAGAAGCCGTGCCCCTCGTCCTCGAAGATCAGCGTTCGAACGGGGACGCCCTGCTCGCGCGCCTCCTCGGCGATCTGTTCGGCCTCGCCGACCGGCACGCGTGGGTCGTTCTCCCCGTGGAGGACGAACAGGGGCGCCTCGATCGTCTCGACGTTGTTGATCGGCGAGATGGACTCGAGGAATTCACGATCCTCCTCGAGGCTGCCGTACTCGGCCTCGCGGAGTTCGCGGCGCCACTCGCCCGTGTTCTCGAGGAAGGTGACGAAGTTGGCGATGCCGACGACGTCGACGCCCGCCGCCCACAGGTCGGGGTACTCGGTGAGCGAGGCGAGCACCATGAACCCGCCGTAAGAGCCGCCGTAGGCGGCGATTCGGTCGGGATCGATCGCTGGGTGGTCGGCCAGCCACTCGGCGCAGGCCGCGGCGTCCGCGACCGAGTCCATCCGCTTCTCGACGTCGTCTAAGCTCGCGTACTGCGAGCCGTAGCCCGACGAGCCCCGGACGTTCGGTTCGAAGTAGGCGTAGCCGCGGTTCAGGAAGTACTGCTTCACGCTCGAGAACGACGGCTTCCGCTGGCTCTCGGGGCCACCGTGGATGTCGACGATGACCGGGGTCTCGCCCTCCTCGTACTCCTCGGGCAGGGTGAAGAAGCCGGGGACCTCCAGGCCGTCGAAGCTCTCTACGTGAACGAGATCGGATTCTCGAAACGTCTTCGGCGGGATGCCGGCGGTGGGGGCGCGGGTCCACTGCGTCGATTTTCCCGTCCTGACGTCGACGACGAAGACGTTCGTGTTGACCGTATCGCCCGTGGTCGAGAGCGCGAAGCGCTCGGCGTCGGGGTCGAAGCTCACGCCCCCCGAGACGCCGCCGGGGAGGTCGGGGTCGGGGAACGTCTCGAACGCCGCCGGCTCATCGCCGGTGAACTGGCCGACGGTCAGTTCCGTGTAGCCCTCGACGTTCCGCGAGTAGACGAACCGCCCCGTTTCGTCGTCCAGCGCGATCCCCGTCACGTTCCACTCGCCGCCGTCGACCACGGTCTCGAGGTCGCCCGTCTCGAGGTCGAGGTACGCCAGGTAGAGGGTGTCGGTCTCCTCCCCTTCGTCCGTGACGAGGTAGACGCCGTCGCCGGCCTCCCAGCCGTCCGCCTCGGTGGGCGCCCAGCTCGCGCCGTAGTAGCGGACGTCGCCCTCGTGGGGCGTGAGGTGGTCGAACTCGCCCGACTCGAGGTCGAGCACGTAGAGGTCCTGGTCGAAGTTAGAGTACGCCTTCGAGACGAGCAAGCGGGAGTCGTCGGGATGCCACCCCGAGAGCGTGAGCCAGCCGTCGCCCTCGTGGACGAGTTCGGCCTCGTCGCCGACCTCCTCGCGGCCCTGCACGTAGACGTCGAACACCGCCCCGTCGCGGCGGTTCGAGGTGAACGCGAACCGGTCTCCGTCGTGACTCCAGCCGCCCCAGCGGTGTTTGGCGTCCGGGTGCCGGGTCAGGTTCTCGATGGCGCCCGGTTCGACGTCGAGGCGGAACAGTTGCGCGCGCTCGTTCCCGCCCTCGTCCATACCGAAGACGAGTTCCGGACGCTCGGGCGACCACGATGCGAACGTCATCCGCTCGTCGTAGAAGGTCCGCTGTTCGGGCCACTCGCCCGGCGACTCGAGCGTCCAGACCTGGGGGACGCCGGTGGTGTTCATCAGAAAGGAGAGGCGCTCGCCCTCTGGTCCGAACGACGCCCCGTAGGCGCTGCGGACGTTGAGGTAGCGTTCGATCGAATAGGTGCCGGCACCGGGGTCGCGATCGCCGTCGCGCCCGGATTCGGGTTCCGTTCCGGATCTCGATCCCATGTACCACGTCTCGGGAGGCCGAGCGGTAAACCGTTTCCCCGAGTCGCGTCGGTCGGTCACCCCCACCGACGTGCGGGCCGAACGCTGACGATTCGAGTCGGCGTTCCTCGAGCGACGAGGGAGGACGTGCCCCGTATGCCAGAGGACCGTGGGTCGAGTCCGGGAACGGAAACATCGAGCGTTCGATCCGCCCTGACGGACGCGTTTGTGATCGGACTAGATCGTCGCACAGCGCGGTTCAAGGAGCGACTAGAATCGTTTCCGAGACCGTGACCGTTCGAATCGATCGGTAGAACCGCTGGCAACCGGGTCGCTCGTCCGGGCCGACTCGCCGTCACCGAACCGCCCTCGAGCCAGTTGGCTGCGCCTAACAAAGCGACTCTCGACCCGTAGCTACGCGCATCATGAGCGTACGAAAGGACGGTCCGCTCGAGGAATCGCTCTCGCTCTGGGCCGTCGCGACGGCGATTCTCGTCGTGATCGCCGTCTTCGGACTGACGATCGCAGTGGTCGATCCCGGGTTCGCATCCCCGTTGGAAGAGTCGTCCGGCCCGTCCGACTCACTCGACGACGCGGAAGAGGGTGACGATGAGGTCACGGACGTCGATTCCGAGGACGCCGTTTCCGACGAGGATCTCGAGGAGAGCGACGATGGTGACGAGTCGGCCGGCGGTGACGAAGACGAGGAAGACGACGGTGATGGCGAAGACGAGGCGGAGGACGACAGCGACGAAGATGACGAGGAGGAAGACGGGGATGACGAGGAAGACGGGGATGACGAGGAAGACGAGGGTGACGAAGAGGACGACGAGGAAGACGAAGAGGACGACGAGGAAGACGAAGAGGACGATGAGGGTGATGAGGAAGACGAAGACGATAGCGACGACGAAGAGGAAGATGATGGTGACGACGAGGAAGACGAAGACGATAGCGACGACGAAGAGGAAGATGATGACGACGACGACGAGGACGAAGACGACAGCGACGACGAGGATGATGGCGACGACGACGGAGATGATGGCGACGACGAAGAGGACGATAGCGATGAAGAGGAAGACGATGGTGACGACGAGGAAGAAGACGACAGTGACGACGAGGACGAAGACGATGACGAGGAGGACGATAGCGACGAAGAGGAGGACGATAGCGACGAAGAGGAGGACGATAGCGACGACGAATAACGGGGGACCCTCGGATCACCCTCAGTCGACGGCGAACGAACGCTCTCGAGGAACGGAACGCGGGTCGGTCGCCCCGTCTCGGGGCCGAACGGGAAGAAAAAAGTGACTTTTTAACCGGGGACTGCGTGCCGACTGCATATGCGCATCGCGTTCGTCTCGTTCGAAACGGTCTTCCACCGCGAGTCCGAGACGAACCGGCGCCTCCAGACCGTTCTCGAGTCGCTGCGCGATCGTGGCCACGAGATCCACGTCTGTTGTGCGCAGTTCTGGGACGGCGAACACGCGACGTTCGAGCGCGAGGAGATCACCTACCACGGCGTCTCCGGCGGTCTCGAGGCCCGAACGGCGTTCGTCGTCCGGCTCCCGTTCACCCTCCGGGCGATCGGTCCGGACGTGATCCAGGCGAACGCGGAGCCCCCGGGCCAGGTCCGGGCCGCCGCCGCCGGTTCGATGGTCGCGCGGGCGCCGCTGCTCGTCGAGTGGTACGGCGCCGACGGGATTCCGGACGAGCGGCCGTACCGATCGGCCGCCAGGCGCGGCGATCGGATCGTCGTCCCCTCAGAATTCGTCTCCACGCGCGTCCAGGAACTCGGCGGCGACGGCGGCCGTATCGAGATCGTCCCGAATCCGATCGACGTCGATCGGATTCGGAGCCAGGAGCCGGGCGAGCGCGCGGACGTCGTCTACGCCCGGCGACTGGACGAGGGGGCGAACCTCGAGAGCCTCCTGCTCGGCCTCGCCGAACTGCGAGACCGGGAGTGGCGCGCGACGATCCTCGGCGACGGCCCCGAGCGGGAGACGTACGAGACGCTCGCGAGCGATCTGCGGATCGACGACCGGCTCACGTTCGCCGGCGAAACCACCCGCGACGAGCGGATCGCCGCCTACCGCGGCGCGCACGTCTTCGCCCAGACGGCGACCCACTGCGTCTTCCCGACGGAGATGCTCTGGGCGCTCGCCTCCGGTTGCGTCGGCATCGTCGAGTACCACCGCCACTCGAGCGCCCACGAACTCGTCGAGGGGTGGGACCGCGGGTTCAGAACGACCAGCGAGCAGGAACTGGCCGACGCGATTCTCGACGCGGGCGACCTCGAGCACCGGGATTTCGACGAGCGGTTCGCCGACTTCGACCGCTCGACCGTCCTCGATCGCTACCTCGAGCTGTACCGAACGCTGCGGGACGACTCGGGGATTCTCTGAGGGTGCAACGGGGGTCACGGGTAGACCGCGGTACGCTTGGAGCACCCTCGCAAAAAAAAAGATCGGACCGTCGTTTGTCGGCCGTCAGCAGAAGTTCTGCGTGGCGTAGACCTTCCCGTCGTCGGTCACGTACACGCCGATTCCCTCGTTCTCCCACTGGGAGCCCAGCAGGTTGTCCCGGTGACCCGGGGAGTTCATCCACTGGTCGACCAGGCCGTCGGCGAGTTCCCGTTCGGTGTCGTGCTCGACGGTTCCGGAGTCCGTTTCGACCGGCCTGTCGTACCACGTCTGGGCGAGGTTCTCGCCGCCCGTGTATCCGTTGACGCTGCAGCGGTAGCCCGCGTCGGCGTACCTGTCGCTGAAGTCGTTCCCTTCGGGATCGTCGTGGGCGAAGTAGTCCCGTTCGGCCATGTCGGCGCTGTGATCGCGGGCGACGTCGCGGAGTTCCGTATCGAAGGAGAGTTGCCCCTCGCCGTGGTCCGCGCGCTCCTCGTTCACGGCCCCGTGGACGTGGCGTTCGACCTCGCTCCGGTCGACGAGTCCGTCACCGGTACCGTCATCGCCGGAGGCGTCGGTCTCCTCCGACTCGTCGTCATCGGAGGCGTCGGTTCCGTCCGATTCGTCGTCGGAGGTGTCGGTCTCGCCCGGTTGGTCAGCGTCGGAGAAGTAGGTTTAATTATATGTTTCGAGTGGGTGAACTCCCGGCCGGCGCGTCCCATCGCACGCTCGCGGTCCGGGACGGTGATCGGCGATCAGCAATCGGCCGAGAAGTGGGCGCCCCCGTATATCGTGGGATAGCCCCCTTCCGGGTCCCCGTCGTCGATACGAACGAGGGCGGGATCCGCCCGACACATCGACCATGACGACCCACAACTTCGGCTGTTCCGAGTGCGGCGGGACGCTACCGGTGAGCCCCGCGGTCAGAACGGCGACGCAAATTCACGGCTGTCCGTACTGCGGTGCATCGATCTCCGACGATCGAATCGGCGCCGACCGAGAACCGAACCCGGGCGATCCGCCTTAGAGGTCGAACTTCGAGGCGGCGGTCTCCATGTCCTTGTCGCCGCGCCCGGAGAGGTTCACGAGGATCGTCTCGTGGTCGCCCTCCTCGGCCAACCGGATCGCGCGTGCGACCGCGTGGCTCGACTCGAGGGCCGGAACGATCCCCTCGGTTTCGCTGAGCTCCCGGAACGCCGCCAGCGCCTCCTCGTCGGTGACGCCGGTGTACTCACAGCGGCCGACCGCGCGGAACATGGCGTGCTCGGGGCCGACGCCGGGGTAGTCGAGGCCGGCCGAGACCGAGTGGACCTCGACGTCCTCGTCGATCACCCGCGTCTTCATGCCGTGGATGACGTCGTCCTTCCCCTTCGCCAGCGGCGCGGCGTGCTTACTCGAGTCCGCGCCCTTCCCGCCGCCCTCGGCGCCGTAGAAGTCGACGTCGTCGTCGCGGAAGGCGTGGAAGAGGCCGATCGCGTTCGAGCCGCCGCCGACGCAGGCGACCGCCGCGTCGGGGAGGTCGCCCGTCCGGTCGCGGAACTGCTCGCGGGCCTCCTCGCCGATGACCGACTGGAAGTTCCGGACCATTCGCGGGAACGGGTCGGGACCGACGACGCTGCCCACAAGATAGTGGGTGTCGTCGACGTTCTCGGCGAAGTCCTCGAGCGCGGCGTCGACGGCGTCCGCGAGGCCCTGGCCGCCGCGGGTGACCTCGTTGACGCTGGCGCCCATCAGCCGCATCCGGAAGACGTTCATCTCCTGGCGCTCGACGTCCTTCTTCCCCATGTAGATCTCCGTCTCGAGGCCCAGCAGGGCGCCGACCATCGCGGTCGCCGTCCCGTGCTGGCCGGCGCCGGTCTCGGCGATGAGTCGTTCCTTCCCGGCCCGCTTGGCGAGCAGCGCCTGCCCGAGGCAGTTGTTGATCTTGTGCGCCCCGCCGTGGAGCAGGTCCTCCCGCTTGAGGAAGATGTCGGCGCCGTAGCGGTCGCTCAGGTTTCGCGCGTAGTACAGCGGCGTCGGTCGACCCGCGTACTCCGCGAGGAGGTCGCGGAACTCCGCCTGGAACTCCTCGCTCCCCGCCACCTCGTCGTAAGCCGTCGCGAGTTGCTCGAGCGGTTCCTGTAACGGATCGGGGACGTACCGACCCCCGTAGCCTTCGAACTCTCCGTCTGCCATGGAAAGGCGTTGGCCGCTCGAGAACAAGTACGTTCTGACGAATCGCCGGGCGGTTCACGCGACCGACGAGACGAACGATACGACCCGCTCGCGGCACCGATCGACGGACTCGTATTTCCTCCGTCGGATAGACGCTTACGTATTCAAACCAATCCGACGACTCGTTCGGGAACTTTTAATTATCGCCGGGCGGTTATTGGGAAGAGACGACATGGCAGGGACCGATTCCATCGTTCGCGTCGATCTCGCGGACGAATCCGTGACGAGCGAACCGGTGCCGGATTCGTGGCTGCGGGAGTACGTTGGCGGGAAGGGGCTCGGTGCCCGCTACCTCTACGAGGAACTCGAACCCGGCGTCGACCCGCTCGGCGGTTCGAACGTCCTCTGCGTCCTGACAGGGCCGCTCACGGGCTACTTGCCGGGCGAACAGCGGTACGTCGTCGTGACGAAGTCCCCGTTGACGGGGACGTTCCTCGACTCCTACGCTGGCGGATCGATGGCCGGCCGCCTGGCCGGCTCGCTCGGCGGTCACGTGGGCGTCGTCGTCTCCGGCCGGGCGGATCGACCGGTCGTCCTCGAGGTCGAGGCGGGTGAGGTTTCGATCCTGCCGGCCGAGGACCTGTGGGGGCTCGACGCTCGGGAGACCGACGAGCGGCTGGCGGACGCGGCGGTCGCCTGCATCGGCACCGCGGGCGAGAATCGGGTCTCCTACGCGACCATCGCGACCGACGGCGGCGACCACCACGCCGGGCGCGGCGGCGCAGGCGCCGTCATGGGCTCGAAGCGCCTGAAGGCGGTGGTCGCCCGCGACGGACCGCTCGAGCCCGACGGGGAGCTCGAGGCGCTGCGCGAGCGGTACGAGACCAGGTTCGCGGAGGACGACACCGGCCGCTGGCACGCGGCCAGTGAGACGGTCGAAACGCTCGATTTCGCGAACGAGACCGGCGTCCTCCCGACCCGCGGGTGGCAGGAGGGTTCGTTCGACGGCGCGGAGGGCGTGGGCATCGAAGCGATCCGCGACGCCGCCCACGATCGCGAACGAGCGGACGACCCCGTCCCGGGCGGCTTTCGAGTCGAAAGCGACGACGGCGAGAGCGTCCCGCGAGGATCGACCCCGATCGTGCTGGGGGCCGGGCTCGGCATCGACGACTTCGACGCCGTCGCGACGCTCGGTTCGGTTTGCGACCGCCTCGCGCTGGACGTGATCTCGAGCGGGAACGCCGTCGCGTGGGCGATTCGCGCGAGCGAGGAAGGAGTCGTCCAGCGCGATCTCTCCTTCGGCGACGGGGACGCCGCGCGCGAACTCGTCGAGGAGATCGCGACGCGATCGACGCCGCTGGGTGACGCGCTGGCCGACGGCGTCGAGGCGGCGACCGCGACCTACGGTGGGGAGGAGTTGATCCCGTCGGTGAAGGGGATGGAACTGCCGTCGTACGACCCCCGCGGTGCGGCGTCCATGGCGCTCGCGTACGCGACGAGCGACCGGGGCGCCTGCCACCGTCGGGCGCGCCCGGTCGAACTCGAGGCGATCGACGGCACGGAGTGGACGACCGCCGGTCGCGTGGAGACGGTCGTCGCCGAGCAGGACCGCCGGGCCGTCCTCTGGAGCCTCATCGCCGACGACTTCTTCGGCGAGGCGCTCACGGCCGACCTCGGCGCGGAGTGGCTCGCCGCCGTCGACCGAACGTACGAACCGGCGGACCTCCGCCGCGTCGGCGCGAGAATCTGGACGCTCGTGCGCTTGTTCAACGTGCGCGAGGGGTTCTCGAGGTCGGACGACCGACTTCCGGAACGGCTCACCGAACCGCTCGAAGGGGGGCCAAACGACGGCGGGCGAATCGATCCGGACGCGTTCGACGCGATGCTCGATCGGTACTACGAGCGGCGCGGCTGGGACGAAAACGGCGTTCCGACGGCGGAGACGATCCGAGGGCTCGGACTCGAGTCGCTCACCCCGGACGGCGTCGAGGAGATTCTCGACGGGCGGTGATCGGCGAGCGGCAACCGTCGGATCACCGACGGCCGACGTCGGCGACGAGCGTTCGCGCCCGCACGTCCGGACGTGGAACTGCTCGGCGCCGTCGCGAGATGGGTCCCGAACGCGGGTCCGAAAACGGGGAAGAGCGGAACGGATCAGGAGAACGAGTCGGGGGTCAGTTACCGTTACGCGCCGACGGAGGGACCTGATAGCCGGGGGAGAGGTCGTCCGAATCAAGGCTGAGGAGGTACGCGTCGGTCTGGAACACGCCCTCGATCAACCACCCGACACCCTCGTAGAGCGGGTGGTCGGCCTTCTCGCGGACGTCCTCGGCGAGGTCCGGAATCCACCAGCCGTGGGCCGCGAGGAACGCTCGCCGGTACTCGTCGTCGCCGCCTCGAGCGAGCATCTCGAGGGCGGCCAGTTCGACGCCCGCGTGATCGGGTTCCTCGCGGAGATCGTCCGTCGGCCGGATGCCCAGGTCTCGGTAGGAGCTCTTGACCGCCGCGAGCGGTTTTCCGAGGTAGTCCCCCGCGTACCAGGATTCGTAAATCTGCAGTCTCGGCCGCGGGCCCACGAAGAGCGCGGTGTGTGCTCGTTTGAGCCGCTCGGCTTCGTCGGCGGGGTCGTCGATCTCCGACTGCCACGTCCGGAGGAGTTCGAAGCCGTTCTCGAGCGCCTGCAGCGACGCCTCCGCGGGAAACTCCTGCTCCGCGAGCCGTTCGACCGACGCCTCGTCGGGCGGGTCCGCGATCACTCGAGACAGGAAGGCGTACAAGTTCGCGAGTTCGTTCGTCACGTCGTCAGCGTCTCTCATAGTTCGTGGGTATCTGTTGGGATGGTTCGCACCTTCCGGTTCGCGGTTCGGCGTTCCCGACGTCGGGGAGACCGAACGGTGGTCCGGGGTCACACCGGGAGCGGGAGCGTCGTGAACTCCGCGGCCATGAGGTAGGTCAGCGCCAGGGCGATCTTCCCGACGACCACCAGAGCTGCAGCGGCGGCGTAGGACGCCACGACGGCGTTCTCCGGGAGCGAGTCGGCGCGCTGACCGAACGCGGCGCCGATCGACAGCGCGATGGGGAGCGCGATTCCCCCGACGAGCGCCACGCCGAGGAACAGCCCGGCGTAGGTGGTCAGCATGTTGTCGACCGACGCGGCGGCGGTCTCGGACTCACCGGGGAGCAACGTCACGGTCGCGACGATGGCGATCAGCGACGCCGCGAGCAACCCGGCGGCGATCAGCGAGTAGTTCCGCAACGGCGTTCCGACCCTTCGGCTCTCCAACGCGGAGAGGCCGACCGCGACGAACAACCCGGCGCCGAGTCCGCTGAGCAGTTGCACCGGAACGAGGTACGTCTTGTCCCACAGCGGAACCCGTTCCATCGATCCGGAGCCGAGCGCCATCGCGGAGTAGAGGACGACGCCGGCGGCGAAGAGGGCGACGACACCGCCGATCACCAGCCGTGCCGTCTCCGACGGGCGGGTCCTATCGGCGAGGTCGTCGAGCAGTCCGAGGAAACCGATTCGACCGACGATGCCGCGGACGCCGTCGGCCGTTCCGCCGCCGGTAGCTGCCTTGGCCGCGTCGCCGTCCGATGCGACGTCCCGACCGCCATCGGTCGTCGCTTTGGCACTACCGTCGACCGCGCTAGGACTGTGGGGCCGTTGGGACCCGAACGCGGCCCAGACGAACATCAGGAGTACACCCGGGACGAAGCCACCGATGAAGTACGCTCCGATCGTCATCCACGAGGCGAAGTTGGTCATCGTCGTGGGCAGGATCATCGCTCGCAACGGGGTCGCGAGGTGTGTCAGCATGATCGGCGGTCCGATCGCCATTCCGAGCAAGCCCGTGAGGTAGCCGTACCTGGCGACCTGCCCGTGCGCCTGCGAGTCGGCGTTTCGCGAGCGAACGTCGGCTGCGTATCCCCACAGGTACGCGCCGCCGGAGATACCGATCAGGGCGACGTACAGACCGACTTTCCATCCCCAGTCCTCGTACGGGAGTTCGTAGGCGATTTCGACGACCATCGTCGATCACTCCCCCACGATCCGATCCGCGTCATCTCCGAAGACGATTCGCGCGGCTTCGTCGTCGAACGGCGTCGACACCCCATCGTCGCCGAGTCTCTCCGCGAGTTCGTCGGGCGTGCCGAACAGCAGCGCGTCGGTCGGACACTCCGAGGCGCAGGCGGGCTCGAGCTCTTCCTCCTGGCGCGGTTCGCAGGTCGTACACTTGTCCATCAGGCCGTCGCCGCGGACGCCGACGGGTTTGGACTCCTCGGCCTCGGGCACCTTCGACTTCGGGTACTGCGGGGCGCCGAACGGACAGGCCACGCCGCAGTAGTGACACCCGATGCAGCGGTCGCCGCTCACGCGGACGGTGCCGCTGTCGCGGTAGTGCAGCGCCTCGGTCGGACAGACCTCGACGCAGGGTGCGTCGGCGCAGTTGTAACACTGCATCGGTTTGTTGGTCTCGTCTTCGGTTCCGTGTGCGATTCGGACGACCTGGATCCGCTGGGTGTCGGTGGGGAGATCCCACGTTCGCTGACAGGCGACCTCGCAGGCGCCGCAATCGATACAGGACTCCCAGTTGGGAATCACTCGCGCCGGTCCGTCTGATTGTTGCGTGCTCATTTCAATCACCGTTTGTCGCGTTTCTTCAGCTGTTCTTGCCACTCGAGTTGCTCGTCCGAGAGTTGCGGAATCTCGTTTCCTTCCGCCACTCGGACGGCACAGAGGGTGGTTTTAGTCTCTTGCATCTGCGTCTCCCGGTCGTACGCCGGTGCGGTGCCGGCGTTGATGGATTCGCCGATCACGAACGGTTTCATGCCCTCCAGGTCTCCGTGGAAGTTGTCCGACAGCTTCTCGCCCTCCAGGATGCCGCTCCAGTGGAACGGGGCGAACGCGAGATCCCTGGAAACCCGTTCGGTGACGTTCGCCTGGAGAACCATCTCGGCGTGGGGCGTCGTGGTGACGATCCAGTCGCCGGTTTCGACGCCGAGGTCGTCGGCCACGGTCGGGTTGATCTCCAGGTACATCATCGGCGCCCGCCAGGCGAGGCCCTTCGTGCTCCGCGTCTCGCCGCCCGCGCCGGTGTGTTCGACCTGTCGGCCCGATGTGAGCACCATCACGTGGTCGCCGCGCTCCTCGAGTTCGTTGACGGCGTCGATGTTGTCCTGCTGGACTTTCGCGTTATCGAGTTCGAGGCGCCAGTGGTCTTCGACGCGATCGTTACACGGGAACTCCTCCACGAGATCGGGGCGCGGCGTGACCGCGGGTTCGCGGTGGACCGGGTACTCGTCGGTGAGGTTCCAGGCCTTGATCCGCGCGCGACCGCGCCCCCACGGGGAGTCGGGTTGCGGGTTGTCGTACTCGGCGAACTCCTCGGGATCGACGTCGTACCCCTCCTCGGCCAGCGCCGCGGCGGCGTCGTAGACCGATCGGCTCTCGTCCTCGGCGTACTCTATGGGGATGGTCCTGTCCGAGGGATCGCCGTCCGGGAGTACCGTGGCGTACATCGGGTACTGCGGGACGCCTTCGATCACGCCGTCCCACCAGTCGGGTTCGTAGGGATTCCGGAGCATGTTCTGTCCGTCGGGTCCCTCGGTTCCCCAGCGAGCGCGGAAGTCCATGCCACCCTCCGCGGGGTGCTTGCTGTCGTCGTAGAGGATGGGCGTCCCGGGGTGTTCGTCGTGCCAGCACGGCCACGGAAGCCCGTAGTAGTCCCCGTCTAACACGCCGTCGACCTCGTCCTCGTCGAGGTCGGCCCTGAGGTTCTCCACGCTGAACAGATCGGCGTTCTCCATGTGCGCCTTGAGTCGCTCGGGGGTCTGCCCGACGTAGCCGACCGAACGCGTCCCGAGGTTCCACTCGCGAGTGACGTCCTCGACCTCGTCGTAGTCGAAGTGCTCGCCGAAGCCGAGGTGGTCGGCGAAGTCGCAGATCAAACGCCAGTCCATGCGGGAGTTGTGCGCGGGCGACGTCGCCTGGAACCGCCACTGAATACTTCGCCCGGTGTTGGTGACGCTTCCGGGCTCCTCGATGTTCGTCGCCACCGGCAGCATGTAGACGTCCGTGTCCGACTCGGCCAGTTCGGCGACCTGATTCGGGAAGACGTCGACGTTGACGATGAAGTCGAGTTCGTTGACCGCCCGCCGAACCTTCTTGTACTCGCTGAGCGAGCCGAGGCCGTGTCCCCAGAAGATCGCCGCCCTGATCGGATCGGGCTGGTAGATCTCCCACTCGTCGTCGAGGACGCCTTCGAACCATCGGGCGACGGTGAAGCCGTTCTTCTCCATCAGCTCCGTCGAGTGGAACCGGTCGACCATCTCCTCGTAGGAGATCTCCCCGGACGTGCTCTCCGTCTCCGTCCAGACGTTCGTCCAGTGCTCCCAGGCGCTCTGGTCGAGTCCGTAGTAGCCCGGCAGCGTGCTCGAGTCGACCCCGAGGTCGGTCGCACCCTGGACGTTGTCGTGTCCGCGGAAGATGGGCGTCCCGCCGGCGGATTGCGCGGCGTGTCCGAGCGCGAGGTTCAGGATGGCGTACGCGCGGACGTTGCCGTTCGCGTTGTTGTGCTGGGTGCCGCCCATCGCCCACTCGACGCAGCTCACGTCCGCGTCGGCCAGGGTTTCTGCCAGTTCCTGGAGATCCTCGACGGGGGTCCCGCAGACGTCAGAGACCGTCTCGAGGTCGTACTGGGGCAACACGTCCTCCCGGAACTCCTCCCAGTCGCTGACTCGGCTCTCGATGAACTCCTCGTCGTGGGCCTCGAGGTTCTCGACGATGTGGTAGACGAGGCCGTAGATGAACGCGACGTCGGTTCCTGAGCGGAACTGGTAGTAGTCGTCGGCCGCGGCGGCGGTTTTGGTCCACCGCGGTTCGGCGACGATGTGTTTGCCGCCCCGCCGCTGGGCCTCCTGGAAGTGCTGCCACGCGACCGGGTGGCTCTCCAGGGGGTTGTGGCCGATGATCAGGTTCACGTCGACGTGGCGCATGTCGTTCGCGTTGTTCGTCATCGCGCCGACGCCCCAGACGTTCGCGATGCCGGTGACCGTCGTGGAGTGGCAGATCCGCGCCTGGTGATCGACGTTGTTCGTCCCGTAGAACGCGGCCAGTTTCCGGAACAGGTAGGCGGCCTCGTTGCTGTGCTTCGCCGATCCGCACCAGAACGTCGCGTGCGGTCCGGTCTCCTCGCGGATCTCGTTCAGGCGGTCGGCAATCTCCGTGAGGATCTCGTCCCAGTCCATCCGGACCCACTCCCCGTCCTCGAGTTTCAGCGGTTCCTTCAGCCGCTGGGGGGATTTCTCCGTCTGCGTGAGCGACGCGCCTTTCGAACAGAGCCCGCCCTGGTTGACCGGATTGTCGTCCCACGTCTCCTGGCCGACGATCGTGTCGTCTTTGACGGCCATCTGCACGCCGCACCCGACCGAACAGTGCGTACAAACCGTCTTCACCAGTTCGTCGCCCGCGTCCGGGTCGACGGCCTCCTGTACAGCCTGCGCGTTCTCCCGCTGGAGAAGCGTCCGGCCCCCGACCGACGCGACGAGGGCCCCGCCGACGCCGGCTTTCATGAACCCTCGCCGATCGAGGTCTAGTGTTGACCGTGGCATAGAGTGACAAATACAATAATCTATAATAAAGTTGCCGGAGAATGTCGCGGAGATTTCGGTATATTGAGGTTGTTTTTCGGTGATAGAAAATGAACTCATTATTAGTTTCCGGAAGGTTTACTCCTCTTTTCGCCCGTCCGAACGACGAATCGGTGTGTGACACCGTGACGCTTAATTCGATCTGCTCGCCATGTACCGGACGATGTCCATCACGATGACCCCCGAACCGCTGTGGCCCGACCGTTCCGCAGGTCCGTCGACGAGCAGCGGTGCACTCACCGACGGCTCGACCCCTCGGTCGGCGATCCGCACGGTGGGCGTGATTTCGCGCCCGACCGGTGATCGACGATGACGGACAGCATCGACCTCGACGAACTCGAGGTCGACGAGTCGCAGGACGACGAGCGGGAGTCGAATTACGGCGACTGGTTCTGGCGCGGCGGGGGCGATCCCGACGGGGAGTCGCGGTCTCGGTACGACGTCGACGCTTCGATCGGCCGCGAGAACGTCGAGGAAGAGGTCGATGACGGCGAAAAAGGCGGGGAAGGGTCGAGCGACTCGAAACGTACTCCGCGGATTCCGCGCACCCCTGGTAAACCCGTCGGCGTTCCGGCGAAGCAAGGCGGTGCAGGGGCCGGCCCGGCGTCCAGAACGGACGAGTCGTCCCCCGCGAATTCGGGGTCGAAACCCGACCGAGGGACGTCCGACACCTCTCCTCAAACCACCGGCCACGGCGGGGCGGAACCAGCCGACGACATGACGCTCGCGCTGACATTCCAGGCGATCAACCGACTCGCGAATCCGCGGGTCGCCATCGCGGACGCGCGCGGCTGGGCCGACTGGATCGGTATCGTCGGAGAGGTCTCCACGCCGGTCATCCGGAAGTTCCAGCGGGACGCGATGATCGACCTGGACTTCTTCGGCGGGTCCGAAACCGGACCTGACGCGCGACTCGCCGACGTCACTCCGGAATCGATGTTCTACGCCGACCGGATGGTCCTGGTCGGGTGCGAGGGCGAAGAGCGGATCGCCGATGCCGCCGACTGGGAGTTCGTCCCGCTCGAGACGGCGGCCGAGAAGGCTGGTTGGGAGGTAGAACACCCAGAGTGAGCGGCGATCCGGGTACCGACGTGGCGATCGCGTACCGCTGTACCGGGCGACGCCGCCGTCGGACGCTCACCCACCGTGCAGGAGTCTCGTGCGACAGGACGGACAGTACCGGATGATGCTCCCCTCGGCGTGGGGGGCGAGTTCGGCGATCCGATCGCCGATCCGCTCTTCGATCGCCGCGGCGGTCGCCTCGCTGGTGAACTCCTCGCCACAGCCGACGCAGGCGAGCATCTCCCCCTCGAACACCCGGCGCCAGGCGGGATCCTCGTCGGTCTCACGCTCGGCGTTCTCCGGCAGCAGGGAGAGGTCGAGCCCGGCGTCGACGGTGATGACGCCCTCGACGCACACCTCCTCGCACAGGCCGCAGTTGACGCAGCGTTCGTGGTTGAACTCGAGGCCGATCTCCGTGCGCCTGAGCGCGTCGGTCGGACAGTAGTTCGTACACGTCGGCGTGAGCGTACAGCCGTCGCCGACCTCGACGACCCCGAAGCTCTCGAGCCCGCGGATCACCTCCCGCTCGGGTTCGACGTGCTCGAGGATCGCGCGGACGCTCTCCAGCGCCCAGGCGTGAGTGTCGAACGCCGGGTTCTCCCGCTCCGGATCGTCGATCGTCCCCGCGGCCTCGTGCTCGCCGGCGGGTACCGGCGACGGCTCGAGGCCGTCCGCGGCGAACAGCGAGACCCCTTCGACGAACGCCTCCGGTTCGTCGGGATCCGGCGCGAAGAAGGCGACGCGCTCCCCCAGGCCGAGATCGGTCGTAGCCCGGTTGAGCCGCTCGACGAGTTCGAGTTTCGGATCGGGTCCGGAGTGGAGGCAGCTTCCGCCGCAGCCGACGACCGCGACGCCGTCCGCGCCGGCCGCCAGCGCGTGGAGCACGTGCGCCTCCCCGACCGTGTCGGCGCAGTTGACCTCGACGGGGAGGATCGGCGGGTACTCGAGCTCCTCACGGCCCGCCGCCGCCAACCGACCGTACTCCCTGAGGGCCTCGCCCGCCCGCTCGGAGCAGGTGAAGGCGACGATCGGCGTCTCGATTCCCGATTCCGAACGGCCGAGCAACCCGCTGACGAAGCCGCCGTCGTCGCCGGTCGGGGCGAGCAACGCCTCGACCTCGCGGGCGATTCGAGCGTTGCTCGGCTTCCGAAGCTGCGTCGCGCCGGTCGGACAGGCGCTGGTGCAGGCCCCGCAGTTTTGACAGCTGTCGAGGTGGAACCGAACCTCGTCGATATCGGCTCGCTCGACCGCGCCGTGCGGACAGGCCTCGACGCACGCGTTACAACCCATCTCGCCGGCCTGACCGCCGGCGCAGACGTCCATCTCGAGGTCCAGGAAGTCGATCCCCTCGAACCCGCCGAGCAGGCGTTGGACCTCGTCGATCGTCGCCGCGTCGACCGGACCGGTGTGGAACCCCCGTCGACCGCCCACGGTACCGTCGTCGCCGTCGGGGTAGAGCACCTGGTCGCACTCGACGGTTCGCTCGACGCCCCCCATCTCGATGGCGTCGGTCGGACAGACCTCGATCCACTCGCCGGCGGTGGCGTCCGGGTCGACGTCGACCGGGTGGCGCGTCACCAGCCCGTCGGGGCCCGCGTGGACGCACTTCATGCAGGAGATGCAGTCGTCGGTCACGCGGGCCTCGAGCGTCACCTCGAACTCGCCGTACGAGCCGTCGACGTCGACGACCCGACCGCGCTCGACGTCGACGGCCCTGAGGTCGACGTTCGCGTCCGCCAGGTCCTCGCCGTTGGCGATCAACGCTACGTCCGCGGACTCGGCCATCGCCGCGGCCGTCTCGGCGTCGCCGACGACGACGACATCGTACCCGGCCCGGTGGACGCTGGTTCGGGGCACCGCCGCCTCTTCCCGTCCAGCGCGGGCCGCGTTGATCAGGCGGGCGGTCTTCTCGGTCGCCGCCGCGCGGTCGTGCACCCAGCCCGCCCCCTCCCGCTGGTCGACGAACTGGATATCGTCGGCGTGAAGCCCTCGAGCCTCTGCGGCCCGTACGATTTTCTCCTGCGCCTTCGCCTCAGGGCAGGTGACGATCATCTCGTCGAGTTCGTACTCTTCGATCACCCCCTCGAACGCCGCAAGCGAATCCTGACAGAGCAACCGGGAACTCGCGGCGACCTCGACGTCTTCGACCATCTCCCGCGCCTCCTCCAGATCGACGTTACACGTCCCGGCGCACGAACAACAAAACGCACCCGTGTTCATTGCTCACACGTATTGGAATACGGGATTGTAAACCTGTCGCGCGGATCGGAAGGGAGCACACCGACGCAATCCCCCGTTTCACCGAGATAGTATCCGTACGATTACGTTACAGCGGTGGCGAAACGAGGGGCGAGAAGGGGCGATTCGGCGTTCGGATTCGAATCGAATACCAGTCCAGGTGCGAAGACGACTCACGTGATCAGTTTCGCGCTCTCCTCGGAGAGCTCGACCGTCACGTCCCGCCTCGTCTGCTGGGCGATCTGGTCGATGTTTCGCGTGAGTACCTCGAGAACGTCCGTGGGATCGGGATAAACGAGGGCGCTACCGTCGTTGTCCTCCATCACGAGTTGCGTGTCGTTCATCTGGATCTGGTCGTCCCGGATGCTCGCGACGTAGATCGGTAACGCCTCGGCGCCACCGACGTCGCCCTCCTCGACCATCGTGACGTAGAGCGAATCGACGCCGATGAGGTCCTTGTACTCCCGGATCCGTCGCGCGCAGGCGACCATGTCCTTCGTGATCGCGGTCTTCTGAGGCGTTCCGTGTTCGCCGTTGTAGCAGTGTTTGCACACCCGTAGTTCCATTCGCATGGAAGAAAGTAGCTAACGAGCGTATTATAATCGTTCGGTGGGTACCCGCTCCTCCGAGCGGCGTTCCGTCCCGCGGTCTCGAGACGGCGAGGCTCGCGGGCGTCCTCGGCCGCGTTCGGTTCACTCCTCCGACTCGTCCCCGTCGGCGGCATCACGCCATTGGACGTCGTCCTCGGCGCCGACGTCCGGCTTCGATCTGGGGCCATCGTCCTCGCGGTCGTCCTCGAGGAGTTCGATATCGGGCATCGAACCGTACGCGTCCGGTTCCGATTCGGACTCGTCCGCCGTCGACCCGCCGCCGTCGGCGTCCGAACCCTCGTCGGTCGCTGCGTCCTCGTCTTCACCTGACTCGTCGGCCGACGCGTCCTCGCCGGCCATCACCGCCTCCGACGCCGAATCGAGGCGTTCCCCCGGCGACTCGGAGCCGAGCGGGTCGATTTCGCCCTGCTCGATCCGCTCGTCGACCTCCTCGGCCACGTCGGTGACCTCGTCGACCTCCTCGGCGATGTTCGTCGACTCCCCCGCGACGTCCTCGGGGCCCGCTCGCGTGGCCCCCGCCACGGCGGCTTCGATCTCGAGAAGTTCCTCGTCGACCGCCGCGGCCTCGCGGTACTGGCGCAGGCCGTAGCCCACGAGGCCGCCGCCGACCACCGCCCGGAGGAGCGCCCGCCATCGACGGTGGCTCGTCCGGAGCGCGGAGAGCAACAGGAGGCCCCCTCCGGCCATCGCCAGCGTCCCGTCGCGCGCTCGAGTTGCGAGCGCCGACTCGAGTCGATCGTCCGGAATCCGTTCGATCACCGGGTCGGGGAGTCGTTCCTCAACGGACTCCGGAAACGCGTCGGCCTTCTCCGAGTACCGATCGTCCGCGTTCCCCCTGGATGGCTCGCTCACTCCTTCCGGTACGTCGACCGCGTCGGTGGGTATCTCGTCGAACTCGTCCGGGTGGTCTTCGGTCATGGCTATCACATCGCCCGACGCCGCGTCGGGTTCTCGACTTCGAAAACGCCGTCTACACGGTTCAAGCTTGGACCGGCAGGTGAACGCCCGACCGTCAACGCGCGCCGACGGCACGGAAAAGAACCGACGAACCTACGAGAACCGATTCGGATTCCGGGCGACGAGGGCGGTCTTCACCGCCGCGACGTTCTCGGGGACGTCGTGGACGCGGACGATGTCGACGCCCCGGTCGGCCGCCAGCGCGCTCGCAGCGGCCGTCGGCACCAGCCGTTCGTCCGGACCGCGGTCGACGAGGTCGAACATCGACTTGTGGGAGTGGCCGAAGAGGACCGGACAGCCGAGCGCCCGAAACTCGTCGATCCGGCCCAGCAACTCGAAGCTCTCCCGGGCGGACTTCGCGAAGCCGATACCGGGGTCGACGACGATCTGCTCCCGGTCGAGGCCGGCCTTTTCCGCGAGCAGGACGGTCTCGGCGAGCTCCTCGATCACGTCCTCGACGACGTCGTCGTAGGCGACCTCGCGCGTCGGATCGACGGGCGCGTCGACGCTGTGCATCACGATCAGCGGCGCGTCGTGCTCGGCGGCGACGAACCGCATCTCCGGGTCCTCGAGCCCCGAGACGTCGTTGACGATATCGGCGCCGGCCTCGAGGGCGGCCTCGGCGACGGCGGCCTTGCGCGTGTCGATCGAGACGAGGGCGTCGAGCTCGGCGATTCGCTCGATCACGGGGACGACGCGGTCGATCTCCTCCTCGGTGGGGACGACGTCGGCGCCGGGTCGGGTCGACTCCCCGCCGACGTCGATCAGGTCCGCGCCGGCCTCGACCATCTCCTCCGCCCGGGCGACGGCGTCGTCGAGCGCGTCGTACTCGCCGCCGTCGTGGAAGCTGTCCGGCGTGACGTTGAGGATGCCCATCACCGCGGTGCGCTCCTCCCACGGGAAGCGCGGTTCGACGGGCGCGACGCCGATGTCGAGGGTCTCTCGCAGTTCCCGGGCGACCTCCGCCAGGCCGTAGGGCTGGGCCGCCAGCTTCTCCGTGAGCCGCTTGAACTGCGAGAGGGTCCCCATCAACACCGCGTCGACGTTCTCGCCCTCGCGCTGGAGGCCCGAGAGGGCGCACTCCCCGCCGAGGCTCAACAGCTCCTGTTTCAGGTAGGCCGCCTGGCGGTACTGCAGGTTCGTCTTCACGACCCGGTGGACGGCCTTCCCGCGCATGCGCCAGACGCCCTTCTCAGTGACGTGGGCCCGCTCCAGCGTCTTCCGGGCGTCCTCGAGGGTCCGGATCCGCTTGGGGATGTCGACGCTCGTCCACCGCCTTCGGGCCTCCGCAACCGCGAACAGCGAGCCGGTGACGAGCACGCAGTCGTCCGCGTCCGCTTCCTCGAGGGCGCTCGCCAGGGCGTCCTGGACGGCCGCCTGAGTGCGAATCGCGTCGGGATCGACGCCCGCTTGCTCGAAGACTTTCGCGAGGACCGCCCGGTCCTCGGCCCGGTCGAGGGCGGGTTCGCAGGCGATCACCGTCGCCGGCGTCGGCAACGCTTCGGCCATCCCGCGGTGGTCCTTGTCGTGCATCGCGCCGAAGACGAGGTGGAGGTCGTCGTAGTCGTACGTCTCGAGCGTTTCGACGAGGCGCTCGCAGGCGCCGGGGTTGTGCGCGCCGTCGAGGACGACCAGCGGTTCCGTCTCCATCACCTCGAACCGGCCCGGCCAGTGGGCGTTTCGCAACCCTCGAGTCAGCGCCTCGTCAGTCAGGTCGTCGCCCACCACTTGCCGGGCGAGCGTCGCGGCGATGCCGGCGTTCTCCGCCTGGTGGGCGCCCGGAAGCGGAATCCGGGCCTCGAGCGACCAGTCTCCCGCACCAGCGCTCTCGGCCGCACCGTCGCCTCCGCCGGCCTCGATCGCCACCGTCGCCTCCGTGTGGTTCGTCCGCCCGCGGTACTCGACGCGGACGTCCGCCTCCTCGTCGGTCCCCACGGTGACGACGTCGCCCGCGACCTCCCGGATCGCCTCGAGCACGTCGGAATCGTCGGGCGAGACGCCGGTCACCAGCGGGGCACCCTCGGGGGTCACGTGGGCCTTGTCCCGGGCGATCTCCGCGCGCGTGTCTCCGAGGATCCCCGTGTGCTCTAAGGTGACGCTCGTGACGGCGCTGGCGATCGGGTCGACGACGCTCGTCGCGTCGTACCTCCCGCCGATGCCGACCTCGAGGACGGCGACGTCGACCGCCTCGCGGCCGAAGTGCCAGCAGGCGAGGGCGGTCATCGTCTCGAAGAACGTCGGCGCCTCGCCGGCCGCGGCCCGCTCCGTGACGTAGGGTCGGGCGACCTCGACGAACGCCGCGAGGGCCGACTTCGGAATCTTCCGACCGTCGACGCGAACCCGCTCGCGGACGTCCTCGAGGTGGGGCGACGTGTAGAGGCCGACCGAGAGCCCCGCCTCCCGCAGGACGCGCTCGAGCATGCGCGCGGTCGAGCCCTTGCCGTTCGATCCGGCGACCTGGACGAACCGAACGCCGTCGTGGGGGTTCTCGAGGTGGGCGAGGAGGTCCGCCGTCGACGCCGTCCCCGGCTTCGGGCGGAACCGCCGCAGGTCGAAGAGAAAGTCCGCCGCCTCGTGATACTCCATACTCGAACCACAGAGTCCGGCCGCTTTAGAATGTCGGACCGAGTCGATATCGCCCGCCTCGAGTCCGGCGGCGACCTCGAGCGACCCATCTGCGGTGTGTATCACGGAGGGGTGGTGTCTATCACATTCCAAGAGTGCGTGCTGAGCTGTCAGAACGAACGGCCTCGTCGACTGTGTACACGGTGAAAGCCCCCGACTGGCTCGGGGAGCGTGGGGGCTGTAGCACCGCAGGCGACTGAAAGGAGCCGAGGAGCGCACGCCGCCACGCTCCCCGAGCCAGCCGGCCCCTTTCAGTCCCACCCACACCCTCACCCTCCCCAGCCGACTCGTTCGCTCGTTGCACTCGCTCACTCGCCCCTCGCGGATGAGCGAGGCGCCTTCGCTGATGCTCGGGCGCCTCGCCAGCACGCCAATTACAACGGCCGGGAGCGCGTGCCCGCGCCTATTCGGCGCGGGCAGCGCGACTCGGGGAAGGGCAGGTACCTGGTGGATTGAAAGGGCGAACCGGCGTCGCGGGCGCTCGGGCGGCCCTATCCGACTGAAAGGAGGATATCCGCCTGAGCGGCCGCGAGGGCGGTGAGGGCTTTCGTCGTGTCTTCGTTCGTCGATACGTTCGACGTGCAGTCACCGATTGAAAAAGAGACACGTGAAAGACTTCGCACCTCAGTCGGTCAACGGAGTACTCGAGGAGTGCGCGGACCGACAATCGGCGACCGTCACCGATCGAAAAGAACCGCAACCGTATCGCCGTCCGACTCCCGCTCAGCGCTGCAGTTCGAACGCCACGTGAAGGGTCGTCCGGTACTGATCGATCTGTCCGCCGTCGATCTCCGCGGTTTGCGATTCGACCTCGATACCGGTGATGTTCTCGAGGGTCTCGTCCGCGTCGTTCAGCGCGTTCTGCGCGGCGTCTTCCCACGATTCGCTCGAGTTGCCGACGAGTTCGATGACCTTGACTGTCGATCCCATGATCCGGCGGTATCGTCACCGGCGACGGCAATAGAAGTTGGCCGGCGTATGCAGCGTCGGTCGCGAGCCGACCGAATCCGGCGGGACGCCGGCGATCCTCGAGCGCGTCGACCGACGTCGACAGATCACGTCCGGGTACGGACGAGACCGAACTCGATCGGGTGCGGTCAGTTCCGCTGTAATCCGGAGGGAGGATGGAGAAAGAGCCCGTCGATCATCGCGAGCGCCGCGATCAGGAAGCCGACGAAGACCGCCACCTCGAGGGGGATCGCGAGCAGTTTACCGACGATAGCGGCGCCCACGAACGCGAGCGGGATCGCGGTCAGCACGAAATCGTGTCTGTCGAACGCGGCCACCGTACGAGAAACTCGATACAGAACGCCATCGATATCTCTTCGCATGCTATTCACCCCGCTGTCAGCCATGGATGTACGTCTACAAAAACGTAACTGATCGAGAGGCAGTACTGGAGGTTGAACGCTGCTCTCGGGGGAACAGAGGAACGCTTAAATTGAACGAAATTCGGTCGACGCCGTCGGACTGGCTCGAGCGCGTCCGTCGCGCCCTCACTCGCTTTTGGGCTGGCCCCAGTACTCGTCGCGCTGGGGACGGTCCGTCACCGCCTGGACGTCGATGTCCTCGTCCTTGTGCTCGCGGGCCTCGAGGGCCGCCTTCGCCGACTGCTCGGTGGAAAAGTACGTAATCTCCTCCTCGACGGCGACCTCGAGCAGGTCGCGGTCGCGCGAGATGATGAGATCGACCTTGCCCTCGCGGACGGCCTGGGCGAGGTCGACCTCCTCGCAGAGGTCGTAGTACGCCGTGAAGCCCGCCACGAGCGCCTCGCCCTCCTCGGTGTCGGGGTCCGGGAACTCGTCGGCCGAGAGGTCGATCACGACGGTGCCGGATTCGGGGATCGGCTTGCCGACGGCGTCCTGGGCCTTGTCGTAGGCCTTACCGAAGGTATCGGCGGTGCCCATGACCTCGCCCGTCGACTTCATCTCCGGGCCGAGACGCGGGTCCGACCCCGGCAAGCGGTCGAACGGCAGGACGACCTCCTTGATCGAGACCTGTTCCGGTACCTGCTCGTGGACGTCGAGTTCCTCGAGGGTGGCCCCGGCCATCACCTTCGCCGCCAGCTTGGCGATCGGTACCCCGGTGGCCTTCGAGACGTACGGTACCGTGCGCGACGAGCGCGGGTTCGCCTCCAGGACGTACACCTCGGGCTCCTCGTCCGGGTCGTTCAGGCCGGTGACCGCCAGTTGGATGTTGAGCAGCCCGACGGTCTCGAGCGCGCGGGCGATGTCCTCGGCGATCTCGCGGACGCGGCGGTTGACGTCGCGGCCGAGCGAGCGCGGCGGGATCATACACGCGGAGTCGCCGGAGTGAACGCCGGCGCTCTCGACGTGCTCCATGATGCCGCCGATCAGCACGTCCTCGCCGTCGGAGACGGCGTCGACGTCGAGTTCGACCGCGTCCTCGAGGAAGTCGTCGACGAGGATCGGCTTGTCCGGGGAGACGCGGACGGCCTCCTCGATGTAGCGCTCGAGTTCCTCGTCGTCGTAGACGACCTCCATCGCGCGGCCGCCGAGGACGTAGCTCGGACGGACGAGCACGGGATAGCCGATCTCGTGGGCGAGCTCGAGGGCCTCCTCCTTCGAGAAGGCGGTGCCCCCGTCGGGCTGGGCGATGCCCAGTTCGTCCATCAGGGCGTTGAAGCGGTCGCGGTCCTCCGCGAGGTCCATCGCCTCGACGGAGGTGCCGAGGATCTCGCAGTCGAGGCCGCGACGGTCGATCTCATCGGCGAGCGGCTCGCCGATGTTCACCGACGTCTGGCCGCCGAACTGGACCATCACGCCGTCGGCGCCGGCCGCCTCGGCGACGTCGGCGACCTCCTCGGCCGTGATCGGGTCGAAGAACAGCCCGTCGGAGGTGTCGTAGTCGGTCGAGACGGTCTCGGGGTTGTTGTTGACGACGTGGGCGTCGATTCCGAGTTCGCGAAGCGCCTGGATCGCGTGGACGGCGCAGTAGTCGAACTCGACCCCCTGGCCGATGCGGATCGGGCCGCCGCCGACGACCACGACGCTCTCGACGTCGCGGTCGACCTCGAGTTCGCCCGCCGCCGCCGCGCCTTCGAGCGGGCCCTTCTCGAACTCCGATTTGCGCGAGGAGTAGTAGTACGGCGTCTGAGCCTCGAACTCGCCGGCGCAGGTGTCGACCTGCTTGTAGGTGCGCCCGGGCACTTCCTGCTCGACGGTGCCGACGTCGGTGCCGGCGGTGGCGGCGATCGTCGCGTTCGTGTGGCCGGCGATGGCGGCCTCGGTGAAGTCGCCCTCGGCGGCGTTGCGCACGGCCGCCGCGGCGCGCTCGAAGCGCTCGACGTACCACTCGAAGATGCCCGTCAGTTCGACGACGTCCTCGACGGTGTAGCCGCGGTCGAACGCCTCGAAGATGGCGTACGGGCGATCGGGCGACGGGCGCTCGAGGTAGCGCTCCTCGAGTTCCTCGTCGCTCACCTCGGCCCAGTCGACGTTCGGCTCGTACTCGGTGGAGCGCAGCGCCTTCAGCAGGCTCTCCTCGAAGGTGCGGCCGATGGCCATCGCCTCGCCCGTCGACTTCATCGCGGTCGTCAGCTCGAAGTCGACGTCCTCGAACTTGTCCTTGGGCCAGCGGGGCACCTTGGTGACGACGTAGTCGATCGCGGGCTCGAAGGCGGCGGTCGTCTCGCCGGTGATCTCGTTTTCGATCTCGTGGAGGCGCTTGCCGAGGGCGACCTTCGCGGTGACGCGGGCGATCGGGTAGCCGGTCGCCTTCGAGGCGAGCGCGGAGGAGCGGGAGACGCGGGGGTTCACCTCGACGACGCGGTACTCGCCGCCGGGGGTGCCGTCGTCGCGCCAGGCGAACTGGATGTTACAGCCGCCCTGGATACCGAGTTCGCGGATGACGTCGAGCGCGGCGGTGCGCATCTCCTGGTGGCCCTCGTCGGGGACGATCTGGGAGGGCGTGACGACCGTCGACTCCCCGGTGTGGATCCCCATCGGGTCGATGTTCTCCATGTTGCAGATGATGATGCAGGAGTCGTCGGCGTCGCGCATCACCTCGTACTCGTACTCGACCCAGCCCGCGATGGACTCCGTGATCAGGACCTCGCTGTTCCGCGAGAGGCGCAGCCCCTTGCGGACGCGCTCGAGCAGTTCCTCCATCTCCCCGACGACCCCGGACCCCGAGCCGCCGAGCGTGTACGTCGTGCGCGCGATGACGGGGAGGCCGCCGACCTCCTCGACCGCGTCCTCGACGCGCTCGCGCAGGTCGTCCTCGGTCAGTTCCGAGACCGACTCGCCCTCGTCGAGGGAGATGGTGGTAGAGCGCGGAACGGGCTGGCCGATCTTCTGCATGCGCTGGCGGAACAGGTCGCGGTCCTCGGTGGCGTAGATGGTGTCGAGCGGCGTCCCCATGATCTCGACGTCGTACTCCTCGAGGACGCCCTCCTCGGCGAGTTCGGCGGTGACGTTCAGCCCGGTCTGGCCGCCCAGGCCGGCGATGACCCCGTCCGGGCGCTCCTTCCGGATGATCTCGGCGATCGCCTCGGTCGTGATCGGTTCGATGTAGACCCGGTCGGCCATCTCCGGGTCCGTCATGATCGTCGCCGGGTTCGAGTTGACCAGGACGACGCGAGCGCCCTCCTCCTGGAGCGCCCGACAGGCCTGCGCGCCGGAGTAGTCGAACTCCGCGGCCTGCCCGATCTGGATCGGGCCGCTCCCGATCAACAGGATGGTGCGTCCGTCCCCCGTGGCGTCTCCGCCGTCGTGTTCCGTACTCATTGGTCTCTATCCCTCCGAAGTTCGCACATCGTAATAAGCCCCACGAAATAGTACGAAACTCGAAATCGAATTGCGAAATTCGAATCGGCCGCTCGCGTGACCGACGCGGACGACCGGCATCCACGCTCGAGCGGCCCCGCACGCCCGCCAGAGCGGCGGCTCGCTCGAGTCAGCCCGAGGGTCCGACGTGAACCGCGCTTCGATGCGTTGTGACCAAGCGAACGGGACAGAAACGAGCCGGAACGGTGCGATACCCGGCGAATAACCCGTGGTAAACCGACGAGCAACCGGCGAGAGACCGACGATCGACCGGTGACCCGCGAGAGACCGACGATCGACCGGTGACCCGCGACGGTCGGGAAACCGGCAAACCGTGCGAACCGGCCAAACCGCTTATACGCTCGCTCGGCCATCTCACGCATCAGACGAGATGGTTGGATCCCGCCCGCACGTCACCGGTTCGTTCGACGTCGTCTACGTGAGTTCCGACCAACGCCGTCGAGAGCGGGTGAGAGACGCGCTCTCCGAACTCGACGGCGTCTCCATCGAGGCCGTCCCGACCGCCGCCGGGTGTCGATCGCTGTTCGACGACGGCGCGGTCGACTGCGTGATCAGCGATCAGCGCCTCGAGGAGACGGACGGACTCGCGTTGCTCGAGTGGGTCAGGGGCCGCTCCCCCAATTGCCCGTTCGTACTGTACGCCGACGGAGACGAGTCCCTCGCCAGCGACGCGGTCGCGAGCGGGGTCGACGGCTACGTCCCCCGGTCGGCCGACGACGCCCTCGAGCGCCTGCTCGACACCGTCGCGCGAGCGCTCGAGGCCGACGCGGCGCGGGCGGTCGACGGCCACCGACTCGACGGCCTGCTCGAGGTGGAGTCGGCCCTCGAGTCGTGTACGGATCCGGCCGAGGCGGTCGCGATCGCTGTGGAGACGATGGACTCGGTGTTCGAGGCCGCCGGCTGCGCGATGTTCGCCGACATGAACACCCAGGCGTCCACGCGCTCGGAGGCGGACCTGGCCGTCGTGAAAGCGGTCGGCACCGGCGAGGGGCTGGCGTTCATCCGGGACAGCGCCGGCGGGGCGATCGCGAAGCGGTCGTTCACCGCCGACGAGGCGCAGCGAACGGACCCGATCCGGGAGTCGTACAACGTGGAGCCGCCGGCGTCGGCGATCAGCTCCGTCGTCTCCGTCCCGGTCGGCGAAATCGGCGTCCTGCAGGTCGTCTCGACGCACGAGAACGCCTTCGACGGCGACGCCGTGCGAATCCTGCGCGTCCTCGCCTCCCTCGTGGCGACGACCATCTCGCGCACCGGAACCGAGCACGTGCGCCTGCGCGAGCGATCACTCTTCTCGGCGCTGTTCCAGCCGCTGTTCGAGGCCGTCTCCGACGGCGTCGCCCTCACGGAACCCGGACCCGACGGCGAGGTGCTCGCGGTCAACGGCGCCTTCGAGGACCAGTTCGGCTACGCGCGGGACGCCCTCATCGGCGAGGTGCTCCAGACCTCGATCGAGTCCGACGGCGACGACCCCGCACTCGAGCCCGGCGATATCGAACCGGGGACGGTCACGACCCGCGAGGTGGAGCAGTCCTCGCCCGACGGCAAGGAGTTCCTCGTGCGCGAAGTCACCACCCGGATGGGCCGTGACACCTTCGAGTACCAGCTCTACCGAGACGTCACCGAACAGCGCCAGCTCGAGCGGGACGTCGAGCGGTTCCGAACGCTCGTCGCGCACGCCGACGACCCCATGTTCGTCCTCGACGACGAGGGTCGCGTCGACGTCGCGAACGACGCGCTCGCCGAGCGCCTGGGCGCGTCGCGGGAGGACCTCCTCGGGGAACACTACGCCGAGTTCTTCTCGCCCGAATCCGTCGAGGCGGGCGAACGCCTCGTCCGCGACCTGCTCGAGGACGACTCGCGGCGGAGCGACACCCTGGAACTGACGATCGATCCCGCGGCTCCGGAACGCGAACCGTTCCCCGCGGAGGCGACCCTCGCGGTCGCCGTCGACGAAGACGGTTCCTTCGAGGGGACCGTCGGCGTGCTCCGCGACCCCGCGTCGGAGCCGAAATCGGACGCCGACCGCCGACGCGACCGGACCGGGGGCGAAGACGGACCCACCCTCGAGGCCGAAGGTGGTCCGACCCCCGAGGCCGAAGTGGTCGCCGCGACCGCCCTCGAGGTCGCCAGGACCCTCTTCGGCTGGTCGATCACCGCCGTCTACCTCTGGGACGACGAGATCGAGGGGCTCGCCCCCGTCGCCGTCTCCGAGCGGACCGAAGCGGCCCTCGGCGACGTTCCAGTCGTCGAGGCCGGCGAGAGCCTCGCCTGGGAGGCCTACGACGAGGGCGAGCTCAAAACGTACGGCGGAAGCGACGACCGGGTCCGCGGCGAGCGCCTCGAGAGCGGGGAGAGCGAGATCCGGCGCACGGCCCACGTCCCGATGGGCGACCACGGCATCCTCCTCGTGGGATCGACCGAGCCCGGCGACTTCGACGACCGGACGCTGATTCCGGCGAAACTCCTCGCGGAGGGCATCGAGAGCGCGCTCGACCGCGTCGACGGGAATCCCGAACGGAAGTTAGAATCGGCACCGGCGCCCGACGGTGGCGACGACGGCGAAGACAGCAACGGCGATGACGGCAACGGCGATGACGGGACGCAGGCGCCGCTCGAGGGACCTCGAGGACGCTAGTTTCCGCCGGTTACGCCACCCCGCCGACCGGCCTCGAAACGGGATCGTTGTGCGGCTGTGTTCGAATCGTTAGGCGGGGCGATCGTGCTCGCTCTCGAAGTTTCGGACCGACCGGTACTCCTCGACGAACGCGCCGACGTCGAACTCGAGCATCTGGGACTCGAACTCGGTGACGGCGTCGTCGTCCTCGGCGTGGCTGATCGCGTGCTCCATCAGTTCGACGACGAGTTCGACGAGGATCTCGTGGAGCCGTCTCGAGTCGAAGTCCGCGATCCACAGGAGGGCGTAGCCGACGGCGCCGTCGCCGGAGGCGTCGTGGACGACGATTCGTTGGGGGAACTCCTCCATCGCGACGCCCATGAGGTGGGGCGTGCCGAACTCGCCGAACTCGTCTTCGGTCTCGATCGTCTCCCGGAGGACCGCCACGAACGACTCGGGGAAGAAGCGGGCGGGCGGGTGGACGTCCAGGACGACCGCGTGGTCCTCGCCGCAGGCGCAGGCGTAGTCGCGCATGCCGAGGTGGATCTCGTGCGGGTCGACGAACTCCCCGCAGGGCAGTTCGAGGCGGTCGCGCTCACCCGGGACGCGGGGCGTTGCCATCGACCGCTCTTGGGGCGCTCGAGCCAAAAGGGCGACGACTCGAGTCGACTCGCGGCGGTGACGGCGAAGGGAAGAATCGGAGCGCGAAGGGGAACGGGAGGACGGCGGGCGGAATCAGGGCCAGTCGTCGCGGACGGCGTCGGCGTCGTCCTCGTCCGGTTCGGTCTCGGAGGCCAGCATCCAGTCGGCCGCCTCCGCGGCGTCCTCGATGTCGAGGTACTCCCAGTCGACGGCCTCGGCGATGGCCTCGTCCTCCTCGGTCGCCCCGATGTAGACGTACCGGTCGGTGTCGAACTGCACCTTCACGTTCCGGAGGCTCTCCTCGACGCCCCGGGGACCGGAGAAGAAGTCCTGGCGAACGCGGTTCTTGCGCGTGAAGTTCGTGACGACGTACGTCGGTTTCTCCGATACGACGCCGATGTACTCCGTCCACGTGCGGGCGTCCTCGAAGACGCGTTCCGGCGAGGCCACCTGCTTCAGCGCCTCGAGTTCGAACGCGAGGGTCATGTCGCTGCCGCTGTCCATACGTGTCCGAAGACGAGGGCGGGGCAAAACGGCTTCGATACGTCCCGTACTCCGGGACCGCCGGCCCGCTCGCCGATCCTGAGAACGGAGAAGCGACCCGACCGAGCGCCGACGCTCAGTCGCGTTCGACGCGGTAGTAGTCGGTGAAGACGATCACCTCACCCGCTTCGAGCGACGCCTCTCCGGGATCGATCGACGTCCCCGAGCGGAGCGCCAGGAACTGCTCCAGCGCCCGCTCGTCGAGTTGGTCGACGTGTCTGACGGGGGCGTCTGACGGAATCGAGTCGATCGGTCGGAGCGTCACCGAGGGGAGGAGCGCCTCACTCGTTGGCATGTACATTGTTACCAAATGCCATAGTAGGTCTTAAGCGTTTCGGACGCCGGCCCGATACGTCGACCGAACGTGCACTCGAGTCGGTGGTCGTTCAATCGTCGATCGGCGACGTCGATCACGGCACTCGGTCGGGGCGACGGCGACCGACCCGCAACCGTTACCCGTGCACGCCCCCTCCCTCCGCGGGATGACAGAGGGCCTCGAGCGGGACGTCGACGGAACGGGCGAGATCGCGGACAGGCGGGACGACCTGGCGGCGCGGGTGCGCGCTCACGCCGGCGAGATCGCCCGCGAACTCGCGATCCTCCAGGGCGGGGACTACGGCGGCGAGACGTTCGACACCGAGACCGGCGCGTGGACGCTCAAGTACGAGGCGGGCGACGTCGATTACCTCCGGTACGAGCCCCGGTCCGGCGACGACGTCTACGTCGTCTCGAGCAAGCAGCCGCCGGAACCGGAGGCGCTCGAGCGGGCGATGGCTGACTACGACGCCTTCGTCGAGTCGTACAACGCGTACGTCGCCGACCTCGACGGGATCCTCGACGAGACGCCCGACGAGTTCCCCGAGGTGGCCTCGACGGCCTCGCTCGTGGCCGAGCGCGACCGGATCGTCGAGCGAATTCGACGCGTCGCCGACGCGATGGCCGGCGAACTCTACCGCTACGACGGCGAGTACGGCACGTACGCGACGACCGTCTCGGGGACCCGCTGGGAGTTGAAGTGGGACGGCGAGGCCGCCGCGTATCTCCGGGTCGGCGGCTCCGACGGTACCTACCTCGTCTCCCAGTACGGGCCGGCGTCGGCCCCCGAAGTGAAACGACTCGCCCCCGACGTCGCGGCGTTCGTCGACTCGTTCAACGAGTACGTCGACGACCTCGAGGCGGACCTCGACCGGGTGTCGCTCGAGACCGGCGAGTAGCCGGCGAGAAATCAACGAGTAGGGGACGATTTCGAACCCGTACGGCCGGGCTACGGCGCGAAACCGAAGTAAACAGGTCGACAACCGGGGTAACTGACCACCCCGTTTTTCCCGTCGTCGCCCCCGCTTCCGATCGTAGTATGACGCTATCTAGACGATCGACAATCAAGACGATCGGCGTACTCGGCGCGGGATCGGCCCTGACCGGAACGGCGCTGGCGCGGGCACAGGAGGACGACGAGGACGCGGCCGCGGACGACGAGGAACTCGGCGCGATCCGGGTCGGTCACTTCTCACCCGACGCGCCGGCCGTCGACGTCTACGTCGACGGCCAGGCGGTGCTCACGGACGTTCAGTACGGTGACCTTTCGCCGTACCTCGACATCGTCCCCGACACGTACTCGCTGACGATCACCGAGGCCGGCGACGAGGAAGCCGTGGTCTACGAGAACTCGATCGTCGTCGATGAGGGCTACTACACCGCCGCGGCCGTCGGCGAACTCGAAGGAGAGCCGACGGACGCGGATAGCGGTGCGGAGGCCGAGGACGACCCCGGCGCTAACAACGAGAGCGATACGGGCGCCAACGAGAGCAACTCTAGCGCCAACGAGACCGACGGGGATCTCGAGGTCTCGGAGGAGGGGTCGTTCGTCCAGGAGAACGAGTCGGCCCTCGACACCGAGAACGAGACCGACGGAAACGAGACCGACGGGAACGAGACCGCTGGAAACGAAACCAGCGGAAACGAAACTGACGAGGGAGTCGGCCTCGAGACGGTGGACGACGAAGAGGATGCAGGTGCGGACGCCGAGGGTACGTTCGAGGTCCTCGTTCTCGCCGACGAGGGGCCCGACGACGTCGAGTCGGGGACGGCGAGTCTCCGCCTGGTCCACGCGTCCCCCGACGCACCGGCGGTCGACGTCGCCGAGGCCGACACCGGCCGCGTCATCTTCGAAGACGTCTCGTTCCCCATGCCGTCGGGGTACCGCGGCGTCGAACCCGACCTGGACGAACTCGCCCTCTTCCCGGCGGACGAGACCGAGAACGAAGACGGCGTGCTCTCGGACGGATCCGACGAGAGCGACTCGAACGAGAGCAACGCCAGCGTCAACGAGACGGACGGCGGCCTCGAGGTCTCGGAGGAGTCGTTCGTCCAGGAGAACGAGACCGACGAAAACGAATCCGACGGAAACGAGACCGACGGAAACGAGACCGACGGAAACGAGACCGACGGCGGTGGCGGTCTCGACGGCCCGATCGAGCAGCCCGAACCGGCCGAGACGATCGACGTCTCCCTCGAGGAGGATCGAGCGTACACGGTCTACGCGTTCGGCTACTTCGAAGCCGACGACGCGACCGACGCCGAGGAAGATCGATCCTTCGAGACGCTCCAGGCCGTCGACGGTGAACGGACCGAGGTCGACGAGTCCACCGCCGGGGAATCCGAGACGGACGACGGCGAAGCGTCCGAGAGCGACGACGGCGCCGATAACGGCACCGACGAGTCCGGCGGAAACGAAACCGCCGAAAACGGCAACCGCAGTCACGGCGAGCACGAATCGGCCACCGCCGACGACTGATCCCGACCGCCCCTAGAAGACGACTGAACCCCCTCGAGGCGCTCCCCGGCCCGGCCCACCCCAGCAGTCGCGACGGGGTAGCGCTCGTCCCGGAGGAGGGAACGGTCGGGGAGCGGCGACCGGCGCGGTCATCCGCCGATCGCCGGACGCTCGTCGACCTCGAGGATTCGGGGTGAGTCGCGGTGAGAACGAGTTCGCCGTGCGATCGGGAGACGCGACGCTCGGACGAGTTACCGCCGAGTTCGTACCCAGTCCTTCCCCCGGTTTCACCGACGCCGGCGTAGCGGCGAGTCGACGTCAGAGCCGCCGCCGACGGCCGGCGACGCCGCCTCGGTCTCCATCGCTATCGACGCTGTCTCGGTCCCCGTTTCGGTCTCGGTCTCCGGCTTCGTCGTTCGGGACCGAGCGCGAGCCGACGGAGTGGACCGACTTAGACGTCGACGTACTGATTGACCCACTCCTGGCGCTTCTGGAGTTCGCGCCGCCCTTTCGGCGTCAGCGCGTAGTAGTTGGTTCGTCGGTCGATCTGTCCCTTCTCGACGAGATCCGATTCGACGAGCGCGTCGAGGTTCGGATACAGCCGACCGTGGGTGACCGGCTGATCGATGTAGTCGTTGATGTCGTCGAGGATCTCCTGGCCCGACGGTCGATCCTTCCCGGCGATGACGTACAGCAGGTCGCGTTGGAAGCCTGTAAGCTGATCCATAGATCACCCTCTGAGTCCCGAACTTCACCGATTCGTGGCTTTGTTATAGAGCGGATACACGCCGACGCGGAGACAGATTACGAAGGGGAGAGCCGGCGGAGAAGCGTCGACCTAGCCACCCCGATCCAGAATCGGCGACCGTCCGACGTGACGCGGCGCTTTTGCACCCTGACGTCCAAGCGGCCGTCATGCCCGCGGATCAACTCGCCTGGGAGACCCTCGACGGCCGAGTAGCCTATTCCTGCCCGGGATTCGACGTCATTAACGAGTCCGTTCGACTTCCGGACGGCACCGAAACCGATTTCGATTACCTCTCCGACGATCCGAGCGTCTGTGTCATCCCGTTTACCGCCGCCGGTAGCGGAGGCGGGAACGGGATCGGGTCCGAGTCGGGGGTCGAACGCGAACTCGTCTGCATCGAGGAGTGGCGCCAGGCCGTCTCCCGTGTCAGCTACGGCCTGCCCGTCGGCGGCGTCGAACCGGACGACGACGACCTCGAGTCGGCCGCCCGCCGCGAACTCGCGGAGGAAACCGGCTACGAGGCCGGGACCGTCGAGCCGCTGCTCACCGTCGAACCGGCGAACGGAATCGCCGATAGCGTCTTGCACGTCTTCGTCGCCCGCGGCTGTCGGCCGACGGGAGAGCAGCGACTGGATCACAACGAGAGCATACGCGCGCGCGAATCGACGCTCGAGGCCCTCACCGACGCCATCGCCGCCGGCGAGATTCGCGACGGACGGACGGTGCTCGCGATCTCGTACTACCGACTGTTCGCCGAGTGAGCGCGCGACGCGAACTGTCACGGTGGAATGATCGACCACCCACACCACAGCGGGGACGGTACACGTACGCGTTCGATGCGGACGTCACCCACGAGTACCGATCCATCGACCGAGTTCGTCGGCGGCGGAAAAAGAGTTGATCGTGGGTGCACCCTCGAACAACGAGGGAGCGAACGGCCGTTCTACGAGGATTCGTTGTCCGCTTCGTCGACCTCGTCGGTCGCGTTCTCGGCGTCCGCCGTCTCGTTCATCTCGCCGTCCTCGAGTTCGGAGACGTTCTCGTAGCCGACCGTGTCGACCGTCGCGTTGGAGATCGTGATCGACGACGCGGAGACCTCGGAGATGGTCTCGCCGTCCATCTCGGTCTCGTTCTCGTCGGTCGCGTTCTCGTCTTCGGCCGTGGCGTTCTCGTCCTCGCCGATCGTGGCGTTCTCGTCCTCGAGTCCCTCTTCGACCGATCCGACGGTCGCCGACTCGATGGTGACCTCGTCGACGTCGAACTGTTCGATCGTGACCTGTTCGAACTCCTGGTCGGCGTCGACCTCGGCCGTGTCGTTATCGTCTTCGGCCGTGTCGTTATCGTCTTCGGCCGTCATATTCTCTTCGCCGACCGTCTCGTTTTCACTCATCGAGACGTTCTCGATGGACAGTTGCTCGACGTCCATCGTCTCGATGGTGGCCTCCTGGACGGAGACGTTGTCGGTCTCCTCGTCGGCCGTCACGTTCTCGCCGTCTACTTCGAGCTCCTCGGCGGAGACGTTCTCGAGTTCGAGCGACTCGAGCGTCACGTTGGAGACCGTCACGTTGGAAGCGTTGGAGGCGTTCTCGCTCTCGACGCCGCCTTGAAGTTGTTCGGCGTCGGCGTCGAGTTGCTCGACGTTCATCTCCTCGATGGTGACGTTCTCGACCGTCGCGTTCTCGAGTTCGACCGTCTCGACCTGTGCGTTCTCGATCGTACCGCTCGTGCTCACGTCTCCGGTGTCCGCGTCGGCAGCTGTCGATGCACCCGCGAGGGCAGGACCCCCCGAGAGCGCGACCAACAGGGCAGCGACGACGACACCGATCGTCTGTGATCGTGTAACCATGCGCTCGAAGGCTACTACTACCATCGGGCTAAAACGAGGTGACTGTTACAGCGTTGTGTCGAAGAAAACCACTGTTAGAGGCGCGAAACGGTCTCCGAGGGCGATCACCGAAGGTCGGCCGTAACCGCCGTTGTGCGGCTCGCTCGATGCCGCCCGAGGGGGATCGACGTTGTGCTTGCACTCGCGGCCGACGACGGGATCCCGCCACGGAACGGAACGTTTACCGGAGCGCTCACGAACACACGGGTGATGCGCGAGCACTTCGAAGTGACGCGGACGGACGCGGCCGGTCGAATCGGCGAACTCACCGTCCCTAGGGCGCGCGTCACCGTCGAGACGCCGGCCCTGCTGCCGGTCATCAACCCCAATCTGGACACGATCGCGCCCCGGCGGCTCGCCGAGGAGTTCGGCGCCGAGATCCTCATCACCAACTCCTACATCGTTCACAAGACCGACGGCCTCCGCGAACGCGCCCTCGAGGAGGGCCTCCACGACGTGCTCGATTTCCCCGGCGCGATCATGACGGACTCCGGGTCGTTTCAACTCTCCGAGTACGGCGAGATCACCGTCACCACCGAGGAGATCCTCGACTTTCAGCGCCGGATCGGCTCGGACGTCGGCACCCCCGTCGACATCCCGACGCCGCCCGACGTCCCCCGCGAGCGGGCCCGCGAGGAACTCGAGACCACGAAAGAGCGCCTCGAGATCGCCGAAACGGTCGACGTCGGCGACATGCTCGTCAACGCGCCGGTCCAGGGCTCGACCTACCCGGACCTGCGCGAGGAGGCCGGGCGTCACGCCGACGGGACCGACCTCGACGTCTTCCCCGTCGGGGCGGTCGTCCCCCTGATGAACGACTACCGGTACGACGACATGGTCGACGTCGTGGCGGCCGCGAAGCGGGGCCTGGGCGCCGACGCGCCGGTCCACCTCTTCGGCGCCGGCCACCCCATGATGTTCGCCCTCGCCGTCGCGCTCGGCTGCGACCTCTTCGACTCCGCGGCGTACGCCCTCTACGCCCGCGACGACCGCTACCTCACCGTCCGCGGCACCCGCCACCTCGAGGACCTCGCGTACTTTCCCTGTTCGTGTCCGATCTGCACCGAGTACTCGCCCGACGACCTCCGCGCCCTGCCCGACGACGAGCGTGAGTCGGAACTCGCCGCCCACAACCTCCACGTCACCTTCGAGGAGATTCGCCGAATCAAACAGGCGATCCGCAGCGGAACCCTCCTCGAACTCGTCGAGCACCGCGCCCGCGCCCATCCCGCGATGCTCGACGGCTACCGGACGCTGCTCGACCACGCCGACCAGCTCGAGCGGAGCGATCCGGTCTCGAAGGGCGCGTTCTTCTCCGTCTCCCACGAGAGCGCCCGCCGGCCGGAGGTGGTGCGCCACCACGAGCGCCTCGAGCGCCTCGCGGTTCCCGAGTCGGTGTTCCTCACGGAGGGTGCGCCCGCGAACGGCGACGAGTACGACGAGTCGTGGCGCGTCCAGCCGCCGTTCGGCCCGTTCCCGCGGGCGCTCTCGAAGAGCTACCCGCTCACCGCCGAAGTTCCGGAGCGGACCGACCGGGCGGCCCTCGAGGCCGCCGCCGAGGGCGTCGCCCGTCTCGTCGAGGCGAACCCCGACAGCGAGTTCGCGCTCGGTCACCGGGGCTGGCCCGACGGCGTGCTCGAGCGCGTCCCCGATCGGGTGGAGACGATCGATCTGTCGGGGTAACGTTCGGCGGCGAGTAGCGACCGCTCGCGCTCGCCGGTGAAAAAACGGAGGAACGTCGTCGCTCGGTTACGAGTCGGACCGCGCGCCGGCGCCCGAGTCGGCTCCGATCATCGACCGATCCGGCTCGGAGACCGACTCGCCGTCGATTTCGACGTCGATCCCGTCGTCGATCGAGACGGCGATCGCGGAGCCGTCGTAGGTGAACTCGACGCCCCCGCGTCGACGGACGCCCCGCCCCGTCGGCGCGAACAGGGCGTCGAGCGCGTCGGGATCGACCCACTCGTACAGCGGCGGCAGCGCCGTCGGTTCGACGCCTCGGTGGGCCGCCACCGCTCGAACGACGACGGCGCTCGCAGCCCCGTCGTATCCGTCAGTCACTCCGATGGAAGGGTTGCTCACGGTGAAACCACGCCCACGGGGGGTAAAAGGGTGTCGCAGATTCCAACCGATACCGAAACGAACCGGTCGTGAGTTTCGGTTTCCGAACTGGCGTTGCAGATAACCAGGTCGCTCCGAAACCCGGTCACACTGTGCCGAAGTGGTCGAACGGCTGGAGGTGGGCCGCCTTGACCAGGTTCTCCTCCTCGACGACGAGGCCGCGTTCCTGCAACCGATTGACCGCCGCGGTGATCTCGTCGGTCTCCTCGGCCACCAGTTCGATCCGCACGTTTCGCCGACCGGTCATCAGTTCGCGAACGGCGACGACGCCGTCGACCGACAGCGCCGTCCGCGCGAGGTCGCCCCGGTCCGGTACCGGCACCGAACACTCGACCAGCACGTGCAGCGACTTCTCGGTCCGCTCGTAGTCGATGAGGGGGACGTAGCCGGCGACGATCCCCGACTCCTCCAGGTTCCGGATGCGATTTCGGACGGTGTTCGCCGTCACGTCGACCTCCGCGGCGATGTCGGTGGCCGTGTTGTTGCGGGCGTCGTCTTGCAACCGGTCGAGGATCCGCCTGTCGAGGTCGTCGAGGTCGACGGTCATACCCTCGATTCGAGCGGCGGTGGCAAACGGCTGCCGGTACCGGTACGTCGGCCGCGCGAACGCGCCCGACTCCGTCGCGCGAGCGCGGCCCGACCGCCGACGCGGCCCGGCGCAGACCAGAACGCGTAAGAGGGTGATGCGAGCAGGAGTCATCATGGTAGACGTGGCGTCGCTCGGCCTCGTCGCGCTCGCCGCGCTCGTCGCCGCCGTCGCGATCGCGGCGTGGCTGCTCGCGCGAACCGGCAGCGAGCGGGCGACCGACCGGCGGAGATCGCTAGAACGGCACGAGGAGGCCCGACAGCGCGATCCCCCGGTCGACCTCGGCGACGAACGGGTGGCCGTCGTCGAGGAGTTCACCACCCACCACTCCGGCGAGCGACACGCCATGTGCCGGATCGAGGGCTTCGTCGTCTTCGTCGAGGACGTTCCCGACGACCTCGAGGAGACCGAGGCGATCCGCCTCAAGATCCTCTCGTTCAACCGCGGGCACACCTCGGCGAGGGCGCGATTCCTCGAGCGAGCGTAGCGCCGCGACGGGCCGGGTTCCGGACGGGACGATCGGTACTCGAGCGGCCGAGCGGGTCCGCTCGAAGTCATCGGTGCGATAATTAGTATCGTACCGATGACCCCGTCAACTCGAGGGTCCCACCGATCGCGGTGGCCCGCTATCGACAGCCTCTTTCGCGCTCCCCTGCCCATATCGGGTATGACCGACTACTTCGAAGTGCACGCGCGCGACGGGGCCGCGCGCGTGGGCGAACTCCGCCTCGAGACGCCCCGGACGACGCCGGCGCTCGTAGACGACGTCGTCTCCGACGCCGGGTCGCTCTGGGCGGCCGACCGCGAGGTGCCCGCGGGCGACGAGTCGACGCTCACCGTCCTGCCCCACCGGGCGTTCCCCGGCGGTACCGCGCCCGAGGTGCGGCAATCGTTCGCCGTCGACCACCCCGACGTCGACTACCCCAGCGTCGCGGTCGTCTCGAGCGAGGGCGCGTCCGAGCAGGGGACCGACGCCTACCTCGTCTCGGACGCCGGGTCGGTGATGGGTCACGGCGCGGCGCTCGTCGAGGCCGTCGTGACCGTCCGCGAGGCGATCCCCGCGGACACCGCGCTGTACTTCTCGGGCGTCGCCACCCCCCGAAACGTCGCCACGCTCGCCTACGCGGGCGTCGACCTCTTCGACGCCGCCAAGGCCGTCGTGAAGGGCACGCAGGGCAAGTACCTCACCGCCGAGGGCGAGTACTACCTCGAGGACCTCGAGGAACTGCCCTGCGCGTGTCCGGCCTGTCGGAAACCCCGCGAGGAGTTCACCCGGGAGGACTGCGCCGAGCACAACGAGAACGCCCTGCGGGCGCAACTGGCGACCGTCCGTCGACGGATCCGCGACGGCCGGCTTCGGGACTACCTCGAGGGGCAAGCCCGCCACGAGCAGTGGCTCACGGCGGCGATGCGCACGCTCGACGATCAGTGGGGCTACCTCGAGGAGCGGACGCCGATCCTCCGGGAGTCGGAGTTGAACGCCGCCACGGAGGACACCCTCCGGCGGGTCGAGATCCAGCGCTTCGCCGACCGGGTGACGACGCGCTACCGCAACCGCTTTTCGAATCCGCTCGTGCTCGCCCCCTGTTCGGCGAAGAAGCCCTACAGCGAGTCCCAGAGCCACAAGCAGTTTCACGACGCGATCCGGTGGCGCGCCCACCTCGTCTCGATGACGAGCCCCATCGGGGTCGTCCCCCAGGAACTCGAGACCACCTACCCGGCCCAGCACTACGACACGGTCGTCACGGGCCGCTGGTCCGAGGACGAGAAGGGGTTCGTCGCCGAGGTGCTGCGGCGGTACCTCGAGCGCAACGCCGATGCGTACCCGTACGTCGTGGCCCACGTCCCCGACGAGGGCTACCGCGAGATCGTCGAGCGCGTCGAGGAGTCGTGGGACGGCGACCTCGACGTGACCTACACCGTTCCCGAGGGCGGCCACCCGACCGACGAGGAGGCCCTCGCGAACCTCTCGTCGGCGCTTTCGGGCGAGTTGAAGTACAGCAAGCGCGAGCGCGAGCACAACACCGTCCGCGCCATCGCCGACTACCTGCTCGGCGACGGCGCGGGCGACGAGCTGTTCGACGAGATCCGGACCACCAGCCGCTACCCGAAGATCCAGGTCCGAGACGCGGAGGACACCCAGCTCGCGACGATGGTGCCCCAGTACGGCACGCTCTCGTTCACCCTCGAGGGAGCGAAGCGCTGGGTGGAGAGCGACGCGCCGGTCAAGCGGGTCGAGATCGACGGCTTCGTCCCCCACGGAAGCGTCCTCGCGCCGGGCGTCGTCGACGCCGACGAGGAGATCCGGGTGGGGGACGAGGTCGTCGTCGAGGGGCCGAAGGCCTTCGGCGTCGGCCGCGCGGAGATGTTCGGCCGGGAGATGGCCGAGAGCACGCGCGGGATCGCCGCCGAGATCCGACACGTCGAGGAGAGGTGATCGCCCGAACTCGGTCGGCGGCCGACCGAAACGGAGCCCGACGGCGGATCGAGTTCGCGACTACCGCGTCGCCGTCCGCGACCGATCGGTCGGGTCGGGGCGGACCGCGACCGAGCCGTCGCCCGCGACGGAGACCTCGTAGCCGTTGAACGAGAAGCGTACCTCGACGGTCGTCTTTCGACCGTCGGATCGCGAACACAGGGCGTCGAGCGCGTCCGGATCGACGACGTCGCGAAGTAACTCGTAGTCTGGCGGGGTGAGATCGACCGGGTCGACGCCCTCTTGCCGGGCGATCGCTTCGACGACGGCGATCGAGGGGAGCGACGCAGAAATCGTGGTGGAGAAACCGCTCGAGTTCGCCTCGGCGGTCGAATTCGAGTTCCGAATCGGACTGTGATCGTCCATGGTGGCCACTCCTCAGGAGCCCCCTATAGCGCTATCGACGGTTCACTCGGACGATAACTGATCTGATAATTACGGCGTCGTTGAAATTAGTTATTTCCGACCGCTCGGTCGGCCTGTGCGGTCACAGGCACGGCGTGAAGAGCCTCAGCCCCCGCTTGATCGGGCGAAATCGACCGGTACGAGCGTCGAGCCGTTTTTCACTGACGGACGGTCAGTCGACGCCGGGACACTCCTTGAGCAGGTGCTCTCGGTACGTCGCGGCGGGAACGGACGTGTCACAACAGTCGCACTGGACGCGTTTGCGCCGCCAAACCGACCCCGTGTCGGACGTCGGTTCGGTCGGATCGGGTTCGGGGACGGTCTCGAGATCCCGGTCGGTCCCACCGGCGGCACTCGAGCGAGCGTCGGGGGCGACGTCGGACCCCGCGGCGTCGGAACTCCCACCGGCCGCGTCGGAATCCGATTCGGGGTCGGCGTCTCGAGCGGCGTTCGCTCCCGCGCCGGAGGCCGAATCACGGGTGTCGTCCGTCGAATCGCGCGTATCGGTCACGAATTCCCCTCGAAGGATCGCCGTTCACTCCCCGTCGGGTCGCCGCTCCTCCTCGAACAGCGAGTCGAAGAACTTCCGCTCGGCGGTCCGGAGGTGCTGGTTGAACGTCGCCGGCGAGATGCCGAGGCGCTCGGCGATCTCCTCGCCCGTGCTGCCGCGGGGCCAGTCGAAGTAGCCCGCGAAGTAGGCCGTCTCGAGGGCCGCCCGCTGCTTGTCGGTCAGGCGCCGATCCAGGACCGACCGCGGGCTCGAGTCCGAGGAGGTCCGCTCGCGGGTGCGCTGGGCCATGTAGGTGATATCGGCGTGGCGCTCCTGGATCAGTTCGATCAGCTGGCGCGTGTCCCGACCCCGGGGGAGTTCGACGACGAAGCGGAACTCGCCGTCGGCGACCGTCGCCGACTGGACGCGCCCGCCGTGGGTCGCGACGGTCTCGAACAGCGAGACGGCGATCGGCGCGACGAGTTCGAATTCGTACTCGTCGCCGCCCCCGGTGAGAAAGCGGACGTCCGAGAGGCCCTCGGTCTCGGCGACCGCCTCCTCGAGTCGCTCCTGTGAGACCTCGCGCGCGGTCCCGTAGGCCAGCAGGGTCTCGTCGCCCCTGATCAGCCGCTCCAAGCGGATCGTCGCGCCCTCCTCGTCGCGCGTGAGTTCGAGCAGGGGCTCCGCGATGTCGTCCATCTGGAACTCGAGTTCGACGACGGCGTCGCTCACCAGCGCGTCCTTGCGGTCGAGGGCGGTGATCGCGTGGGCGATTACGTCGCCCATCCGCGCGAGGACGGCCGTCTCCGGCCCGGTGAAGGCGTTCGACATCTCGGAGTAGACGTTCAGCGAGCCGTAGACGAGGTCCTCGTAGATGATCGGGATCGCCGCCGAGGAGCGGTAGCCGTGTTCGGCCGCGGTCTCGCGCCACGGCTCGTAGTTCGAATCGGATCGAGTGTCGTGGGTGATCTGAACCTGGCCCGTTCGGATGGCCGTCCCCGTCGGCCCTTTGCCGGTCTCGCCGTCGCTGGTGGTGATTTCGATCTCCTCGAGGTAGCCGTCCTCGACGCCGGCGGCCGCCCGGGGGACGACCTCGTTGCTCCCGGGATTCACCTCGCCGATCCAGGCGAAGCGGTAGGCGTCGGAGGCCGCGAGGCGGTCGCAGACCCGTTGTTCGAGTTCGGCGCGCGTCTCGGTCGTGATGACCGCGTGGGTGATGTCGTGGCCGATCCGGTTGAGGCGGTTGAGCGCCTCCATCTGTCGCCGGCGCTCCAGGCGCTCGCGCTCCTGACGGGCGCGCTCGATCGCGTGGTGGATCGTCCGGACGAGCAGCGTGCTCGTCACCTCGTCCTTGACGAGGAAGTCGTGGGCCCCGCGCTGGATCGCCTGGATGCCGGCCTGCTGGTCCGAGAGCCCCGTCAGCACGACGATCGGGACGTGGTCGGTCGCCTCCGTCACCACCTCGAGCGTCCGGAAGCCGGTGCTGTCGGGGAGGTTGAGGTCGAGCAGGACGACGTCGACGTCGGTCGACTGGAGCGTCGAGAGCCCCTTCTCGAGGCGCTGCTCGTTGCGCACCGTCGGCGTCTCCCCCGACACGCTCGAGTCGATCCGCTGGCTGAGTTCGTCCGACTCGCGGAGCATCTCCTCGATGAGGCGGGCGTCGCCGGGGTTGTCCTCGATGAGCAGGATCTGGTGACCGTCGGTCGCGAACCGGTCGGCGTCGGCCTCGACGTCGCTTTTAGTCTCCGTTTCGGCGTCGGCCTCCTCTTCGAGGCCGGTGTCGGATTCGCTCATGCTTCCTCCGGGGGCAGGCAGACGATCTCGAGCCAGAAGCGTTCGAACGACTGGACGACGTCGACGAACTCGTCGGGATCGACCGGCTTCGTCAGGTAGGCGTTCGCGTGCAACTGGTAGGAGGTGACGATGTCCTCCTCGGCTTTCGAACTGGTCAGCACGATCACCGGGATCGAGGCCAGTTCGGTGTCGTCCTTGAGGTCCTCGAGCACCTCGTCGCCGTTCTTTCGCGGCAGGTTGAGGTCGAGCAGGACGAGGTCGGGACGCGGGGCGTCCTCGTACTCGCCGCGCTGGTAGAGGAAGTCGAGGGCCTCGATGCCGTCGGTGACGACGTGAAGGTTGTTCGCGAGTCGGCCGTCCTTGAACGCCTCCTCGGTGAGTCGGACGTCGCCGGGATTGTCCTCGACGAGGAGGATGTCGACTGAGTTTGACATGAATCTGGTGAGGTTCGAGTGCATTGTGGTCACGGGGGTCGGGGTGGGAGTGGTGCGGACGGTGGTGCGGGAGCGGCGGCTCCGGCGGCCCGTCGCCGGACGCGGCTCGGCCGTCCGCGGCGATGTGAGACCGGTATCGCGACTGGTCCGGATTCGCCGCTCGTGTGCGAACGCGAATCGGACGGATCGATGGCACCCTCTAGCCCGTCGGGCCCGGCCGCGAGCGGGGGCGAGCCGCACGCGTTCGAGGTCCCTGCCCCGCAGACGGTCGCTCCGCACCGAGTTCGCTGGCGTCGCGACCGAACCGGGCGTGTCGAGGAAACCATCACAGTGCTGTTCGCCAAAGAGGCCGCGGAGGCGGGTAAAGGTAGCGCTCGATTCGCCCAGCGGGAAGAACGTCGGCCGAACAGCACTGACGGAGGTGATGACGGGTCTCGAACGGGGGCGCGCTGTGACGGGTCGCGGCGGGGATGGACCGCGACCCGTCGGCCGGCGGCGGTTCGGTCGCGGTCCACGACGTCCGTCACGGTCGGCGAACGGGGTCGCGATTCGCGACCGCCGCCTCACTCGGCGAACGTCGACAGCCGAACCGCGTGCCCGTCGCGCAGGTACCGACGGATCCGTCGTCGCGTCCACCCGAGCGGCGACACGACGCTCTCGCAGGCGCGGATCAACAGGTCGGCGTAGAAGTCGGCGTCGTAGGCCCGCCGCGGGGCGTCGAACGCGGCCGCACCGTCGCCGGCCCCCTCGAGTTCGAACGCGAGGCGGACGCGCTCGGGCCCGCGTCGCTCGTCGTCGACGACGACGTACTCGACCGACTGCCCGGGGTGGCGGTCGACCCCGTGGCGCTCGTACCGCTGCAGGGCCGCCACCGTCCGCGTCCGCTGGCGGTACTCGGACAGGCGCCTCGAGGCGCGCGACGTGATCACCAGCTCCGCGGGGTCGATCGCGCCCTCCCGAAGGTCGGCGAGTCGGCGCCGGAGGACGTCGCAGACGGCCGCCGGATCCCGCTCGCGGTCCAGCGCCTCGACGAACTCGCGCTGGCAGTCGGCGACGAACGGCGGGGTGCTCCGCTGGCGGCACTCGAGGCCCCGGAACTTGTACCGAGCGTCGGTGTCGTCCCCCTCTCCGCCCCCGCCTCCGTCCCCGTCCACGTTCCCGTCGCCCTCGTTCCCGTCGGCGCGCTCGTCCGAGCCGCCCTCGTTTCCGACTCCGTCGCCGCGTTCGTCGTCGCTCTCCTCCGTTCGCCGCTTGCCGAAGTACTTGGTGAGCGCGCCGGGGCGGGCGGCCGCGCTCGAGTTCGCGTCGGAGGCCTGGGTCGAACCACCGCTTCCCCCCGACTCGCGCAGCGGCACGAAGCAGACCCACTCGTAGCTCCCGTCGCGCTCGAGCGGGATGCCGACCGACTCGGAGACGTCGGCGGTCACCGCCGCGAGCGGTTCGGGGTCGCCGTCGCGGTCGGGGTCGGGCGTCACCCAGAGGCTGTCGACGATGCCGTGGACGATCCGCCAGCCGCCGGCCTCGAGGCGCGCTTTCGCCTCCAGGGCGATCTCGCGCGCGTATGCGTTGATCGCCTCGTGGCACTCGATGCGGCCGAACTTGGCGTTCCGGTAGCCCTGGTAGCCGAAACACGAGACGAGCACCCACTTGATCGCCCCGGACTCGGCCCGGAGGCGGGCCGCCTCGTCGTCGGGGAGGTCGGCCTCGGTCGCCAGCCGCTCCTTTCGCTCGGCGCGGTCGGCGAGCAACCCCTCGAGCACCTCGGGGAGGAAGCCCTCGCGCTCGCAGATCTCGTACTCGAGGCCGGGGACGCGGTCCCTCGCGGGCCGTGGGCACCCGAGGTCCGCGCAGTCGACCGTCTCCGGGCTCACGTTCCGCTCGCGGATGATCCGGGGGTAGAGCGAGGCGAAGTCGATCTCGTGGACCTCCTCGTGGAAGCCAACCTCGGGGGCGAACGTGAACCCGCCGCGGTCGGCGTCGTGGAGCGTCCGGACGTCCGCGAAGCGCTCGGGCTCCCACTTGTTCCACGGCGCGAGCACGCCCTCCTCCCGGGCGAGGCGGATCTGTCTCGAGGTGAGGAGGGTGCCGATGGAGCCCCAGGCGGCCTCCTGGAGGGGGCGGCCGGTCTTCGCGACCATGTAGCGGATCCCCTCGAGTCCCGACTGGTGCCAGAGGAAGCTGTTCGAGCGGTCGACGATCGCCCGGCCCGGCACGCGGTACCGTGCGGGCGAGTGACCCACCTGCCCGTAGCTCTCGTAGGTGTTCGCGCCCGCGATCCGGGTCCACCCCGGGAGGCGACCGAGGTGGAATTCCCCTTCGTCGAGGCCGCACGCCTCGGCCGCCCCCTCGAGGATCGGCACGAGGTCCGCGCGGCTCAGCACGAGCGCGTCGGGGTCGATCCGCTCGAGGCGCCGGTGCAGGGCCCGGAGGACGTCGACGTCGGCCGGATCGCCGGCGCCCGAAACGAGCGTCGAAACCGGCTCACCGTCGATCCGCAGCGCCGAGAGATCCCGATTCGTCAGCGCCGGTTCCTCGAGGGTCACCTCGAGCGTCCGCAGGTCCCGGGCGGGCGTCGGATCGAGCCCCCGATCGAGGCAGTAGCGAAACCCCGGGTCGAGGTCGACGTCGAACAGTCGGAAGGTCCCGGGGGCGTAGTTCTCGCGCTCGTGAACGCCCCGGACCTCCCGGGCGAGCGCGTACACCTCGTCGACGCGCTCGAGGTCGACCCGCAGCGGCCGCGTCCGCTCGTCCCGGTGGTGCTCGTGGAGATTCGTCGCCCACCGCTCGCACCGGGTCCCCAGCACCTTCGGATCGGACTCGAGGCGCTCGCGGAGGTCGGCCAGCGCGTCGTCCGGCCCGGAGGCGAACAGGGAGGGCGCGTAGTCGTCGACGAGGCGCGGTTCGGCGCCGTCGTCGGTCAGGTGCCACTCCCTGACGGCCCCGCCGTCGACGTCGAACTCGAAGGTGTACGGACTCGAGTCCGGCGTATCGGACACGATCACTCACCCCTGTTCGCGTCCGGGTCGCGGCGCTCGTCCGCTTCCGTCGGACCCGTCGACGATCGGTCCGCCTCGAGCGCCTCGCGAGACGCGGCGGCCTCGAGGTGCTCCAGCCGCGACTCCAGCCGCCGCAACTCGACCTCGTGGGCCAGCAGCAGCGAGAGGAGGAACGCCCGCTCGGGATCCGGCGGGTTGGCGTAGCCCGCCGCGTCGGCGAACTCCCGCGCCCGGTCGAAGAGCCGATCGAAGTCGTCCCGGTACTCCCGCCGCAGTGCCTCGCCCATGGGGTGCCACTCGCGCTCGAGGCGCCGGATCGCGTTCCGGTAGGTGGGGTTCGTCCGCCCCATCAGACGGTCACCTCGGGGTCGGTCCGGGTTCCGATCCGGTCCTCCGCCTCGGGTCCGAATCCGAGGCCCCGCGCGTACTCGGACTCGCACCCGTACGCGGCGGCGATGGCGGCGGGGTGGGGACCCGGCGACTCGGCGGCCCCGCACACCTCGACCCAGTAGGGAATCGTCGTCTGCCAGTACGGGCCGTGCCAGTAGCCGGCCGTCGCGAGCGATCGGTCGTCGTCGCTCTCGCCGTCGTCATCGCCGTCTCCCTCGGCACCGTCGGCGCCGCGACCGCCGCCACCGACGTCCCGCCGCTCGAGTCGGATCCCCTCGCGCGTCCGCACGCACTCGAGCCCCGTCGTCGCGTGTTCGGCGATCACCGCCGCGTCGTCGTCCCGGGCCGTCGTCGCCAGCACCGGAACCTCGAGCACCCGCCCCAGTTCGGCGAGCGTCTCGAGGGCCGCCGCCCGGAGGTCCTCGCGCTCCCACTCGGCGAGGTCGTCGTCCCGGTAGAGGTCGGCGACGTTCGGCGCCACGATCAGGCCCGTTCGCGGCCCCGCCGCCCGCGCGACCTCCCGCACCAGCGAGTGGTGCTGGTAGGCGGTGAACGCCCGGGCGACCCGGAGGCCGTCGAGGACGCGACGGCTCGAGGCGCACTCGTAGAGCGCGTGCGTCGAGGCGGTGTTCCGGGCGTCGATCCAGTACGCCGTTTCGTTCCGGGATGCGGCCGCGAGCCGGTCGCAAACGATCCGGTGAACGATCGCCGACCGCGGCGACGGCACCTCGAGCAGCGTCAACCCCGGCTCGAGGTCCAGTTCGGCCGCTGGCGGGTTCGGTGGGTGATGCGATTCGTTCGAATTCGTCGTCCGTGAGCCCCGCTGTCTCATACGCAGGTCGTGGAGGCCTCACCCAATAAGCGTCGGAACCCCGGTTCCGAAAGTTCCGAATTCCGATACTACTGGGAGCCGCGAAAGCGAGGGCGACTCGGGGGCGATTTCGGCCGAACCCGGTATCGAACGGGAGTTCCGAAACGGGATCTGTCGCCGAACGCGGCCGCAACCTGCGAGCCCTCGAGTCGCCCGACCAACGAGCTCTCGAGTCGCTCGAGGAGCGAGTCCCCGCAGACAGGGTGAGCGAAGGCCCGAAGACCGGCGGGGGTGTAGAACGATCGGTACGCGTCGTGGCGCGCGACGGCGAGCGAAGCGAGCCCGCGCGAGGGGGTGAGAGCCGAGCCGTGCGAGGCTCGAACCCGGCTGGGGAGGCTCGAGGTGCGGTGGGTGGGGATTCCGTGAGTTACCGACGCCACAGTCGTCGATCCTGTGAACGCGCCGAACACACCGACAGCGCGCCCAGGCGTCCGGGATATTAGCTCTCCGGGAACGATCCGGCACGCCGGGGAAAAATGCGAGCGAGTCAGTCACCGACGGAATCGTCGTCGATTAGCCGGACTCGTCGTCGATCACCCGATACGTCCGCCCGCGGCGCTCGCCGACGGCCTCGATCAGGTCGTAGTGGACCATCTTCGTCAGGTAGTTGCGCAGGGTGCGGTGGGTCTTCGGGTCGTCGACCCGGCGCTCGTACTCCTCGTAGAGGTCGCCCGGTTCGATCTCGCCCGCCTCCGCGACCACGTCGTAGAGCACCCGCTGGTGTTCGATCAGCCCCTCGAGCGTCTTCCGCCGGATCGCAGAGCGAGCGTCCGGAATCGCCTCGACGAGCACCTCGTCGGTGATCGCCTCGAGCCCCCGTCGGTCGGCCGTCAGCGCCGCGGATCGGAGGATGCCGATGCCCACGCGGGCGTCGCCCGCCGCCGCGTCGGCGATCCGGCGCAGTTGCGATTCGGTGACGACGCCCGGCTCGAGGCCCTGCGCGGCGCGTTCGTCGAGGATCGCGGTGAGTTCGTCGGTGCCGTACCGGTCGAACTGCACGCGCACGCCGGCGCGCAGGCGCGACCGCACCCGATCGTCGAAGCTCGCGAACAACTCCTCCTCGCGGTTGGCGATCAACACCAGCGAGACGTGGGGCAGCCGGTGGAGGTCGTACAGCGCCGCCGTCTCCTCGAGCTGGTCGACCTCGTCCAGGATCGCCACCACCGGCCGGTCGTCCGTCCGGGAGAGGCGCTGGAACAGCTCGTCCTTCGGCGTCGAACGGTGGACGTCGATCGTCCGCCCCACGGCCTCGAGCACCCGGTAGAGCACCCGAAAGCGGGTGTACTCCTGCCAGCAGTTGACGTAGGCGACCCGCACGTCCGGTAGCTGCTCCTGCAGGCGCTCGACGGTGTAGCGAGCGATGCAGGTCTTGCCGACGCCCGTCGGTCCGAACAGGAACGCCGTCTCCGGGTGCTCGCCCGAGAGCAGCGGCTCGAGGCCCCCCGAGAGGCGATTCACCTCGTCGTGACGGTGAACCACCTCGCTCGGGACGAAATCCTCGCGCAGGACGCGGCCGTCGACGATCACACGCATCCGTTTCGCTTCGATCGTATTAAGCGCCGGCGGGCGGATTCCGAAACTTCCGATTCGAATTCTGTATAGCGTTATGAGATTCATTACCTGAACGGCACGGATCGGTGGAGATCGACGTCGTCTCCCGGGAACTCTCCGCACCGGCGCTGAAACGTCCGAATCCCATCGAAACGGGCAGGGGGGATCGAAGTCCGCGCTGAGCGTCCCCGAAGAGCGATCCCCGAACGCACAGAACGGTGGCGACGTGGGAGTGATGGGTGCGCGATCCGCGCTCGCTCGAGGCGTCGATCGGCATCGATCTCGACGAATCCGAATTCGGGGCAAAACCCCCGGGTTCGAGGGCCGACGAGGCTGCTCGAGAAACCGACCCTCGTTTCGTATCGTCGTCCGCGATTTCACGCTCGACGTCCTACCGGGCGCAGACCCGGCCGAGCAGTGTGATCGATACCGAGCGCACCCGGGTGGCCCGGTCACGAAGCGCTCCCGCGAACGCTGTGAAAAGGTAACTCGTCCGCCGAAGTCGAAGTTCGACTCGAGACCACGACGCATCCGAGGGACTTCACAACCGCGAGCGAACGGGCTTCGTCACGCGTGCGCTCGCTCGGGGACGCGCGTTCGTCCGAGCCGGACCGCGTGCCGGCGGCGCGACCCGCCTCGCCGGCGCCGGCCGAGCCCGCTCGAGTGCCCGTCGACGAGATTCCCGAGCGCGGCCCAGACGGTGGACATTCGGGTTACCCCCAGGGAGATCGGCGACCGACCGCGACGTCGGACGGTCGGTACGGCGACGATCCGAACGGCTCGGGTAATCGTCGCGACGCACCGCCGAACCGAGTAGCACAGCGGCGACCGACCGTTCGGTAACGAAGCGCGGAGCTCGAACGACCCCCCGGCCTCACCTCGAGGGGACCCCTCCGCCGAGCTGCGCTTGCCGGTGACGACCGGGACCGAACCAGGCGCTGGGGTCGCCACGCCGACGGCGTCGCATCGGTCTCGAACCGTCGAGCCGCCGAGTCGGTTCGCGACGGCAACGCCCCGCAGACTCCGCATTCGGCCGTATCCCCGACCGAATCGCCCTCGAAACGCCCGGTTCGAGCCCGAACGACAGTCGGCCGTAAATCGAATATCGCGATATCAAATACAGTTCGTCACCGAACGGGCGGCCGGCGAGGCGGGTCGACAAAACGCCGCTCGAGTACCGGCACGGCGGGTGACGACGGCGAATCGAGCCGTTCGCGGCGGTCGACCGAGTGACGGACGATCGAACGGCGGGCGGTCGATGGCCGGCGGACGCCACCGCCACCCTGCACATGTAAGCACAGCGTGATACGCCCGTCCGTCGGCTGTTGGCAGTATGAGCCTGCACGCGCGGCGATCGTTCGAGGACGAGATGAAGCGGTCGATCTACGAGTACGTCGAGCGCCGGGGCGCCGTCACGAGGGGCGAACTCGCCCGGACGATCCACGTCGAGACGGGACAGCCGGCGTCGAAACCCGCCCGCTCGCGGACGTACACCGAAAAGCGCCCGATCGAACCGGACGAACTGCGCGCGGCCGTCTCGGAGCTGAAAGCCGACGGCCACCTGCTCGAGTTCGACGGAAAGCTCCGGGTCGCCCTGTCGACGACGCCGGCCGAACGCGAACTCGAGGGCGGAGACGGGACGGTGACGATTCGACCCGCGCGCGAGGAGGACCGGGCGGGGCTGATCGAGACGATGAGCGACGTCGGCGATGACGGGACCTACATCGTCGCCGAGAACGTGGTCGAGCAACTCGAGCGGGCGCCGGCGCTGGTTCGGGCGAACGACGAGCGCTCGCGCGTGTTCTTCGTGGCGGTTCGCCGGGAAGACGAGGGAGGAGCGGGCGACGAATCCGCGGAAGTGGCCGGCGAACGGGACGAGGGGGGCGAGGTCGTCGGCTGGCTCCACCTCGACGGCCCGGAACTCCCCTCGCTCCGGCACACGGCCGAGGTGACCGTCGGGGTGCGACCGGACCACCGCCGCGAGGGCATCGGCTCGAGCTTGCTCGAGTACGGCCTCGAGTGGGCCGAGGAGTCGAGGTACCGGAAGCTCTACCAGAGCCTGCCTGCGACGAACGAGCGGGCGATCGAGTTCCTCGAGGACAACGGCTGGGAGCGCGAGGGAAAGCGGGAGGGCCACTACTGCATCGACGACTCGCTCGTCGACGAGGTGCTGCTGGCGACGTGGACCGACGGCGAGTGACGGACGACGGACCGGGGTGATCCGGTTCGGGCGGACGACGCGTGGTTTCTTCACCCCGACGGACGTATTCCGGATCATGGACGACATCGAGGTCTCACTCGGCGTTCCGGAACCGATCCTCGAACGACTGCCGGACGACGGCGACGACGCCGCGGCGGACATGCGACAGGCCGTCGCGGGGTGGGAACGGCGGCTCAACCGCGCGATCGAGGCGGCCGAGGACGAGCGGGAGGCCGTCGGCCACGCCCTCGAGGCGATCGAACACTTCGAAGGTCGACTCGACACGTACGACGAACTGGTTCCGGAACTGCGCGCGTGGGGGCAGTCGCCGATCTACGCCATCGCGTGGCGGACCCTCTACGCGGACCTGATCGCCCAGCTGTACGACCACGAGGAGCTCGCCGAACGCATCGACCGGGAGCGGAACGCGCGGCTGGTCGAGGACGGCATCCGACTGCGGGACGCCTGACGGGGAGCGAGTCGCACGTAACGGACGGCGGGCCGGGTCACCGACGGAGCGTACCGAACCCCGACCGTCACCGCGGGAGAGGCGGTCGAATCGGCCCCGATCGGACGAATCCGTGGCTTCGAGGGGCTGACACGTGGCACAAGGATTTTGCGCTCGGGACGCGTTACCCCTGTGCGTGGTGACGAGCGATCGAGACGAGACCGACGAGGCCGCGGAGGCGATCGACCTGGCGACGCGCGTGCGCCGACGCGTGTGCCCGACGCTTCACCGGATCAAGGAACCGTTCGGCGGGTTCGCACAGTGTACGCAACACCCGGCGGAGTACGTCGGCACCGTCCAGCGCGGACTCGAGGAGTTCCGTCCCGTCCTGGAAGACCTCGAGTTCACGCCGGAGCCGGTCGCGTCGCTAAAGGTTCACCGCGACGGCCGCCTCTCGGCTGGGAGCTGGGTCCGTCGACGCTCGGCGCTGGCCACGTGGCAGCTCCACGTGACGATGTTCCAGGACGGCGGCGACACGCTCGAGCTGTTCGCCCACCGGGAGTACTCCTGGCTGCGCCACCCGTACAAACACTACACGGGCGTCGGCTGGGACACGAAACGCGGCGTCGAACGGATGCGATCGCTGCTCGACGACCACGGCGTCCAGTTCGACGTCGACGCCGAGATAACGCACTGAAAGCCGCACCGAACCGTCCATCGCGTTCCTCGAACTGTTTCCACGCTCGTGCGCGATAGCACAACCCACACTCATGTCTGATGCAAAACCGATTTAGGACCCCACTGCGAGCGTTCGACAATGAGTCGAACCGAAACCGTCGCCGCGTTTACCGATCTCTACCTGCCGACGGTTAACGGCGTCACGTACACGGTCTCCCTCTGGCACGACCGGTGGCCGCGCTGTCGCGACTGGATGTCTGTCGTCTTTCCCGAGATGGCCGGTTGCGAACCGGGCGATCGCGAGTACACCGTCCCCAGCGTTCGAGCGCCGCTGTATCCGCAGTACAGGCTCGGGCTACCGGCGACCCCCGACGACGCCGAGATGGAGGTTCCCGACGTCGTCCACGTTCACACGCCCTTTACCGTCGGAATATCGGGCATTCGATTCGCCCGGCGTCACGACGTCCCCGTCGTCGCCTCCTACCACACCCTGCTCGCCGACCGGGCGGACCAGCACGTCCCCGATCCGTTCGTGGAACCGCTCGAGCGGACGAGCCTGGCCTACGAGCGGCGCTTCTTCGAGTGCGTCGACCACGTCGTCACGCCGACGGCGTTCGCCCGGAACCACCTCCTCGCGGAGATCGACGCCGACGTCGAGGCGACCGTCCTCTCGAACGGAGTCGACACGGAGTTCTTCCGTCCGGTCGACCCGACCGAGTTCGAGAGCCGGTACGGCCTCCCGGAGGGACCGCTCGTCGGCTACACCGGCCGCCACGGGCACGAGAAGAACCTGAAGGAGGCGATCGACGCCGTCGCCGGGACCGGGTGGACGCTCGTGATCGGCGGCGACGGCCCCGCCCGCGACGACCTCGAGGAGCACGCGGCGGCGTCGGACGCCGACGTCCGATTCCTCGGCTTCATGGACCGGGAGGAGCTGCCGTCGTTCTACTCCGCCCTCGACGCCTTCATCTTCCCGAGCCCTGTCGAAACCCAGGGGCTGGTCGCCCTCGAGGCGACCGCCTGCGGGACGCCCGTCGTCGCGGTCGACGCCGGGGCGCTCACGGACTCGGTCATCGAGGGCGAAACGGGCTACCTGTACGAGCCCGGCGACCTCGAGGGCTGTCGGTGGGCGCTCGAACGCACGCTGATCGAGAACGATCGCCTCTCGGACCTCTGTCGTCGGCGGCGCTCGATGCTCGCGGTCGAGCACTCGCTCGAGCAGCTGGCGACGCTGTACGACACGCTCCAGTGATCGCGGCGACGTCCTGCGACCCGCGACTCGCGACCGGTCGGGCACCACCTGTGAACCGCCGAACACGTATGCAGCAAGTATTCAACGCCGCGGCCGCACTATGGGAGCCATGAACTACGCCGTCACCCGCGACGCGACGACCCTCGTGACCCTCCACGGGGGGTCCGACACGACCGCGCGCGACGAAGCCGTCTCCGACCTGGCCGCGGTGTTCGAGGAACTGGCCGACGACGGGACGATCGACGACTGGACGATCGAGACGGCCGAGGTGTACGAGCACCCGACGGCCCCCTTCGATCCCTACACGATCGCCGTCTCGTTCGCGGTGACCGTCACCGTCGAGGCCGACGACCCGGACGCCGCCGCCGACCGCGGGGCGGACGCGATCGACGACGCGCTCGAGGCCGCCGGGATCGACTCGATCAGGTACGGCTCCGCGCCCGCCGCGTCGGTCGCGTGACGCCCCCACGGCCGATTCGACCACGAGTACCGTTATGGCGCTCCGCTCCGACCGTTAGACCATGGAGATCGACTGCCGATTTTTCGCGACCTTCCGAGAGGCCGTCGGCCAGAAGGAACGGACGTACACCGTCGAGGACGACGCCACCGTGGGCGACCTCCTCGCGTTCCTCGAGGACGAGTACGAGGGGCTCGACGGGCAGTTGCTCGAGAACGGCGGGGTCAGACCGCAGTTGAACGTGCTGGTGAACGGACGCAACGTGGTTCACGAGGAGGGGACGGAGACCGAACTCGAGGAGGGCGACGTGTTGTCGGTGTTTCCGCCCGTCGCCGGCGGGTGACTCGGTTCGTGTCACTCTGAGAAACAGTTACGTGGGTGGCCTTCGAGCGGTCGCGTATGATCGATGACGCACTCGAGTTCGCGGTGGAGTGGGCCGTCGACGGCGTGTTCACCCGCAGCGAGTCGCGAACGCGCGTACAGCGGGCGTGTCTGTCCCTCGGTCTGGCGTTCGTCGCGCTCGCGGTGGCGATCGCCGCGCTCGCGGCGCTGGGGTACGGACCGGCGCCGGCACTGACAGCGGCGCTCGCGCTCGCGGTCGTCGGGTTCGTCCTCGTGGGGGTCGGCCGGTGAGTCGAGGCGTCGAAACCGGTCACCGAAGACGACGTTATGAGGGTGGGAGACGAACTGGGGGTATGACCACTCGAGTCGAACGCTCGTATCGCGGCATCTCGGAACGGCTGGCGATTCGCTACCTCGAGAACCTCGGCGGCGAGCGGGTCGACGAGGACGCCGTGGACGGCGGGGGGTGGACCGCGACGCTCTCGTCCGAAAGCGTCGGCGTCGGCCCCACGCTCTCGCTGACAGAAGTGACCGTCGCCTTCGAGTTCGACGACGACGTCGACGAGGCGGAACGCGAGGCGCTAATCGAGGCGTTTACGCGCAAGGCGATGCGAGCGGGAGGGTGATGGCGGCGGATCCGATCGAGTCGCAGGTGCTCGTCCTCACGGCCGCGAAGGCGAGCGTGGCGCCGACGCGGCTTCCAACCCTGATCGACCGCGCACAGGCGGAACTCGGCCCGGAACTCGAGCGCTACCGCCGCGAGTACGAGCGCATCCACGAGGACGACGAGCGGGCGGTCTTCCTCGTCGAGTGGGGTCACTGGGAGGACCTCGAGGACCGCCTCGACGTGTCCGCGCGCGAGCGCTCGGCGATCCGGCGGGCGCACGAGGAGCAGTTACTCCGGATCGGCCGCCGCGAGGATCGCGAGGAGGAGTTCGAGACGGCCCTCGAGATCCGCGATCCGGTGGTGATCGGACTCGAGTCGACGGACGCCGACCCGGAGAGCGACGCCGACGGCTCCGACGGTGACGCCGATCCCGAGAGCGCCGACGAACCGTAGTGCAAGTCGGGAAATGAAGTAGCCGAGGCCCGTACGAAACGGGCGTGAACGCGATCGGGATCGTCTCTCTCCTCGTCGGCGTCGCGCTGCTCGTCGCGGTGATCGTCGACATCCTCTGGACGACGCTCTGGGTCGACGGCGGCGCCGGACCGATCTCGAGCCGACTCACGACGGGCGTCTGGCGCGGGCTGCGGGTCGTTACGGGGGATCACGCCGCGGCTCTCAGTCTCGCCGGCCCGTTGATCCTCGCGCTCACGCTCGCGACGTGGATCGCCCTCATCTGGGTCGGGTGGACGTTCGTGTTCGCGAGCAGCCCGATCGCGCTGGTCAACACGCGCACCGGCGGCACCGCGGACTGGGCGGGACGGTTCTACTACGTCGCGTACACGATGTTCACCGACGGTAACGGCGACTACACGCCCGTCTACGGCGGCGACGCCTGGGAGATCGCCAGCGCGCTCACGACGGCGTCGGGGATGGCGTTCGTCACCCTCGGCGTCTCGTACGTGATCTCCGTCCTGGGTGCGGTCTCGGAGAAGCGCGCGTTCGCGAGCGGCGTCACGGGACTTGGCGACCGGAGCGAGGCGTTCGTTCGAAGCGGCTGGACCGACGAGGAGGGATTCGACGGCCTCGAGTTGCCCCTCAACGACCTCTCGTCCCAACTCGACCTGCTCGCGGACAAGCACAAGGCCTACCCGGTCCTCCACTACTACCACAGCGACCGCAGCGAGGACGCGTCGGCGATGGCCATACCCATCTTCGACGAGGCGCTCACCCTCATTCGCCACGGCGTGCCGGGGGACGCGAACGTCGGGCCCAATCCGACGCTGGTCGAGAGCGCGCGCTCGAGCGCTGACACCTACCTCGAGACGCTCGACAAGACGTTCATCGAGCCCGTGGACGAGGCTCCCCCTCCCCCGGAACTCGACCGGCTCCGCGAGGAGGGGATCCCGACCGCCTCCGACGAGTCGTTCGAAGACGCCCTGGAGGATCTGCGCGAGCGCAGGCGGTACCTGCTCGCCGTCGTGGAAGCCGACGCGTGGCACTGGCCGCCGCTCGACGGGGAGGACGACGGATCGGCGTGAGTCGGCGTCGCGCGGTCGCCCGTCTCGGCCGGGTAGCTCGCGCTGGCGCGCCGACCCCCGACCGAGCGGTGGGACGTTCAAATAGTATATCAAATAGCGCGATATTAAATCTGCGATTCGAGCGACCGACGGGTCCGAACTCGAGCGGTCGACGGATCGAGGCGGGTGGAGCGCCGACGCGAGGGAATTCGACGCCCGAATCGGGGTCGTAGCCGATGACAACTGTAAAGGTGGTGTTGCCCCTTTGGCAAGCCACCGAGACGATGTCCATCGATCAGGAGACCGAAATGACCGAGGCGGAGATCGACGAGTTCCTTCGTCGTCACGAGACGGGGGTGCTGGCGCTCGCCCGGGGCGACGAACCCTACGCGATCCCGATCTCGTACGGCTACGACACCGACGACCGAACGTTCTACATGCGCCTGGTCTCGACGCCGGAGAGCGAGAAGCGCCGGTTCCTCGCGTCCTCGCCGGAAGCCCGCCTGGTCGTCTACGACGAGGACGACTCGGTCTACCGGAGCATCGTCGCCACGGGCACCCTCGAGGAGATCGAACCGGGGGACCTCACGCCCGATCAGATCGCACAGTACGGCGAGGCGCGGCGCCCGCTGTTCGAGATCTGGGCCGAGGGGAAGCGGGACCTGGACATCGAACTCTACCAGTTCGTGCCGGCGGAACTGAGCGGCCGGCGGACCACCGTCTACCGCGACTGACGGAACCGGTCGAACCCGCGATCGAAACGGATCGTTGTTCGGGAAGACGCGCTCGCGGAGCGGAGCGTTCGGAACCCGGGATCGAACGGATTACTCGCTCCGCGGACGGGCGAACCGGAAATCGGTGCTTCGAGTCGAACGAAAACCGGTTCAGTGCGAGGAAGAGGGGTCGGTCGACGGGCGTCGAGTGCCGGCGACTCGTCCCGTCGGGGGTCGGGCGGCGGATCGAACCCGAGTGCGGTCAGTTCGTCGGCGTCTGCTGGGCGAAGTCGGCGGGGGAGACGTCGGCGCCACAGACCGGGCAGCCGTGGGCCAACGTCGCCTCGCGCATCGCCTCGTTGACTTCGATTTCCTGCGCGCACTCGGGACACGTGAATTCGTATCTGGTCATGACCTTCGGGTACTTGGTAACTGATCGATTGCGTATGGTATAGCTGTGCGTCCACCATATATAGGGTGGCGGTTCATCCCACGAGATGGTAGCTCTCGAGGGGGGACGGTGGCGAACCGTGAACGGCCGATTCTCGAGTCGTGAAGTCGGTTACGCGGCGCCGGAGCTGACGGGTGGGTCGACGAGCGGGTCGTGTGCGGTGTCGTCATCGGGATCGGATTCGGAATCGGTCGCGGCGTCACGCGTCGAGGATCGCCCCCAGGAGTTTTCGTTGGGCCGCCGAGAGGTGTTCGGTGAACGTCGAGGTCGTGATGTCGAGTTCCGCGGCGACCTCGCCGGCGTTCGCCCGCTTGGGGTGGTCGAAGTAGCCCATCTCGTGGGCCGTCTCGAGCACCTCCTCCTGACGGGCGGTCAGCGCGCTCTTGTCGACGAACACGAGGTGCTGGTCCGACCCCTCCTGTTCGGACTGGAGGAGTCGCTGCACGTCGAGGCCCGAGTACCGGGTGCGAAGTTCGCCGATGATCCCCTGCAGCGCCTGCATGTCCGAGGCGTGGAAGGTGAGATACAGCGACGTCCCCTGCGTGCGGACGTCGATCACCGGACTGTCGAACGACTCGACGCGCTCGCAGGGGCACCCACGGTCCCACTCGCGGTCGAACCGGAAGACGGACTTCGACCCGTAGGAGAACAGCTTCGAGAACTCGACGTCGGCGTCCACCTCGACCCCCTCGAGGGAGTCGACGCCCTCGAGCATGAACTCCTCGGTGACCGTCGCCTCGCCGTCGTCGGGGACGACGCTCTTGGCGACCGACGTGGTCGCGCTCTCGGTCGCCGCCGACGCCTGGACGACCGGACAGTCGGGGGGATCGTCGATCTTCACCTCCGCGCGGATACCCGAACCCATCTACCCGTGCTAACGGTCGGACTCCCCTAAACTCCGCCCCTCTATATCGTGGGGGCCGGATCGGTCGCGAGTCGGGCAGTCGAAGCGACGTTCCTCGCGGGAGCCGTCGCGAGCGGAGCCGTATCGCCTCGAGCGCCGTTAAGTGGCGTGCGCCGCTGTCGGTTTCGTAACGTCTCGTCGCACGCCAGGACGTCACGCTGGTGTTTCGTGCGCGCTCGCGTGCGTAGACTCAGACGTCGATTCGTCGCGAGCGACCGGGGACGGCCGGTCGTCGCGTTGCGCGGACCGCCGTACGGTGGGTGGGACGAGCGGACGGGGTCGCCGCCACGACGGAGCGGTCGCTCCCGCACGATCGGACGACTCGGGAGCCGTGCCACGCGTTCGCACGAGGTACGATCGGATCCGACCCTCGTCGATCCGGGGGACCGACCCCGTAATCGACGGGTCGAGTATCCGCCCCCTGATAAAGCCCCCTGTATTTATTGGGATTCAATTGGAGACCGACCGGCAGAGAGTAGAGAGTATAATGAAGCTGTCCGCTCCGAAGCGAACTCGTCGCGCCGACACGAAGCCGAACCACCCCGGACTGAAGACCGACGACGACGCCGACCCGCACGCGGTCCTCGCGGCGCTCGAGGACGAAGCCTGCAGGGCGATCCTCGAGGCGACCGCCGAGGAGTCGCTGACGGCGACCGAACTCTCGGAGAAGTGCGACATCCCCACCTCCACGATGTACCGAAAGGTGGAGCTGCTGACGGACGCCGGCCTCGTCGACGAGCGCATCCGGATCAACACGACGGGGAAACACGCCACCGAGTACCGCAAGCGGTTCGAGGACATCACCGTCGCCATCGTGGAGGGTGGCGAGATCGACGTCCGGATCACCGAGATCGAGACGGAAGCCGACGCGGCGGGAGCGGCGTCGGCGCTCGGACTCTAGGACCAGGCAGCGGCTGACGCGGACCGCTCCGCTTCGAATCATTTCTCTCGACGCTCGAACTCCGCCTCGCTCGAGGTCGAATCGCGGGGTCGGTTCGCCTCGCTCGATCGCTCGTCCTCGAACAGTGTCGCCGACGGCCGCGAGTCGAACTCGAGAACGAGCGTCCCGACCGCGGCGGACGCCCTCGGCGGGTCAGTTCCCCTCGCGCCAGTCCGGTTCGTCCCGCGGCGGGGAGAGCACGCCGATGCCGACCGTCGGTTCGTCGCTCCGGTTTTCGGCGCCGTGGCTGACGCCGCTGGGAAACCGATACGCGTCGCCTTCCTCGAGGGTGACTTCCTCGCCGTCGACGATCGCCGTCAGGCTCCCCTCGAGCACGTACCCGATCTGCTCGTGCTCGTGTTCGTGGACGGGGAGCGTCGCGCCGGGCTCGACGCGCCAGTACATCATGCTCGCCCGGTCGCCGGTCGAGAGATCGCCCAGGGCGACCCCCTCCGCGACCTCCTCGAGGTCGACGTCCGCCGTCCGTGCGCGATCCATGTCAGGTGACACCATAGTACGTGGTGAGGACGGATCGATACGTGAATCTTGTTCCGTCCCGCGGAGACTGTGATCGCAGCCGAACGCTCGTATAAACGTTTTTGAGAAACGTTTTATTACCCGGTCGTGGTGAGGGGCACTGTATGACACACGGTAGCACTGTTCAAGTATTCCACCTCCCGTTCTCGTTCATGTTGCCACAGCGGGTGGCGGCCGAGCGGGGCTACTTCGAAGCGGAGGGACTCGACGTGGAGTTGCTCGAGCGCGACCGCCAGCGGGTCGACTGGAAGTACGTCCCGGCGAGCGAGACGCTCACCGGCGACGTGGACGTCGACCTCTACCCGGTTTGCAAGTGGGAGAGTCTCAAACGAACGTGGTCGCTCGAGGACGGCCGGATCGTCGCCCACGGGGCGTTCGCCGACCTGCCCTACACGTTCCACGCGCGGCCGGACGCGGGGATCGAGGGGCCGGCGGACCTCGCGCACGTTCCGATCGCCGTCAACCGACGGACCGGCCAGGAGTACACGGCGATGCGGGCGCTCGAGGAGCACCTCGACCCGGAGGCGATCGAACTCGAGCACCACGGAATGCCGACCGATCGGCTGCGGGCGCTGCGCGACGGCGAGGTCGAGGCCGCGACGCTGCTCGACCCCCACAGCACGCTCGCCGACCACCTCGGCTTCGAGCGACTGTTCGAGTTCGAGAACCACGTCGGGATCGTGGCCGCCGCCGACCTCGACGGGGAGACGTTCGAGGCGTTCGTCCGGGCCTACGAGCGGGCGGTCGAGGAGATCAACGCGAGTCCCGAGGCGTTCCGCGAGGGGTACCTCGAGATGCTCGAGGCGGACGCCGAGGTCGCGCCCGACCTCTTTTCGGACGTGGACCTCGAGGCGATGCGCGAGTCGGTGACCGTACCGACGTACGAGGTCCCCGAGCCGGCCGATCCAGACGACCTCGAGGAGCACCTCGAGTGGATGAAAGACCGAAACCTGATCGACGAAGGGGCGACCATCGAGCGCGTCGTCGCTCCCGTCCGCTAACCGACCGATGGGTGCGAACGCGAACGCCGACGTCGACATCGAGACCCAACAGGCGGCGCTCGACGACCTGCACGACGAGCCCGGCGACCGACCGGTGATGCGCGCCAGGTTCGAACACAACGGCAGTCCGCGCTACCTGCTCTACGCGATCAAGCGGTTCGGCCTCGACCGCGACCACGACTTCCACCTCGACGTGCAACTCGTCTCGGACGAACTCGAGGGCGGGGTCGAGACGGTCGAAGCGAAGCTCCACGAGGGCGAGGCGGACCTGATCGACATCGACTACGTCTCGGCGGCCCGCGAGCGGGCCGACGGCGCGCCGATCGTCGCCGTCCACCCCTACGGGCGGACGGTCGGCGGCCTCGTCGCCCAGGAAGACTCGCCGATCGAGGGGCTCGCCGACCTCCGGGGCAGGCGGATCGGGGTCGTTCGACGGCTGGACAAGAACTGGATCCTCGCGCGGGCGGCCTGCCGCGAGTACCACGACTTCGACCCCGAGGAGGCGGCGACGTCGGTCGAGTCGGGCTCGAAGGTCGGACTCACCCGAATGCTGCGCGAGGGCGAGGTCGACGCGATCCTCCAGTTCTGGCAGATCGTGCCCGAGATCGTCGAGACGGGTCCCTACCGAGAGGTGCTCCCGATGGCGGACCTCGTCCAGCGGCTCTCCGACGCCGACCGGACGCTACCGATCTCGACGTTCCTCACCAGCGAGGCGTACCTCGAGGAGAGCCCCGAGGCCGTCAGGGGGTTCCGGCGGGCCTACGTCGACGCGGTCGACCGACTGCGAACCGACGACGAGATCTGGGAGGAGCTGGCCGATCGGATGATGTACGAGGACGACCCCGCCGTCGTCCGCGGGATCCGCGACGGCTGGCGGGAGATGGTCGTCGCCGACTGGGACGCGAAGACCGTCTCGGGGATGGAGCGGCTGTTCGACCGCCTGCTCGAGGTCGCCGGCGCCGAGGCGCTCGGCGTCGACCGCATTCCGGGCGACCTGTTCCGACCGGAGGTGACGCCGGAGCGATGACGACCGTCGATTTCCAGCTCAACTGGGAGCCCAACGGGTTCCAGGCGCCGTACTTCCTCGCGCGCGAGCGGGGCTTCTACGCCGACGAGGGACTCGACGTGCGCTTCGTCGAGGGCCACGGCTCGCCCTTCGCCGCCGAGCAGGCCGCGAAGGGGCGCGCCGAGTTCGCCCTGGCGGGCGCGAGCGCCGTCCTCGCGGTCCAGAGCCGGGGCCTCGAGCCCCTGGCCGTCGCCGCCGTGACGGGGAAGACGCCGGCGGCGATCTACACCCTGCGGGACGTCTTCGGCGAGCCCCTCGAGCGACCCGCCCAGCTCGCCGGCCGGACGATCGCGCCCTCGGCGACGAAGACGCGCATCCTGACGGCTCAGCTGCTCGAGGACGAGGGCATTCGCGAGGAGGTCGACCTGCTCGGCGTCGACGACCACACCCACCACCGCGTCCAGCACAAGCTGCTCGACGGCGAGGTCGACGCAGCGGTGGGCGTCGTCACGAACGGCTTCGAACTCGAGCGCGAGCACGACCGGACGGCCGACGAACTCCCCATCGGTGAGTACCTCGACGTCTACGGGATGACGGTCGTGACCGAACCCGCCTTCGCCCGCGAGAACCCGGAGACGGTCCGAGCGTTCCTCCGGGCGACGGCCCGCGGCTGGGAGGCGGCGACGCGCGACCCCGAGGATGCCATCGACGTCCTCGTCGGGCGCAACGCCACCCTCGAGCGCCGGCGGTCGGTCGAGCGTCGGAAGTTCGAAACCGCCGCGACGGACCTGCAGTTCACCGACGCCGTGCGCCGAGAGGGGTGGGGCACCCACGACGGCGAGCGGTGGCGAACCCTCGGGCGCACGCTCGCCGAGACAGACCTGCTCGAGGGGGAGATCGATCCGGACGCGGCGTGGACGAACGAGTTCGTCGATCGCGAGGCCGACGTCGTCCGGAACTACGCGGAGCGGGTCGAGGGAGGGGCGGTGGCGGAACCGGAGCGAGGGGCGGGAACGGAAGCGGAGGCGGAGGCGGATGCGGAGACGGGGACGGAAGCCGATCCGGGATCGGAGGTGGAACCCTGAGATGGACGCCGTCGACCACGTCAACGTCGACGTCGACGACCTCGAGGCCGGGTACGCGTTCTACCGCGACGTCCTGGGGCTCGAGGTGGAGCGAGCTCCCTCGGACTTCCAGGGCGACCACGCCATGTTCCGGGCCGGCGAGACGATCGTCACGCTCGTCGAGACCGGCCGGGCCGACGGCTGGGACGAACGCGGCCTCGAGCACCCGCTCGACAAGGCCCACCTCGCCTTCGAAACCGACCGGGAGGCGTACGAATCGTTGATGGCGGACCTGGACGGGCAGTTCCCGAAGCAGGGGCCCTACGACTGGGGCGAGTTCGAGGGATTCTACTTCCTCGACCAGGACGGGAACCTGCTCGAGGTGATCACGTACGAGGAGCCCGCGGGCGAGCGCGAACGGGTGCTGTTGACCCACGACGACGTGGAGTGATCGTCACCACGAACCTGATACGGCGTTGTCTGCAGTAGCGGACCTCCGCTGTTTCGACCGATCACTCCCCTCCGCAGATCGGTTCTCGGACCGCGCTACCCTCACGTTGTGTCTCCTCCGCGGCGTACCGACCCATCCGTTTTCCGTCAACAGCGGCGTGGGAGAGTAGCGGGTAACGGGGGGAGCAGCGATCGTTCGGCGCGAATCCACACCTGACGTTTGCACAACCCCTATTCGGTGTGGCGCCGTATACGACCGTATGGACCGTTCCGACACCTATCGACGCGAGGTTACCGCGAAGGTCGAATCCGGGTGGCAGATCGAGGAGGAGACTCGAGACCGAGTCACGCTCGTACGGCGTGAATTCGGCGATCCGGGTATCCACCTCATCGTCGCTATCTTCACAATCTGGTGGGCGATGGGGGTCCCGAACCTGCTGTACGCCGCGTACCGGTACTTCACCGGCAGCCAGCGCACCGTCGTCTGGAAGAACGTGACCGGAGCCGACGTGGACGAACTGGCGACGGACGCGGAGTGATACGGTATCGAGCCGGTAGCACTCGCGGTTCTGACGGAAGGCAGGCTTCCCACCGTTGTCGTTCCTTCTTCGTTGCTGCATACGCGCCCTGTATCTTGCAAGGTCTCAACGAACTCCCCAACTATTGTCAGAAACAGTTTGGAAGATACAGAGGATATACTCAGCAGGGATGAGTGATCTGTTTCTCATCTTCACGTCTGAACAACTGGTAAGATGGCTCTGCGAGCCTAACAGGTGTTTCAGAATGCCGTGTAAAATAATGGAATAGAGACGAACAAGACAAAACACCGGGATACACCTACCAGCCGACGAGAACGAGGGAATCGAGATTCTGGTACCGATACGCTGCTCCTCGTCCAATACAAGAAAAACGACAGCACCGAGAGCGTATGAGCCGAGTGTCCGGCGCGTGAGGACGTAGTGGCTCCGAAGTGACGACCGTCTATTCTTCGAGGGTCACGTCGCTGTCTGCGGTGATAGTGACAGTGTACCCACAGTAGGCGAACGTCACTGTGCCGTCCGTCGGATTCCCACTGGTGAATAGCGAGTCCAAGGAGTCGGGGTCGATCACGTCGTATAGTTGCTCGGGTAGTTTAGTAGGGTCAACATCCATTTCCTTAGCAATAGCCTCAATTACAGCAGTACTCAACGCATTGTTTGATGATGTGGGTGACGACGGACACATGTGTAGAGGGGTGTGCGCTTACGCTTATATCGGTGATAAAGGCTATCGTCCGCTTCGTCGCTCACTCCGGACCGTTAGACGCTAAAAATTCGAGGAGCGGGCGGATCTCATCGAATTGCGGCCCCTTGCTGATTTCATTCGTGTCTTCGTCCCATTCGATGTACCCATAATCTTCGAGTTTGGGCAGGTGTGAGTGATACATCGCTACTTGTATTCCCTGTTCGGCATCGGTCAGCACTGAGTGCCCTGTGGATGATTCAACCTTCGCGCCCTGTGGATTATGTTCGAGAAGGTCGAGTAGGAGTGTTCGACGCTGTTCGTGTGCGAGGGCGTTGAAAGCGTTGTCGTTCATGGTTGTGGTGAGACGTCACCGCGAGGGATGGTCGAACTCCGATGGTCACATCATCAGTTTAGCGATAGAACAGCGACCACGATAACGGTGTTGTGCACTCGATCAGATAGATTGCCATTCCCGCAGTATGAGGGGTTGAATCTGTGCTCTACACACTTGTTGGTGTGTGAGTCGCGGAAATACTCTGAATATATTGTGGAAAGTCGAAACCCTCGCCGAGAAAAACTCACTCCGACGACTCGTCTTCGTCCGCTCCATCGCCACGCGCATCCATATCTTCCGTCCCCTGTAGGAAGAAATGGTTAAAGGGCTGAACATGCCGCCGCCTCATCATTTCCGACGACTCGATTTCGACGCCAAGGTCGTGGATGGCGTCGGTAATTCGGGTGATCTCGCCTGTGCTCGTCCCCACTACATCGACGTGGATATTCCGTCGGCCAGTCAGCATTTCTCGAACGTCGATAACGCCCTGAATCCCGCGAATCTGTTCCGAATAGTGTTGTAGTTCGGTTGGCGGCGCGGAGATTATGAATGTGAGTTGTAGAGGGAGATTGGCCGCTTCGTAGGCTATCTCCGGGTGATAGCCCTTGATTATTTCGTCAGCTTCGAGTTGGTCGATTCGATTGCGAATGGTGCTGGCCGAGACGCCAACGCTGTCAGCCATCTCCTGTGCCGTGGTATTGCGAGCGTCCTGTTGAAGCAGGTAGAGTATGCTCCGGTCAACGTCGTCTAAGTTGCGTCCCATGTCTAGGCAGTCAGCGTGGCAGGTACTAACAAATTCCCCTGCTCTGATTCGCTGTTGGGCGGATTTCTAATTGTGACGGAACTATACCCTTCGATCGGGATGCTGGCGCGAGATATGCGCTGTGAATTCAGCAGGGGGAGTTCGAACTACTCGACTCTTGTCAGAAATAGCGTGACCGACTCAGAGGATAGATGCAGCATCGTGAAAGGCCCCAATCCACTCGGTTATACCTGAAACTGGCGAGATCCACATTTGTTTATCTAGTAGCCCAGTTACCGTTGAGGAGAGATACAGTCGAGCGCGTCGGCAATTACCTCCACGGCGTCGAATAACCACTACGTGTGAGCGGCACAACTATTATAACTGACTAATATGAAGCTTTCCTATGAACCTCCCACAGTCTCTTGTACCATGGCTTGCCCTGCTGGCGCTCGTTCCCGCTCCAGTTGTTGCACAGACCACTCCCGAGGCGCCGATTACCGATTCGGGATTTTCTGAACTCGCTGTCCTCGGATTGCTCATCTACGTGGTGTACGTCATATTCTCCATCGCTATTGGCGTCCTCGTTTTGGTTGTCTCAGAGTTCGTCTTCTCCGGCTCGTACGTCCGAGCTATTGAGAAGCGGGCCTACGATCAACCCGTTGGGTCTGGAGTACTCGGGCTCGGGGTGTTCGTCGGAGGGGTCGTCGGATTCATCCTGCTCCTGTTGGTTTTCCTCTTTCTCATGGCGTTCGGCGTCCCGGAATTCCTTGGGATGGCCGGTGTGATCCCCCTCTTCGGTGGTATACTGTTCACATACGTTGCGTCTGCTCTCGGAACGATTGTATTCGGGTCGTACGTGCTTCGGCGGTTTGGTGACGGTGAGTCGAATCTCTGGCTCGCGCTTGTTGTCGGTGCGCTCGTCGTCAATATCCCGGTGCTCAATTTCGTCCTCGGGTTCCTCGTTCTCTTTCTTGGTATGGGCGCGATGGTCGGACAGTGGTGGAGCAACCGACAGGATGCAAAAACCGGGCCGAACCAACACCGTCCAGTCGATAGGTAACCTTCGCAGGCATCTCCCACGCTCAGAACTGAAATTGAAGGGACTCCGCGGTACTCAGACAAGGCATCACGCCCTACGTCTCACCAGCGTCCGATGAGTCACCCGCACCCGTAGTCGCTCGTGCCCTCACTACCAGTTCTTGATTGGTTGTCTAATCACCGTCAAGTGCTCGCACTGTACTGAACAGTACGCGCTGCACCTGTACTGAGCGATCTCCACCTTCGCAAACTGGGCCCGGTCTCATGCGACATTCGTGCCCTGTATCTTGCAGAGACTCAACGAACTGCCGAGCTATTGTCAGAAGTAGTTTGTAAGATACAGAAGATGGGTTCGGAACACAGATTAGTCGCTAGATATACGATCGATTCCGTCGTGACGGTCGTGGATCGACACGCGCCCATGTCCCAGTGTCGATACCTTCTCCTCAAATACGTGGACGAGTTCCTCACTTGGCCGTCCGTACACGTCAATGGCCTCGAGTTCGATGAACTCGCCAATAGGAGGGAACTCGGGTCCTGCAACCTGCATATGGTACGCCAATGACGCCGAATCAGCGTGCGCGTGTACAACGGCCATTTGGTTGCCGTCCTCACTGAAGTAGACGTTGTACGACAGGATGTCGGGTTCGTTGGCATTGACGAACTCCACCAATTCCGTCATCGCAGCCTTGAGTTCGTCCAGTTTTCCGTCACGCACTGTCGATTGGTCAACGTATATGATCACTTCAGACATCCCTCTTTCCGTTGTAGTTGACTCCATCACTCTCCTTACGCCGTCTGACTATGTGGACCTTCCGCAGATTCCGAAGGGGAGTCAAACAGGATACGCGCTGTGTATCTTGCACGCCTCGTCTAACGCATTCAGAAACTGGTAGAAAGCGCGTGCAAGATGCAGAGAAGGAGTTCAGCACGGCAGCTTCGGTTGTTTCACGCCGAAAATTGCGAACCATCCGCTCACGACACGTGCGTAGTTACCGCAGCGACACATATCAAATTGAAATTACGTATTCGACCGCGTGCAAGATACAGGGTGCGACTCTTTCATCGCCTAAATCCCGTTCAATCTGTGCAGGTTTTTCACGGGATAACGCTATGTGATAGCGTGTCATGGGTGAACGAAGGAGAGCCAGACCATGGCCAAAGCAACACCGCCAGACGCGGGTGAAGAATTGGAAACCGTCACCGCTCCGGATGGGACTGAGATCGCCTACGAACGGACGGGGAGTGGGCCACCACTCGTGCTCGTTCACTGTGCTACCGCTGACCACAGAGTGTGGGAACTCTCCGACGTCCGTGCTACCCTCGCAGAGGATGCCACGGTATACGCGATTGACCGGCGCGGTCGTGGCGGGAGCGGTGACGCCGAGGCGTACGAACCAGAACGGGAGTTCGAGGACGTGGCTGCAGTCGTCGAGTCGATTGACGAACCAGTGACCCTCCTTGGTCATTCCGCTGGTGGATTCTATGCCCTAGAAGCGGCCATGCGAACCGACAATCTTAACGCGCTGGTTCTGTACGAACCGGCCATGCCGATTAACGGGTATGGGGTCGGCTCCGAAGCGGCTCGCACCGAAATGCTGTCGCTACTGGAAGCCGGGGAGACCGAGCAGGCGTACGTAGTCTTCATCGAAAAAATCGCGGAATGGACGCCAGAGGAAGTGGACGCAATTCGATCGGCACCGATGTGGCAGGAGTACGTAGATGGGTTCCCAACACTGATTCCGAAGTATGCTAAAATCCCGGACTACGACTACGATCCCGCACGCTTTGCAGAGTTGACTACGCCGACATTGCTATTAGCCGGGAGCGAAAGCGGTCAATGGGGGAAAGAGACAACCGAGGCGCTCGATGACGCACTCCCGAACAGCCGCGTCGTCACCTTCGATGGCCACGGGCATGCGGCGATGCTCACCGCGCCGGATCGCTTCATCGATGAGATACGCACGTTCATCCGGAAGACGAACTAACGAGTCTACGGTCGATTTCTCTCAACACTTCTGCCTGTTCGACATGTAGGGGTACTACCACAGCTGATTTGCCTGGAGTAATGCGAATAGAGGATATCCGGCATGATGGATACACCCTCTAAGTCGGTCACGCAGTTACTGACAGAGGTCAAGAAGTTGAAGAGGAGGCTGCTGCATACAAGGCGCGAGCGTTTCATTCGTCTTCGGATTGTGTAAACGGAACTACGAATCTATTTATCAACCAGCTTCTGTGCCTCTCTGTAAGCCGTTCACCTGTGTCGGCACGACAGCGCGTGTATGGTCTGCGGTAACCGACATCGCATCACGTACGACCTGTGCGTCTCCGCTCGGCGTTCACCACGACTACTACGAGGATCCAGATTACGACGACGACGATGCTGCGAGCCAGCGTTTCAGGCGGGTAGAACGCCTCGGTCGCGTTCCGCCACCCGTGAAACAGCATTGCTAAGATAACGCTCCGCTCTGTTTGATCATAGAACCAAGCGAGAAGGACAGAAATACCGACGGTCTGGAAGCCGAACACGACGGGATTCGTGGACTCGAACGGCAACGTCGAAGACGCGAGCAATGGGAAGTGCCACAGCACCCAGAAGATGCCGACGACAGCGCCACCGCCGAACACGCCGTACCGACCCTCAACAAGCGGTTGCGCGACGCCCCGCCAGCCGATCTCCTCTTGACCGCCGCCGACCACGGTCGCGTACACGAAGACGAGGGGAAGAACGTATACTGGCGGCATGTTCGAAGCGGTCAGCTTACCGCCCGCCGCGACGAAGATCACACCACCGACCAGCAAAATGCTCACTGGGAGTCCGAACACGAGGAGGTACCACCGGAACTTGACCCGCAAATGGAAACGGCGCTCGAGCCAGCCTCGAACGCTGTCGCCGCGCGACCGAACGACCGCAAGCGCTCCGACCGCTGGCCCGAACGCGCCGAGGGACGTTAGCCCGACGCCCCCCCAGCGGCATTACATCGACAAGCGAGGGGACGAGCAGTGGGCTCCAGACGACCCACGAGAAGGCGAAGGTGACCAGCAGAAAAAACGAGAGCTCGCGGCGCTCTGCGGTCGCATCCTCGACAACCGTGTCGGACGAATGATTTGCCATTCTTGTCCCTTCTTACGCCACGGAAATAAGCGAATTGCTAGTTCCCAACCGTCAGAGATAGCGAAGCGAACGCGTCTCGCCGCTCGTGTGGGGATCGTCTAACGGCACGGCATCGGAGGTGTCATACTAATCCTGCGTGACTCGCCTGTTGGAGGTACACACTATATCTCACACACCAGTTCTACCAGTCGACGAAGAGGTCGATCCAGGGCTCGCAAGAGACAGGGTGCGAATTCGTCACCGAATTTACGAACGACCACAGCATTATGCCGCTTGCTTCCTTAGTGAGTGGGGATGGTAAACACAGAAAACGGACGAGAGAAGCAAGCAGACGACGAGAATCGACGCGGGGACGGAGTTCCGGACGCCCTTCCCGAGTGCCACCGTCGCGGTTGCACCGAGAGGGCGACGTTTGTCGTCCTCGAACGGTATCAGGAAGAAACCGGGCACGGTGCCGTTGAAGCAGAGGCCGTACTCTGTCAAGAGCATACCGACGAAGAGAGTCCCACGAATCTTGATGGCAGTTACGCGGATTACGTGTTCCGTGTCGAGCCTCTCCAAGAGACGCTGGAAATGGACACAGCATGATCAATCGGATGGAGTTCGATCACTCCTGTCGTGCTGAATCTATCCCCTGTGTCGGTCACAGCGTTTCACACGATAGTCGAGTAGTCTGGTCAGGAAGTGCTGAAACAGCGCACTCGATCAGCGAAGATAACCGGGTCAATGAGCGTAGGTGTGAGTACGTGGGTCCCTCCTGTCCCATAGGTTGACGTGGAACCTGATCAAATCTCCGAGCGATGGTTGATCCTGTAACCGATCCACTCACTGAGGTTCTCTTACATCTTCTCGTGGGCGTCGGACTCGGTGCGCTCATCGGGTTGGAACGAGAACAAAGCGAGTCCGGCGGGACGTTCGCTGGAAGTCGGACATTTCCTCTGTTCGCGCTTTACGGAGCACTCGTCGCGGCCTTTTTTCCGACCGTCCTCTCTCTCGCCCTCGGTGTGCTCGTCGTTCCGCTCACCGTCGCATACGCTGGGAAAATCTGGTACGAACGGGACATCGGTCTGACGACGCTGATGGCTGCGCTTCTCACCGCAATACTGGGAGCGATGGCGATGCATTCTGATACCGGAGCAGTTACTGCAATCATCGTCGGCGGTGTTATCACGGTGCTCCTCTCGGTCAAAGAGCCGGTCCACGAATTCGCCGACCAAATCGACGAGACGGAACGCCTGGCCTCGGTGAAGTTCGTCCTCGTTGTTCTCATCGTTCTTCCTGCGCTCCCAGACCGATCACTCGACGTTCTCTATGGACTCAATCCTCGATTTATCTGGTTGATGGTCGTTTTCGTCACCGGACTTGGATTCGTCGCTTACGTGCTCGGGCAATTCCTCGAACCGGCACAGAGCATCGCGGTAACCGGAATCATTGGCGGGTTCGTCTCTTCGACGGCGACGACAGTTACGATGGCGGAGAAGACGGTTCAGAACGAGACGCTGTATCACGTCTGCGCGTTTGCGGTCGTCACTGCATCCATCGTGATGTTCCCGAGAGCACTCATCGAAGTCGCGGTCGTCAATCCAAATCTGCTCTCGAGTGTAGCCGTTCCTCTGGGAGTCATGACCGTCGTTGGGATAGTAGCTGCTGGAACGCTGTACTGGCGGACGATGACCGACGAGACGATTGAGCCCGGCGAGTTGAAAAACCCGTTTCGACTCCGGCCAGCACTCCTCTTCGGCGCGATTTTCGCGGTTGTACTCCTCGTCTCTGAATACGCACACGAGTGGTTAGGCACATCAGGCGTGTACGTCACGGCGTTCCTTTCCGGTCTGGCAGACGTAGATGCGATGACTATCACGTTGAGCAAACTCGCTGCTGAGGGGACTATCTCGACGCAGACTGCAACCACGGGAATCGTCATTGCGGCTATCGCAAACACGTTCGTCAAGGCCGCATTAGCGTGGCTCTTGGGCACCTATCGACTCGGAAAACTCGTGTCCATCGTTCTCGGCGTCGTTGTAGCGAGCGGGCTAGTTCTAGTCGTGATCTAGACTTCCACCGTCGAGCGTCGTTAGTCAGACTACAGTAGCTGTTGAAACGATTTACACAGGGATCGCATAGCTGTCCTGCAATCAGATGTGCAGTTGCCAGAAATAGCGTGTTATGTATAGCGGGTAACGTCAGCAGGGAAGACAGTAAACTCGTCGAGTCGCTACGAACGGATCACCAGGGAACGTGATACGAAATCCACGGGCACAGTACTCGTCACCGGAGACACTATTTTCCCTCTTCGGACGCTGGGTTGGTCTATGACCGTCCGTGAGCCAGAGGGTCTCGTTCCGTTGGCAGTCGACACCCTCCCGATAAATCTCGCGATCCTCGACGACGAGGGGACGATACTGTACACGAACCGGGCCTGGGAGGAGTTCGGAAAGGAGAACGACATCGATCTCCGGCCGGATACGATCGGCGTCAACTATCTCGAGATCACGGAACGAGCGGGGTCAGAAACCGCACGAACGGCCGCGGCCGGGTTATCCGAAATTCTCGAGGGCGAACGGGACCTGTTCGAATTCGAATACCCGTGTCACTCTCCCGACGAGCGACGGTGGTTCCTCATGCGGGCGGCGTCATTCAGCGACGGCGAGCGGAGGTACGTCGCCGTCGCACACTTCGACATCTCCGAACGGTACGAGTACCAGCGTCGGTTGGAAGAATCTAACGAGCACCTCGAGCAGTTCGCCCACGCGATCGCTCACGACCTCCGGGAGCCGCTGCGGATGGTGACGAAGTTCCTGCAACTGATCGAGCGCCGGCACGCCGACGAAATCGCTCAGGACGGCGAGGAGTTCATCGACTACGCGCTCGACGGCGCCGACCGAATGCGTACGATGATCGAAGGGTTGCTCGAGTTTTCGCGAATCGAGACGCGAGGTGAGTCGTTCGAGCCGGTCGATCTCGATGGCGTCCTCGACGACGTACTGACCGATCTCGACGTGCGCATCGAAACGACCGACGCCGAAATCACCGTCGAGTCGCTCCCGACCGTCGAGGGTGACGCCGGCCAGTTGCGACAGGTGTTCCAGAACCTCCTGGATAACGCCATCAAGTACAGCGGCGAGGACCCGCCCGACGTGACGATCTCGGCGACGCGAGCCGAGGGCGAGTGGATCGTTTCGGTCAGCGACCGAGGGATCGGCTTCGAGCAGGGGAAGACGGACAGGATATTCGAGACGTTTCAACGCCTCCACACCCGCGAGGAGCACGCCGGGACGGGGATCGGACTCACGCTCTGTAAGCGGATCGTCGACCGTCACGGTGGCGAGATTTGGGCAGCGTCCCAACCGGAAGCGGGAACGACATTCTCGTTCACGTTACCCGCTCCAGGCGATCGGTTCGAGTGATCGTCCGGTGCTTCTCCTTGCGTGTAGTTGCTGCGTACGGCGTACGCACCCCGTATTCGGTGTCCGCGCGTTCCTCGAGCGCCCTCAGCCGCCCCGTCCGCTATCGTACGCCTCGCGGAAGTCCCGCTCGCGGCGGATGAGTTCCTCGACGCCGTGCTCGAGGATCACGTCGCCGAGCACCGTCGACCGATAATACGCGTAGAGGCCGTCGCGATCGCGCTCCGTCCGGACGCGCTTTTCGACGAGGCCCACGTCTCGGAGTTCGTTGAGGTGGTAGTGGAGCGTGCTGTCGTCGACGTCCATCGCCGCGTCGAGTTCCGCGGGCGTCAGTTCGTCCGCGTGCGCGAGGCGGTAGACGATCTCGAACCGCGTCCGGTTCCCGATCGCCGCCTGCATGTCGAGGTACTCCTCGAGCGAGAGCACGCTGCGCTCGGGGAGCAGGTCCTCCGGATCCTCCGGCGCGTCGTCGACCGGCGTTGATTTCGTCCCCATCGTACCTCGAGGTAGGGGCGGGTGCATCTTAGTCGTTGTCAAGCCAATTTCCGCTGAAAACACCGTCATTTATATGTAATCCGCGAGTCGGTCCCGCTATGCCCCCGGCAATCACGCGAGACCGGATCGTCGACGGTCTCGGCGACGTCCCCTACGATCGGTTCCTCCTCTACCTGATGGGGCCGTACAAGTCGTTCAACCTTCGCTACGTGCTGAGCGACGAGGAACTGGCCGAGATCGACGTCGAGGAGCTTCCCGGGCCGCTCAGGCGGCTCTTTCGAAATCGGGACGCGATCGACGACGCGAAGGCCCTCCTCCGACGGGTGCAGGGGAGCCTGCGGACGGATCCGGGGGTGAACGCCTTCCTCGCGGTCGACGTGGACCTCGACACCGACGACGTCGACGCGGTGACGCAAAGCATCGAGTTCGCCCGCCGCGCGAACGCGACCGTCTTCGTCGTTCCGTTCCTCGGGCACAACTTCGGCGTCGGGGAGGAGGCGGGGAGCATCCTCGAGACGCTCTCTGCGACCCACGGCGACCGGATCGTCTTCGTTCACGAGTCGAACGTGACCAGCGAGATGATCAGGTCGGCGCGGACGCGCTGGGACCTCCGCATCGAGACGTACGAGACGGAAGCGGAACTGGTCGGGATCGTCCGGCGGTTCGTCGTCACCACGATGAACCGCGAGCGGTTCGGCGACCTCGAGCACCTCGACTGACGCGCGGGCCGGCGACCGTCGGCGGCGACAGGAGGGGTGCTCGAGGTCGCCGTTCGGGATCAGTCGTCGGCGGCCGGATCGGCCGTCTCGCCGAGCGGTTCGACGCCGACGTCGATCTCCGCCGCGGCGGCCTTGTACTCGGGGATCTTCGCCCGCTCGTCGAGGACGTGGTTCGTGAGTTTGTTCGCCGAGGCCGCCGCGAAGTGCGGCGTCGTCCAGACGACGCCCTCCTTCGTGTCCTCGGTGACGTGGGCCTCGAGGGTGATCTCGCCGCGCCTGGACTTCAGGCGGACGTACTCGCCGTCCTCGATGCCGTAGCGCTCGGCGTCGGCCGGGTGGACGTCGACGAAGTTCTCCGGGTGTTGGCGGTTGAGCGTCGGCGAGCGGGTGCTCATCGTGCCCGTGTTGTAGTGCTCCTCGAGGCGCGCCGTGGTGAGGATCAGCGGGTACTCGTCGTCCGGCGTCTCCGCGGGCGGGGTGTGTTCGACGCCCTCGATGTGGCCGAGGCCGCTCTCGGTCTCGAACTCGTCCTCGTAGAGGAACGGGTCGCCCTCGTCGCCGGGTTCGTAGCAGGGCCAGTGGATCCCCTCCTCGCCGAGCAGGTCGTAGGTCATCCCGTGGTAGCTCGGACACACCTGGCGGAGTTCCTCGAAGACCTCCTCGGGCGCTTCGAAGTCGAAGTGCTCGTCGCCGTCGTCGAACAGCCGCCGCCCGACCTCGCAGAGGATCTCGAGGTCGTGCTTGGTGTTCTCGTGGACCTTCTCGACGCCGCGCATCCGTTGGACGCGCCGGTCGGTGTTGGTGACGGTGCCGCCGCGTTCGGCCCAGGTCGTCGCCGGCAGGATCACGTCCGCGAACTCGGCGGTTTCGGTCGGGAAGATGTCCTGGACCACCGTGAACTCGAGTTCGTTCAGGCGTTCGGCGACGGCGTTCGCGTCGGGTTCGCTCATCACGGGGTTCTCGCCCATGACGTACAGCCCCTTGATCTGGTCGCCCGCCGCGTAGGAGATCTCGACGTTCGTCAGGCCGGGTTCGTCCGGGATCTCGAAGCCCCAGACCTCCTCGACGGACTCGCGGGCCTCGTCGTCGTCGACCAGCTGGTAGCCCGGGAGGACGTTCGGCATCGCGCCCACGTCGCAGGTCCCCTGGACGTTGTTCTGCCCGCGCAGGGGATTGACCCCGGTGCCGGGTCTGCCGAGGTTGCCCGTGATCAGCGCCAGGTTGATCTCGTTCTGGACGTTGTCGACGCCGCAGGCGTGCTGGCTCATTCCCATCCCGGTGAAGATGGCCGCGTTATCCGCCGTGGCGTACTGTTCGGCGGCGCGCTCGATCTCCTCGAGCGGGAGGCCGCACTCCTCGGCCGCCGCTTCCTTATCGAAGTCCTCGAGGGTCTCCTCGAGGTGGTCGAAGCCCTCGGTGCGCTCCTCGACGAACGCCTCGTCGACCCAGCCGTCCTCGGGGTGTTCCTCGTGGTGCTCGAGGATCGTCTTCAAGACGATGTTGAGGAGGGGAATGTCGGTGCCGGGATTGAGCTGAAGGTGCTGGTGGCGGTCGGAGTCGTCGATCTGGAACGAGCGCGTGGTCTTGTTGGCGTGGGGGTCGACCTGGATCACGGTCGCGCCCTCGAGGACCGCCTGGCGGAAGTACTGGCTGTTGGCGATGGGGTGTTGCTCGCCGGGGTTGGCCCCCTGAATCCAGAAGAGGTCACACTCCTCGCGGAGGTCGCGCATGCTGTTGGTCATCGCGCCCGCGCCGAGGCTCGTCCGGAGCGCCCAGACCGTCGAGGCGTGACACATCCGCGTGCAGTTGTCGACGTTGTTCGTCCCGTAGCGACGCGCGAGCTTCTGGATCAGGTAGTTCTCCTCGTTCATCGTCTTCGAGGAGCCGAAAAAGCCCATCGCGTCGGGGCCGTACTCCTCGCGGATGCGCTCGAGTTCGCTCACCACGCGGTCGTAGGCCTCCTCCCACGTGGCCTCGCGGAACTCGCCCGTCTCCTCGTCCCTGATCTGGGGGGTCGTGAGACGGTCTTCGTGGTCGATCACCTCCGTCGCCGCCCCGCCCTTGATGCAGATGCGTCCCTCGTTCACGGGCGCGTCGCCCCACGGCCTGAACTGGACGTCACCTGGCTCGTCTCCCTGCTGAATCTGAATCCCACAACCGACGCCGCAGTACGGACAGATCGTCTTGACCGGGTCTTGCTGATCGCTGGACATTGTTCGTAATTGTTAGGTATCGGGCCGCCGCTCTGGTTGACACCCGTACGGTCTTCGCCCACGACAATGAGTCTTTCTAGCACCCCACATTGTCGAGGCGGTCCGGCGGCGACGCGACGGGGAAACGTTCACGACCGGTCGTGGCAAACACCCGCACGAAGATGAATCTCACGCGGTCGCTCGTGGAGGCCAAGGCCGACGAGTACCGCGAGCGCGAACCCCTCTATCCCGTCGAACGGGAAGCGGTCGAGACGCTCCCGCGGGCGCTCGAGACGGGCGAGTACGGCCGGCGGGACGTCGAGTGGGTCGTCCAGTGGTACTACCGGCGCTTCCTCGGCGCGGTGGCGAACGCCGAGCGGCGCGACCGCGAGGCGGCGTTCCGCCGCAACGCGTTCGAGGACGTCCGCGAGGCGATCGGAGACGTCGCGACGACGGACGATCCGGGCCGGCGAATCGACCGACTGACCGACCTCGAGGGCGTGGACGTCCCGGTCGCCTCCGCGTTCGCGTTCTTCGCCGACCCCGAGCGGTCGATCGTCGTCGGCGAGCGCGAGTGGACGGTGCTGTCCGAGTGCGGCGAACTCGACGATCCCTACCCGGATCCCCCGTCGGTCGCGGCGTACGAACGGTACCTCGAGACCTGCCGCTCGCTGGCCGATCGCCTCGAGTGCGACGCGTGGACGCTGTACCGGGCGCTCTGGCGGCTGTGGAAGGACCGAGCGGAACGCGAGTCTGGAGAGTCGGAGGCCGGCGACCCACCCTGACCACGAGATCGGACCCGTCCGAGCGCTCGGTGGCGGTGAACGAGAGTTCACGCTCGCGACGGCTGGTGAACTCGACCTCGATCTCGACCGGTTCGCGGTGCTCGAACGGGATCGCCCGCGTCGATCCGGCGACCGTCACCGTCGACTCGGACGGTCGTGCGAAACCCTCCCACGTGCGACGGGAAAAACCGGACCACCGTCGGTCGAGGTCCGCACGTTCGAGGTTCGTCGACGTCCGCGCGCTCGAGGTTATCGAGACGGGAACAGGTTCTCGAGACGGAACAGAAGGGAGCGTGGCTCGAAGGCGTTACCGGGCGTCGAGGGGACCGTCCGGCGCGCGACACAGTCGTCGGGAGTCACCCGGTCACTTAGTACCGCTCAGGACGTGAGAGACGATACCGAATGACTCACGACGATCCGATTCCGGTGACCGTGGTCACCGGCTACCTCGGCGCGGGAAAGACGACGCTGATCAATCACGTGCTGTCGAACCCGGGCGATAGACGGGTGGCGGTGATCGTCAACGATATGGGCGAGGTGAACGTCGACGCGGAACTGATCGCGAGGGAGAACGACGACGAGGGGATCGTCGACCTCTCGAACGGCTGCATCTGCTGTCGACTGCGGGGGGACCTCCTCGACGAGGCGGCTCGGCTGGCCGAACGCCGCGAGTTCGACGCCCTGCTGGTCGAGGCGTCGGGGATCAGCGAACCGATCCCCGTCGCGCAGGTGTTCACGGAGGGGACGGACGAGAGCGACGCGGATCCGACTGAGCTGTTCCGGCTAGACACGATGGTGACCGTCCTCGACACGTACGGGTTCTGGAAGGAGTTCGACGCCGGAGAGCGGTTACCCGAGGGCGCGCGGCCGGACGAGGACCGTCCGCTGGGCGAGGTCCTCGTCGAGGGCGTCGAGTTCTGCGACGTCCTGTTGCTCAACAAGGCCGATATGGTCCCTGAGGACGTCCTCGAGCGCATCGAGGCGGTCGTCGACCGGCTCCAGCCGCGGGCGGAACGGCTCCGCACGACCTACTCGGCGGTGGATCCGGACCTCGTCCTGGACACCGGCCGATTCGACTTCGAGGAGGCGAAGCGTTCCCAGGGGTGGAAGCGCCACCTGCGGGGAGAGGGGCACGACCACGGCGACGGGGACGAACCGCACGATCGCGGGGCGGAACCGAGCGCCGCCGAGCGCCACGGCGTCTCGTCGTTCGTCTTCCGAGCCGATCGCCCGTTCCACCCCGACCGACTCGCCGGCTGGCTCGAGGACTGGGACGGGTCGATCGTCCGGGCCAAGGGCGTCTGCTACGTCGCCGACCGCGAGGAGGTGATCGGCGTCAGCCAGGCCGGCCCCTCGGTCAGGGCCGGACCGATCGGCGAGTGGCGTCCGGAGGACGACCGCGGCACGCAACTCGTGTTCATCGGCCGAGGAATGGACGAGGCGCGGATCCGCGAGGAACTCGAGGCGTGCCTGATCGACGGCGAGGAGTCGGCGTTGATCGACGCGGCGGGCGATCCGTTCCCCCTGTAACGACCGCTCAGGACTCGAGTTCCTCGCTCAGTTCCTCCCAGGACTCGTGGAAGCCGTGGGTCGACCGGTCCGCCGTCCGGTCGGGGAGGGCGTTCCGGTAGACGTCGTCGTACTCGAGCAGCCGCGTCCAGCCGTCGTGGAGGGAGTAGCTACAGTACTGGCACACGGGTTCGGCTACGCCGCTCGGCGACAAACCGTTTTCCCGTCGGGGGTTCGAGGCGAGTCGAGGCGGGACGCGTTTCCGACGAGACAGAAGAGCTATGCCGACTCGAGGGAGGCACGATCAACATGCATCGACGGGGCGGCTACGTGCGGAGCGCGAGCGACACGGTCGAACGCGGGTGCGACCGCTGCGACTGGTACGCGGTGACGGAGTCGTACGCGAAACTGGTCAAGCGGTATCAGGACCACCTGCGCGAAGAACACCCGAAGGCGTGGCTGCGAAGCTAGGTCGGGTGTCGACTCGGGTCGCGCCGGCGTCGACCCGTTCGCTCGAGTGGGAATCAGCTCAACGTCGTTCGGGCCGACGAACGGCTCCGAACGGGCCGGAAGTGCGTCGAACGGCTCCGGGCCGACCCGAACGGGTTCGACCGTTCCCGCGCGGGCCAGGGCGATCCGATTCCGCGGCGGTCAGGGCTCGAGCAGGACCTTGATGACGCCCTCCTCGCGCTCGTCGAACCGCTCGTACATCTCCGGCGCCTGCTCGAGGCCGACGCGGTGGGAGACGACCCAGCTGGGGTCGGCGCGGCCCTCGATGATCATGTCCCGTAGCTCGCGGTTGTACTCCTTGACGTTCGTCTGGCCGGTGCCGAACTTCAGGCCCTTCTCGAACGCCTTGCCGAAGTCGATGCCGAGGCGGCCCTGGGCCGCCATCTCGTCGGGCGCGCCGGGGTCCGAGGGGACGTACAGGCCCGGGATGCCGAGTTCGCCGGTCGGCCGGACGGTCTGGATGAGTTGATTGAGCACGACCGCGGGATTCTCGCGGGCCGGATCGTACGCCTCGTCGCCCGGATCGGTCTCGGGGTCGATCGCCTGGTAGCCCACCGCATCGACCCCCTTGTCGACGCCGTCGCCGTGGGCCTCCTTGATCTGCTCGACGGGGTCGGCCTCCTCGAAGTTGATCGGGATCGCGTCGCAGTGGTCCTCGGCCATCTCGAGGCGGCTCTCGACGCGGTCGACGACGTATATCTCGGCGGCCCCCTGGATCTTCGCGCTGTAGGCGGCCATCAGGCCGACCGGCCCGGCCCCGTAGATCGCGACCGACTCGCCCGGTTTCAGGTTCGCGAGTCTGGTGCCGTGCCATCCCGTCGGGAAGATGTCCGCGAGGAGCGCGAAGGCGTCCTCGTGCTCGTCACCCTCGGGGAGTTTCAGGGCGTTGAAATCCGCGAACGGCACGCGGAGCTTCTCGGCCTGGCCGCCCTTGTACGGCCCCATCGCGACGTACCCGTACGCGCCGCCCGCGAAACCGGGGTTGACGTTGGTGCAGAAGCCGGTGTATCCGTTCTCACAGTTCCGACAGAAGCCGCAGGCCACGTTGAACGGCATCACGACCCTGTCGCCGACCTCGAGCGACGTGACGGCGTCACCGACCTCGATCACGGTTCCCATGTTCTCGTGGCCGAAGACGATCCCCGGGTCGGCCGACGTCCGACCCTCGTACATGTGCAGGTCCGAGCCGCAGATCGCCGTGGTAGTGATGTCGACGATGACGTCGTTCTCGTGTTCGATCTCCGGTTCGTCGACCTCCTCGACGGCTACGTCGTGCGGTCCCTGGTAGACGACGGCGTCCATTGACATTGGTATCAAACCTCGATGAACGGACCACAAACGCCAATGTAAAGCTTCGCGTGGTGACCACGTCAGGACCGACGGACGCTCGAGAATTATTCCGACGGAATCGTCGCCCTGTTCGCCTTCCGCGGCGTGCCGATTCCGCGAGCGGATCCCGACGGACGCGGACCGATCGGGGTTCGGCCAGCGCGACCGACGCCGGGGATTAAGTGCGACGGCGTAGTGTGAGCGTGCGTATGGACGTTCCGTCGCCGGAGTTCGTCGGCCTCCTCCTCTTCTTCCTGGCGGGAGTCGCGCTGGTGATCTGGTGCGTCGAACTCTTCATCGAGGCCATCACCCAGAGCGCCGTCTCGCTCGGCGTCTCCGGCTTCTTCCTCGCGGTCGTCCTCGCCGGCGTCGACCTCGAGAACGCGATCCTCGGGGTCACGGCGGCGTTCGTCGACCTCCCGGACCTCGCGCTCGGAACGGTGTTCGGCGAGTCGCTGTTCGTCCTCGCGGTCGCCGTCGGGGTCGCGGGCCTGTTCGTCCCGTTCCGGATGGACGTTCCCTCGATCTACCTGCTTCTGCTCGCGCTCGTTCCGCTGCCGGCGTTCGCGCTGTCGCTCGACGGGTCGCTCGAGTGGGCCGACGGCGCGATCCTCACCGCTCTGTTCGTCCCGGTGCTCGCCGGCATCTACTGGCGCGAGCGGCGATCGGAGACGACGTACCTGCTCGCGGGGGAGGTCGAGGAGGTGGTCGACCTCGAGTCAGGAGGGGCGACCCCGACTGACGCCGGCGGACGGCCGGAAGCGAACGGCGGAGCGTACGCGGGAGACCGTCGCGGCGGCCTGGACGACGGGGTCGACTTCGACCTCGATCTCGACCTCGACGAGTTCGTCCCCAGCCTCGAGGGGAGGAGCGGCCGATTCTGCCTCGGCGTGGCGGTCCTGGCGACGGTCGGAATGACCGTCGGGTCGGGCATGACCGTGGTGAGCGCCGAAGGGATCTTCCGAACGCTCGGCATCACGGGGCTGGCCTTCGGCGCGACGGTGTTGAGCTTCATCGCCTCGATCGAGGAACTGGCGCTCACCGTCGAACCGGTACGGCGGGGCCGGCCGCACCTCGCCGTCGGGAACGTCGTCGGGAGCACGGCGTTCTACGTGACGGCCAACGTCGGCATCGTCGCGTTGCTCCGGCCCGTCGACACCACCGGCGCGGTGATGACGGTCCACTGGCCGTTCTTCGCCGCGAGCCTGCTCGTCGTCGGCGCGATGCTCGCCCGCGGCCGCGTGACGCGTCTCGGCGGTGCGACGCTGCTGGCGATGTACGTCGCCTACTGGATCGTCAACTACGCATAGGTCGGGGGCCGGAATCGAATCCCGACCGCGCCGACGGTTCCCGCCCTCGAGGGGCGCGCCGACGAACGGACGCGGATCAGGAGCCGTCGTCGGTCTCGTTGCCGCCCGCCGTCGCCGTCTCGGTTTCGTTGCCGCCTTCCGCCGTTTCGTTTCCGTCTGCCGCCGCCGTTTCGTTGCCGCCTTCCGCTGCCGTTTCATTGCCGCCTTCCGCCGCCGTTTCATTGCCGCCATTGACCGCGGTTTCGTTACCACCAGCCTCGACGGTCTCGTTGCCACCTTCCGTCACGGTCTCGTTGCCGCCGGCCTGGCCGTCCACCTCGACGCCGGCCTCGCCGTCGACGACGACCTCGCCGACGGCGTCGAGCTGGCACTGGTCGAGGTAGACCGCCATGTCCTCGGTTGCGACGAACTCGACGGTTTGGGTCTCGCCCTCCTCGCTCAGGAAGTCGGACCGGATGCGGGTTTCCCACTGGTTGGTATCGCCGTTGGCGGCGATGACGAAGTTGTGTCCCGGTAACGGTTCGAAGTACCGATTCTCCCCCTCGGGTTGCCCGCGACCGATCGCGTTCTCCCACTCCACCGCGTAGGTCTCGCCGGACTCGAACTCGAGCGTCGGGTTCGTCTGTTCGGCGATAGCGTCTGGTGACTGGCCGACCCACTGCCCCTCCTCGAGTCGCATCGAGAAGGTCTCGGCCGGTTCGCCGGGTTCGACCTCGGGAAGCGTGACGGTGATCCGCTGATCCTCGCCGTCGATCGTCACCGTCTCGGTCACCGGCTCGTAGCCGTACGTCCAGACCTCGAGTTCGTACTCGCCGTCCTCGAGGAGGTCGAAGCGGGCGATCGCGGGCGCTTGTGTCTGCTCGCCTTCGACGTCGCCGTTGTCGCCGCTGTCGGTCGCGTTGCCGTCGGTTGTGTTGCCGTCCGTTTCGTTGCCGTCGGTGGCGTTCCCCGCCTCGTCGCCCTGTTCCTCCTCCGAGAACGGGTCCGGTCGGGCGGCGAGGTTCGAGAACGAGTGCATGTCGTCGAGGGAGACCTCGGCGCCGAGGGGTTCGCCGTTTTCGTCTTCGACGTGGACCACGAGCTCGTTGGTGCCCTCGGGGTCGATCAGTTCGATCGGACCGCGCATCTGGGCCGGGTGCGGCATGCAGAAGTACTCCTCCATCTCCTCGGTGGCGGTGAACTGAAGGGTGGTGAACTCACCCTGTTCGGTCACCGTCTCCGTGGCCTCGAGTACCTCGACGTCCTCGTCGAGGGAGTTGCCGGCGGTGATGTTGAAGTTGTGGTGCGCGCCGTCCCCGTTGACCCAGACGACCTCGTGCATTTCGCCTTCGACCAGTCGCAGGGGCGGGTTGGACCGGGCGTCGATCTCGTGCGGTGCGACGCCGAGCCAGCCGCCGACGATGCCGGTCAGCGTCAACGTCCTGACTGCCTCGTCGTTCTGGGCGACGGGCATCGGAAAGTCGAACGCGTCGCGATAGGCGCCCGCCTCGCCGGTGAGCGCGGCCATGCTCGTGAGCGCCGCCGTTCCCTTCAGCACGCCGCGACGGGAAACGTCGTCGGGTGAATCGTGTTCGTTTGACATGGGTTGATCGTTGTGTGGTAGTTCAGGCGTCCATCGAGAACACGGCGAGCGTGTCGCCGCGGGTTCCCTGGCGCAGCCAGCCGCTGCCGCCGACCTGGACGGCGACGTACTGCTTCTCCTCGCCGGGGTCGTACCAGCTCATCGGTGACGCACTGATCGGGACGTCGAACTCGTGCTCCCAGAGTCGGTCGCCGTTCTCGCCGTCGTAGGCGACGAAGGTGCCGTTCTGGGTGCCGTTGAAGACGAGTCCGGTCGCGGTCGACATCGAGCCGCCCCACATGTAGAGCTCGTCCTCGCTCTCGATCCACTCGCGCCAGACGCGCTCGCCCGTCGCGGGGTCGACCGCGGCGAAGGCGGTGATCGACTCGTTCCACTCGTCGGGGATCTCGGAGGCCGGGTCGTCGAGGCCGCCGCCCCAGTAGGGATTGCCCTCGCTGTACTCCTCGTACCGCCAGTAGAGGTCCTGCGGGAAGTTCTGGTGGATGACGTACACGTAGCCGGTCTGGGGGTTGTACGACGGCGGCTGCCAGTCGTTTCCGCCGGGGGCGCCGGGGACGAACGGGACTCGCTCGTCGGAGCTGATGTGGGGAATCATCCCCCACATATTGATGTGCTGGCAGATCTCCTGGCTGCGCTCGTGGAGCTGGCCGGAGTCGGCGTCCATCAGGAACACCCAGCCGGCCTTGTCCGAGCCGACCACCAGATCCATCGACTCGCCCTCAACCTCCACGTCGCGCACGAGCACGCGCGGCGCCGCCGCGTCGTAGTCCCAGACGTCGTGCGGACTCGACTGGAAGCCCCAGTTGTGCTCGCCTGACTCGAGGTCGAGCGAGAGCGTCCCGCAGGTGGGGAAGTTCGGTCCCGGCCGGACGGTGCCGTCGAAGTCCGGCCCGGGGTTGGCGACCGGCGAGTAGAGCACGCCGCGGTCCTCGTCGATCGTCGGCGTCATCCAGCTCGTTCCGCAGCCGTGCTCGCGGCTCTGGCCGACCCACTCGTCCTCCGGGAGGGTGTCGGTCTGCCACTGCATCTCGCCGCTCTCGGCGTCGAGCGCGGCGATGAAGCCGAGGACGCCGTACTCGCCGCCGGCGCTCCCCGTGTAGATCGTCTCGTCGTGGATCACGGGCGCCCACGTCGCGGAGTACCCCTCCTCGTGATTCGCCGTCTGGGTGTACCACTGCTCTTCGCCGCTGTACCGGTCCAGGGCGACGACGCCCGAGTCGAGCGTCGTCATGTACACCGTGTCCCCGAGGACGGCCGCGCCGCGGTTGTTGTCGTCGCAGCAGAGTTCGACGCCGATCGGCGGCGCGTAGGTGTAACTCCAGAGGACCTCCCCCTCCCGGGCGTCGATCGCCTTCATGTGGTTCGGCCCGTTGGTCTGGTACATGACCGGCGGGTCGCCCGGGACGACGATCGGCGTCCCCTCCATGCTCGAGCCCGTGCCGACGGACAACTCGTACTCGAGTTCGAGGTCGGAGACGTTGTCGGGGGTGATGACGTCGGCGGTCGTCGCCCGGTGCTGTTCGTAGTTCCCGCCGTACATCAGCCACGATTCGGGGTCCTCGCCCGAGTTGCTCAGCATCTCCTGGGTCACGTCGACCTCCGGGATGCGATCGGTGTCGTGCTGCTCCGTCACCCCTTCGCCTTCACCGTCCTGTGTCACCGGTCCCCCGACCAGCGTGTAGCCGTCGTCGGTCTCCACCAGTTCGATGTCGCGTGCGGCCTGAACGGCCCTGTCGTTTCGAAGTGCCATGCGGAATCACCTCAGTTCGCTCGGCGCGCGCATCTCGTCCGTGATGTAGAACGCGTCGTGCAGCAGCTCCTCCTGACCGACGATCTGGACCGCCGCCCCCGCGGTGAACGCGGCCGTCAGCTGTTCGTCGGTGAACCGATTCGCCCTCTCGCCCGCGAGGTCGCGGGCGGCCGTCGCCGACACGAAGAGTCCGCCCAGCATCTCCTTGACGCGTCCGACCGCGTCGTCGAGGATCTCCTCGGTGACGAGCACCTCGTTCTGCCAGAGGTGTCTGTCCAGCCCGTCGATCCACAGCAACACCCCGCCCATCGCGCGCTGATGGAGCGGCGGCACGTTCGACGTATCGAACTCGACGTCGTCGGGGATCTGGTTCGACGGGACCCACCGGGCCAGTCGTTCGGGTTCGTTCGTGACCGCGACGAGCATCGCCGTCTTCTCCACCTCGTCGAACCCGACCTCGTCGAGCGCCGACGAGAGCGGATCGGCGAGAACCAACTCGCGCGCCGTCCGCTCGACGTGAGCCGCCGTGAAGCGCGGCAGGTTCTCGTCGAGGCTCTCGAAGAACCCGACCTCGAGCAGGTGGTCGTAGAGGCGCCACCCCGGTTTCGCGACCGCTTCGTACAGTCCGCCGGGTTCGTCGGGGACGCCGACTTCTCGGACCGCCGGTAATGTTCGAATCCGTTCCGCGACGTTCGCTCGCTCACGCGCGATGAGTTCGGCGTCGAGTCGCCCCTCGAGGTCCGACCGAATCGCCTCGCCCATCGAAGCGAACCTCGGATCGGCCGGCGGTTCGACCCGCCCCGCCAGTCGCTCCCACGTTACCTCCCCGTCGTTCGGTGCGTCGACGCCGAGCGTCGTCGCTAGGTCGCGTCGCTCCGCGACCGTCACGTCGGACGCAGTGGATTTTTGGCTCATGTTACCACCACACATGTGAGGTCATTACGAAATTTGATAATGCTTATCAAAGTATTCCAGACGTACAATCGATATCTAAATACGATTGTCTATCGAATGAATAAAATTCAAGCCGGTTACTATCCTTCGCTCCGAAAGCGGAGCCCGCTTCGATCGGCGTAGCGGCCGAATTCGAGCCGTAAGACGGCCCTACAGGCGCCGAGCGAAGCCACCGCCGACGAGCGAGAGGCGGTCGGCGACCGCGGGTTGGAACTGGCAACGCCACGGGACGCGGAAGCGACCCCGTACCGCGCGCGAGCAAGGGTTCCGCCGCTGCCCGGATCGCTCGGGCGATCACCACTCGACCGCTCCTCGATCTCCGCCTCACCGATCGCGGGCACCGGACGCCGGCGCGGCGACGATCAGCACGTACGGTTCGTCCGAACCGGGCCGATCCACCCGCTCGAGGAGGTCGATCCGGAGTCCGGCCGCCGAGACCCGGTCCGACCAGTACGCTTCCGGGTCGCGGTCGGTCGGGACGCCGTCGGGGAGCAACGGCAACTCGAGGATGCCGACGACACCGTCGGGTGCGCACGCCCTGTGCAGTTCGCGGAGGGCGTCGTCGGCGACCCGCGCTTCGAGGTCGTGGAGGACCCGACACGCGGTGACGACGTCGATCGACCCGGCCGCGACGGGCAGCGCCGCCGCGTCGCCGGCGACCGGCGTCACCTCGAGGCCGGCGCGGGCCCCGTTCCGTCGCGCGAGCGCGGGTCCGTTCCCGAGGATGATCCGGTCGTCGAAGACGTCGAGGCCGAGCACCTCCGTCCCGGGCGACACGTGGGGGGCGAACCCCACGAGCGACCGGCCGGTTCCGCAGCCGACGTCGAGGACCCGGTCGGCGTCGTCGAGGGGGAGTCGCCGCGCGAGGGCGTCGTACTTCGCTCGCTCGAGCGCCCACGGGGGCGGCGAGAGTGCCCGGCGGGCCACCGACGCGACGCGAGCGAGCGCCGCGAGTCCGATCGCCGCCGCTGCGAGCCGACGACCGCGGTGCTCGGAGCGTCGGCAGAGAAGCACGGCACCCCCGGCCGCGACGAGGGCGACGGCGATCGACGCGGCCCGTCGCCGCCAGTGGTAGATCCCGAAGCGGTACCGACCCGGAAGTGGTGACATCGTCGGTTCTCGGGAGGTCGTACGCCCGCCGGAACGAAAAAAAAGCGGTGGAAACTCGGTCGGTTCGCCGGTTCGACCGGTGGTCGATCGCACCCGGTCGGAGCCGATCAGTCGTCGGCCGGCGCCGGGGAGTCGCCGGTCGAGACGCCGGTTCCGGGGCCGATGTCGATCCCGAGGTCCTCGAGTTTCTCGTCGGGGACGACGCCGTCGACCCAGCCGCGGTGGTCGTAGTACTCGTCTTTCATCTCCTCGAGTTCGCAGTACTCGCCTTCCGAGGCGCCCTGGCCGGGGATGCCGTCTTCGAGGAAGCGCTCCGGGAGGGAGTCGTCGCTCGCGTCGAAGCCCGCCAGGTTGTTGTAGTAGCGCTCGAGGTTGTAGATCCGCTCGCCCGCCTCGAGCAACTCGTCCTCGGTGACGTCGCGGCCGGTCATGCCGTTGTACTGGAGGACGTACTCCTCGATCCCCTCGGCGAAGGCGTTGAACTTGCAGATGTCGAAGCTGTCCGAGATAGCGTGGAGGTCCTGGAAGGCGGCCGTCAGTTCGCCCTTCCCCTCCCACTCGTACGGGTCGACCTTCTCGGGGATGCCGAGGATCTCAGCGGCGGGCGTGTACCCCCGCAGGTGGCAGGCGCCCCGGTTCGAGGTGGCGTAGCCGATCCCCATCCCCTTCATGCAGCGCGGGTCGTAGGCCGGGATGGTCTGGCCCTTCACGGCCAGGGAGTTGTCCGCGGCGTCGCGCTTCTCGGCGACCCGCCTCGCACCCTCCGCGAGCAGGTCCGCGAGGTCGTCCTCGCGGCGGGCGATCCGCTCGATCATCTCGACCATCGTCTCGGAGTCGCCCCACTCGAGTTCGCCGACGTCCTCGAGTTTGCCCTCCTCGGTCATCTCCATCGCCATGGCCATCATGTTGCCCGTCTCGATGGTGTCGACGCCCATGTCGTTACAGCGGTCGATCATGAGGGCGATGTCGTCGCGCTCGGTGTGCCCGGAGTTGGGGCCGAGGGCGAACGCCGACTCGTACTCGTAGGACTCCGTCCGGACGTTCATCTCCTCGCCCTTGTGCATCGCCGTCACCTCGACCTCCTTCTTGCAGGCGACCGGGCAGGAGTGACACGTGGGTTCGTCGACGAGGATGTTCTCCCTGACGTTCTCCCCGGAGACGCGTTCGGCGTCGACGTCGATCCCGAGGTCGTCGCTCGCGCTCTCGGTGCTCGTGTACCGTCCGTTCCGCGTCGGGAGGCCGTCCATCTCCTCGGTGATGTTCATCAGGACGTTCGTCCCGTACATCGAGAGGCCGCCCTCGTTGGGCGCGGTGACCTCCGATTCGGTGATCGCCTGCATCGCCTGGCGGTGGCCCTCCTGGAACGTCTCCTGGTCCGCGGGCTTGGGCATCTTCGTGCTGGATTTGACGACGACCGCCTTGAGGTTCTTCGAGCCGGCGACGCAGCCGACGCCGCCCCGGCCCGAGGCGCGGTCGTCCTCGTTCACGATGCAGGCGTACCGCACCAGGTTCTCGCCGCCGGGTCCGATGGCCATGATCGAGAGGTTCTTCCCGTAGGAGCCGTCTACTTCCTCCTCGATCGTCTCTTTCGTCTCGTGAACGCCCTTGCCCCAGAGGTGGGAGGCGTCACGGAGCTCGACCTCCCCGTCCTCCACGTAGAGGTAGACCGGCTCCTCGGCCTTCCCTTCGAACAGCAGGCCGTCGAAGCCGGCCCACTTCAGTCGGGCGCCCGACCAGCCGCCGTGGTGACTGTCGGTGACCGTCCCCGTCAGCGGTGATTTCGTACAGATGGCGATCCGACCGCTCATCGTCACCTGCGTGCCCGAGAGCGGGCCGTTCATGAACGCGAGCAGGTTCTCCGGCCCGAGCGGGTCCACGTCCGGCCCCTGCTCGAAGACGTATTTCACCCCCAGGCCCCGCGCGCCGATATACTTCTTCGCGTCCTCGTCGTCGATCGACTCGTACGCGACCGATCCCTCCGACAGGTCGATCCGCGCGACCCTGTCCTGAAAACCGCCGAATTCTGTCATGGTAACTATTCACTATTGTATTGGACGGCGACGATGTTAGGAGTTAGCAACGTCACGTAACGGCATTCGGTTACGTGCGTCGAACGGAATCGGACCGACGGCTCCACGTACCGCGATGGTATACACTCACGATTTCGATAAGCAAGGGGGGCGCAAATATTGCAGAATGGTAATCCCGTGAATTGACGCGGGCAGTCGGTGGACCGGCCGAGTCCGCTTCTGACGGACTCGAGTCCGGGTAGGTCGATCGGAAATCGACCGGTGGTCCGGCCCGCTACAGGAGTAACGCGACGATCGCGAGGACGACGAAGATCAGCACGAAGATCCGCGCGATCTCCATCGAAACCCCGGCGACGCCGCGCGCGCCGACGGCCGCGGCGATGATTGCGAGGACGAAGAAGATGATCGCCCAGTACAGGAAGCCCCCACCACCGATCTGGAGCGGGCCGACGGCCTGCGCTTGAAGCGCCGTTGCGAGCGCGAGCATGATCGGAGGTACGGCGACCACGGCAATAATCTCTCGGACCGTTCGACTCTCTAGGCAGGAGCTACGGGCCGAGGGCCGGCAAGACCATGCTGGCGCCTCATTCCGACTCGACGCGCGCGAGGGGGACGATCGGAGTGACGTCGGCGAAGCGGTCGGTCGATCGGAGTGACGTCGGCGAAGCGGTCGGTCGATCGGAGTGTCGTCCGCGATGCGGTCGGTCGGCGGGTCGGCGGACACCGTCGTCCGTGTCGACCGTCGACCGTCACTCGTCGCCGAAGAACGCGCGACACAGTTTCGCCTCGGCGCTCCGGAGGTGCTCGTGGAACGTCGGCCGCGAGACGCCCATCGACCGCGCGAGTTCTTCCCCCGTCGCCGGTCGGGGCCACTCGAAGTAACCCCCGAGGTAGGCGCGCTGTAACGCGTCGAACTGCCGCTCGGTGAGGGCCTCCTCGAGTCGGGCGGCGAACTCCTGGCGCGTCTCCCCGCCGCGTTCGCGCCGGCGGAAGGCGACGGCGTCGGCGCTCGGGTACCGGTCCTCGACGGCCTCGACGACGGCGCGGACGTTCGAGGATCGCGGGATCTCGAGGGTGACGCGCGCCCGGCCCTCGTCGGCGTCGATGGCCCGCACCCTGACGCCGCGCTCGGAGAGCCACGCGACGAAGCCGTCGCCGTTCCCGTCCCCGTCGCGCAGTTCGATCAGACACTCCCCGTCGCGGTCGACGAGAACCTCGAGGTCGAGTCCGAGGTCGTCGGCGGCCGTCTCGAGGTCGTCGGGGGTCGCTCCGGTGGCGGTGAACAGGGACGCCGTCTCCTCGTCCCGCCGATGGGTCGAGCGTCGGTACTCGAGGCGACAGTCGGCCTCCTCGGAGAGCGCCACGGGGGCGAGCGAGGGGTCGGTGACGTCGAGGTCGAGGGCGACGACGGCGTCGGTCGCGAGCGTGCGACTCGTCTCCCGGGCGTTGATCCCGCTCGCGACCGCCCGCGCGAGCGCGGAGAGTACGACGGTCTCCCGGTCACCCCGGTCGGTACCGAGACTGTCCGCTCCGGTACGGACCAGCAGCGCGCCGTACTCGATGCCGTTGTACGAGAGCGGGAAGGCCGCGCGACTCCCGTCGCCAGTGCGGTCGATCGCGACGGTGTCCGACCGAAGGGCCTCGGCCGCGGGATGGTCCGCGTCGATCGGGATCGGCTCGGCATCGTCGCCCGCGACGGAGTCGCCGGCGCCCGCCCGCACCGCGATCGCGTCGGTCGCGGGGTTTCGCTCGCCGATCCACGCCGCGTCGTAGGCCCCCTCCTCGACGATGCGCTCGCAGACGGCCCGCTCGAGTTCGGAGCGGGAGGTCGACCCGGCGACGGCGGCGGTGACGTCCTGGACGAGCCCCTCGACGCGGTCGAGCACGTACTCGAGTTCCCGGGTTCGGCGCTCGGCCTCGAGTTCGGCCTCCTTGCGGGCGGTGACGTCGTTCTGGAAGCCGACGTAGTTGGTCACCTCGCCGCGGTCGTTCCGGACGGGGGCGACGGTCACCTCGTTCCAGAATTTCGTCCCGTCCTTGCGGTAGTTCTCGAGTTCGACGGTGACGGGGCGCTCCTCGTCGATCGCCGCGCGCATCGCCGCGATCGCCTTCTCGTCCGAGTCCGGCCCCTGCAGGAACCGACAGTTCCGGCCGACGACGTCGTCGAAGTCGTAGCCGGTGATCTCCTGGTAGGCGTCGTTGATGTAGACCAGCGGGTTGTCCTCCCGGTTCGGGTCCGAGAGCGTGACGCCGACGGGCGCCTCGTTGATCGCCCGCGCCTTGACCGCGCGGTCGCCGTCCGGCGGATCGCTGGCGCTCCCGTCGAAGGTGATCGTCGCCCCGTCGACGCCCCGGTGGACGCGCGCGCCGTACCCGTCTCGGTCGAGGTCGACGTGGCGCACCGTCCCCACCGTCGTCTCCTCGACCGCCGCCTCGAGTCGCTCCCACGAGGGACCGAAGATCGCTTCGGCCGCTCGGACCCCGCTTCCTTCGCCGTCGGTCGCGTCGCCGTCGCGCTCCGCCTCGAGGTCGAGGTCGAACGCCTCGCAGGCCGCGGCGTTCGCGTACGCGATCGTTCCGTCGACGACGGTCACCACGGGATCGACGACGTGCTCGAGCGCGGCGGCGGCGCGGTCGGCGTCGCCGATTTCCGCGCGGGTCGTTCCCGCATCGGTTCTGTCCATGACCCTACATAGGAAGGGGGGCCCTATGAAAGGTGTGACCGAACGGCGCAGCGCACCCGGTCGCTTCGGTCGGCCACCGACGGGCCGGTTCGACCGGTCACCGAGGAAGAGAGTCAGCGGTAGATCACCGGAGCGTTATGTAGTACCGTGTTCAACGTTCACACATGGCAGTCGAAAAGGCGCGATCGCCGTTCGATCGGCTCCGCCAGAAGTACGACGAGTCGGAGTTGCGCTGCCCCCAGTGTGGCTACGTCGACGACGACGGCGGCTGGCGCGTCACCACCAGCGGCAGCCGCGTCAGGTACCAGTTCGTCTGTCCGACCTGCGACGCCGTCGAGACCAGGGAGCTCAGACTCGGCTGACCGATCGAACGGACGGACGGCGGGGAAGCGGACGAGAGAGCGACCGGACCGTCGACCGTTGGATCGATGGCTGCGATCCGGCTCGAGCGACCGCGTCGACTCCGTCCGTGCGACCTCCGGCGACGAACCTGCGGCGGGGCGACGGGGCCCGGCCCAGACGAAGGCGCTTTAGGCGCTCGAGCACCTTCGAACGACAATGAGTAAACCCACGCCCGAGGTCTACGAGCAGGGGAAGGGGATGGACGCCCACAACCAGGTGATGCGGGAGATCCGCTCCCGGAAGGAGGCGAGCTACGATCCCCACCGGCCGACGCGCGTCTGGCTGGACGAGGACAACACGCCCGACGGCGTCAAGGAGAGCCTGACGATCATCCTCAACACGGGGGGCTGTCGCTGGGCCCGCGCCGGCGGCTGCACCATGTGCGGCTACGTCGCCGAGAGCGTCGACGGCGGCTCCGTCAGCCACGAGGCGCTGATGGACCAGATCGACGTCTGCCTCGCACACGAGGCCGAGAACGCCACCGACTCCGCGGACCTGATTAAGATCTACACGTCGGGCTCGTTCCTCGACGAGCGCGAGGTCGGCGCCGAGACCCGCGAGGCCATCGCCGAGACGTTCGCCGACCGCGACCGGATCGTCCTCGAGTCCCTGCCCGACTTCGTCGATCGCGAGAAGCTGACGGACTTCACCGAGCGCGGGCTGGACACCGACGTCGCCATCGGCCTCGAGACGGCCACCGACCGCGTCCGCCACGACTGCGTGAACAAGTACTTCGACTTCGCGGACTTCGAGGCGGCGTGTGCGGAGGCCGAGGCGGCGAGCGACCCCGACGGAGCAGGCGAGGCCGACGCCGGCGTGAAGGCCTACCTCCTGATGAAGCCGCCGTTCCTCTCGGAATCGGAGGCCGTCGAGGACATGATCGCCTCCATCGAGCGCTGCGCTGGAGTCGAGGGCTGTCACACGATCTCGATGAACCCCTGTAACGTCCAGCGGTACACGATGGTCGACGAACTCTACTTCAACGACGGCTACCGGCCGCCGTGGCTCTGGTCGGTCGCCCACGTCCTCCGCGAAACCGTCGATGTCGACGCCATCGTCGTCTCCGACCCCGTCGGCCACGGCTCCGATCGCGGCCCCCACAACTGCACGGAGTGCGACGACCTCGTCCAGAAGGCGATCAAGGACTTCGACCTCCGACAGGACCCCTCCGTGTTCGAGCAGGTCTCCTGCGCGTGCGAGGCGACGTGGGAGGCCGTGATGGACCTCGAGCGGGGCTACAACCAGCCGCTCACCCGATAACGCGGCCGCGATTCGCCCGGGAAATCACTCGCTGTCGGTCGTCTCGCCGTCCGCGAGCCGGCTCGAGTCGGGATCGGCCCGCGGGATCTCGAGGACGACCACGGTTCCCCGTGGTTCGTTCGATTCGAACCGGAGCTGTCCGCCCGACTGGGTGACGACCCAGTTGACCAGCCAGAGGCCGAGGCCGCTGGCGTGGCGGAGTTGCGTGATCTCGCGCTCCTCTCCCAGCAACTCGCGCTCCTCGACGGGGATCCCCGGCCCGTCGTCGGCGACGGTCAGCACCAACACGTCGTCGTTCGAGCGGTACTCGAGGTCGACGTCGACCGACGGAACGTCGCGGTCCGCGTGTTCGACGGCGTTCTCGACGACCTGGCGGATGGCCTGGGCGAGGAGTTCGTCGGCGCGGGCGAGCGGCGGATCGGGGACCGAGTCGTCGATCGTGACGGTAACGTCGGCGTCGCCGGCCTCGCAGTCCACTCGGTCGACCGTCCGATCGATCGCCGCGACGACGTCGACGGGACCGGTTCCGTCCCGCTCGAGGGTCCGCTCGACCGCGCGCGTCTTCTCGGCGAGGCCGACGAGTTCGTCCGCGCGTTCCTGGATAGCCCTGGCGTACGTTCGGTGCTCGCCGTTCACGGCGTCGGCGAGCATCTCCGCGCTACCGTCGATGATGTTCATCCCGTTGCGGAGATCGTGACGCAGGACGCGGTTGAGCACCTCGACGCGCTTCTGGCGTTGTTTCTGCTCCGTGACGTCGGTGTAGAGGCCGAAGACCCGCTCCGCGGTCTGGCCGCAGACGTCGATCGGGACGACGCGCATCCTGAAGTCCCTGAGTCCGTCGGCGGTCCGACGCTTGACCTCGGCTTCGACGATTTCGCCCCGATTCCCCCGCCGATTGACCGTTCGCGCCTCCGACTCCCTCCCGGCGGGGACCAGAAACCGGTCGAGCGGTTCGCCGACGATCTCCTCGGCCTCGTAGCCGAAGAGCCGTTCGAACGCCGGGTTGACGTCCTCGACGATCGGAACCCCGTCGCGCTGGCGCGTGTTGACCACGGCGTCGGGGACGTTCTCGAAGAGCGCCACGAACCGGTCGCGCTCCCGCTTGAGGTGCTCCTCGGAGGCGATCCGGTCGAGCGCCGCCTCCGCGGCCGTCGCCAGCACGTGGACCAGGTTGCGGTCGACGCGCTCGATCTCGCCGTCGCTCGAGGCGACCGTCAACAGGCCGTGATCGCCGAGCGGGTGGGCGAGCAGGTACTCGAGGTCGAGTCCGAACTCCGGCGCGTCGAGGGACGTCCCCTCGTCGATCACCGTCGCCAGTTCGTCGGCGTAGACGTCCCAGAGGACGCTCGCGTTCGGTTCGACGGCCGGCGGGGTGAACCCGGTCGCCTCGAGGGCGGCCGACGTCTCGACGACGTCGAGGACGTCCGCGTCGGGGTCGTAGAATCGGACCGCTGCGAAGGGGCCGTCGACCACCGTCTCGGTGGCCTCGATGACGATCTCGGCGACCTCGGCGGTCGAGTCGGCGCGGATCAACTCGCGCGTCGTCTCCTGGAGCGCCTCGAGCGCGGTCGCGCGTTTGACGTCGCCGCTGACGTCCCGGGCGAACGAGAGGACGCCGACGAGCTCGTCGTCGTCGTACAGCGGCGTGTTGAACCACTCGCAGGTGATCGTCGTCCCGTCCTCGCGGACGTTGCGGTTGACCACTCGGTGCACGTCGTCGATCGCGTTCGCCGAGAGGAGCGACTGCCAGTGGACGCGAACGTCGTCCCGAACCTCGTCCGGAACGAGCAACTCGAGGGCGCACCGACCGCGGGCCGCTTCGGCGGTGTACCCGAACAGCTCCGTCGCCGCCGGGTTCCAGTCCGCCACCTCGAGCTCGAGGTTCCACTCGATGATCGCGAACGGCGACCGATCGCGGACGGATTCGAGCGCGGACGGCGTGTGCTCCGTCGTCGTCGAGCGGTCGCCCTCGAGTATCTCGGCGAGACGCCTTCGGAGGGTCTCGACGCCCAGAGATTTCGGAACGTAGCCGTCGGCGCCGGCGGCGACGACCTCCCCGGCGAGCGCCTCGCTCCCCTCGTCGGTGAACACCACGATCGGTATCGACGGTCGCCGGTTTCGAACCCGTCGACAGAGGTCGACGCAGGTGCCGTCGGGAACCGACGCCTCGCAGACGATGGCGTCGGCCTCCGAGAGGCGCTCGACGCAGGCGGCGATCGAGTCGACGGCCTCGACCGTCACCTCGAGGGGAGACGCCGGCTCTAGGGAGTCGGCGAGCTCGGCTTCGACGGCCGTTCGGGCGCGTGGATCGACGTGGACGATCCGTTTTCGAGTTGCCATTTCGGGATCCGACCTCGGTCGGAACGGGCGGCACCTGCGTCCCACCCGACCGAGTCGTCTGTGGAGGACTCGAGTCGGCCGGAAAATAAATATATTGGCAATATCCGTCCGCGAGGGCTACTCGAACGCGCGCAGGATCCCCCGCCCGTCGGTGCCGCCGACGTCGGGAAGCGTCGCGCGTTCGGGGTGGGGCATCATCACGGCGACGGTCTCGCGCTCGCCGAGGACGCCGGCGACGTCGCGTTTCGACCCGTTCGGGTTCGACGCCGGACCCGTCCGACCCTCGGCGTCGCAGTACCGGAAGAGGACGCGGCCCTCGTCCTCGAGGTCGGCCAGTCGGTCGTCGTCGATCTCGTAGCGCCCCTCGCCGTGGGCGATGGGGATCTCGATCACGTCGCCCTCCTCGTAGGCGGCGGTCCAGGGGGTGTCGTCGCGCTCGACGCGGAGGTAGACGTGTTCACACTGGAAGCGCGCGCTCTCGTTCGTCGTGAAGACGCCCTCGGTGAGGCCGGACTCGCAGCCGACCTGCGCGCCGTTGCAGACGCCGAGCACCGGGACGCCGTCGGCCGCCGCCTCGCGCACCTCGTCCATGATCGGCGAGCGCGCCGCCATCGCGCCCGCGCGCAGGTAGTCGCCGTAGGAGAAGCCGCCGGGGAGCACGATCCCCGTCGTTCCCTCGGGCAGGCCGTCCTCGTGCCAGACGATCTCCGCGTCGATCCCCAGGTGCTCGAGGGCGCGCTCGGCGTCGCGGTCGCAGTTCGAACCGCCGAACCGAACGATGACGACGGTCATCTACCGCTCGTCGACCTCCACGTCGTAGTCGTGGATGGTCGGGTTCGCGAGCAGTCGCTCGGCCATCTCGTCGGCGCGCTCGGCCGCGGCGTCAGCGGAGTCGGCCTCGAGGTCGATCTCGAAGCGGTCGGCGGAGCGAAGCGCCTCGAGGTCGAAGCCCAGTCGCTCGAGCGAGCGCCTGGTCGTCTCGGCCTCGGGATCGAGGACGCCGCGTTTGAGTCGAACCGTCACCGTCGCGGTGTAGGCGGTCATCACCTGAAACCCCGCATCCGTGCTCAAAAACGCTTTCGGGTTCGTATCGTGATACACGTTCGTGGATACCGTCGCGGTCGGCGTCGCGGTCGCGGGCGACCGTCGCGGGGGAACCGCGCGTCGGGGTCGCACGACCGACCGCGGAAAGCAGGACTTTTCACCGCCCGCGGTTTCGGGGCGAACGGATACCGATGTCTCGACGAATGCTCGAGCGGAGGTGGAGTCGATGACGACCGACGTGACCGAGATCACGGTCGTTGGAGACGACGATACCGGACTCGTCGCCCGCGTGACCAGCCTCCTGTTCGAGCGCGGAATCAACATCGAGGACCTGGACCAGGCGGTTCGCGACGGCGTCTTCCGGATGTACCTCGCCGTCGACACCGCCGAGATGGTCTGTACGGAGGAGAAACTGCGCGCCGACCTCCACGAACTCGGGGACGACCTCGGCCTCGACGTCCAGGTCCGGTTCCCCGCCGACCGCGACACCCAGCAGATCGCCGTCCTCGTCACGAAGGAGAGCCACTGCCTCGAGGCGCTGTTCGAGGCGTGGGCGAACGACGACCTGGGCGCCGACATCGGCGTCGTCATCGGGAACCACGACGACCTGCAGCCGCTGGCGGAACACTACGACGTCCCGTTCCACGACATCGGCGACGAGGGCGGCCAGCAGAACGAGGAGCGCCTCCTCGAGCTGCTGGCCGAGTACGACGCCGACCTGATCGTCCTCGCGCGCTACATGCGCATCCTCAGCCCGAACGTCGTCTTCCGCTACGAGGACCGCATCATCAACGTCCACCCCTCGCTGCTGCCGGCGTTCCCCGGCGCGGAGGCCTACCGGCAGGCCGTCGAGGAGGGCGTCCGCGTCGCGGGCGTCACCGCCCACTACGTCACGACCGACCTCGACCAGGGGCCGATCATCACCCAGCGCGCGTTCGACGTCCCCGACGACGCCGACCTCGAGGCGATGAAACGCCGCGGCCAGCCCCTCGAGGCGGACGCGCTGCTCGAGGCGGTTCGGATGCACCTGAGCGGCGACGTCTCGGTTCACCGCGGACGGACGACGGTCCGCGAAAACGGCGAGCGCTACCAGCTCGGCCTCCCGGAGGAGATCGAAGAGGCCAACCCGGACCGCCCGGTCGACGGGATCGGAACGGTCGTCGCGGACGAGGGAGCGCAGTAGCAGCCGACCGCCGACGTTCTCTCCGCGGTCACTCCTTCCACTGCTCGAGGCAATCGTCCCCGCAGAACTCGAGGTGGACCGCTTGACCGTCCTCGACCGCGGGCACGACCCGGCGGTTGTCCGTCCCCTCCAGCGACGCTCCGCAGAACTCACACGTGGGTCCGTCGTCGGCTGTCGACTCGCTCATTAGCGAACCAGTTGCACGTCGGCCACTTGAAGCTTGACGAATCGGCCGATGTGACGGTCGGACCCGTCGGTTTTGCGCGGCGAACCGTCACGTTCGACCCCGTTTCGCCTCCTGCCACTCGGCTGGCAGTCACTCGAGTCCCGTTCGACCCATCTGCGGTGTGTAGCAATCAGTGAGCAAAATTATCACAAATACTCTATTTTCATAGCGTGGTACCCAGAAAGCGGAACATGGTAAATCGCCTCGGGGTCAAGCCCCGAGGCTTTCGCGTGGACTCCCGTTCTGTGCCTCAACCGAGGCAGGGGGTACGTACTCCCCGCTCACGTTCAGCGTCCCGCGATTCAAGCGCACATCTACGGGTGCGCCTCCGTCGCCTGCGTTTTGCCTTCGACGGAGATACTGCAAACCGATGTTCTTCGAGGCGTTGTAGTCGGCGTGGTTCTCATACCCACACTGCTGACACTCGAACGACTCCTCGCTACGGTTATCGTCGTGGGTAAACCCACACGTCGAGCAACGCTTCGACGTGTTGCGCGGGTCAACCTGTATGGCTTCAACACCGTGTTCTTTGGCTTTGTATTCGACGTACTCGTAGAGGCGTCGGAACGCCCAGACGTGTTGCCACGTCGCCTCGGGAATGTTCTCCCGAATGTGGGTCAAATCCTCGAACACGATGTGCGAACAATCGTGTTCGACGGCTTCCTCGATAAGTTCGTTCGCCACCGTGTGCAGGTAGATCTCGAAGCGTCCGTACTCTTTCTGACCAACACTCTCGATGTTTTCGTGGGCGTGTCGAGAGCCACACTGCTGAAGCGAGGCACGACGCGTCTCGTACTCTCGACGCCAGTGGTTGAACTCGTCTGCCGACCAGAATCGCCCAGTCGAAGCAACGGCGAGGTTGTTCACGCCCAAATCCACACCAAGGACTGTTCTGTGCTTGGACTCGAATTCAGACGAGTCCTCGTCTGCTTCGACCTTCCGCATCGAGGCGTGGAGATACCAGTCACCGTCGCGGTACTGCAAGTGGGCCATCCGAAACGCGAAATCCTCGTCGGAGACGTACTTCGTCGGCGGTGTCTCCGAGTCGTCGGGAAGGATGTAGTCGCACTCGACGCGCCCGTCTATGGTCGAGAGGGAAACGTGGTCGCGGTGGAACGTCGCGCTCCGCTTGTCGTAAACCGCGCTGTCTGCCGAGAAGTGCGGTTGCGACGTGTTCTCACCACGTTCGAGACGTGAGACTCCGCTTTTGACGGCTTCGACCGCCCTACGAATCCCTTTCTGGACGAGATTCGCGGTCAGGTCGGTTTCGTCGCGGAGTCGGTCGTAGAGGGCGCGTTCGGCTTTGGCTTTCGAGGTGACGTGGTAGCCGTCGTCGCCGTGCCAGCACCACTCAGCTGCGGTGTTGGCACAGTGTTTGAACTGCGCGACAGTCTCTCGAAGGGAGTCGTCTGCTCCTTCGGGAGTGTCGAGTTTGATGACGGCGGTACGACGGTATTCCACTGTATTTTCACATATGCGTTCGGTGTTACTTATACGATGGGAGTCGGCCTGCCAGTGTAGCGAGATTTGTGCCATCGGTTGTCGGCTTCCTCCCCGACCTCAAGGGTCGGGGCATCCGCCTCGTACCGCCTGTGAAAAACGGGACCGCTCGCTCGGGCTCGAGGCGGGTCGGTTCGGAAAAAGACGGGCGAACCGCGTCGGAACTTAGTCGTCGGCGCTCGCGGCGGCCTCTGCGCCCGCGTCGGCTCCGGCGCCGGTCTCGAGATCGACGGTCGGGGTCGTTCCGACGCCGAAGGCGAGGAAGAGGAAGAACGCGACGAACGCGGCGAGCGCGGCGCCCGCGACGGCGGTGATGGCAGTCGTGAAGCTGAACGCGACGATAACGGCCGCGATACCTGAAACGGTCATGAGTAGCTCTCGTCCGAGCCTATCCGCCCCCGCCATATGAAGGATATGAAATTCGACAGAAACTGTACCTCGGGCGTTCGTTCACGCACTGACCGCGACACGGTCGCTCGATTTCACGAATATCGAAAACCCGTCAGTGAACGGTGATAACGCGGGGCGAGAGAGGTGCCTCGAGCCGCCGGCGGACGATGTCGGGCCGCCGACGGGCGAGGGATCGTCGCGGGTGCGGGCGCGGAGGCGAACCGCCACACAGCCGCCGGATCGGACCCACTACAGCCGCCGGATCGCCCCGATCGCGCTCGAGAGCGGCGGGGCGTCGAAGAACTCCCGCCCGGTGTAGGCGTTGGCGCCGGCGCAGTACATGTCGCGGGCGGTCTCGACGACCGCCTCCTCGAGCGGTACGGGGTCGACCTCACAGAGCGTCCGCCAGTCGGCGACGTCGCGCCGCTTCGCGTCGGCCTTCGCCTCGTCGACGGCCGCCACCCACTCGGGCTGGGTTCGCTTGTGGTACTGGCGGATGACCTCCTTCGAGAGCTGCGTGCCCTCGTAGCTGAACCGGTTCTCGTCGAAGGTGCCGACCACGTCGGCCACCCGGATCTCGCCGTCGTAGTACAGGCACTCGATCTTGCCGTCTTCGTGGACGAGGCCGGCCGAGTCGGCCCGTTCGGTGACGATCCGGTTCACCTCCCGGGCGACCGCCTCGAGGTCGTCGATCGACGCCGCGCCGGCGATGGCGTCGGCCTCCTCGCGCTCGAGGTAGCGGTCGCTCTCCTCGTACTTCGTCGAGAACTCGACGATCGGTTCCTCGAGGTCGACCGCCTCCGCGGGCCAGTCGTCGCCGTCGAACGCGAGGCCGTGATCCGATGGGTCGGTCCTGCTGCGCAGGCTCGAGCCGACGGGGACGCGGTTGCGAAAGACGATCTCGAGGGGGACGAGGTAGTTCTCGCCGGCCTCGGCGTGGTAGGCGTCGTAGTCGTACGCCCGGCCCTCGTGGGGCAGGTCGGGCACCCGGGTCAGGTCGATCGCCATCTCCCACGGCGGTTCGCTGGTCTCCTCGAGGGGGAGGACCTCGCCGTCTTCGATCACACCCCGGTAGTGGGTGGGAAGGCCCTCGGCCTCGAGCAGCTCGAAGTTGAACGCGCCCATCGTACAGAGGCTCGCGCCCTTGTCGGGGATGCGGTCGGGCATCTGCCCCCAGTCGAACACCGAGTAGGCGTCGGTGAAGACGAACGAGCCGCGGCCGAGCGCGTCGGCCGTCGCCTCCTCCTCGATCCCGAACTCCTTGACGCTCGTCACGGCAACCACCTCGCGCCGGCGGCGCGGTCGGCTCGGTTCATACCGGAGTTCCCGGGGCGATACCCCAAGAAGCTTTCACTCTCGGACGGACCCACCGGGAGCCGACGAACGCAGATTCGGCGAGTTGCGGCGCCGTCGCCCTCTCTCGAGCGACCGCAATGCGCGGAGCCGCGTCGGCCGGCGAGGCCGGGAGCGGGTTCGCGGTCGTCGCGAGCGAGGTCAAGACGCTCGCCGAGGAGACGAGCGAGGCGACCGACGAGGTCGACGCCCTGGTCGGGAGCGTCCAGGAGGCGACCGACGAGACGGTCACGAACATCGAAGAGATGCGCGAGCAGGTCGACCGCGGGATCGAGGCCGTCGAGGAGGGGCTCGATGCGATCGACGAGATCGCCGAGTGCGTCGCGGAAGCCGACGACGGCGTGCAGTCGATCGACGAGGCGACCGGCGAGCAGGCCCGGGCGAGCCAGGAGATCACCGCGATGATCGACGAGGCGGCCGACGAGAGCGAACGCACCAGCGCCGAGACCGAGCGCGTCGCGTCTGCGGTCGAAGAACAGACGGCCTCGATCGCGGACGTCTCGGCCGACGTGGATTCCCTCTCGGACGCTGCGACGACGCTCCGGCGGTCCCTCGATGCGTTCGAGGTCGACGGTGGAGACGGGAGTGGGGACGATTCCGATCGACGCCCCGCGGTCGCCGACGACGAATCCGACCTGCCGGCGCGCTCGAGCGCGGACGACTGATCGCGACGAGCGGTGAGCGACAAGCGGTGAGCGACAAGCGACGAACGACGAGCGGTGAGCGACAAGCGACGAGCGACGAGCGGCGAGCGGTGAGCGGTGAGCGGTGAGCGGTGAGACGGCCGGTGAGGACGTCGACGGCCGGATCCATCACGTTTTTCCCCCCTGACGGGCATCGTTTCCACGATGGACCGACCGGTGACCGAGGCAGACCTCGAGTTCGAACGCGTCCCCGAGACCGACCAATCGTTCGAGAACGCGCTCGAGAAGGCGCACGACGGCGAGCGACTCACCGTCGACGACGGCATCGAGTTGCTCACCACGGGGACGGACGTCGAGGGGATCGACCCCGTCCGCAAGGAGCGGGTGCTCGAGGCGGCCGACCGGCGCCGGGCGGAGGTCGTCGGCGAGGAGGTCACCTTCGTCGCGAACCTGAACAACAACGTCACGACCGCGTGCAACGTGGGCTGCCTGTTCTGCAACTTCAAGGACGCCGCTCACACGTTCGAGGCGAGCGCGGAACACTGTTCCGCGAGTACCCGAGCGGCGGAGCCGCGAGAAGATCACGACGGCGGGACGGCGGGCTTCACGAAGACGCCCGCGGAGTCCCGCGAGATCGTCGCCGACGCGGTCGAACGGGGGATCTACGAGGTCTGCTCGGTCTCCGGCCTGCACCCCGCGTTCGCCCTCGACGACGAGCACCGCGAGATCCTCGAGGGGTACGACGACCCATACCGGGAGGTGAACTACAAGCCGCCCGAGGCGTACGCGGTGAGCCCCCAGACGTACGTCGAGCAGATCGAGGCGATGAACGTCGGCGGCGTCCACGTCCACTCGATGACCCCCGAGGAGGCCTACCACGCCAGGCGAGGGACCGACTGGTCCTACGAGGAGGTCTACCGGCGGCTGAAGGCGGCGGGGCTCGACTCGGCGCCCGGCACGGCCGCCGAGATCCTCGTCGACGAGGTTCGGGAGGTGATCTGCCCGGGCAAGATCGACACCGAGGGCTGGCTCGAGGCGATGGAGGGCGCCGCCAAGGCGGGCCTCGGCCTGACGGCGACGATCATGTACGGCCACGTCGAGAACGAGGCCCACCGGGTGCTGCACCTGAAGCGGGTCCGCGACCTGCAAGAGCGCGTGGACGGGGCGATCACGGAGTTCGTCCCGCTCTCGTTTATACACCAGAACACGCCGCTTTTCGAACACGGCGTGGTGTCGGGCGGAGCGAGTCGCGACGAGGACGAACTGATGATCGCCGTCTCGAGGCTCTTCCTCGACAACATCGACCACATCCAGTCCTCGTGGGTCAAGTACGGGGATCAGGGCGGCCTGAAGATGTTGCACTGCGGCGCCGACGACTTCATGGGGACGATCCTCTCCGAGGAGATCACCAAGCGCGCGGGCGGCGAGTACGGCGAGTTCCGCTCGTTCGCCGACTACGTCGAGATGATCACCTCGATCGGCCGGATCCCGGTCGAGCGATCCACCGACTACGAGCAGCGCCGGGTCATCGACCCCGACGACCCGCCGTTCGGCCCCCAACTCGGACCGAAGGCGGACGGGACGCCGCTGCTGAGCGAGGGCGAGCGGCCGCTCCCCGCCGACGACTGACACGCCGGTCCGCCCCGCGAATCGTTTTATGTGTTCGCTCGAGAAGGTACGCGTATGCGACTCGAAGCCAAGACAGCGTTTATCACGGGTGCCGGCTCCGGCCTCGGGCGGAAGGCCGCGGAACTGTTCGCCGAGGAGGGTGCGACGATCGTCGCCGCCGACGTCGACCTCGAGGCGTGCGCGGAGACGATCGACCGCGTCGAGGCAGCCGGCGGCGAGGGCCGGGCGCTCGAGTTGGACGTGCGCGACGCGGCGGCGTTCGAGGCTGCGATCGACGAGACGGTCGAGCGGGAGGGGCTCGACGTCGTGCTCAACAACGCCGGCGTGAGCCACGAGCGGGCGAGCGTCGAGGAGATCGACGCCGAGGAGCGCGATCGGGTCATCGACGTGAACGTCAAGGGAGTCTGGAACGGCTGCCACGCCGCGATCCCTCACTTCAAGGAGCAGGGGTCGGGCGCGATCGTGAACACGGCGTCGCTGGCGGGCGTCATCGGCGCGCCCAAACTCGGCGCCTACTCGCTCTCGAAGGGAGCGGTCGTCAACTTCACGCGGACGGTCGCGGCGGAGGTCGGCCCCTACGGCGTCCGGGCGAACGCGGTCTGTCCGGGCGTGACGGACACGGCGATGCCCCGGAAGAATCGGACCGAGGAGGAGTGGAAGGCCACGAAGGAGGAGATGGCCCGCCACTATCCCCTCAAGCGACTCGGCGAGCCGGAGGATATCGCCAACGCGATGCTCTTCTTGTCGAGCGACGAGGCCGCCTGGATCACCGGTCACGCGCTCGTCGTCGACGGCGGCTTCTCCTGTTGTTGACGCCGCTGCCGGCGACATCATCGCTCCGTCGGCGAGATCATCGCTCTATCGACGGCATCACCGACGCCGCGGGTGACGCGTACCGGCGGACGATCTCGAACTACCGGGTACGCGAAGACGGCATCGTACCGACGAGCCGTCGATAGCTACCGAGAAAGATGGATTTTTGTACTCGTACCCGCTACCCAGGCGAGTAACGGCCGTACGCTATCCGTTCGACCCGTTCCCGCCGGCCTGGATACCGTTTCGAATGACCTCGCCCCGAACTCACCGCCTTCGAACGGCGCCGATTCGGTCGCACCAGCTCGAACCGCCCGTCGATTCCGATCGGCCGACGACGTTCGCTCCAACTCCGCCGACGGAACCGACCGACGCTCCGAGCGTCACCACGACCCTCGAGCCATGACGTCGGTCGTCCTCCTCGTCGTGGCGTTCGCGATCGCCTTCTTCGTCTCCATGGTCGTCGGGGCCAGCAGCGTCTCGGTCTCGATGGCCCCCGCGGTCGGCGCCGGCTCCGTGAACGTCCTCCGGGGAGCCTTCTTCGTCGGGATCTTCGGGTTTCTGGGGGCGGTTCTACAGGGTGCGAGCGTCGCAACCGGCGTCAGCGATCGGATCGTCAGCGGCGGGGTGAGCTTCGAGATGGGGCTGGTCTCGCTGTTCGTCATCGGACTCTTCATCGCGCTCGGCATCGTCGCCGAGCACTCGATCCCCGCGGCGTTCTCGACGTTCGGGAGCGTCGCCGGGACCGGGATCGCCGCCGGCCAGGAGCCGCGACTGGCCTACTGGTACCTCGTCTTCGCCGCCTGGATCGCGACCGGCGTCGTCGCGGCGCTGCTCGGCTACGTGCTCGCGCTGACCGTCCAGCGACTCCTCGAGCGTCGAGACGTCTCCCCGACGCGCATGGATTCGATCATCGTCGGCATCGGCATCGTCTTCTCGTTCGTCGGCGGGGGCAGCCAGGTCGGACTGGCGATCGGTCCCCTGGTGGGCGTCTCCGAGTCCCTCGGCATCGGCCTCTACCCGCTGCTCGCCTTCGGCGGGCTCGGCATCCTCGTCGGCGCGTGGGTCGTCAGTTCGGTGATGCTCAACGCCGTCGGCAGACACTACGCCTCCCTCGGCCAAGACACCTCCATCGCCGTGCTCGCGACGGCCGTTCCGATGGTGCAGGTGGTCGCGAACGTCCTCGGCGTCCCCATCTCGTACAACCACATCATCATCAACAGCATCGCCGGCTGCGGTCGGGCCACGGGCAGCGGCGTCGACCTCGACAAGCTCGCGTTCACCATCGCCTCGTGGATCGCCACCCTGGTCGGCTCGTTCGCCGTCGGGTACGGGATCTACGCGGCCCTCGCGTAGCCGGCGGGAGCCGGACGAGAGAACCGGTACCTCCCTCGAGGCCCCCAGAAACGGGTGGACGCACGCCGACCTCGGCGGCGTTCCGACGGGAACGTACTCGAGCGCCCGCGCGGCCGCACGAGGTCAGCGGCTCGACTGGCACGGACGCCTCGGTCGACACAGACACGATTATATGCGTTCGGTACGCACATGGACACCAATGAGCGCACGACTGCGAAAACCGACCGAACGAGAGTGCGAGCGGTGCGAGCGAGCGGAGGTGTGGGACGAGGAACTCGCGGCCTGGCAGATCGCCCGCGAGGACGGCGAGAAGCTGGCCGGAAACCCCCACTGCATCCACGAGTGGGACATCAACGGCACGTTCAACCCCGTCAACGGCAACTGAGGGCGGATATCGACGCTCCGGTTCTCTCTCGGCGTCCACTCGACGGAGCGACTCGCTTTTCTGGGATTCGAACGTACCTTCCCTCGAGCCCATGCCGACCGTCTACATCACGGCGCCGCCCGAGGCGGCCGACGACATCGCCGAAACGCTCGTCGAGGAGCGCCTCGCGGCCTGCGTCAACCGCGTCCCGACGACCTCGGTCTACCGCTGGGAGGGCGAGATCCACCGGGACGAGGAGGCGATCCTGCTGGCGAAGACGACCGACGGGGCCGTCGACGACCTCGTCGCCCGACTCGAGGCGCTCCACCCCTACGACGTTCCGTGCATCGAGCGCTTCGACGAGGTGGACGTCCTCGAGTCGTTCGCCGAGTGGCGGGCGGAGAGCGTCGACTGATCGCGGAGTCCGCTCGCCCTCGAATCGGCCGGACCGTGCGTGACACTGTCGCAGGCGTTGACTGCCTCGAAAAGCAACTCTTAAAACTCGAGCGAGGATTCATTCGGGTATGGCTGGAACCATCGAAGTGCTCGTTCCGGGTGGCCAGGCCAACCCTGGCCCGCCGCTCGGTCCGGAGCTCGGACCGACGCCCGTCGACGTACAGGCGGTCGTCAGCGACATCAACGAACAGACCGCGGCGTTCGACGGCACCGAGGTGCCGGTCACCGTCGAGTACGAGGACGACGGCTCGTACTCGATCGACGTCGGCGTCCCGCCGACGGCGGCGCTGGTCAAGGACGAAGCCGGTTTCGAGACCGGCAGCGGCGAACCCCAGAAGGACTTCGTCGCCGACCTCTCGGTCGACCAGGTCAAGAAGATCGCCGAGCAGAAACACCCCGACCTGCTCGCCTACGACACGAAGAACGCCGCCAAGGAGGTCGTCGGTACCTGCGCCTCGATGGGCGTCACCATCGAGGGCGAGGACGCCCGCGACTTCAAGGAGAAGGTCGATGGCGGCGAGTACGACGACGTCTTAGCCGAGTGAAGCGAGGCTACGGCTCGAAAGACGAACGAAGTGAGTCTTTCGGTGTGGTGGCCGAGTAGCGCACTCCCGTTTTTCGCGTCGTCCGTGCGGCCGAGATGGACGCCGACACTGGCGTCGTCTCGGCCGATCGTCCCGCCCTTCGAACGTCGGTTCACGGTCGTCTCGAGCGAACGCACCGTTGCACCGTAGTACCGTTGATTCTCGAGCGAACGCGAACGGATCTCGAGTAAAGAGACGACGATCAGAACCGTACCGTGAACGCGGTCGAACGTCGAAGCCGAAAACTGAGGGGCGACGGGGGAGCGGGGAACGCTTCAGACCTTGTTCGCCGGCGGAACGACGCGCTCGTTCGAACCGGTCGTCGTCCCGAAGCCGAACAGGACGCGCAGGCAGGCGCCGGTGCCGATCACGGCGGCGAGGGAGACGAGGGCGACCGTCCCCCAGGGCGAGACCCCGGCCAGTCCGGCGAGCAGCCCGCCGACGAGGATACCGTAACCGAGTCCGTTCCGGCCGAGCCTCGCGGCGATCGTTCGACCGATCGCGACGACGCCGACGGTCGTTCCGACGAGCAGGAGGGCGAGCCCGCCGAGCACCAGCGGAAGGCCGAACGCGGTTCCGATGCTCGAGCCCAGAATCACGTAGCCGGTCGCCGTCAGCGCCCCGACGACGATCACGGCCGGGAGCCCGATGCAGACGGAGATGGCGGGACTCCGACGGCACATGAGGATCGTCCGCCGTCCGAACCCCGGCGCCAACCCGACGACGACGCCCGCGAGGACGATCGCCGCGAGGAACTGCGCACCGGCTACCACGGCGGGTTCGAACCCCACGTACGTACCGATGGGATCGCCGAGAACCGTCGGGACGCCGGTCGGCTCCACCGCAGTTCCTGTAGTCGCGCCAGTATTTTCCCCGATCATCGTTCTGTATTCAATACGTTCGTATTGAAGTACTTATCTGTATTTATCCGGGAGTGAAATTCATGATATCTGTAAGATGGTTCGTACGTGGCCGCGAGCGTCGGCGTTGCGGAGCGGACTCGAGTCGGTTTCGACCGCGGGATCGGCGCCACACGTGAATCGGCCGGTATCCCGCGGGAACGGTATCGGAGGCCCGAAGCGGACGCGCGTGTCCGTCCGCCGGGATCGAGCGACCCCTTCGGAATTGCGATGGTCGGCGAATCCGCGACGGAACGAGCGAAGCGGCGCGAAGGAGCGGACTCGCCGGGAACTGCTTCGACGGGTTTAAGTCCGCGATGGCACTTCGTTCAACGGAGACAGGCATCGCCTGTTTCACTGACCCGTAGGAGCACACCCTGCGTACTACGGAGGTGAACGATGGCAGATTCGGATATTGAAACCGCAGTCGCTCGCGCACTCGAGGAAGCGCCGGATCGGAACTTTACCGAGACGGTCGACCTCGCGATCAACTTGCGCGATCTCGACCTCAACGAACCGTCGAACCGCGTCGACGAGTCCGTCGTCCTGCCGTCCGGAACCGGCCAGGAGACACAGATCGTCGTCATTGCAGAGGGAGAAACCGCCGTCCGCGCCGAGGAGGTCGCGGACGAGGTGCTCTCGCTGGACGACGTGGCCGATCTGGACGACGACGAGGCCAAAGACCTCGCCGACGAGACGGACTTCTTCATCGCCGAGGAGGCGATGATGCAAGATATCGCCCGGCACCTGGGGACCATCCTCGGTCCCCGGGGGAAGATGCCGGACCCGCTCTCGCTCGACGACGACGTCGTCGAGACCGTCAACCGGCTCACGAACACCGTGCAAGTACGCTCTCGCGACCGCCGCACGTTCCACACGCGCGTCGGCGCGGAGGACATGAGCGCCGAGGAGGTCGCCGACAACATCGACGTCATCCTCCGGCGCCTGCACGCCGACCTCGAGAAGGGGCCCCAGAACATCGACTCCGTCTACGTGAAGACGACGATGGGCCCGTCCGTAGAGGTGGTCTAACATGAGCGCACAGGCCGAACGCAAGACAGAGAACCTTCCGCAGTGGAAGCGAGAGGAAGTCGGCGAACTCGCGGACCTCATCGAGAGCTACGAGAGCATCGGGGTCGTCGGCATCACCGGCATTCCGAGCAAACAGCTGCAGGACATGCGCCGCGAGCTCCACGGCACCGCCGTGTTGCGCGTCAGCCGAAACACCCTGCAGACGCGAGCGCTCGAGGAGGCCGGGCTCGAGGACCTCGTCCCCCACATCGGCGGCCAGGTCGGACTGATCGCGACGAACGACAACCCGTTCGTCCTCTACAAGGAGCTCGAGGCGTCGAAGACGCCCGCCCCGATCAACGAGGGCGAGGTCGCCCCCAACGACATCGTCATCCCCGAGGGCGACACCGGCGTCGACCCGGGGCCGTTCGTCGGCGAACTCCAGCAGATCGGCGCGAACGCCCGGATCGAAGAAGGGTCGATCAAGGTCATGGAGGACTCGACGGTGCTCGAGGCCGGCGAGGAGGTCTCCGCGGACCTCGCGAACGTCCTCAACGAACTCGGCATCGAGCCCAAGGAGGTCGGCCTCGACCTGCGCGCCGTCGTCGCCGACGGCGTCCTCTTCGACCCCGAGGACCTCGACATCGACGTCGAGGCCTACGAGAGCGACGTGCGGACGGCGGTCGCCCGCGCGACCAACCTCTCGGTCAACGCGGCGTTCCCGACCGACGCCACGACGTCGACGCTCATCGCGAAGGCGACGGGCGAGGCCAAGAGCCTCGGCCTGCACGCCGCCATCGAGGACGAAGACCTCATGCCCGACCTCGTCCGCAAGGCCGACGCGCAACTGCGCGCCATCGCGGCCCGAATCGACGACGAGGAGGCGCTGCCGGAGGAACTCCAGGGCGTCGAGGCGCCCGCCGCCCCCGCGACCGAGCCCGACGAGGACGAATCGACTGACGACCAGGACGCCGAGGAATCCGCCGACGAGGACGACGACGAAGACGAGGACGACGACGGCGGCGCGGAAGGACTCGGCGCGATGTTCGGATAACCACCACACGAGGAGATTACAATGGAATACGTTTACGCAGCACTCATCCTGAACGAATCGGACGAAGAGATCAACGAAGAGAACCTGACCGGCGTGCTCGAGGCCGCCGGCGTCGACGTCGAGGAATCGCGCGTGAAGGCGCTCGTCGCCGCGCTCGAGGACGTCGACATCGACGAGGCCGTCTCCGAGGCCGCCGCCGTCCCCGCCGCGGGCGCCGCTGCGGGTGGCGCGGCCGCCGGCGGCGACGAGGAAGAGGAAGCCGAGGAAGCCAGCGACGTCCCGGACACGACGGACGAGGACGAGGACGAAGACGAGGAAGAGGAGGCCAGCGGCGAGGGCCTCGGCGAACTCTTCGGCTGAGTCGCGCGACGACGACCCGGTCAACGACGATTTTTCTTCGACCGACACGCTCCGTAGTTGCGACGCCGTCCGGTCGTCTCGAGCCGACCGTACTCGCGCGGTCGATCGATGATGCTCGAGCCGGCGGTCGATGACGCTCGAGCGGTCGGTTGTTGATGCTCGTGACGACGCGCAGGATCGACGCTCGAGTCGAGCGCCCATCGCGTCAGCCGAGCGTTTAAATCCGATACCGCGGCGAAACCGGTCGATGGTCGGTTCGTCCGTCGAGTTCGTCGTCGATCCGGCGCTGTCCGCACAGCTGGTCGCGTGGATCCTCGGTGGCGCGGCCCTCGGGACCGTAAGCGGGCTCGTGCCGGGGATCCACGCGAACAACTTCGCGTTCCTGCTCGCCGGAATCGCGCCCTCGGTCCCCGGCCCGCCGCTGTCCGTCGGCTGCGCCATGCTCGCGGCGGGCGTCGTCCACACCTTCGTCAACGTCGTGCCGGCGATGGCCCTCGGCGTTCCGGACGCCGAGATGGCCCTCACGGCCCTGCCCGGCCACCGGCTGGTCCTCGAGGGTCGCGGGTACGAAGCGCTGCGCCTCTCCGCCCTGGGGAGCCTCCTCGCCGTCCTCGCGGCGCTCCCGCTCGCCCTCCCGATCACGCGGGCCGTCGAGGTCGCCTACCCGACGCTCCGGTCGAACCTCTCGCTCCTGCTGGCGCTCGTGGTGCTCGGCCTGCTGGCCGCCGAGCGGACGTGGTGGCGTCGCCTCGGCGGCGGGCTCTCGTTCGCCCTCGCCGCCGCGCTCGGCCGGTTGACGCTCGATCTGTCGCCCGACGCGCCCCTCGAGGCCGGCGGGATGCTCGCGCCGCTGTTCGCGGGCCTGTTCGGCGCCCCGGTGCTGATCGACGCCGTCCGCGGCGGCGGCGTGCCGCCCCAGACCGGCGACGAACTCCGCCTCACGGGACCGTCGCTCGTCGCGGCGGCGCTCGCCGGAGCGGTCGCGGGGGCCGTGGTGGGCTACGTACCCGGCATCTCCGCGGCCATCGCCGCCGTCGCGGTCCTGTTCGTCGTCCCCGGACGGACCGGCGACCGAGGGTACATCGTCGCGACCAGCGGCGTCGATACGGCGAACACGATCTTCGCGCTCTTCGCCCTCGTCGCCATCGGCCAGCCGCGAACGGGCGTGATGGTCGCGTTCGAGTCGCTCGAGGCCCCGCTCGACCTCCCCGTCCTCCTCGGAGCGGTCATCGTCGCGGGCGCGCTCGGGTTCGTCCTCGTGCTGGTTGTCGGGGACGCCTACCTCGAGGCGATCGGCCGGCTCACGTACTGGCAGGTGTCCGTCGCCGTGTTGGCGCTGCTGGCCGTCCTCTCGTACCTTTTCACCGGCCTCCTCGGAATCGCCGTCTTCGCCGTCGCCGCGTCCGTGGGGATGGTCCCGGTCCGGTTCGGCGCGCGGCGCGTCCACCTGATGGGCGTCCTGATCGGGCCGTTGCTGATCGGCGCGTGACCCGGCGGATCGATCGGGGCTGAATCCGGGCGGACCGCGGACCGCGGACCGCCCGACGGCGGTCGAAGGTCGGCGACGGTATTCGACCGACGCAGATTCATCACGAATCCACACAAACACTTTTACGCGCCATTGTGGTATTCGATTGCTGATTGTCACCATGGTAGACGCGACCATCGACGTCCTGGACCGAGGGGGACTGGAGTGCGACCAGAACTACATGCTCGAGGGGCACACGCTGGGGACCCACGACGAGCCGAATCCGGACGTGGACTACGAGGAGATCCCCGTCTGGAGCCTCGTCATCGACCACCCGGAGGGGACGATCCTCTGGGACACGGGCTCCCACCACGACGCCCTCGAGGGCCACTGGCCGGAGCCGCTCGCCCAGGCATTTTACCCCTACGACGCCCACGAGCACCGCCTCGACGACGACCTCGAGCGAGCGGGGTACGGCATCGACGACATCGACTACGTCTTCCAGACGCACCTCCACCTGGATCACGCCGGCGGCCTCGAGTTCTTCGACGGCACCGACGTCCCGGTGTTCGTCCACGAGGAGGAGCTGAAGTTCGCCTACTACAGCGCGAAGTCCGACGAGGGGAGCGGCGCGTACATCCTCGACGATTTCGACCACGACCTGAACTGGCACGTGCTTCACGGCGATCGGGAACAGTACTTCGAAGACGTGGAGTTCGTCCGGTTTCCGGGCCACACGCCGGGGCTGACGGGGACGGTGGTCCACCTGGACGACGAGGGGACCATCGTCTTCACGGGCGACCAGCTCTACCGCGCGGAGAACTTCGAGGACGAGATCCCCCTCGGCGCGAACCTCCTCTGGGGAAAGACGGAGTGGCGCGACAGCCTCCGGCGGATCCAGGCGCTCGAGCGCCGCCACGACGCCGAGATCGTCTACGGCCACGACGCCGAACAGTTCGAGGAGATCCGCGACGGGTGGGGGCGCTGAGATGGCCTACGAGCGATCCGTCTCCGCCGACGAACGCGAACTCGGACCGGAGACCGTCTGGCACATCCAGATGCCCGAGATCCGGTTCGGTCTGGACGCCGTCGAGGAACTCGGATATCAGCTGGCAGACCTCGGGGTCGAGGGCGGTGGCAGTAGTGGCGGAGGCGGAAGCGGTGGTGGCGGAGGAGGCGGTGGCGGTGGCGGCGGTGGCGGTGGCGGCGCGCACGGCCTCCTCGTCACCGACGAAAACCTCGTCGACATCGGCCACGCCGACCGGGTCCGTGATCACCTCGAGGACGCGGGCTACGACGTGACCGTCTGGGACGGCGCCGAGCGGGAGCCCTCCATCGAGAACGTCGACGAGTGCATCTCGTTCGTCCGCGAGCACGAAGGCGAGGCGGGCTACGACTTCTACGTCGGCTTCGGCGGCGGAAGCTGCATCGACGTCGCGAAGACGACCCGCGCGGTGATCGCCAACGGCGGCGAGGTGCTGGACTACATCGCCGAGCCGACGGGCGAGGGGGAGCCGCTCACCGAGTCCGGACCCCCGCTCGTGCTCATGCCGACGACGGCCGGGACGGGCGCCGAAATCTCCCCGGTCGCCATCCTCTCCGTCGAGGAGAAGGAGATCAAGGAGGGCATCTCGAGCAACCACATTCGCGCCGACGCGGCGGTGTTGGATCCGACGTTCACGACGACGTTACCCCCGGATATGACCGGGAAGACCGCGATGGACGCCCTGGGCCACGCCATCGAGGGGTACACGACGCACCCCTTCGACGGGCTGCTGCGGGCCGCTGATCCGGCCGAGCGTCCCGTGTATGCAGGTCGGACGGAGCTGACCGAGATGTTCTCCGAGAAGGCCATCGAGTTGCTCTCCGGGAACGTCCGGACGGCGGTGCACAACGGGGACGACCTCGAGGCCCGCTCGGCCATGCTGAAAGGTGCGCTCTTCGGCGCCATCGCCGGGTTGACCGCCGGAGCCAGCCTCTGCCACGCGATGGCCTATCCCGTCGGGAACAAGTATCACACCTACCACGGCGAGACCATCGCGGTGCTGACGCCGGCGAGCACGCTGGGGTACAACGTCGCCAGCGATCCCGAACGGTTCGTTCGCGTCGGGGAGATGTTGGGTGCTGAGACGGAGGGGATGGGGACTCGAGAGGCGGCTGACCAGGCTCGAGCGGAGTACGTGAAGTTGCAGCGGGATCTGAACGTTATTCCCAGCGGGTTGCACGAACTCGCGGGGATTACGGAGGAGGAGATCGATTGGCTCGCGAGCCAGACCGTCGAGACGCAGCAGCGGTTGCTGCGGTGTAACCCACGTCCCGTCGAGAAGGAGGACGTCGAGGGGATCTTCCGGGACGCGCTGCACAACTGGGAGGAGTAACCTCGAGGGTACTCCTCGAATTACCGTTTTCGCCGTATCGATCAGTCGGGATTACGGACGTCGAGTACGAATACCTCGAAAGCCCCTGCCAGCATCCGGTCGAGGGGCTCGCTGCGCGCTTCCTTCACTTCGTTCAGTCCAGTGCTTACTTCGCCCGTCTTCCCGGATGCCGGCAGCCCCTTTCATTCCCACCCGTACCGGCTGACCGGGATGCCACCGCGGGTGGGAATGAAAGGGCTGGCGTTGAGCGAACGCTCCGCGTTCGCGATGCTCGGGAGAGCTTGCTCTCCCGGCGCTCTCGAGGAAGGCGGGCGAAGTCCTCGTGAGCGAAGCGAACGAGGGATCAGCGAGACGCTTTGCGTCTCGCGGAGCAAGCACTGCAGGGACCGGAGGGAGCGAAGCGCGTGGTTCGAGAGAGCTTCGCTCTCTCGTCATCACGAAAGACGCAACGCGTCTTTCGAACGACAGCGAGCGCACCGACTCGAGAGCGCCAGGGGCTTTCGAGGTGTTCTCATCTGGTCAAATATGTATCCGTATATGGAGTGCGCAGTGTTTACGGCGCGACAGTGGCCGTACCACCAGCCTCTGGATCGAACGGGAGAGTGATGACGAGTTCGTCGAACCAGACGACCGGGCGCTTTTTCTGGCCGTCTTCTTCGAAGAAGATGATGCCCAGCTGGGCGAGCCGACTGAGTTCCTCGTGGACGTTCTTCACGTCCCGGTCAACGACCCGTGCGGTTTCGTTGATGCTGGATGGCTCCTGCTGGCGAATGGCTTCGATGAGATCGAGGACGCGAGGCGTCAGCGTCGCCATGAGGTCGTCGTAGCTGGTGAACGAGAGCGTCGGCGGAGAATCCACCGCGTCGCCCCGCTCGAGTGCCTCGATACCGTCGGTAACGTCATCGTGGAACTCACCGGACGACTTCACGGTCACGACGAGCGTTGATTCGGCCCGAAGCTGTTCGCGCTCCATCGGGTGCAGCGGCGGCGTGGTATCGTTCATGGGTATCACCGTGGTGTGATGGCCTCACTCGACCTCGAACTCGGATTTCGGGATCTCGCTCCAGAACCGTTCCCAGAGTCCGACCATCCCGGGGAACGTGATGATTTCTGGGTAGGGATCCGGTGCGACGTGCAGTTCGTGCCCCTTTGTATCCTCGTGCGAGTTGCCATCTCGAAACGGTCGAGCCGTTTCGACGAGTCGTCGAAAATCTTCGATTTTCGAGATACCGACGAATCGTCCCATCGACAAGCGTGCGGGGCGGGTTCGGCTCCGTCGCGCCGTAGTGGAGCTTGTAGGCCCACCCGGACGGGTACGCGTCACGGTCCGTCCGCATGCAGAACACGCGGACGACGGTTCCGTCCGGGTACTTCCTTCCCTCGCTCACGCCATCGAGGTCGTCGTCGGTCAGTGAGGCCATCCTCATGCATTGGTACTCAGACCAATGCATTAACTCTATTGGTAGAATGACCAATAAGAGTCATCGCACTCCCGATATCCATACGATTGCGCTCCACCAGTCCGAACTTCGTCAGTCTAGGAGGATCGTCGAGCTATTCCGATCGATCGCTCGAGTCGGCCGCTCGAGCCGCCTCCACCAGCGCTCGAGTGCGATCCTCGTCGACGGGGTTCGTCGTCTCGCCGCCTTCCTTGAGCGCCGTGCCGACGATGACGCCGTCCGCGCCCGTCTCGAGGCAGTCGGCCACGGTGTCGGGCGTGACGCCGCTACCGACGAACACTGGAATTGGGGAGTCTCGGTCGAGACTCGAGAGGGCAGATTTGACGCGTTCGACGTCCTCGAGGGCCGTCTCGACGCCCGTGCCGGATCCGGAGACGATCACGCCGTCCGCGCGACCGCGTTCGACCGTCTCGAGGGCGGCGCGTTCGATCGATCGGTCGCCGACGGGGGTGGCGTGCTTGACGTGGACGTCCGCGAGGATCGCGACGTCGGCGTCGATCCGATCTCGGAGGCGGAGCGTTTCGTGGGCACGGCCCTCGAGGAGTCCCTGGTCGGTGGCTGCGGTTCCGGTGTGGACGTTGACGCGGATGAACGAGGCGTTCGCCGCGGCGGCGACGGAGAGAGCGGCCTCGGCGTCGTTCCTGAGGACGTTGACGCCGACGGGGACGTCGACGGCGTCGGCTATCGCTTGCGTGTGGGCGGTGAGCTCCGCGACGACGTGCTTCGGGACGTCGTCCGGGTAGAACGGTGCGTCGCCGAAGTTCTCGACGAGGACGGCGTCGACGCCGGCGGACTCGAGGGTCGTGGCGTCTTCGAGGGCTTGGGTTCGGATCTCGTCTCCAGTGGAGGCGTATCCAGGGGCTCCGGGTAGCGGCGGGAGATGCACCATGCCGATGATCGTGGTTGGGGTGAGCTGCTCGAGGAGGTTCATGGGTGGAGTGTGGCTCGAAGCGAAAAATAGCGTCCGGTCGATTCATCCCCCATTTCCCGTTCGGGATTCGATCGGCCGCAAGTCGAGTGATCAGTTACGTCGGTCCGAGTCGGACTCCAACTCGTCCTCGAATCTCAAGAGCGTTCCACGACTCAACCGTCGCACGTCCGTTTTCACGTCCCGGTGAGTGTCGTCGTCGAGCACACCCGCTCCGGTGACGTCGGCGAGTGTTCTGCGCTCCTCGAGGAGATCACCGATGACGTCGCTGAAGCTTCGGTCGCCTTTTTCGGCCTTCAACGCTCGGTACACGTCGTCCGAGATGGTGATCGTCTTGCTCATATCCGACGTATCGGTGCCTATTCGTAAAACGTTCACAGCAAGCGTCGACGGGGAGCAGAAATCGGTGGATCGGTGGACGAAACTCGAGCCGGGGGCCGAGGACTCGGTCACGTCTCTACGGGAATCCTATCTCGAGACGTTCTCGTGGGTAAGACACGTCGTCGATCGCTCACCACGGTGCGATCCCGTCAGTCGAAGAGGGTCGCGGCCTGATGGACGTACGCGTTTCCATCCCAACTTCGACTCGCGGAGATCCCCTCGAGGAGTTCCCTCGCCTCCCGTTTTTCGAGAGCGCCGACGACGACGAACGCCTTCAGCAATCGCGGCGTAGTCACGAGTCGAGCGTCCGCCAGCGACGCGTGGATCAATGCGAGCTGGGTGAATTCGTCGCAGTAGAAAAACGCCGCCTCGAGTCGTTTCGCCAGTCGAACCGCCGCGTTCTCGCCGTCGTCGAGCGGGAAATCGGGATCGAGATCGACCTCGTGAACGTCGTACCGTTCGCGCTCGTCGAGGAGAGCGCGTGCAGCCTCCCCGTGACCATCGTCGTATCGCGCGACGTCCTCGAGTTCGTCGACGACCTGCTCGGGCACGGCGACGTCGTATCCGTCGAGGAGAAGCGGGAGGGCGATCCGACGCGCTTGGGACGTACTCGCCAGGCTGACGAGCGCCGACGTGTCGGCGACGAGCGTCATTCGTCGAGGGCTTCAGCGAGTTCGTCGCTGAGGCGATCGTCGGTGAGCTGTCGTTTGAGCACCCGGTAATTCCGTGCGCGCTCGACGCCGACGATCGCCTCGACCTGCTCGAAATCGAGTCGATCCTCGTAGTAGGCGTTCGCGATTCGCTGCCGGACGCGCTCCTCGTCGGTCGCCTCGTCGAGGTACTCCCGGAGCGCCTCGACGAGGACGTCCGTTCGATTCGTCCCCTCGGCGATCGCGAGCGCGTCGGCCCGCTCGATCAGCCGCTCGGGTGCGCGGAAGTGGACGCGCGTACTCGAACCCATGGTCACACATTGTGCACACGAATACGTAAGCGTATCGCGGAATCGTCGATTGCGAGACGAACTAGGTCGACCACACCAGGGTCTTCGGGTCCGATAACAGGCGATACACCTCATGTTACCGGGTCGTCAGTACGAAACGACCTCGAGGCCCAGAATCCGCTCGAAGTGATCCACGTTCCGCGTGAGAACGGGTTCGTCGTGTACCACTCCCGTCGCACCGATGATCTCGTCACCCGGATCGTCGAGCGGTCGCCCCTCGCTCGAGAGCCGACCGGCGATTCGACCGGCCTTGCCGGCGATCTCCGGCGTCACGTCGTAGATCACCTTGGACTCGAGGACTGCCTCGACGCGCGCCCGTTCCCGGTCGGGTTTGTCGACGTAGCCGACGCCCCAGTACAACTCGTACACCGTCATCGCGGAGAGCCGCTCGGGGACGCCGTTCCGCGCGAGTTCGTCGGCTTTCGCGAGCGCGTCCGGGTCCGCTCGAGCGACGTCCTCGACGAACGCGGTGTCGAGAATCACGCGTCGTCCACCCGGTCGCGGCGGGTCGCGTACCGATCGTACGCGCGTTTCCGCGCCGACCGAATCTCGTCGACCTCGTCGTCGGTGAAGACGCCCGCGAGATCCCGGATCGGGCGCTCGCTCGCCAGCCGCTCGACGGCCTCGGAGAACGTCTCGTCCTCGCGCTTGCGTCGCTCGAGGGCCTCGTACGCGTCGACCGTGAGTCGGACGCTCTTGTAATCGGCCCCCATGTGTATACAGACGTACACAGTAGTGAAATGCGTTTCGTCGGGTCGCGAACGTCGCTGACGTTCTCGAGGATGATGGGTTCGCCATCCACTGGCTGAGTGCGGACGCCCTCGAGATCTCCTGTTCGGCTCACGGTGTTCGGAGACGCTCGAGGCGGTTCGTGGATGAGGTGGGGTCCGAGACGGGAATTGATCGGTAGATCCGTTTCGGAGGGGGTTCGACACCGACCGACGCGGTCAGAGCCGCTCCGGGAGCGGAACTGGTGCGTTGGCCACGACCGTCGACCGGAACCGCCTCGAGACGACGAACAGGGTCAGGAAGTAGACCGTCGCTCCGAGCGAGACGAGCGTCCCCACGATGAAGGCGTTGTGGTTGATTTCGAGCGACTCGAGGACCCCTCGAGCGGCCACGACGACGAGCGCCATGAACAGCGCCGCGCCGAACTGACGCAGGAGTTCGGCGACCGGAATTTCGACGTCGACGAGTTCACGGAGCGAGCGATACGAGAGCGCCAGGCCGACGCAGGCGGAACAGACCGTCGCGATCGCGGCGCCGATCCAGCCGATCCAGAGGATGAGTGCGACGTTCAACGCGGCGTTCGTGGCGATGAAGATCGCGTTGATCCGGAACGCGATATCGGGTCGGTCGAGCGCGTTCAACGCGTTCATCAGTTGTTTCTGGTAGTCGTAGACGAGCGTCGAGAGGATCAGCAGGCCGAGGACCGCGGTCCCCTGCGCGAACTCGTCTCCGTACAACCGGAGGAGGCGGTCGCCGAGCACGAGGCCGCCGAACAGTCCGGGGATCACGACGAGGCCGGCGTACGCGAGCGAGTCGGCGATCAGCCCCTCGATCTGCTCGCGCTCCGCGGCCGCTTCTGCCCGACTCAGTTCAGGGAACAGCGTGGCGCTGATCGCGCTCCCGAACAGCGTGAGGAAGGTCGCGATGCTCCAGGCGACGGAGTAGACGCCCACGAGCGCGGACGGAACGAGCGCCCCGAGCACGATGACGTCGACGTCGTTGAACGACCGCGATTTCAGGCTCCCGAGCCACGAGAACTTCGCGAAGTCGTAGAGGCTCCGGAAGTGTCGTCTCCGAGGGCGCGTCATCTCGAGCGAGAGGAACGTCGCGCCGATCAGCCCGACGAGGAGGCCACCGATCGCGTGGCCGACGAGCATCCCGCTCAGACCGAATCCGGCGACGACGAGGCCGATCTGGATCACGCTCCGAAGGCCGGTCTTGACGGGCATCAACGCGCCCGAGAGGTGGACCAGTCGCTCGCCCTTCAGCGCCGAATCGATCAGCGAGGAGAAGAGGCCGACGAGCAACAGGAGGGCGACGAACGGCGCGACCGGGGCGTCGACGTACGCGTTCACGACCGACTCGAGGGCGACGACCGCGAGGGCGAGCACGAGGCCCAGCGCGCAGACGACGACCGCCCCGGCGGTGAAGTACGCCGACGGCTCCTCCCCCTCGCTGATCCGCTTGACGACCGCGGACCCGATCCCGAGTTCACCGCCGAGTTTCAGCCACGCGACGACCGCCAGGACGATCGAGTAGTACCCCAGCACCTCGGCGCCGAGCGTGCGGGCGAAGTACAGCGTCGCGACGAAGCCGAGGGCCGAGCCGACGAGCCTCGAGGCGAACACGACGAACGACGTCTGGCCGATTCTCATGGGAGGGGACCGCGCGAGAGGGACTCGCTCGACGAGTAGGTGAGCGGCGCGCGAGGTAAATCCCTTCTGAAGACGTCCTTCGAAGAATGGTGGAACTACTCTTCGTCGATCCCAGTTCTGACGTCCCGCGATCTTCTCGAGAGGTTCCTCGACTCTTTAGTCACTAGATCACCGGTGACGATGAACGTTTTCGGCAATTGCGGCGTAATCACGAGTCGTGAGTCTAGCAGCGAAACGGGGATCAGCGCGAGTCGGGTGAACTCGTCGCAGTAGAAAACGTGGCACGCAGAGAGTGTTGGACGGGCATTAGGACCGCAATACGAGTGGTTCGTACCACGATCGGTTCTCCCGGTACCACTCGACGAAGCTCGAGACGCCCTCCTTGATGCTCGTCGACGGTTCGTAGCCGATCAGGTCCCGAGCTTTGCTGACGTCGGCGTGCGTGTGTCTGGCGTCGGCCTCCTTCGCATCGGTGTATTCGATCTCGACTTCGGCACCGGTCACGTCGATCACGTGCTCGGCGAGTTCTCGAATCGTGATGTTCCCCGTCGATCCGACGTTCATCGCTTCGCCGTCGGCCGCATCCGTCTCGAGGAGCGCGAGGTTCGCGTCGACGATGTCGTCGATGTACGTGAAGTCTCGAGTCTGTTTACCGTCGCCGTAAATGACCGGTGACTCTCCGTTCAGACAGCGGGAGGTGAAGTTCGTGATCGCCATATTTGGGCGCATCCGCGGGCCGTAGACCGTGAAGTAGCGGAGACTAACGGTCGGGAGATCGTACACGTCGGTCCAGACCCGACAGTAGTGTTCGGCGGCGAGTTTCGTAACGCCGTAGGGACTCTTCGGCGTGTTGGGGTGGTCCTCGTCGTACGGGAGGTACTCGGGGACGCCGTAGACCGACGAGGAGGAGGCGTTGACGAATCGGTCGACGCCGGTAGCGGTTGCTGCCTCGAGGAGATTCAGGAGGCTGGTCGTGTTGATCTCGTGTGGTTTCTTGGGATTTTCCACGCTCGTCCGGACGCCCGCCTGGGCCGCCTGATGGTAGACGACGTCGAATTCGGCGTCGGCGAAGAGCTCGTTAACGAGCGATTCGTCGGTGATGGAGCCCTCGACGAACTCGAATCGATCTGGGGCCGTCTCGCGGCAGAGCTCGAGATTCCGGTCCTTGATGCCGAGATCGTAATACGGGTCGAGGATATCGAGAACGGTGACGGAGTGTCCGTGATCGAGAAACGCGTTCGCGAGATGTGAACCGATGAAGCCCGCGCCACCGGTTACCAGGACGTTCATGCGCAGAGCGTGGCCCTCGAAGGGGTAGTTCGTTTCGGAGTGAATTCTCTGCGGTAGTGTGGTACGTTTGGTCGCGCCATCACACCTCGAACGGTACTCGGATCGGCACGTTGGCAATCACCATCAATCGGAACCGCCTCGAGACGGTGAACAACGTGAGGAAGTAGACCGCCGCGCCGAGTGCGACGAGCGTCCCGACGATGAACGCGTTGTGGGTAATCTCGAGCGATTCGAGGAAACCTCGAGCGGCGAGTAGACGCCGACGAGCGCGGAGGGGACGAGCGCCGAGCCCAGACCGGTCAGGAGGAGGACCGCGACGAACGGTGCGACTTGCGCGCCGACGTATCCCTCCACGACGGGTTCGAGCGCGAGGACGGCGAGTGACAGTCCGACACCGAGTACGCCGATGACGATCGCGCCGGCTTCGAAGTACACCGACGGCTCTTCGCCCTCGCTGATCCGCTTGCCTACGGCCGAGGAGACGCCGAGTTCGCCGCTGAGTTTCAGCCACGCGACGACCGCCAGGACGATCGAGTAGTACCCCAGCACCTCGGCGCCGAGCGTGCGGGCGAAGTACAGCGTCGCGACGAAGCCGATGCCCGAACCGACGAGCCTCGAGGCGAACACGACGAACGACGTCTGGCCGATTCTCATGAGAGGGGCGGCGGCGGGCGCGAATTTATTCGCTGACCGTCAGGTGAGACGGGCACGAGGTAAATCCCTTATGGAGCGTCCTCGAGGGATAGGGCAACCGAGCTTCGCTGATCGTCTATTGCTACCTCGGTGTCGTCTGGTCAACGTACGTATTTCCGTCGCCAACCCCGACGCGGGGATCTCCTCAAGAAGTACCCTCACCCCCACTTTGCGGGATTGCCGGTGATGACGAACACCTTCAGCAATCACGGCGTGGTCACGAGTCAAGCGTCCGCCAGCGACGTGTGGATTAGCCCGGGTTGAGTGAGTTCGTCGCAATAGAAAAACGGGCCTCGAATAAATTGGCCAATCGAACTGAGGCGTTCTCACCGTCATCGAGCGAGAATTCGGGATCGAGGTCGACCTTATGGACGTTCTACAAACTGTGGTCATCGAGGAGTATACGTGCCGTCGTCACATTGTCGTGGCACTGCGCGATGTCGTCGAGTCCGTTGACAATCGCTCGACTCTGTAAATCGTGGTGGTTATCGAACTATAGTATGACCTAGAAATAATTACTCACTTTTGGTATAGAGAGTTGGTCAAGAGCCGTATCAATCGCCGTTGTGAGATCGTCGAGTGACTCAAAGAAGCGGTTGCTGAGAGCGGCTTGGAGTTGTCTCCAGCACTCCTCGACAGGATTTAGCTCTGGCGAGTATGCCGGTAACGTGACGAAGGCGAGGTCGTCACGGGCCGCTAGGTCCGTGACGGCCGATGCCTGAAAATACGGCGCTCCATCCAGCACAATGAGCAAACCATCTTTGAACTCTTGGCATAATGCAAGAATGAAATGTTTCGCGTGTTCGGCGGTTACGTACTCTTCGAATCGAGCGAAAAAGCGATCACCGTCTTCGGTGATCGCGCCCAAGAGACACGTCCAGTCACGTTGACCGGATAATTCGACGGATGGCCGCGTGCCGCGGGGAAACCACGCGGCACGCGGCTCGACCTGCACGGATTTCTTGGTTTGATCGATACAGACTACGGTGGCGTCCAGCTCCCGCCGCTTTTTTTGAACTCTTTGCGGAACGTTTCTTGCGCGTCAGCATCGGATTCAGCGACTGTACGGCGTGGTTTTTGATAGCTCAATCCCGCTTCTTTGAGCAACCGCCGGCAACTCGGGAGCGAGTACTCGACATCGTAGGTTTCGGCAAGATACTGCTGGACGAGCGCCGGCGTCCACGCCGGCGCGTCGAGCCCAACTTCCGCAGGAGATCCGTGGACAGTTGCTTCGAACTGTTCTTGCTCTGTTTCCGAGAGTTTTCGCTTTCTCCCAGATCGATGAGCATCAGTAACGGCCTGTTCAAGCGACTCGTCGGTGTCGAGCCGCTTGAGCCAATTATAGATCGTTTTCCGTTCAACTCCGTACCACTCGGCAAGTTCACTCTGTGGAACGCCGTTTTTGTAGGCAATCGCGGCTAACAGCCGTTGTGCCGGTTTCTTTCCGTCTACGTTGTCGAGTGCGTTCTGAAGATCCTCAACGGAGATCTCGTCAAGATGTTCCATTACAATGGCTTACAATCTCTGCGTAAATAGTTCTAATGACTACTATAGATAGACCCTTCAAATATTTGTCGACACGTCGAAGAACCCGCTGAAAGCCCCCGATGCGAATCTTTCGTACGAAGAAACACACGTCATTCGATGACGCTGAGCCGCCTTTTGCTCTACTTAAACACGATACTGGGGCTCATGATCCTTATGCACATTATGAAATGGAAGGACGGCCAACATCAGCTGAATTTTTTGACCAATACGCTGGCCAAACGGAGGAGCTACGCAAGCTATACAAAAGAGGGGTCGACCAAGCTGCAGACAGGGTCTTAAACTGCGTCGAGTCACTCGAAGATAAGGGACTACTGGACACAACACTCGTTTTCGTTATCTCAGACCATGGTGAGTTACTTAGAGAGCAAAATAGAGGCGGCAAATTCGCCCACAGTTCACCCATGTCGCCCGAGCTGGTGCGAGTACCTGCTGTTGTAATTGGAGCGGGTCTTCCAAAGGGGGAAACACTGGATTGGCACCTCTCTGGGATCGATATTGCGCCAACGTTATGACGGCTTCATGATCGACCTATTCCATCACACTTACCCGGAATCGATATTTGGACTAATACTCCGTCACCTGATCGGGTCGTACAATCACACTGCTGGAAAACAGTTGGACGTTTCAGTTACGCGGCTAGCGGTGGATGGAATTCAAATGGGGTATAGTAAATCACATTTCTAACCGAATAGATTGATTAGCATATGGAATAAGGGCACTGTGTAGTTTAGCACCTCCGCTGGCGTCTGTCCGCTAAGTGATTGGTGCGGTCGATGCATGCTATAGTAGTGTACGAACGGTTCAATCCATTCTCTGACGCTCGCCCGACTGCCCACCCACGAGTTATGGAAGCGGTCAACTCTCATCTTGAATGTGTGAAACCACTTTTCGATCAGGTTTCGATCAACGTAGGTGAGCTGACCGCTCAACCCTAATCGGGAGAGCGCAGTCAGATAGCCGTAGCCATCGACGAGAAAGACCATCTCGGAGAGATCGTGTTTCTCGGTCAATCGATGCAGGAAGGCAGCGGCTGGGTCGGTGCCTCGTCGTCCGAACACTGCGACATCAAGAATGAGCCGTGAGTCTAGATCTATTGCAGCGTACAACCAGTCGCCGTTGATCTTGACAGCGGTTTATCAATGGCGACCCGCGACGGCTGCGCCGTTCTCAGAACGCTTCGCGTTCTGATGGGCCGTACGAGAGCTCCGCTCTCGTGGACGTCGGCGGGTCTGGGACGCTGTCAGCCAGCCGATGTACCAGTGACAGATTGCTTGATGCGAGCGTTCAACCCCGAGTGAGCGAAGAATTTCCTGTGTCTCTCGAAGCGAACAACCGGTTGCGTGGAGCCGGACGGCGACGCCCGTCAGGGCGTTCGCCGTCCGCTCATGCACCCAACATTCATCAAACTCCGCCGCGTAGCTCTCGTTAAGCAGGTCTGCGAGCATCATTCCAAACCAACTCTACGACCTGCTCACTTCTCAAACCGCGCTAACTAGACGGTGCCACCCTGGATCCAATGTCCGTCTTCTGGTGAACGCATTAACAGGGATACCAATGAATATCGGTGCTTACAAGATGTCGTAGGATCATAGCAAGTTCTAAATAGATATTATGCCAGTTATGTCTACGTGGATAACTCCGATGCCAGACAGCGGTTTGTCTTCTCGTGCTCTCGTACCTCGTCTAGAACAGAAAATCCTCTTAGACGATATCAATTTATTGTACATAGATTATCAAATTATCGTTTCTAGAGGGCGAAAACACTTCCAACGGTTGTCTGAAGAGATAGTTAAGCTCAAAGCGCATATTATACTTGGAAATGACCTTCAGGAGATTATTCACGTAGAAGGTGAAGGAGGAGAGGGTGAATAGCGATGATCACTCAGAAGTTAAAAAAATTTATCGCAAATCCACATCTCCTGATCGGTGAGATTCGAAAAGGAGCCGAAAAAGCAAACATCAAGCTCCACCAGCAGTTTCGGTCTGATTACGGCGAACTCGCGATTGACCAAGACTGGGACAACCTTATTATACTTGACGCTTGCCGATACGATACGTTTGTAGAACGGAATCATATCGAAGCCGATCTTTCGCGGTTTCGATCGGCAGCCTCGCATAGTTGGGAGTTCATGGAAAAAAACTTCGTTGGAAGAAATCTGCATGACACGGTTTATGTGTCTGCTAACGGGTTCACTCCCAAGATTGAGCGTGGGACGTTCCACGCACTCATCAGCTTGCTTGACAAGGACCAGAACAAGGATACCGTCCTTCCCGAAACAGTCATCGAAGCAGCTGTTGAAGCTTCCGAGGAATATCAAAATAAACGGCTTATTGTCCACTTTATGCAACCTCACTTTCCGTTCATCGGGCCGACGGGCCGGTCGTTCTATCATCGAGGACTGCAAGCCCACAAGCAAAGTGGTTCAGAAGAGCCGAACGTGTGGGAGATCCTCCAGTGGAAACACTCCGGCTACGACGACGTTGACGAGGCCCTGGTTTGGAAGGCGTACCGAGAAAACGTCGATATTGCGATCGATGCCGCCGAGAAACTACTCAAAGAACTCTCTGGTAAAACGGTCGTCTCCGCTGATCACGGCGTGCTAATCGGTGACCGGATGTCTCCCATTCCGATCCGTGGCTATGGGCACTCGTCGGGCCTCCGTCTCCCCGAGGTTACGGATGTGCCATGGTTGGTCGTCAAGGACGGTACTCGGAAGGAAATCGTCTCTGAGGACCCAGTAGTCTACACTGACGTAGAGGCAAACGTTGTAGAGGATCGACTCCAGGGGTTCGGGTACAAGTGATGGTGCGAAAAAGAAGGGAACATGCTGCAAATTGGTATTCTTATATATTCGTATTATTGCGACAGAGAGGTGGCAAATGAGTAAAGAATTTGGCGTAGATACGAGAGAGTGCATTACACTGACCGAGATCATTGTCGAATCGGCTGATCGTGCCCGGAGTAGACAGCAGAGTGACGGGAGCTTTAATCCTGGAAGTAATGGGCCACACGAGGACGAGGAAACACCCGTACGTAATACTGCGAATTGGCTGGTGACCTTTATCGATGCTTACGAGCAAACTGGGTCGGAACGGTTCCTCGAAGCCGCCGAGAATGCACTAAATTATCTCCTTTCAAAGAATGCCCGTCCGGAAGGTGCCGTGTTTCACCTCCGTGATGCGCCAGAAAAGGATCAAACCGATGGGCTCGTTGGCCAGGCGATCGTCCTTGAAGCATTGATCGAAGCAGGGCGAAGTCTCGGTGATAGCGATGCTATCGCCGTTGCTACTGATATCATCCGCCTCCATACATTCGACTCCGAACTCGGTCTATGGAAGTCAGCCAATCTCGACGGGTCGCCACAGAAAACCGTCGGAACATACAACCAGCAGATCCACTTCGCTGCCGTTGCGGCCGGTGTTACTACTCTAGAAGACCACACGGAAGATATCCTACAGCAAGTACGCCGGTTCATGGACCAGATGGAGGCACATGCGTGGCCATACTCGGATGGACTGTTAAGAACCCTGGTACGCCCATCCGCCACGACGATTATCAAGGCAGCGATGCAAAATGATCGTCACCTCCTCGCAACCACCGTTTCGCAGGCTCTACGAGAATCTCTCCACCAGTGGACACCCTTACAGATTGACTCACAGACCGTTATCCGTGAGAAGGCTGTCGGCTATCAGGGGTTCCATCTCTATGGCCTCGCGCTACTAGCTCGATACCAGCCCGATCACAAGGTATGGAACTCAAGCTTCGTTGACTATCTTCTTGCGGCTACTGATTCTGGGACGTTCAGATCAGCAGTCGTCGAAAACAAGTATGGATTTCCGTACAACCCATCGGGTTTCGAGATTGCGCTCGCTCTTGAGGTGTTTCAGAACGACCACGAACGAGCCCGCGATTGGGTTGAACTCCAACTCCGCTGCCACTTCAATTGGGACCAGATGTCCCTCGCCAAGGGTACGCCGCACCCTCGGGTTCTCGCAGCTCGAATCTATGAAGCAACACGCCTTTCTGACTACACTCTTCCCCTCAAGGAAGTTCGACCGTAGCGATTGATGTCACAGCAGACTAATGAGGAAGAGATCAGCTTGAATTGGGAGACGTTCTCAGAACCACCGCACGCTTCGCGGCTACGATCATTGGTTCGCCAGTACAGTGATTTTCCCTCGAGTGCGCACCCGATCAGAAACCGGATCAGTCATCTTCTCTTCATACAGCTTCTCGTACGGTTTGCGTGAGGAGTGGGTCGAGATTCAACGCGCCTGCACAACGTATCTGCCAAGGGACGAACGATGAAAGTCCGCGACAGCGAGCTGGTGAGCGAACTGACGATCGCCGCGGGACAGATCTCACAGTGCGACATTTGCGGAACCTGTCTGCGACCGGAACACCGCGTCGAGGTCCTGGTCGATCTCGAGGCCGAACCGGAGGTCGTCGTGCAACGGTGTCGACGTTGCGCTCGTGGATCGGTGCGCCCGGAGACACGGCGAGTGTGTTGTGTTGCTCGAGGGCGAGTCGTCGGGGTTGTTGGTGCGGATGGGCGCTCGAAGCTGGTCCTGCCGGGCGCGGCCGTGGTCGACTTCGCCGTGTAGTCTCCTCTACTCCAAATCTCAATCTGACGAGTAAGCGATAGGGTACAATCTGTACTCTAAGAGTTTATAACTGTGGAGTTTAGAGTCTCTTTATGGTCGGACGTACCGCGATAGTAACAGGCGGCGCTGGGTTCGTAGGGAGCCACCTTTGCGAAAGCCTCTTATCTGATAATTATCGCGTGATATGCGTAGATAATTTTGAAAGCGGCCAGTCGTCGAACATATCTCATCTCGAGCCTAATCCGGATTTCGTGATCCATCACGCGGATGTTCGGAACGAGATGGATCTACCTCCAATGGACGAAATTTATCATCTTGCATCCCGCGCTTCCCCAAAAGATTTCACAAAATTCCCGGTTGATATCGCACTAACCAATACCGAAGGCACTAGGAAACTCCTTGATCATGCGGTCGAGAACAATGCGAGGATGTTGTTCGCGAGCACGAGTGAGGTATATGGCGATCCTGAGGCACATCCGCAGACAGAATCGTATAATGGAAACGTGAATATTCGGGGTGTTCGGGGCTGTTACGATGAAGCGAAACGGTTCGGTGAAACATTGACCGTGGCGTACTATGAAAAATATGGCCTAGACGTTCGAACAGCCCGCATCTTCAACACGTATGGCCCCCGAATGCGTCGCGACGATGGTCGGGTTGTACCGACGTTTCTTACTCAGGCGTTGAATAGCGAAGATATCACCGTCTATGGCGATGGCTCCCAGACGCGAAGTTTTTGTTTCGTAGACGATCTGGTAGCAGGCATTCGGGCGTTGATGGCCGCAGATGGACTCGATGGTGAGGTCGTGAATCTCGGCCGACGAAATGAAATAACGATCCTTGAGTTAGCTGAGACTGTGATCGATGTCTGCGGATCGGACAGTGAGATCACCTTCGAACCAATTCCTGAAGACGATCCACAACGACGGTGCCCGGATCTGGACAAAGCCTTCTCAGTACTCGATTGGGAGCCTAAAATACCCCTAAAAGAGGGATTGAAACGAACGGCGGAATCGTATCAAAATCAGCAAAACGCATCGGCCCAAGCGGACTAATTCACAGAGATGGGCTATCTTCGATCAATACGAACCCTACAGAGAGGGAGACCACTAGATACAATCAAAGACGCACCCTCGTTTTTCATATCAAGTATCCTGGAAAGGGCTACATGGCCCACAATGCGTGATCGGGCTTTCACCCGAGATGAATTACGTGAATATGTGTCCTCTACTGGCCAAATCTGGGAATACGGACCGAAATTCGACGTCGAATTTCCAGATTCTTTCCCGTTTTCTATTGGGCCGTTTCGAAATGAGACGGGAACTCGACGGATTGATCCGCCGTTCGTGTGCGATCTCCCAGATAGCCAGCTCGTCGGACCAAACCCAATAGCGATAACGTCGGACGGCAATCCGGTTATCGAATCCACTCGTGGAAACGTGCGGAACCTCAGAAATGCACATCGAGAACTCCCGATAAAATTCCATCTTCGGCTGTTAACCGACGGAAACCTTGCCTCCACGAATGGTGATCATGCGGATTGTGTGCTTCCACTCTGGATGCCGCATACTCGCTACTATCACTGGTTGCTCGAGTACTTACCAAAACTACAAGCGGTGGACGTCTATACGGAGCAAACAGGTAGGAAGCCGACGTTGCTACTCCGAGAGAATCCACCAGGCTGGATGAGCAGGTCAATGGAGGTACTTGGATTTGACTCATACCGCAAATGGTCGGGTGGAACTCTGAATGTAGACCACCTAGTAATCCCAACACACCGTCTCAAAAGCGCACGGTATGATTACAATCCATCCCACGTAGAATATGAGTGGCTCCGTGACCGCGCCCTAGAATCTATCGACGACGTGCAATCTAATCGTTTCTCGAGTCGGGTCTATATTTCTCGAGAGGATGCAGATAGGCGACGAGTAGCGAACGAACCGGAGGTAATGGACCTACTAGAGAAGAGAGGATTCGAAGCGTACAAACTCACCGATCTGGATTTCACCGACCAGATTCGGCTATTCAACCAAGCAGACGTAATTGCCGGACCGCATGGTGGTGGATTCGCAAATCTCGTATTCTCACGCCAGGCAAAGGTCGTTGAGTTTTTACCCACCTCGCACCCAGCACCATATTTCTTTTATCTATCACATGAGCTTGGTCTTAAGTATACTCGCCTCAACTGCGATCCAATAGGCGATAATCGCTCCCCGAAACACTGGAATATGAAAGTTGATATTGATCGTCTTGAAAGCGTCTTAGATCGCACCCTGAACTGACCATCACTAAATAATCACAGCCACTTTAGGTCATCCACCCAGACAAATGTCGAAAAGAGATACCGCGGCAGATGTAAATCTCGGCTGGGAAGTCCTTTCCGGCACTACTGCCCGAATCATTCTCACGATTTTCGGGTTTGTTGGAACAGTGGTTTTCTCCCGCAGCCTTGGTCCGACAGGGTTCGGCGGGTATACACTTCTTTTGGCAATTGTGACGATAGCTATCCGTCCTGTGGACGGATACTCTGAGGCAGCGAAAAAGCGGTTTTCCGAGGACGTAGATGAGGTAACTCGAGGAAAGATCCTGAGTTCACAATTTGTGCTGATAGTAGCCTCAACGATAGTTGCATACGTGGCTGTCTCCTTGCTGGATACCCATCTGGTCTCTTATACGGAGGTCGACAACGCACCAAAATTCTTCATTATATTATTCCTCACGACTGGCGTTTTCACCCTGTTGATAGATGTAGCCGACGCTCGGGGCAAAGTCGGGGTCACGAATTGGTTGAATACTCTGAAGAAAATACTACTAGTGATCTTCCAACTTTTGCTGGTTCTCTCGGGTTTCGGGATATCTGGAATGGTGTTAGGGGATGCTCTTGGGAGCATTGCTGTATTCCCATTTCTTCTCTATGTAATCGGCGTTAAACCGAGATGGCCGTCATGGAATATCTTTCAGAACCTATGGTCTTATGCAAAATATAGTATCCCCAATTCGTTTTTGGTAAATGTTTACTCTAAACTTGATATATTTATTTTAGGGGCTATCCTTTCGCCAGATGCAGCAGCGTATTATGAAGTGGCCTATCGAATGGCATCTCCGGCATCACTAATGAGTTATGTGATTGGTGCAGCATTGATGGCGCGTGTAAGTACCATACGAAGTCACGGGAAGAACGAGACAAACGATGTGCGAAACGCACTCGCCTTCTCAAGCCTAATCGCGTTTCCTATGTTTTTCGGCGCACTCGCCTTATCAAATAAAATCGTTGTAACGGTCTACGGTTCTGAGTATCAACAAGCCGGGATGTTATTGCTCGGACTATCGGTTTACCAAATTATTCAATCTCAAACGGTCACTCTCTTAGCTGCTGTCCGAGGGTTGGATCGGCCAGATATGATTACTGGAATATCAACAGTAGCGTTAGGCTTGAATATCATTCTGGGGATAGCGCTAACACAGCATATCGGCCCGATCGGCGTCGTTATCGCTACTATTCTTGCAGAGGCACTCAGATATGTTGGACTGGTGGTATTTGTTAGCCGGAGCATCCCTTTCTCTACTCTATTCCCAAAACAAATCGGCGAACAGTTTGTTTCAGCTCTTATTATGTTTGCATCTATCATGCTCGTCTTACAGCTCATCTCGGTTCAGTCTTGGATATCTCTCGGGGCAATCATAGGATTTGGAGCAACCGTCTACTTCGGGACTCTGGTAGGGATTAGTGCGTCGTTCCGGCTAACTGCCAGGTCATCTCTCCCAAAAATAGGACTATAAAATAGAGGCACCGTCTAGTTAGCGCGGTTTGAGAAGCGAGCAGGTCGTGGAGTAAGTTTAGGATGATGCTCGCAGACCTGCTCAGCGAATGTACTCGGCGGAATTTGATGAAGCTTGGGAGCGAGAGCGGACGGCGACGCCCGTCAGGGTGTTCGCCATCCGCCTCCACGCGACCGGGTGTTCACATCGAGAGACACAAGCAATTCTTCGCTTGCTCGGCGTTGAACGCTCGCATCAAACAATCTGGCACTAGGTACATTGGCTGGCTGACAGCGTGCCAGACCCGCCGATGGCGAAGCCATCTCGGGTCGCGGTTGATGAGACTGCTGTCAAGATTAACGGCAAGGGCTCTGGTGAATCGCCAGACGGCGTTTGATCTCACTGTTTCACGGCTCGCTTGATGTTGTAGACCGCACACATCAGAACGATCTCACGAAATTCGCGGTACCACGCTCGGGCACGCACCGCGTGGCCGAGCGTGCGCTTGATCGTCGAGAAGACGGTCTCAGACAGCGCTCGTTGGCCGTATAGAGACCCATCGATGCGCGCGTTATGCGCGCAATCGATGGGTCGGAACTCGCGGTGCTTGATCAGCGGTCTCACGCCTTCTTCGCGCAATTTCTCGCGTAATCGCATCCAATCGTAGCCTTTGTCGGCGGCGAGGCTGGCAATCTCGCCCGCGTTGCGGCGGGCGAGTTGCCAGCCGATCTGCGTGTCGTGACGTTTCTCGGTCGTACAGTGAACGTCAAGCACACCTTGTGTTTTCGTATCGACGAGCGCGGTCGTTTTCAGTGTTTGAACGCGATAGTTCGTCCGGCGACAGTAGTGCTTGCTAGCGGTTTCACGGTCGAAGAAGGTCGCGTCCATCGCAGCGTCCTCGGCGGTGTCGTGCAGCTGCGCCGACAGCCGCAGCAGCACTCGCCAGACCTTCATCTCGAACCTATCAAACGCCTTTACCAACGTCGAGTGGTCAGGGAGATCGTCCTCTTCAAGTCCGATCTCGGCCAAAATACGCGGCATCTCGCTCAGCAGATCGAGAGCGTTGCGGTACGACTCACCGAGGTAAATCCGTAGACAGTGGAGCGATACAAGAGCATAATCGGCGAAGCCGCCACCCCCTTCGGGGGCGGCGACTTCGCCTCGGCCACCAACAACATTTTTAGCTAACGTGACCGCTTTCGATGTGAAGCGGGAGATCTTCGACATAACCACCGCGGGTTTCCCGTTTCACTTCCTTTGATTTGACGACCTATCCCGCCGCCTTATGGCGATTCACCAGAGCCACGGCAAGTGGTCTTAGGTGTACTCTACAATAGATCTAGACTCACGGCTCATTCTTGATGTCGCAGTGTTCGGACGACGAGGCACCGACCCAGCCGCTGCGTTCCTACATCGTTTAACCGAGAAACACGATCTCTCTGATGCTGTGTTTCTCGTTGATGGCTACGGGTATCTGACTGCCCTCTCTCGATTGGGTGTAAGCGGTCACCTCGACTACGTCGAGCGAAACCTGATCGAAAAGTGGTTTCACACCCTGAATATGCGAGTTGACCGCTTCCATAATTCGTGGGTGGGAAGTCGGGCGAGCGTCAGAGAATGGCTTGAACAATTCGTACACTACTATAACACACAACGACCCCACCAATCACTTAACGGACAGACACCAGCGGAGGTGACAAAATAGAAGAGAGTTCATAATGTAGAAACTACCGAACGACTTTCCTTAGTTGAGAGGGGCTTGTTTAGACGTTCGAGATCTCTGCGGAGGAACCTTCACTAGTAAGTTCTAGGGTTCTAGCAAGAGTCGCTACTTGTCGAACGTTCTAGGAAATGAAGCGAGAAGGCGAATTTGTGTCCAGCAAACTCGCCCGCTTCACGAGACAAGTTGTCTCGCTCGCTCAAAAAGCCGTCGCTGGAGAGCCGGATCCAGCGTTTCAACCCGGAGAAGGAGGCTACGCAGACTGGGTAATCGTCGCTCTGCATGGTCTTCGGGAGTATCTCGATCATCCGTATCGGCGGTTGCTGGATGTCCTCTACGAGATGCCACGAATCGTCGGAATTCTTGGTCTAGAACCGTCTGAACTGCCCGACTTTTCCACCGTCTGCGCCCGGTATCAGCGACTCAAAATGCCGATCTGGCGCGTCTTACTACGTTTGTCGGCGGAGCTGCACGACACCGGCGAGATCCAGGCGATCGACGCGACCGGCATGGATCGGATCTCGGCCAGCCAGCACTACGCCAAACGGACGAATTACACGTTTCGCGCGGTCAAGACGACCGTCTTGATCGACTGCGAGACTGGTGTGGTTCTCGATATACACTGCTCGATGAAACAACCGCACGATTCTCGGATTGGCTGGCAAGTGCTAAAACGAAACCTCGGCAAAGTGAGTGTTCTCACTGCCGACAAAGGCTACGACTGGTGGCTACTTCGTCAGAAACTTCGTGCTGAAGGCGTGAAACCGGTGATCAAGCACCGTGAATTTGGCTGGAATGGCGTTGCAGGTAATATCTTGATTGATGATACAACGTATCATCAACGGTCGAACGTCGAATCGACGTTTTTCGCGCTGCGGCGAAAATACGGCGAAATCGTCCGCGCTCGAACGTGGTTCGGTCAGTTCCGCGAACTCGTACTGAAGTGTGCCGTCAGAAACATCGAACTCGCGCTCGACCGCTCAAAGCCATGAATTCAGGCGTCTAAACAAGGCCGTTGAGAGTATAGCTAATACCTATACCCCGTCCCGACAATTGCGACCGCACGTTCAACGACCAGAGGGAACAGTGTTCGAACACTCCGCAGTCGAGATCAGGAAATTGTTTCTGGCCGTCTACCCCTATGTTGGGCACTGCGAAGTCAAAAGGAGGTGATTTCTGAGATGAAAATAAATCCCCTCTGACCACTAGATTTTCCCTTGACCTCTACCTGTGACGTTATTGAGCGTCTCTTTGGGGAAAATACCTTGATCCCCAAAATAGACTTAGAAACGATGATGATCTCACCCCTCCAATTAGAGCACATTTCGGTAGTATTGTGTTGCAGTAGCAGTTATGAGAAAGCGATAAACAGAGGACAAGGAAGATAATAACATGAATATAGGTAATGTCAATAATATTGAGATAAACCGCCTGATAACAGGTAAATACGAAGCCGAATTAACTGACGCTCTTAATCTTCGCCACGAAGTTGTACCGGACTATGGCTATAACATACTGAATAGACGAGGGTTGCTATACACCCCTATTGTTGACACGCATTTTTCCTACAAATTCAATGAAAGGCCCAAATGGCCGGGTGGCAACGAATTTGCAGTCTGTCTTACTCATGATGTCGACCACGTATCGGCATTATCAGTCCGTCCGGGATTTAGAAAGGCGATGACGCGAGCGAAGGCGCGTTATCACGCCGACGAGACCTACCGCTCTCACGTCGATGAGCCCGGTATTATCGGGGCTGCAAAGGGGGTTGCAGACGCGTTTCTGAGCGCCGCGACCTCCATCACGTCCTGGAACGCGGACCCATATCACCAGTTCGACCGATGGCTCGAGATCGAGGCGCAGTACGACGCCACGTCGACGTTCTTCTTCCTTCCGAATGAGTGGGGACGGTCACACATCAGCGACCACGGATATCGCCACTCCGATACGGTACGCTTCGACGGGATCGCGATGACGATCGCAGGGATGATGTGTGAGATAAACGCCCGCGGGTGGGAAATCGGTCTACACCCGACATGGTACTCCTACGACGATCCGCACGAATTAGAACACCAAAAAAAGCAGTTGGAATCAGTCGTAGGAGAGGACATAAGAAGTGTACGTCAGCATTATCTGCATTTCGATCCTCGAGAGACTCCCCTTGCCCAAGACATTGCCGGTTTTGAGTTCGACTCAACGATCGGCTTCAATTCCAATATCGGCTTCCGGTATGGATCGTCGTATCCCTGGAATCTGTACGACCTTAGGAACGGACAGCGTCTCGATCTCGTTGAGATTCCGCTGAGCATCCAGGACGTTGCACTCTTTCGACCGAAAGGACTCAATCTCACACCAGACCACGCCATAGAGTACATAAAACAATTGGGTGAAGCAGTCCGTAAAACTGGTGGTGTTTTGACGCTTTCGTGGCATCCCCACACCATAGCGTGGGACGACTGGTGGGAAACTTATCAACGAGCATTAGAAGAACTTGATAAGCTAGGCGCCTGGTTCGGATCGGTTGCGGAAGTCGGGGAGCAGTGGAAACAGGTTCAACCGGAGTCATGGTCCTATTAGATGTACAACCAACGTGAGGGAGAATCGATAAACCTCGTCCCGGAAATCAAAGCGATGGATTCCACGTCGGCGATACTGACGGAATAAATTAACTGGGCCTTGTTTAGACGCTCCTGAATTGGTAGGGTAGTGGCTCTGTTGGGTGAAGAGAATCTTCCCGTGAGAGCCTCTCGATCCAATTCCGTTATTCAGATAAAGACCGTAGAGAGCGATCTGCACCGCGTCTAAACAAGGCTAATTAACTGTCTTCGAGGAAATCGGGGTGAGACGCGGCTAGGTACCGCTATAAAGTGCACTTTGGCTATAGCGATGAGTGAAGAAATCTATTTGTAGTCGGTATGCTGATTATCACTCACGATTCTCGGAAGTGCAGTATTAAAGACGTTAGCTAACTCCGAATATTCGTTCTGCACGTCACATCTTCGACCCCCAAACCCGGATAAAATACCGGCCACATGATTGAATATGGGCACTAATCACGATAACAATAGGGTTATAAAGTGACCACCGTAGCTCATATACGAGCCAATGCCTGACGAAGTATCATTTACGGACATTTATGTCGATGACGAGATCGTTAAGAGCGTCGAAAGCGTTCTCCGGGGTACGCGGTACGTCAAGGGGCCCCAACTCGAACAGTTTGAAGCCGAATTCGCATCTGAATGTGGTGTGGAACACGCTATCGGTGTCTCGAGTGGAACGGCGGCCATTCAACTCGCGTTAAACGGACTCGGAATCGGTCCGGACGACGACGTTTTCGTTCCGAGTCACACCTTCTATGCAACCGCGAGTCCCGTTCTCTCGATGGGTGCGAATCCGGTGTTCGTCGATGTCGATCCAGAGACGTACACTCTCGATCCGGACGATCTGGCGGAAAAAGTTGCGGATGCAGACCAACCAACGGCAATTGTTCCGGTACACATCTACGGACAGCTCGCGGAGATGGATGCGATCCTGGACGTCGCCGCGGAACACGATCTACACGTAGTTGAAGATGCATGCCAGGCCCACTTCGCGACGCGTGACGGGGAGTACGCGGGGAGCATCGGCGATGCAGGAGCGTTCAGCTTCTATCCGTCGAAGAACATGACCGTTGCCGGAGACGGCGGCATGGTCGTTACCGACGACGATGCACTTGCAGCCGAGATTCGTGCACTTCGAAACCACGGTCGCAACGAATCCGGCAACCACGTTCGTCTCGGACTCAACTACCGGATGGACGAAGTTTCGGCTGCCGTCGGCCGCAAACAGTTGACGCACATCCACGACTGGAACGACGGACGACGTGATGCCGCTCGTCAGTACGATGATCGACTCGCCGCGATTCCCGAGATTGAGACACCGACGGTCGCTCCGGCGAACGAACACGTCTACCACCTCTACGTGATTCAGGCAGAGAACCGGTCTCAGTTGAAACATCACCTTGAATCACAGGGGATCCAAACCGGGATTCACTACGAGACACCCGTTCACCAAGAAGAACCGATAGTCGAACGCGTCGGTCAGACGGCGTTACCAATCACGGAAGGTCTTTCGCCCAGAATCCTGTCGCTCCCGATGCATCCGCGACTCTCGGGCGATGAGATTGATGCCGTCTGCGACGCAATCGAGGGGTTCTACGCATGAATTACGCAGTTATTGGAACGGGCTATTGGGGGTCGAACCACGCACGGGTCGGAGCTGAACTCCTCGATGAAGGCGCTATCGATTCGCTAGTCTTCTGTGACGCTGACGAGGACCGGGTGTCGGAAGTCGCATCACAATACGACGTCGAGTACGTCACCGAGTCTGCCGAACTCGTATCGGGCGACATAGACGCGGCGACGATAGCTACTCCATCACCGACGCACCGAGACATTGCCGTTCCGCTACTTGAAGCGGGTGTCGACCTTCTCGTCGAAAAGCCGCTCGCGCTCGACAGCGAAGATGCTTGGGAAATAGTAGAAACTGCGAAGGCTCACGACCGAGTACTCGCCGTCGGCCATATCTTCCGCCATCACCCGGCTCTCTCCAATCTGAAATCCAGGATCGATCGCGGCGAACTCGGGGACATTAAGTACCTCCACACGAACCGCTACTCGTTCCGAGCGCCGCGACGAACGGCTGGAACGCTGTACTCGCTTGCGGTCCACGACATCGACATTAGTAACTATCTACTCGAATCAACGCCCGACCGAATGTACTGTCAACTCGATTCTAATCTTCGTGAGGAAATCGACGAGACGGCTACGGTCGTTCTCGAGTACGATGGTGCAACAGCCGTATTGAACGAATCGTGGCAGGTACCGGTGTTTGGAAAGCGGCGTGATCTAACCGTCGTCGGTTCGGAACGAGCCGCGTACGTTGACTATCTGGAAGACAACGTCGTCGAAATCTACGATAGCAAGGTAATCGAGGACGAGGGGTCGCTTACCGCCCGCGAAAATGGCCGCCAGGTGTACGAAGTCGAAAACCGGGAGCCGCTTCGTGCGGAGGTCGTGGACTTCCTCGATGCGGTTAACGAGCGGTCGGCCCCACGTGCACCTGGTAACGTCGGAGCTGCGACGGTCGAACTTCTCCAGCAAGCGATCATCGCAGACGAGACCAACCAAGTCGTTTCGATTGACCCCACAGATCTCGGTTATTCCTGGTCTCGATAGCCGATGATTTCAGCTGGATTTCCGGCAACGATAGCGTTTTCTGGGACGTCCTCGGTGACCACGGCACCAGCGCCGACGAGCGCGTTCCTCCCGACGGTGACTGGAAGCAACGTGGCGTTCGTACCGATGACAGCACCGCCTTCTATGGTCGTCGATTCCCACTCGTCTCGGTCACCGCTCGGGGGCGACCGGTCGTTAACAAACTTTGCCCCGTGGCTCACGAACACGTCGGCCCCGATCTCGACGAGAGAGCAGATGAATGCATGTGATTGGATTCGTGAGCGATCCCCGATCGTTACGTCACGCTGAATTTCGACGAACGAACCGATCATACACTCATCGCCGATTGTCACACCGTATATATTGACGAATCTCCATATTTGGCAGTCGCAACCGATCTCAGTATTGTGGATTGCCACGAAATCCGCTATCGACGTTCCTTCGCCGATCGAATTGTTTTCGAGTTCCTGCATACGAGATGTCCTGTGCTCCCTCACTATGAGTGTTCGTTATCGAAACTCGAAACCTCAATGAAGGTGGATCAGCAAGCAACACCCGTGCCGTCTGTTTGCCAGCTCACCTCGTCTCACGATCCGTTCGATACGCGAATATTCCACAAAATATCGCGAACGCTTCAGGACGCCGGATACGACGTCTCAATCGTCTCGCTGCGTGGTGAATCGACGACGCGCAACGGAATCGAGGTGATTCAGGTCGGTACTGCGTCCTCGCACAGCTCAAAACTGAGGTCGTTTTCGGACCTCTACCAGGTAGTTCTGCGACAGGATCCGGACATTGTGCAATTCCACGATCCGGGACTGCTTCCCCTCGGTTATGCAATCGCGAAGAGATCTGATTCGGCAGTCGTCTACGACGTTCACGAACCGTACGAAACCGCGTTTACGTACTATAGTTTCCCGCCGGATCTCCTCAATCCGGCGGTTAAACGACTCTTTCCAAGAGTCGAATCTGGTTTCGCATCGGCGTTCGACGGCATCACGGTTGCGACTGAGGATATCGGAACGAAGTTCAACGAACGAGGGCACGAACGCGTACAGGTCGTTCGGAACTTCCCCGAATTTCGGATATAACGATCGGCGACGCGCCCTGTGAACGCGACCATGAGTATGTGATGGCGTACGTCGGTGGTCTCTCTCGACAGCGCGGGTGGTTCGAGATGCTCGAGTGCCTCCACGAGGTCCGTGAGCGGGGTGTGGACGCGGAGCTCTGGTTGCTCGGACCAGAACGTGGCGACGCCGATGCGGCCCGTCGCCTCATCAACCGCTACGGGCTCGAATCGGTGGTGACTCAATTCGGATACGTAGACTATCAAGATATATTCTCGTATCTCGGAGCTGCTGATCTTGGACTGGCGTTGCTTGATCCAGATACCCTCGACCACGTGATACCCACGAAGTTATTTGAATACATGTACGCCGGTTTACCGCCGATCGTAACCGCGACGCCACAAACGGAGCGGTTCGTTGACCCGGAATTCGGCCGATTGATCGACGTTAGCGACACGAATCACGTCACGAATACGATCTGTGAGTTGCTGATCGACGAGCGTCAGCGGACGTCGATGGGAAAGCAAGCACGTAATCGCGTCGAAACGGAGTTTTGTTGGGAGCGCGAACAGACTCGGCTACTCTCGTTTTACGAACGACTCGGATAGTCTGTTTCGGATCGCTGCTTCGTAAACGTCGGCGACAGCATTCCACGAGTGCTCACGTGCGTCATCCCGCAAGTTTGCCGCCCGCCGTGCGGCCTCATTGGGATTAGCCTCGATTTGCGAGAGCGCCTCGGCGATCCCGTCGGGAGTCGGTTGAGTGAAAAACACTTCCTCGTCGGAGAACTCCCGCTGAAGTTTGCCGGGGTTCCCGATCGTCGGTAGGCTTGCTGCTCCGTACTCGGAAATCTTTAGCGGTCGTTCGACCGTAACTAAACAGAGAGCAGCATTCGCATGAGAGAGAAAACCAGGTATTAATTCATAGTCAAAGGGGCCGAGTCGGAACAGATTCGGAACCGTATTGCTGGCCGAATCGACGACAGATTCGAGTGGTCCTTCGCCAATGATGACGAACTGCCAGTTAGATGTCCTCTTGGCCGCATCCACGATCTGATCGATATATCGGTTCTCAGTAATCGCACCGATGTAAATTACGATCGGTGAATCCATATTGACGCCGCTGTCGACGAGGATATCCCGACTCTCGTCGACAATCGACTGGTCCGGGTCAGAAAACCGGTCGAAGTCGACCGAATTTGGTGCTGACCGACCGTCAAGACCGCGTTCAGAGGCGTCACGATAGACTTCCGGAACATAAATCGCCTCCTCGACGCAGTTGAGGATCCAAAATTCATACCGTTCGAGCAGTCGATATAAGGGGAAGGGGAGGGTATCAATGTCGGTGATAGGATCCGATACGTCGCCGATAAACGGCGTTCGAGATATGAGTGCGAGCGGATAACCCACGTAAAGACCGGCCCGGACGTTTCCGATGACTAGATCGTATTTACCGCTTAGCACGTCGCGTACCGTTGTAATAAGAGATCGTGGCGTCATGTCCCGTAGCGTGATCTCGAAGCCTCGGGTGCGCAGATGCTCCGCGATCCGTTCGCGCCGTACGCTGACTTTTCCTTTCGGCGGCCTAAGCCACAATATCGTTACATCGAACATGGTTAATATAGTGTTGTCGGGATGGTCGAAACCGGTTATTCGTCAATCGCCTCGCCACCACCGGTATGACTGATGGTCGACTCTTCACGTTCCTCAATGAGATCGCCACTTACAAGCGCGTATAGATAACCGAGACCGATCGTAATAGTAAACAGGCAAATGGCTGTGAGCTGTTTTGCTTTTTTAGTCGAGGGATTTTTGATAAGGCGTGTCAGTCGGTTAGGAATGAATTCAACGAGTAGTCGCTTCAGAAACGTTTGCTCATTCCCCGTTGAGTCGGGAATCAGTTGCTCGAGAACGCGCTTGGAGTAGCCCTGCCAGAAGCACCGTCTGAAGAGCCACTTAGGATCGTTCCTGTACGGATAGACCTTGTGGTTGATCACGGCATCTTCGGTGTAGATCACGCCACAACCGTACAGTTCGTGCATTCTGGAACAAATTTCGGTTTCGTGGGCTTGGAGTTGTTTCTCACCGTGTCGACCGACGTGGTGGCTAAATCCTCCGAGAGCTTCGAATACTTCCGCTCGAAACGAGAGGTTCGGACCGAACGTATTCCGCACTTCGCTCATGTGTTCGCCCTCGAATCCTCGATGGTTACAGCCAACGAGCCAGTAGAATTCCTCGGGAAAAAACGGAGGCTTTCCGTCGATCCATTGCGGGACAACTTTTCCTCCGACAGCGATCGCATCGGTTTCCTCGTAGACGGCTACCAGCTCCTCAACCCAGTTCGGGTCGGCGACTCCGTCATCATCGGTAACAGCGACGATATCGCCGCTAGCAAGCATTCCACCGACCGTCCTACTTGCGGAGTTTCCGACGTTCTCCTCAGTGCGGTGAATCACGACGCCATCGAGATGCCCGAAGTCGTCTTTCGTCCGCTCGTAAAGCGCTTGGTTCCCGTCGATCACTAACACGAGTTCAATAGGATCGTATGTTTGTTCGAGAACGGCGTCGATCGCTTCGCAGAAGTCGTCGTACCGGTCAAGAGAATATGAGTTGATCACGACAGAGACTTTCATCGGAGTTTGATTGCGGTGAACGCCGAATAAGCCTTTCTGTCGATTGATTCCTGAATAGGTAACTGGCAGCTGAATCAAACGGTCAGGAATCGAAAGGGGTCGTGAGCCCCGGTATGAAGCCGTGGCACGTATATGACAAGGCTTATTCTCCGCTTGCGTCTGGTGCAACCTAATGAGTACGGACACCGAACACGTCGAGGAGGAATCCGAAACCTCGCACTCCCTCCTCGAGACGTGGCGAAACTGGTATCACGTCCCCCTCGTGGGGCTCGTGATCGCGTTTATGTTCTGGACGCGAACCCAGGAGTTCGACAGATTCGTCACCGACGACGGCACCCCGAGACTCGCGGGAGTCGACTCGTGGTATCACTGGCGCGTGATCCAGTGGACCTCAGAGAACTACCCACACACGATGCCCTACGAGGTGTGGACGAGTTTTCCGACCGGCAGGTACGTCGGACAGTTCGGGACGCTCTTCGACCAGCTCATCGTCACCGTCGCGATGATCGTCGGCCTCGGGAATCCGTCGCAGGAGACGCTCTACACCGTCGCCCTCCTCTCGATCCCGGCGATGGCCGCGCTCACCGCGATTCCCGTCTTCTACGGGGGACGACGGCTCGCCGGGACGTTCGGCGGTATCGTCTCCGTCGTCGTCCTCGCGTTGGCTCCCGGCCAGTTCTTCAGCCGGTCGACCGTGGGACAGCTCGACCACCACGTCGGCGAAGTGCTGTTCATGGCGATCGCCGTCGTTTCGATGATGGTCGCCCTCCGCGTTGCCGAGCGCGAGAAACCGATCTACGAACTCGTCGTTTCGAAGGATTGGGACGCGCTCAAGACGCCCACACTGTACGCGGTTCTCGCGGGGCTCGCTCTCTCGCTGTACGTCTGGGTGTGGCCGTCGGCCGTCGCCCTCGTCGGCATCTTCGGCATCTTCTTCGCGGTTCACCTCTGTCTCGATTACGTCCGCGGCGTCTCGCCCGACCACGTCGCCTTCGTCGGCGCAGTCAGCCTCGGCGTAACTGCACTCGTAACTGCGGTCCTGATCGAGGAGCCGGGATTCAGCGTCACGAGTTTCGGCTACCTGCAGCCACTCCTTGCAATTCTCGTCTCCGTCGGCTGCGTCTTCATGGCCTGGCTCGCCCGGCAGTGGAACGCGCGGAATATCGAGCGCGCGTACTATCCGATCGCCATCGGAGGGCTCATCACCGCGGCGTTCCTGTTGATGTGGCTTCTCCTGCCGGACCTCTACGGGACGATCGTCGACAACGCAGTGCGACGCATCCTACCTGTGGGAACGAACGTTACAGATAGCACCATCGCGGAGGCCCAACCCCCCGAGAACTTCTCCCAGCACGTCGTCGAGGAGTTCGGCATGGCCTTCTACACCATGCTCGCGGGCCTCGCGTTCCTCGCGATCCGTCCCCTCCGCAGCCTCGAGTTCCGCGCCGAACACACCCTCGTCATAATCTGGTCGCTGTTCCTGACCAGCATGGCCGCGACGCAGGTGCGCTTCTCCTACTACCTCGTGCTCGCGGTGGCGATCGTCAACGCCGCGTTCGTCGCGGGCGTGTGGGACCTCGTGAACCTCGACGTGAGCCTCGAGCGGGGGCGCGAGTCCCTGAAATCGCTCGAGACGTACCAGGTGCTCACCGTGGTCCTGGTCGTCCTGTTGCTGTTCGCGCCGATGCTGCCGCCGATCGCGTCGGCGACGACCTGGGACAGCGGCGAGAGCGTCGGCCCGCACGAGGAGGCGATGGTGTGGCAGGATTCGAACCACTGGCTCGCCGACAACACGCCCGAGCCGGGCGCCTACGGCGGCGCCGATAACGCGGACGAACTCGACTACTACGGAACGTACGAGTACCCCGAGGACGGCGACTACGACTACCCGGAGGGCGGTTACGGGGTGATGAGCTGGTGGGACTACGGCCACCTGATCACCACGCAAGGCGAGCGGATTCCGCATGCGAATCCGTTCCAGGCCGGCGCTACATCGGCCTCCGCGTACTTCACCGCCGACTCCGAGGAGCGCTCCGAACTCATCCTCGAGGCGCTCGGGACCGGCGAGTCCGTCAGCGACGAGTCGAACGAGGACCTCGAGGAGATCGTCGCCGAGTCCGACGAGTCGGACGAGGAGATGCGCTACGTGATGATCGACGACGCGATGGCCGGGTCGAAGTTCTCGGCGATCACCCAGTGGTCCGGGCCGGGCTACGAGAACTACGTCGAGCAGGGCGAGTTCGAAGCCCAGGGACAGCCGCTGCCGAGCGCGAGCGAGAACTACGACGATACCACGCTCGCCTCGCTGTACGTCGACGACGCGGCCGAGATGGAACACTACCGGCTGGTCCACGAGAACGACCAGTACTCGGTGGTCGGCGGGATGATGCTCAACCAGCAGCAACAGGGCCCGATCTACTCCCTGCCGCTGCGCTACGCGCTCGACGATCCGAGCTGGAACGCCCAGACCGCCCAGATGGCGGCCAGCCTCGAGGAGTCGAACGAGGCAGGCGAGGTCAACACCGACCTCGGCGCGCAGATCTGGGACGCGCACATCACCTCGAGCGTCAAGACGTTCGAGCGCGTCGACGGCGCGACGCTCACCGGCACCGCCGAGGACGCGCCCGAAGGGTCGACGGTGTACGCCAGCGTCGAACTCGAGACGAACACCGAGCGACCGTTCACCTACGTCCAGGAGGCGGAGGTCGGCGAGGACGGAACGTTCGAGGTGACCGTGCCGTACGCGACGAACGACGAACTGGGCGTCGACGACGGCTACACGGACAGCGCCGTCGAGGCGACCGGCGACTACGACGTGACCGTCGCGAGCGACGACGGTGAGAACGCGACGGCGATCGCCGAGGGAGAGCAGGACGTCTCCGAGACGGCGGTCGTCGACGGCGAGGAGCTGGAGGTCACCCTCGAGGGGGCCGAGGACGAGTCGTTCGAACCGCCGGAGGCCGGGACGAACGTCGACGACGTCGGAGACGAGGAGAACGAAGCGAACGGCGACGGTTCGGAGACGGAAGACGGCGGAGAGACGCCGATCGGCGACGACTCCGAGGGCGGCGCGGAGGAGTGAGAATCCGACGCGCGTAGCTGCTTTCCGTTCCGACGGTGGTGGCGCCGATTCGGTGATCGGTCGACCCCGACGGTACGCCGGAACTGATTTTGGGCGTTCGTTCACTCGGTTCGTCTGATCGAGTCGAGGTGACCAGCTGGGTCGGACGCCAACCGGCGCGCGTCCGACCCGCGTCGAGCGGGTACGAGTTGCCGCGAGGAATCACGTGCCGTTACGGCCCGAACTGATGGTTGAACACAAGTCCCCTCGAGAGGCGACGATAACGTGCTCGAGGAACACCGGAATCCCCTCGAAAAGCGGTACGGAGGGTCTCGAGTGTGCCGAACGGGTTCGAGGAGACGACATTCGGGGGTGCAAAGTCGTCGCCGCCCCACCGGTTCGCCACTGGAGCGACGATTCGAGGGGGAAACAGGCCGGAGACCGTGCGAAACCGCCCCGTGATCGTTACGCGCACCCCGTTGGCCTCTCGAACTAGTGGCAGGCAAATTTATATTTTCAGCCGTTATGATTACAACTTTCAGATAAATTCATTACCATTGGATACAGATATCAGGCCGCGATGGCAGTGAAAGAGACCATGACGGACTACCTCGAATCGCACCCGCGAATGATCGGCGTCCTGTTCAGCCTGTTCGTGCTGTTGAGCCAGGCGGGGATGGCCGCCGGCAGTCAGATCAGTTACCCCGGCCCGTGAGTAGCGAACGGAAGAGCTACCGGCCGACGGCCGTGCGTGCAATCGTCGGCGCTCATTCGCCGGCGCAGTTCGCCGGGGCGTCGAACGACCGGTAACCGAGAAGCGTCGACACGTTCTGCGACGACACCCGTTCTACCCGTTCACGAGAAGTCGACGATGTTGAAGCCGTCGTTCCACCGGAAGGTACCGTCCCTGATGATCGGCGTGGGCGTCCACAGGAGGTGTTCCTCGAAGGCCGACTTCGACACCTGGGGCACGGTCACGGTTCGGGGGATCAGGTGACAGTCCATCTCCGATTCGATGGCCGGTTTCGAGATCGTTCCGACGTGTAATCCCTTGGTCGGGTACGACTGGAATTGGATCTCGAGTCCCGCCTCGAACGCGGTACCGTCGGGGCGGGAGCCGTCCGCCCGCTCGTTCGTCACGCGGGCGACGGTCGGAACGCCGCCGGCCGACTGGGCGATGTCCGTCGACCCGTCGCCGACGATGAGGTACTGATCGCCCAGGGTCGTCGTCTCGCGCACGAGTTCGAGCGCCCCGCGGAGGGGGAAGCCGAGGTTTAGCAGGCGAGCGATCGTCTCGCCGATCTCGACGGCGTACTCGTTGTCGATGTCGCTCACGGTCGCGATGCCGCCGAAGGCGCCTCGGCGGGCGAGCGCGAGGCCCTGCTCGTACGATCGGCAGGCGTTCAGGAAGAAGACGCCCAGATCGACGCTCGAGAGGTCCCGGACGTCGAGTTTGCCGTCCGGACAGCGCAATCCCTCCGGCGTCGCATGGCCGATGTAGTGGAGGAAGTCGTAGCCGCCCGCGGTCAGGAGCGCCTCGAGTTCGGCCGTCGAGACGCCGAACTCGGAGTCGACGTCGAACGGGAGCGTCTCGCGCGTCCCGTAGGTTTCGTCGAGGACGTCGTGTTCCTCGAGCATGCGGGCGTCGTTGCAGACGACGAGAATTTCGATCGACTCGTTGCGCGCGCGACGGTCGAGTTGACTTCGATAGGCCTCGAGGGTCGCCTTTGACGCACCCCTGGGCAGGTCGTCGCCGAACCAGGCGTGCTCGATCGACTCGTCGGTGATCGCCGGCTCGACGACGGTCGGCGTCTCGAGGTCCTCGTCGGACGGGGAACGCGGCGCGCGGTTGGCGTCCGCCGATCGGACGGTCCGTTCGGGCGCGGCGCGGGCACGCGGTCCGGCGACGGGGGGCACATCGACGTCGACCGCGGACGTGGCCGATTCGGGCGCCACGGTCCGACCTCGCGGTTCGCGGACGATGCCGAGTTCGTTGACGACGAACGGGAGCACCTCGACGCTCGAGGGGGTCGGGGGGAGGTGTGCGGTGAGTGGCCACCGCGGCACGTGGGGCTCGACCGTCGCGTACGGAACGGAGAGATACCGATCGAGTTGCGTGGAGAGGTCGGCTTCGTACGTCTCGCGCAGGTCGAACGGCAGCGCCGACTCGAGCGCGTCCCGCTCGCGAACGTGCTCGCCGTTCAGGCCTTCGGTGCGCACCAGGCAGTCGAGGAGGAACGCGCGCTTGAGCGAGCGGGCGACGTCGTCCTCGAGCGAGCGGTCGACGCCGAGTTCGTGCGTCCCGGTCGCCGTCTCGAGACGCGGCGCGTCGGCCGTCTCGAGCCTCGCGCCGAGGTAGAACGCGAGCGGAGCGACGGTCAGGAGGTGGCGGTGCGTCGGCGGGGTCGCGATGGTGACGTCGGTTTCGGGGGGCCGGCAGACGTCGGGAATCTCGAGTTCCTCGAGGTCGTCGTCGACGTCGATCAGCGGCGGGTGACCGCGCAGCGTCGGCCAGGAACGGTCCGGCGACGTCGTTTTCAGCGCGGAGGGGAGGTGGGAGACGGCTCGCAGGAGCGACGCCGGATCGCTCGGCGTTCGGATCGTCCCCGCGGGCCGTTTGTGAAGCGAACGGGCCCCGAACTCGATCGGCGCCGGGCCGTCGAACGACAGCCGAACCCCGTTGATCCCGGCGTCGACCGAAGCGGGGGCGTCGAACTCGCAGTACAGTTTCAGCGGGCCGCTCAGCTCGAGAACCGTCGAGCGGCCGTCGGGACCGGCGTCGATGTCGCGGCGTTCGCCGACCTCGATACCGCGCTTGTCCTCACCCCCCGGTCCGTGGACGTGAACGTAGTACCGCTGGTCGAAGACGAGCGACGAGGCCGCGATCGAACAGACCGCGTCGACCGGAAACCGGAACCGATCGGGATCGCCTGGGGAGGGGACCACCGACTCGGGCGTCCGAACGTGGAGGCGCCGCTGCTCGATGGGGTCGTACACCTCGAGCCCCGACGGGTCGTCGGTTCCGTCGAATTCGATCGTCATCGCGTGAGTCAGTGGAACGATTCGGGGGAGGAACCAAAAACCATCCCCCTCGCGTCCGCCGTCCGTCGGACGCGCGTCTGCTCGGTTCGCTCCGCGGTCGCCGTCCTCGTCATCGGTGACCGTCGGCGGAGATCGGTCCCCATCGACGACGCCGGCGCCGGACGGCGGTTCCGCATCGACGACGGGGAACGGTGGTCCCGCCCGTGTCCGCTCGGCTCACCCTTCGATCGAGGCGAGCGTCCGGAACGGAATCGTCGGAAACCGGGGCTCGAGCGTGCTCGGCCGGCGTCCGCTCCCGTTCGCGGGGAGGGGGACGCGCTCGATGACGCCGCGGTCGGCGAGTTCGTAGAGAAAGCGCTTGACGGTCCCGGCGGTCAGCGACGACCGCGCGGCGATCTCGGGGGCGACCTCGCGGATCGGCCGCCCGTCCGAGTCGGCGGCGATCAGATCGAGCAGGACGCGCTGGCGCGTCTCGGAGAGCGCGAGCACCCGGTCGAGGTGGACGCACGGCTCCGGGACGTCGGCTTTCGCCGCCTCGAGGTGGTCCGGTTCGATGCGGTCGCCGTCGGCGTCGGTCGCGAGGACGGCGGCGCCGAAGAGCGCGGCGAGGGCGTCGTGGGCGTTCCCGTCGGCCCAGCGCGCGAGGTCGCGGACGAGCCCGTGGTCGAGCGCGCCCGCGGCCAGCCCCGACGACGTCCGGTCGGTGATCACGTCCACCAGTTCGTGGTCGCGGTAGGCGGGGACGGCGACCGTCTCACCCGCCCACCCCACCGGGTCGCGCCGGCCGACGGCGACCGTCGAGACGCTCCCGCCGACGGGCTCGAGCAACTCCGTCGCGCGGTCGTACGCGAGCGTCTCGGGCTCGTCGTGGTGGTCGATCGCGACCACCGCCCGGCGGTCGGCGCGGTCGAGGCGGTCGCACAGCCGGTCGCGAAGCTCGTCGGTGCCGACGCCGCTCTCGGGGACGGCCTCGGCCGAGAGCACCGAGAGGACCGCGCGATAGAACGCGAACGCGCTCTCGACCCGGCGGCCGTCGACGTAGACGAACCAGGTGACGGGACGGCCGCTGCCGGCCCGCGTCGTCGTCTCGATCCACCGGTGGGAGTCGCCGAAGCGCTCGTTCAGCGCCGCGAACAGCGCCGTGACGATCGCGGAGGTCCCGGCGCCGGAGGGACCGACGACCGAAACCGGCGGCGGGAGTTCGCCGTCGAAGACGGGCTCGAGTTCGTCGAGCAGTTGCTCGAGAACGGGCCCGCGGCCGACGGGTTCGGAGCGGTGGAAGACGGGACTCAGGTGGTCGCGGTCGACGACGACGCGATCTCCCTCGCGCGTCGAGCGTCGACGGGCGATGCGCTCCGCTAAGTCCATCCGGCCTACGCTCCCCCCGACCGGCCCGCGTTCTGTCCGTCGCCGCCGACGGCCGCGCCGCCGTCCACCAGCGCCGCCTCGAGCACCTCGAGCGGGTGGGTGATCTCGTAGCCGGTCCCGTGTTCCATCTGCATCGAGCAGGTCGGACACTCGGTGAGTCCGGTCGTCGCGTCGGCCTCCTCCATGTGCTCGAACATTTCCGACCCGATCTTCATGGACGTTTCGTAATTCTCCGCCTTCCAGCCGTAGGTGCCGGAGATGCCGGAGCAGGAGTCCCCGACGTCCCGGGCCTCGACGCCGTCGATCGTCTCGAGCACCTCGATCGCCTGCCCGTCGAGCCCCTGGTTGCGCGCGTGACACGGCGCGTGGTAGGCGAAGTTCGGCATCTCGACCGAGGTCCCCTCGAGCGCGCCCTCGAGGTCCTCGTGGACGCGCAGGTACTCGAGGGCCTCCCAGGTGTGCTCGGAGACGCGCTCGACGCCCTCGAGGTCGAACAGTTCGGGGTACTCCTGGCGCAGCGACATCGAACAGGAGGTGCAGGAGGCGATCACGTCCGCGCCGCCGTCGATGGCGGCGGCGAGTTCGCGCACGTTGACCTCGGCGGCGCTGCGGGCGTCCTCGAGCATGCCGTTGGCGTACATCGGCGTGCCGGAGCAGCGCTGCTCGGGCACCAGAATCTCGTAGCCGAAGTGTTCGAAGACGCGGACGAACGCCTTCGCGACCTCGGTCGTGTTGTAGTTGGAGTAGCAGCCGTGGAAGTAGGCGACCCGCTTCTCGTCGCTCGAAACCTTCGCCCCACCTCGCTCCGCCCACCAGCTCCTGAACGTTTGCTCGGCGAACTCGGGGAACTCCCGCTCGCTCGTGATGCCGAGGGTCTTCTCGCCCAGCCACTTCGTGATCGAGAGTCCCATGACGACGTTCGAAAGTCGCGGGAAGCGGGCGGCGAGCGGCGCGAGGCGGCCGTAGTTCGCCAGGATGCGGTTGCGGACGTACTCCCGCGAGAGTTTGTCCACGTGCTCGTCGACGTACTCGCCTCGAGCGGTGTTGTGCATTTGCGAGAGGGGCACCTCGGAGGGACAGGCGTGATCGCAGCGCATGCAGTTCGAACACTTCATCACCGACGGATCGACGTCGTGGTCCTCCTGGCGCTTGAGCCGCCACTGTTCGGGCCCCTGGAACTTCGGCCCGGGGAAGTCGTCGTCGACCTCGGCGACGGGGCAGTTGGTGTCGCAGGTCGAGCACTTGTAACAGTTGTCCGCGCCCGGCCGGAGGTCCATCTCAGCCGGTTCGGGGAAGACCTGAATCGGTTCGAACTCCTCGCGCTCTGCGCCCGGTACGTGGTCGTCGGTCGGTCGTTCTGCGTCGCTCATGGTATTATCTCCTCGTCGGTTCGCTCGCAATCGGTCCGTTCGGTCGCCGGTTCGCTCATCCGCTCGCCTCCTCGCCCGCGCGGTCGCCGGCGACGTACCCGGTCGCGATCGAGACGCCGGCGCCCGACTTCTCGGCCGCGAAGTCGTACCCGCCGAGGACCGCGCCCGCCGCTCGAAGATTGGAGAACTCGAGCCTTCCGCCGTCGTCGAGCGGTCGGAGGTCGTGGTCGACGGCGAGGCCGAACCGGGCGAACGGGTGGTCGCCGAAGGCGTCCCCGTCGAACCAGTCGTAGCGGTCCCCGGAGTGGGCGACGTGGCAGTCGAAGATCGGTTCGAAGACGACGCCGGTCTGGCCGTTCGACGCGCCGTCGTCCTCCGCACCCTCGACGGCTTGCGGTCGATCCGACCGGACGCCCTTCCCGACCAGACCGCCGGTTGCGAGAACGTACTGGGAGGCGCGGTACGGGACCTCCCGGCCCTTCCGGTCGACGATCACGCGATCGATCCGCGTCCCGTCGCCGGCGCCGGACCCGTCCGCGTTGGCCTCGTAATCGACGACCGGCACGCCCGTCGTCAGCCGCACGCCCTCGGCTTTCAGCGTCCCGTAGAGCAGGTCCTCGAGTCGGATCCCGGGCAGGCTCGGCGGCCCCATCGGGACCTCGAAGACGTCGACGCCGAGGCGCGCTTCGAGGTCGCGCCTGACCTCGTCCGGCCGGTCGGCCCCCAGGATCGCCGGGAAGCCGACCCGGTCGGCGCCGGCGTCCTCGAGGTGGGGGGCGACCGCGTCGGCGAGCGCCTCGCGCACGGTAGTTTCACCCGCTCCCGCAGCGTCCGTCTCGGTCCCCCACCCCGAGTCCATCTCGGCCGACTCGTCGCGGTCGAGCAGGCGAGCGTACCGGGTGACCTTCGCGTCGTCGCGCTTGATCCCCGGGAACCGGAGGGTGACGCCCTCGACGTCGAAGGGGACGCCCGCCGCGCGCAGGTGGGCGGCCGCCAGCGGCGCGTCGAAGTCGGTGATCGTCTCGAATCCCACGAGCAGGGTGTTCCGCGGGTCGCTCGCCAGTCCGGCGGCGCTCGAGGTCGGGTAGCGCGCGGTCGGCTTCACCGTTCCGCCGTGGGTGGGCACGAGCGCGTTGGCGTCCGTGTGGTCGCCCGCGTACGCGTCACCCACGACCTCGTCGAACAGCGCGAGGCCCTCGCGGACCGCGTCGACGCCGACGCGCTCGTAGGGGTGGCCATCGGGGAGGTCGGGGAGTGCGTCGAACGGATCGGCGAGCGGCCCGGTTCCGCCGGAACCGCCGGGCCTCGTCCTCGAGCCGTTCGCGGCACCCGCGTCGGGCGGGTAGCCGAGCACGTCGATCAGGCCGCTGGCGTGGCGGAGCGTGCTCTGTTTGTACGAGAGCAGGCGGACACGGGCGTTCGGCTCACGACGGGCGGCCGCGAGGGCGGCCATCGATCCGGCGATCCCCCCGCCGATGACCAGGACGTCGTCCTCGATGGGCATCTCAGCGATCACCTCCGTCGAAGGCGCCGAAGTCGACGGCCGGAGCGTCGGGGTCGGCCGGATCCCGGTCCCGGTTCATCGTCGTCGCGTGGAGGGCGTAGTTCAACATCGCCTGCGAGAGCTGTTCCCCCCAGAGGGCGTGGCGCTGCCCCTTCCAGCGCTCCTGGAAGAGTTCGTCGAGGGCCGCTCGCGTCGTCTCCTCGTCGTACGTCGGATGGAGTTCGTGCGCCATGTTTTGACAGCAGAACCCTCCCTGACAGTTCCCCATCGAGGCGCGCGTGCGGATCCTGACGGCGTTGAGGTCCGATCCCGAGCCCTCGATTGCGTCCCGGATCTCCGCGCGCGTCACGCCCTCGCACTGGCAGATCACCGGGTTCGGCTCGTCGGTGTCGAGCACCTCGGCCGCCCGACTACCGAGTCGCTGCTTGCTCCGGCGCGCGACCGGCGACCGGAGGCCGAACTCCTCCATGGCGGCCTCGAGTCGGTCGAGGTTTTCGCTGCCCGGCAGCGGGACCTCGGCGGTCTCGCAGGAGGCACGGACGCCGAGTTGCTCGCAGACGTGGTCCGATATCTTCTCGGCCATCAGCCGGTAGGTGGTGAACTTGCCGCCGACGATGCTCGAGACGCCGGCGACGCCGTCGCGCTCCTCGTGGTCGAGCAGGAAGAAGTCGCGCGTGATGTCCGTCGGGTCCTCGGTGCCGGTTCCCGGGGGTTCGTACAGCGGTCGGACGCCCCAGAACGAGCGGATCGTCCGCGCCTCCCGGAGGATCGGGACGAGTTCCGAGAGCGTGTCGATCATCTGGTCGACCTCCCACCGCTCCTCGGGGTAGTCGTCCGGGTCCTCGACCTCCTCGTCGGTCGTCCCGAGGATCGCGGTCGTCTCGTGGGGGACGATGATGTCCGCGTCGCCCTTCGGGCGGCAGCGGTTGACCACGGTGTCGACCTGGCGGACGTTCATGATGGTCATCACGCCCTTCGACGGGCGGACCTCCACCTCGAGGTCGGCCATCGCGGCGATCCGGCCGGCCCACGCGCCCGTGGCGTTGACGACGTAGTCGGCGGTGATCTCCTCGGTCTCGCCGGGCGACCGGTGGACGCGCTTTCCGGGGCCGGAGTCGTGGCGAATCTCGACGCCGTAGACGTCGTCGCCGTCCCGCAGGAGGTCGATCACCTCCGCGTGAGTCTCGACGCGCGCGCCGTGGTTCTCGGCGTCGACGGCGTTCGCCACGCAGAGGCGGAACGGGTCGACCGCCCCGTCGGGGACCTCGATCGCCCGTTTCACGTCCGTCGTGAGGTAGGGCTCGACCTCGCGGGCCTCCCGCCCCGAGAGGACGCGCGTCGGGATGTCGCAGGCGCGACACCCCTCGAGTTTCTCCCGGAAGTAGTCGTCGGGGTCCTCCGGCCGCTGGACGAAGAGGCCGCCGGTCTCCTCGACGCAGTGGCCGGCGATCTCCCGGAGCACCTCGTTCTCGGCGATGCACTCGCGCGCGCTGGCCCGGTCGGAGACGGCGTACCGCCCCCCGCTGTGCAACAGGCCGTGCATCCGCCCCGTCGTTCCCGCCGTCAGATTGCCCCGTTCGACGAGCGTCACCTCGAGGCCGCGCATCGCCAGATCGCGGGCGATACCACAGCCCGTCGAGCCGCCACCCACCACGAGGACCTCCGTATCGTGTGCCATTCCGTTACCGGTACCTCGGACGCGCGCACCTTTATTTTATCGACGGTGGCCGATCGTCCGTAATAGAACCGACAGCCGCGACCCGTCGCGGACGACCCCGTCTCGCTGTTGTCAGGACCGATGACTGACACCGGTTTCCGAATGTTCTCCGGGTATTCGTACGAAAACGAGAATTTCGATCGTGCCCTCGGTCGATTGGTTCGCCGTACCGACCGAAAAACCCAGTACACTAACGACAACATTTATAACGATCGTAGATATTGTTTATCAGTATCACGCGACCGTCGGTAAAGACGTCGCGTGGGACCAGGGGTGACCACACGTGCCAGACACCACGTACGTCGGTGCGGTAGACCAGGGAACGACCGGTACGCGTTTCATCGTCTTCGACCACGGCGGACAGGTCGTCGCGAACGCGTACGAGAAACACGAACAGATCTACCCGGAACCCGGCTGGGTCGAACACGACCCGATGGAGATCTGGGAGAACACGCGGAGCGTCATCACGCGGGCGCTCGAGCAGGCGGGCGTCGACCCCGAGCAGCTCGAGGCGATCGGGGTGACGAACCAGCGCGAGACCACCATGCTGTGGGACGCCGACACCGGAAAGCCGGTCCACAACGCCATCGTCTGGCAGGACCGGCGGACGACCGACCGGGTCGAGCAGCTCGAGGAGGCGGGTCTCGTCGGCACGATCCGCGAGAAAACCGGCCTCGAGGCCGACGCCTACTTCTCGGCGACGAAGGCCGAGTGGCTGCTCGAGAACGCCGACCCGATCAAGATGGAGCGCTCCCGGCCCGCGGACATCCGCGACCGCGCGGCCGAGGGCCAGGTGCTGTTCGGAACGATCGACAGCTGGGTGATCTACAACCTGACGGGCGAGCACATCACGGACGTCTCGAACGCCTCGCGGACGATGCTGTACAACATCCACGACCTCGAGTGGGACGACGACCTGCTCGAGGAGTTCGGCATCCCTCGGGAAATGCTCCCCGAGGTCCGCCCCTCGAGCGACGAGGCGACCTACGGCTCGACCGATCCCGACGGATTCCTCGAGGCCGAGATCCCGGTCGCGGGCGCGCTCGGCGACCAGCAGGCCGCGCTGTTCGGCCAGACCTGCTACGAGGCCGGCGACGCCAAGAACACCTACGGGACGGGCTCGTTCATGCTGATGAACACCGGCAACGAGGCCGTCGAGTCGGAACACGGCCTGCTCACCACGATCGGCTTCCAGCGCTCGGGCGAGGACGTCCAGTACGCCCTCGAGGGGTCGATCTTCGTCACCGGCGCGGCGATCGAGTGGCTCGAGGACATGACCCTGATCGACGATCCGACCGAGACCGCGGAACTCGCCAGGAGCGTCGACTCCACGGACGGCGTCTACCTCGTGCCCGCGTTCACCGGCCTCGGCGCGCCCCACTGGGATCAGCGCGCCCGCGGCACCATCGTGGGCATGACGCGGGGCACCCGCAAGGAGCACGTCGTCCGCGCGACGCTCGAGTCCATCGCCTACCAGACTCGGGACGTCGCCGAGGCGATGGAGGCCGACTCGGGCATCGAGATGACGAGCCTGAAGGTCGACGGCGGCGCGGTGAAGAACAACTTCCTCTGTCAGCTCCAGTCGGACATCATCGGCTCGGAGATCGTCCGCCCGGTCGTCGACGAGACGACCGCGCTCGGCTCGGCCTACGCGGCCGGCCTGGCGGTGGGCTACTGGTCGGACCTCGACGAACTCACGAGCAACTGGCGGGTCGATCGGGAGTTCGAACCGGAGATGGATCCCGACACGGCCGACGCTCGCTACGACCGCTGGATGGACGCGATCGAACGGTCGCTCGACTGGGCGCGGGACGCGGAGGAGTGAACCATGTACGACAACCTCATCCTGCAACTGCCGATCATCGGGATGGAACTCGAGGCGTTCGTCGTCCTGTTGATCGCCGCGCTCGCCGGCGGGGCGTTCGGGGCGGCCATCGGGGCGCTGCCGGCGTTCATTTTCACCGGGTTCGTCGTCTTCCTCGGCGAGGGGATCGCCATCCTCGAGGGCGAACTCGGCGGGCTCGAGGCCATTCCCTCGGGCGACATCGCCACGGGGATCACGGGAACGATCGGGTTCGGCGCGGTCACCGGTCCCCACATCGCCTTCGCCGGCGGCGTCGCCGCGACGGCCTACGCCGGGAAGAAGTACCCCGAGATGGAGCCGGCCGACTGGGACTACCACTTCGGGAAGAACATCCTGTACGCGTTCGGGACCAAACCCGACATCCTCGCGGTCGGCGCGATCTTCGGCGCGCTCGGGATGCTCATCACGCAGGTGTTGAACGGCGTCGCCTTCCCGACGGACAACATCGCGCTCTCGGTCGTGGCGACGGCGATGCTGGCCCGCGTCGTGTTCGGCTACCCGCTCGTCGGCAATGTGGGCGGCTCGAACCTGCTGGACATGACGCCGTTCGAACGCGAGGAGAAGCGCTTCGCCGCCGACGGCGGCGTCGAAACCGATCGGCTCGCCACCGAGCCGTGGCTGCCCCACCAGTACAAGTGGTCCGGGGTCGCGACCATCGGCGTCATCGGCGGGATCCTCGGCGGATACATCTGGCTCGAGACGGGGAGCATCTTCCTGGGCTACGCCATCTCGGCGATGAGCCTGCTGTTCCTCAACCTCGGCGTCGAGAAAATCCCCGTGACCCACCACATCACGCTGCTGGGGTCGACGGGCGCGGTGATCGCCGCGTCGGCCGTCGGGAGCGATCCGATCGTGTTGCTCGTCGCCGCCGCGTTCGGCGCGATCAGCGCGCTGCTGGCCGAAGTCTCCCAGCGCGTGTTCTACTCCCACTCCGGGACGCACGTGGACCCGCCGGCGATGGCCATCGCGGAGATCATGCTGGTCCTCGGCCTGCTCTACCTGGCCGGGTTGCTGCCCAACGCGGGCTACCTGGCCCTCTGAGCGGCCGATCGACGCCTCGAGCGCGTCGATCCCGGTCGCGTCGCTCGCCGAAACATCCGACCGTTTTTGGCCGTTCGCCCCCCGAGTGACGCGTATGACAGCCGATCCGCCGCTCGTCCTCGACGTCGACGGCACGCTCACCCGCCCGGACAAGTGGGGCCTCGACCCGCGCGTCTTCGACCCCCTCCGGGAGTGGGACGCCCCCGTCGTGATCGCCACCGGGAAGGCCTTCCCGTACCCGGTCGCCCTCTGTCACTTCGTCGGCATCCCCCAGCTCGTCGTCGCCGAGAACGGCGGCGTCGTCTACACCGGCGACGACGTGCTCTTCACCGCCGATCGCGAGGCCGCTCGAGCCGTCGCCCGCGAGTACGAGGCCGCCGGCCACTCCCTCGGCTGGGGGTCCGAGGACACCGTCAACCGCTGGCGCGAGACCGAGGTCGCCGTCGCCATCGACCGACCCGACGGCCCCCTCCGCGAGATCGCCGCCGAGCACGGCCTCGAGGTCGTCGACACCGGCTACGCCTACCACGTCAAGGACCCCGCGCCGAACAAGGGCGACGGCGTCCGTACGATCGCCGAGCGCGTCGGCTTCGACCTCGAGGAGGCCGTCGCCGTCGGCGACTCCGAGAACGACGTCTCCACCTTCGAGGTCGTCGGCCGCAGCTACGCCGTCGCGAACGCCGACGACGCCGCCAAAGACGCCGCTGACGAGGTGCTCGAGGGGATCCACGCCGACGGGACGCTCACGCTGCTCGAGCGACTGCGGGACTCGAGGTGACCGCCGCGAGTTCGCCCGTTCGTAGCGTCCCTCGAGTCGTGTTCGCCCCACCTTCGACGTCTTTCACCGCGGCCGTGTTCATCTATTCATGACTGGGCCGACCTCTAGAAAATCGAGAACACTTCGAAAGCCCTCGCCGCCCTCGCGGCCGCTCAGGCGGAGATCCTCCCACTGGGATTAAACTGTCGTCGCGGGGGACGGTCGCGATCAGGCGAGCGGCGTCCGCTCGACGACCTGCCCGTCGTAGGTGGGATACTGTTCGACGATCTCGCCGTCCTCGAGGTCGCCCTCCTCGATCATCTCCTCGAGCAGCCACCACGCCACCTCGACGTGCGCCGTCTTGACGGTGTAGAACTCCTCGGGGACGCCGAGTTCCACGAACCGTTCGGGATCGGTGTAGGTCTTGCCGTAGACGATAGTACCGTCGTCGGTGATGTCGTCGAACTCCCGGCGGACGTTGCGGGCCATGCGCTTGAGGCGGCGGCGGTGCTGGGCCGCGTCCTTGAACACGGAGGTGCAGAAGTACACCCTGGGGTGGTCGCCCATCACCTCGAGGATCTCCTCCCTCGAGCCTTCGACGGCGCTCATGTGCCCCTCCTTGAGTTCGAAGCCCTGTTCCTGCATCCGGCGGTAGTTCCCCTGGGACATCTCGAACTCGTTGACGTTGCAGAAGTCGGCGGCGCCCTCGTCGAGGAACTCGAGGAACTCGGGTTCGGCGCGGATGCCGGGGATCTCGAAGGCGGGCGTGAGGCCCTCCTCGCGGGCGACGTGGAGGATCTCCTCCCACTCGGTGCCGTGGAGGTCGCCCCACTGCTCGAGCGGCGGGTGGAACCGGATCTCGTCGAGGCCGGCCTCGGCGAGGCGGCGCATGTTCTCCCGGCCGCCGGTGATGCCGGTGTAGAGGTGGGTGTGGTGGTCGTCTCCGAACTCGTCTTTCAGCAGCGAGAGGTAGTGGCAGGTGCGGTCGAGGGCCTCCTGCGGTTCGCCGCCGGTGATCGAGGTGCCGAGGGCGTCCATCTTCCTCGCCTCGGCGAGGACGTCCTCGTCGGACTCGACGCGTCGCTCGTTCGCGTAAACGTCGGTGACGTTCTTGCGGGATTCGCCGAGCGGGCAGTAGAAGCAGTCGCGCTGGTCGCAGTAGCCGTAGACGAACAGCACCATCTTGCCGCCTTTGGCGCACTGTTCACACCCCTTCGAGATCATTCGACCGTCGGTACCGCCTCGAGCGCCAAAAGACGTGCGAAACGGATCGATCCTCAACGGGAACGTCGCGCGAACGCAGGGGTCGAATACAGCGTGGACGCTCCGTCGGAACCGACGTCGGCTTCGGGGAGCAGAAGAGCGAAATACCGCGCGCTCCTACCTCGAGTCGATGCTGTTGGTCCTGTGCGTCGACCTCGACGACGATCTCGGCCGCAAGACCGGCTTCTCGACGCCGGTCATCGGTCGCGACCCCGTCGAGGAGGCGGCCGTCGCCCTCGCGACCGCGGACCCGGAGGACTCGGACGTCAACGTGATCTTTCAGGGACTGCACGTCTACGACGACCTCGCCGGGCGCGACGAGAGCGTCGAGGTGGCCGTCGTCACGGGGAACGAGGGCTCCGACGTCAGCGCCAACCGCGAGGTCGGCGAGGAGGTGGACACGGTGCTCGCGAACCTCTCGACCGCGGAGGACGTCCGGGCGCTCGTGGTCACCGACGGCGCGCAGGACGAATCGGTCATCCCGATCGTCAGGTCTCGAGTGCCCATCGACGGCGTCCGCCGGGTCGTCGTCCGTCAGGCCCAGAATCTGGAGTCGATGTACTACACGATCAAGCAGGTGCTCGACGACCCGGAGACGCGGGGAACGATCCTCATCCCGCTGGGGATCGTCCTGCTGATCTACCCCCTCGCGCTGCTGGGCGCCCTGCTCGAGTTGCCGGGACTCGTCCTCGGGACCACCTCGGCGCTGCTCGGACTGTACCTCATCTCGCGGGGGCTCGGCCTGGGCGAGCACGTCGACGAGACCGCCGAACGGGCCCTGAACCTGCTCTATGCGGGTCGGATGACCCTGCTCGCGTACGTGGTCGCGACCGTGTTGCTCGTCCTCGGCGTCGTCAGCGGGGCGGACGCCCTCGAGGAACTCCAACGGACGCGGGCGGACGCGGTCGGCGTCGCCGAGTTGCTGGCCGCGTTCGTCTTCGGATCGGTTCAGTGGATCGCCGCCGCGGGGATCACGACCAGCCTCGGCCAGATCACGGACGAGTACATCGCGGACCGCCTCGAGTGGCGCTACCTCAACGCGCCCTTCTACGTGGTCGCGATCGCGCTCGTGCTTCACGCCGTGAGCGCGTTCTTCCTCGCTCGGGCCTCCGTCACCTACCTCGCGACGGCCCTCACGGCGGGGACCCTGCTCGGCATCGTCAGCACGCTCACGTTCGCGGTGGCCGAGGACCGCTTTTCCGACTCCGAGTCCGACGCCGAGTCAGAGGGGCGGAGAAAGCCCGACAGCGCCTGACGGTGGTTCGATCACCAGGTGTTTCAGTACCCCCTCCTTGCCACGTGGCGCGCGCTGTCGAACGTCCTCACAGGTGTTCGGCCGTTCGACGAAGCCGTCCGAGGTCTTCGCGAGCGGTAGCGAGCGAATGGCTCGGAAGACGCTCCGCGTCTTCCGTTGGACGAGGAGCACAGGCGAACGGCGTGAGCCGAGCACCGCTGGCGGTTGGGGAGGGCGAGGCGCTGGGCGGGACTGAAAGGGGCCGGTCGTTGAGCAAACCCAACGGGATTGCGATGCTCGAAAGACGCAAAGTGTCTTTCGTTGGTCGAGGAGGCCGACAGCCGTAGCACCGCAGCGGTAGCGAGGAGCGCACGCCGTCAGCAGACTCGAGCGAAGCGGGGGCTTTCACCGCGTTCACATCGTCCTGATGCTCACAGCCTTCGAGTTCCGCTCGAATCGGCCAGCCGTCGCACCTGGTGAACGATGAACGATGCACGATCGAGTCCAACGCGAATCACAACCACTACCACCACCCGCCGCCCACCCTCGAGCATGCAACTGGGCGTAATCGGACTGGGACGCATGGGACAGATCGTCGCGCGGCGGACCCTCGAGGCGGGCCACGACGTCGTGGCCTTCGACCTCGACGAGGGGGCCGTGGCGACGGCCGCCGACGCCGGCGCGGAACCGGCCGACTCCATCGCCGACCTCGCAAACCGTCTGGACGAAGGCGAGGGCGACGGAAAGCGCGTCTGGCTCATGGTCCCCGCGGGAGAGCCGGTCGACGCGACGCTCGAGGAACTCGACCCGCACCTCGAGGCCGAGGACGTCGTGGTCGACGGCGGAAACTCCTACTTCAAGGACTCGGTCCGCCGCGCCGAGGCGTGTTCGGCGGCCTACCTCGACTGTGGCACCTCCGGCGGCCCTGCTGGCGCGGAACTCGGCTTCTCGCTGATGATCGGCGGACCGGAGTGGGCCTACGAGGAGCTCGAGCCGGCGTTCGACGCCGTCGCGACGGGGCCGGACGGTCACGAACTCGTCGGGCCGTCGGGGGCGGGCCACTACGTGAAGATGGTCCACAACGGCGTGGAGTACGCGCTGATGCAGGCCTACGGCGAGGGCTTCGAGTTGCTCCACGAGGGGCGCTACGACCTCGATCTGGAGCAGGTCGCGTCGGTGTGGAACAACGGCGCGGTGATCCGCTCGTGGCTACTCGAGCTGTGCGAGGAGGCCTTCCGCGAAGAGGGGACGGACCTGGGCGACGTCGCCGACCGGATCGAGGGCGGCTCCACGGGAACGTGGACGGTCCAGGAGGCCCTCGAGCGGGAGGTGCCCCTCCCCCTCATTTACACGTCGCTGGCCGAGCGCTTCGGCTCGCGGGCCGACGACGGCCGCTTCTCGAGGCGGCTGGCCAACCGACTGCGGTACGGGTTCGGCCGGCACGAAGTCCGGCGCCGGGAGTAATTCGGAACCCACCGCACTCGACCCCTTCACCGGTACGATCCTCGACCTCGTGTCGGTACGATCTCCTCCCCGTCTTTCCCGCTCGTCCCACCGCCGAACCGCACGACTGCGGCGTTGCACCCATGTTAATTGCTAGCAATCCTTATTACGTCGGACCCCATAGGTCAGACCGGATACACCGTCATGCCCGCCACGTCACGATCGCCGGACCCGATCGCGCTCCCGCTCGCCCTCGAGGCGCAGTGGACGCTCCACCACGTGCTCCTCGACCGGATCGAGCGTGAGGAAACCGCCGCCGACTCGGCGGACGTCGACCCGCCGTCGCTCGAGATCTATCAGGCGTTCGAGACGCTCGAGCGCGGCGAAACGCGCTTCACGGCGGCCCAGCTCGAGGCGATCCGGGACCTCCTCGCGACCTATCAGCGATCGACCGACTGGTGGGAACTCGAGCGATCCGCGCTCGAGGATCTGCTCGCCGACGTCTCGACGGCGCTCGAGGACGCGCCGGCGTCGGCGTCGGTCGATCCGGCTCGCTGACGGTATCGGCCCTTTTCACGCGGACCGCTGTCCCCGTCAGTCCACGCTCCGCAACCCGTAGCCGGCGCCGACGACGACCAACCCGCCGAGCGCAAGCAGTCCCAGCCCGGGGACGTACGAGCCCGTGAGGTCGTGGAGGGTGCCGACGAGCACCGGGCCGAGGAAGCCGCCGATCTCGCCCACGGCGAAGATGAAGCCGACCGCGGTCCCGGTGAGCCGCGCGCCGATCCCCTCGAGTTCGGGCGGGATCGCCCGCACGAGCGGTGAGAGCCCGCCGGTTCCCATCCCGGTGACGACCACGCTGGCGAGCAGGAGGGGACCCACGCCGCCCGCGATCACGCCTGAGACGCCGACGAAGGCGACGACGCCGCAGCACATCAGCGCGAGGCGTCGGGCGTCGAAGCGGTCCGCGAGGGCGGGTACGGTGAGGATTCCCGCGGCGTAGGCGGCCACGAGCAGACTCGTCGTCCGCCCCGCGCGGTCCGCGGCGAAGCCCCGCGACTCGAGGACCGTCGCGAGCCACCCCTGCATGCCGTGGCTGAGCAGCAGGTACATCGTCCCGATCACCACGACCAGGCGGAGTTCGGGGTGGGTGAGGACCAGTCGGAGGTCCCGGCGGATCGACTCGAGGCGGTCGGTGGTTCCCCCTCCGTTGGCAACCGCCTCGGCCCGCCCGCGCTCGCGCGAGCGCTCGTCGACCCGCGCGACTCGGGAGACGAGGAACCAGACGCAGGCGTAGCCGACGGCGACGGCGCCGCTCCAGAAGAACAGCGGGCGCCAGCCCCCGAGGGCCGGGCCGAGGACCGGCCGGCCGACCGCGAACGCGCTCGCGGTGCCCGCGGAGGCGCCGACGAGGTAGATGGAGGAGGGGAAGCCCGTCCGGTCGGGCGGAAAGAGCACCGAGACGAGCTTCGGGAGGCCGAAGGTGATGGCGGTCGCCCCCACGCCGATCAGGAGGGTGAACGCCAGCAGCGACGGGAACCCGCCGGCCGCGCTCCGGCCGAGCTGTCCGACGCCGTAGATCGCGATTCCGGTCGCGAGGCTCCGTCCCGGCCCGACGCGGTCGACGACGAGCCCCGAGACCAGCGCGAGGGGGATGTAGGTCAGCGGCACCGCGCCCGCGACCACGCCCGCCTGCGTCCCCGACAGCCGCAGTTCGTCGATGATCACGGGGAGGTACGCCGGCAGCGAGAACCAGATGAACATCAGACAGGTGTACCCGAGGGTGGCGACGAGCACGAGGCCGTACGCGCGTCCGGGCTCGAGGTCGCTCCCGGGACCCGCGTCGGGCGTCGATCCGGCGGCTGACGAGCGTCCCATCGACGGGAGGAAGCCGCGTGAGGCGCATAAATGCCCGCAAACCGGCAGCGGGGGCGGATAGCAACTACTACTATCAGGCGCCGGTCGAAGCCGAACGACGGCACGACGCGTCCAGTCGACGCGGCTCAGTTCGTCGTGATGACTTCGATCACGTCCCGCGGCTGGACCTCGTAGTCCTTCCCGAGCTGGCGGTTCGTCCGGCAGTCGATCGCGTGGAGGAAGCCCTCGCCGATGTCGGAGTGGAGGCTGAAGGCGAAGTCCTTCGCCGTCGACTCCGGCGGAATCAGGAAGCAATCCGGCAGCACCTCCCCGCGCTCGTTGCCGAGCCCGTTCGCGCCGCCGGGGAAGACCGGCACGACGCCGAGGACGTCGAACAGCGCCGTCTCGAGTGCCGCCTGGACGCCCGTCGAGCCGTACCCGGCGAGGAAGTCGCGGATCCGCTCGAGGCCCTTCTTCTGTTCGTCGGAGAGGTCGCCCGTAATGTCGAAGTCGGCGTCGCCGGGGCGGTAGTCGACGACGCCCGCCTTGTCAGCGGACTTCAGCGGCTTCTCGGCGTGGGCGCTGCAGGGGACGATCGTCAGGTGGTCGTAGTCGGGGTCGCCGGTGATCTCCTCGTAGTTCGCCTGGGCCTCGGGCGTGTCCATCTTATTGGCCGCGATCACCATCGGCTTGGTCTCCTTGCGGATCTCGCGGGCCAACTCGAGTTTGTCCTCCTCGTCCCACTCGTCGGGGTCGAAGCCGACGCCCGTCCGGCGGATCAGGAGCTTGATCTGGTCCTCGTTCGTCTTGAACGCGCTCATCTGCTCGGCCAGTTCCTCCTCGATGGCGTCGTCCTCGGTCGTGTAGCCGGACTCGTACCGGGTGATCCCCTTCTCGAGGATTCCGAGGTACCACTGGTCGAGTTCGTCCTCCAGGAAAGCGATGTCCTCCCGGGGGTCGTGCCCCTCGGTGGCCTCGCCCTCGAGGTCCGTCTTCCCGGAGAAGTCGACGACGTGGACCAGCACGTCGGTCTCGTTCAGGTCGGTGAGAAACTGGTTGCCGAGGCCCGCCCCCTCGTGGGCGCCGGGGATCAGCCCCGCCACGTCCACGAGTTTCGTCGGGACGAACCGGGTTCCGTGGTCGCAGTAGCCGACGTTCGGGGTGCACTCCTCGTCGAACTCGGGGGCGGCGCACTCGACGCGGACGTACGCCTCGCCGACGCTCGGGTCGATTGTCGTGAACGGGTAAGCCCCCTCGGGCACGTCGTTCATCGTCGCGGCGTTGAAGAACGAGGACTTGCCGACCGACGGCTTGCCGACCAGTCCGATCCGGTAACTCATTGTCCGGAGTGGGAACCTGGCGATTAAACGGCTTTCCCTCCGCCGTCGCAGTGGTACGCCAACGCCTAGCTATCTCGTTCGCTTCGGGTTGAGCAGTCGATTTACCCGGTAGCCTCTCCCGAAGGATCGACATCCACCGAACGGAATCGGCGAGTGAAAACACGGTGAAAGCCCTCGACGCCCTCGAACGAGGTCGTAAACTCCCAGCGTCGTTTCGTGACAACGTGCGGACTACGAAAGCCCCCGACAGTCTCGAGTCGGGGGCCTCGTTACGCTCCTCACTCGCTACGCTCGTTTCAGTGCTTACTTCGTCCGCCTTCCTCGACCTACGAAAGACGCTTCGCGTCTTTCGAGCATCGCGAACGCTCCGCGTTCGCTCAACCAGCCGGCCCCTTTCAGTCCCACCCGTGGCCTTACCCACCCCAACCGCTTGCGGTGCTCGGCTCACTCCGTTCGCCTGTGCTCCTCACCCCTCGCACGGCGTCGGCGGAGTCGCCTCGTTGTACTCGGCGACCCCACCAGCGCGCGCCCAGTGGCCGGGAGCGCGTGTGAGCCACGGACGTGGCGAACCGCGCGACCCGGGGAAAGGCAGGCTCCCTGGCGGACTGAAAGGGCGAGGCTCGGTCGCCGGGTCTCAGGGGGCACTATCCGACCGAAGGGAGGATATCCATCAGAGACCCGGCGAGCGGGCCGAGGGCTTTCACCGTCTTCGTCTCGTTCTCGAATAGGTCGCGTCACACCGAACGTCGGCGTCCGAGTTCGAATCCGAGTCAGCCATCGAGCACGTCTTCGAGGGCGCCCATCGTCCGCTCGACGCGCTCGAGGCGGGCGTTGTGGCCCATATGGCCGACCCGAAGGATGTCGTCCTCGAGGTCTCCGAGGCCCGTAGAAAGCACGATATCGTGCTCTTCCTCGATCCGCCGTTGCACCTCGGCGGCTCGCCCCTCGAGGTGCAGCGCCGTCACGGTCGGGGACGCCAGGTCGTCGCTCTCGGGATACACCGCCACCCCGATTTCCCGCGTCCGCTCGCGACACGCTCGCGCGGCCTCCGCGTGGCGGTCGAAGACGGACTCGAGGCCCTCCTCGAGCAGCAGGTCGATCGCCGCGTCCAGCGCGTACAGGTCGGAGACGGGCATCGTGTACGGGAACCAGCCCTCGTCGGCCGCGGTGCGCCAGGGCTCGAGGTCGGCGTAGAACGAGCGCGTCTCGGTGGCCTCGATGCGCTCCCAGGCGCGGTCGCTCACGGAGAGAACGGTCAGCCCCGGCGGCGCGCTGAAGCACTTCTGGGAGGCCCCCAGACAGACGTCGATCCTCTCGGTGGGCACGGGCGTCCCGCCGAGCGAGGAGACCGCGTCTACGACGCTCAGCACGTGGCGTTCCTCGAGCAGGTCCAGAACGGACTCGATGTCGTTCAGCACGCCCGTCGGCGTCTCGCAGTGGACCATCGTGGCGACGTCGAAGCCGCCATCGTCCGCGCCCTCCTCGAGCGTCTCCTCGATCGCCTCGAGGTCCAGCGGCTCCGTCGAGGGCGACCGGCAGGTGACGGCCTCGCCGCCGTACAGTTCGACGAAGTCGGCGAATCCGTCGCCGTAGATGCCGTTCGAAATACAGAGGACGCGGTCGTTCGGCTCGATCAGCGACGCGACGGCCGCCTCGAGGCCGAGGATCCCCTCGCCGCCGAGGACCGCGACGTCGTCGTCGCCGAAGACGGACTCGAGTTTCCCCGTCAGGCCGCGGTAGAACTCGACGAACTCGTCCTCGACGTCGGGGTTGGGCGTCAATTCAGCCATTCGCTCGCGGACCGCGTTCGGCACCTCGGTGGGGCCGGGCGTCATCCGCAGTCGATCGTCTCCCATGGACGCACGCCCGCCGCGAGCCCGAATAAATCCCACCGAAGCCGCCGCGCCGGCACCGATGGCGTCGGTCGAGTTACGCCGTCTCCGTCTCGAGCGCCGGCCGCGGCAGGTCGTACGAAACCCCGGTCAACTCCCTCGAGACGGCCCACAGGCGCCGGGCCGCCTCCTCGTCGTACGATCGGTCGGACGACGCCTGTCGCTCGGGCGTCCCGCGCATGTTCATGAACCCGTCGGGGCCGTAGTACGCGCCGCCCTCCGCGTCGGGCGCGGTCGCGGCGTACAGCGTCGGCAGCGCGCCCATCTCGGCGGACTGGGCGACGGCGGCGTTCAGCACCTTCATCGCCGCCAGTCGGAGTCGACTCCCGCTCTCCTCCGGGCCGCGGTACTGCAGCCCCGTGGCCGCGTACCCCGGGTGGACCGCGACGCTCTTCGCGTTCGCGCCCGCCGTCAGCAGTCGGCGCTCGAGTTCGTAGGCGAACAGCACGTTCGCCAGCTTCGATTGGGCGTAGGCGCCCCACGGATCGTACGACCGCTCGCCGTGGAGGTCGTCGAAGTCGATCTCGCCCATCTCGTGCGTTCCGCTCGAGACGGTGACGATCCGCGACTCGCGGTCGTCGTGGACGTGCAGGTTCTCGAGCAGCAGGCCCGTGAGCGCGAAGTGGCCCAGGTGGTTGACGCCGAACTGGGTCTCGAAGCCGTCCTCGGTCGTCGAACGCGGAATCGCCATCACGCCCGCGTTGTTGATCAGGACGTCGAGTTGCTCGTCTCCTAGTCGATCGGCGAACGCCCGGATCGACTCGAGGCTCCCCAGATCGCAGGCCTCGACGCGGAGGTCGGCGTCGGGTATCTCGGATCGGACGTCGCGCGCGGCCTCCTCGCCACGGCCGACGCTCCGGCAGGCCATGATCACCGCCGCGCCGTTGCGCGCGAGTTCGCGGGTCGTCTCGAGGCCGATGCCGCTGTTCGCGCCCGTGACGACGACCCTCCGGTTCCGTTGATCTGGTACGTCCTCGGCGGTCCAGCCCATAGTCGAGAGAACGAGTTGGCGCGGTATCAAGTGACCGCCGTCGGCAACGCCGGCCCCCTCTCGGGAGACCGACGACGCTCACCGCGGTACCCGGCCGGTTCGACGCCCGAGTTCCTCCGCTCAGGACTCGCCGACGCCCGCCTCACCCGGTTCGCCGACGCCGGCGCCGCTCGTCCCCGGGGAGGCGCTCGCCCGCTCGTCGAACACCCGGCCGGCGATGACCTCCGCGATCCGCCGGTTGGTCTCGGGGCTGTAGTGGCCGCCCTCACCGCGCTGGACGTACAGCGACTTCACGTCGTCGACGTCGAGTTCGCGCGCCATGTCGATCGTCTCGAGGTCGTCGTAGCGCTCGTCGAGTTCCTCGAGGAAGTTGCCGTAGATCGGGCCGTGTTCCTCCTCGTAGGTGGCGTAGCGGAGCTGCTGGACCATCACGAACACGGGCGTGAAGTCCTGTTCGTCGGCGTAGTCGACGAACTCGCCGATGAGCGCGTCGAACAGGGGCGCGTGCGTCTCGAACAGCCGCTCGTGGTACCGAACCCGGGGCTGTTCCATCTGGAGCTCCGTCTCGGTCTGCAGCGCGTCGAAGTCGATCCCCGGAACCGGGCGCTCGAGGCGCGCCTCGAGTTCCTTCCCGCCCGTCGCGAGGGCGTGTTTGACGTTCAGCGGATCGTCGAGGAAGTCGGGCGCGTACGGGAACCTCGCGTGGTGGGGTCGGAACCAGTGGTCGTAGTGGAAGTCGTACTCCCGGAGGAAGTCGGCCTTCGACTCGAGGTCGAGCAGCTCTTCTTTCTCCTCGACCGGACTCTCGATCCGGCGCACCTCGCCGTTCTCGAGGACGTACCGGGGTTTCACCGCGAGGATGTTGCCGAACTCCTGGTAGTGCTTCCACACCGAGAGGATGCGGGCGATCGAGGAGGCGGTGACCACCATCAGGACGTAGTCCGTCGGGTCCTCCGGGTACTTCCGTTTCAGCCGCATGAGCGCCTGATCGAAGCCGTAGTTGCCGCCGCCGTAGTTCGCGACGTGGGTGTCGAGTTCCTGCGCGAGGTAGTTCTGGAACGTCTCGTCGTTGTCGACCTCGCGGCAGAAGCAGTAGGAGTCGCCGTAGGTCGACACCGTGACGTCTGCATCGGCGTCGCGATCCTTCGCCGGGCAGATTCGGCTCGCGTACTCGTCGGTCGAGTAGGTGACCGTCGTCCGAACTTCCTCGCCGGGGAGGTGGTCCCCCGTATCCTTCTGTTTCTCCCGGTTGGGCTGGGGGACCCAGCCGAGTTCGGCGTCGAAGCTGCTGAACTTCTCGAGCAACTCCCGATCGATCTCCGGGAACTCCTCCGTGGCGACCGACGGGTTCTCCTCCAGGGCTCGGCGCGAGACGACTTCGAGACCGATACCCAACGCGACGGCTGCGAGTGCGACCGGGGCGAAGAGAGCCATCCTTTCGATCTATCGTCGTCAGCCCTAAGTGGGTTGTGCCGGCTGTCGCCCCTTACCGCGTCCCTCGCCGCGGCGGCACCGAGAAAGGGCGTCTTACTCCGCTCCGGATGGTCACGAACGCCCCGTCGGGGCTCGGCGGTCGCGACTCGATAGGTGCGAGGACGGATCGACGGCCTCGGCTGAACGACGGTTTCGCGGTTACGGACGGGAAAATGGGCCAGAGTCGGTGGCACGAGCGACCGCGGACGGGCCCGGCGGCGTTGACGGAACGAATGCGGGGGCGGTCACGGATCGACGGCGGAGGCGGTCGCGGAACCACTGCGGAACCGGTCACGGAACGACGGTCATCGGTACCGGTGAGTGGCGGACGACGACCTCCGCGACGCTGCCGTGGACGATCCGGCTCACGCCCGACCGTCCGCGGCTCCCGATGACCACGTGGTCGACGTCGCTCTCGTCCAGGTAGTCGAGGACCCCCCGAGACGGCGAACCGATCCGGCTGGTCGTCGCTACCTCGGCGTCGTGATCGGCCGCGACCTCGAGGACCCCTTCGCGCTCCGGAGACGTGCGCTCCGCCCGGTCGACGCGACTCCCGGAGCCGGTGCCGGCGCCGTCGAACGGGTTCGGCAGGTAGGGGACCGACGAATCGTCGACGATCGTCAGCGCGGTGAACTCGGCGCTCGGGAACAGTTCGAGGGCGTACTCGAGAGCCGCCCGGGCGTACTCGGAGCCGTCGAACGGGACGAGTACCCGCGACGGACCCGTCGGTTCCCGTTCCCTTTCGGGCGTCCACTCCCGCTCGACGCTCCGGATCCGTTGGTCGATCTGCCCGCGGCGTCGGTCGCGGTTCTCGTCCTCCCGTTGCCGCGTTCGTCTCCGGGGTCGAACGCGGTCGCCCCGCCTCGTCTTCGATCGTGCCATGATTTCGCAGTGGGGGACGAGGAGCGTCCCGGTTGGCCTTGCACTGGTAAGGTGGGGGACGTCCGCCCCCGTTCGAGCGGGCGGTTCGCGGTCACCGGACGACCGTCACCGGCACCGGCGAGTGGCGGACGACGACCTCAGCGACGCTGCCCAGCAGCAGGCGCGTCACTCCCGAGTGGCCGTCGCTCCCCATCACGACGTGGTCGACGTCGTTCTCTTCGGCGCTCTCGAGGATCTCCTGGGCCGACGAGCCGATACGAACCTCGGTTTCGACGCGCCGTCCGTGCGCCTCGGCGAGGTCGAGGGCCGAGTCGAGTTCCTCGAGTCCCTCCCCGAGGAGGTCCTCGACCTCGTCGTCCACCAGCGACTCGTCGGGCGCGTCGGGGATGTACGAGACCGAGGACGCGTCGGAGACGGTCACGACGAGAAACTCGCCGTCGGAAAACAGTTCGAAGGCCCGCTCGAGGGCCTCTCGAGCGGGTGCGGAGTCGTCGTAGGGTACGAGCACGCGAGCGGCCATATGGGTCGTACGGCGTCGACCACCGTGGGTGTCACGCCACCCGTCGGCTCGCGTGACTGTCGTCGACCACGACCGGTCGCCGGTGGGGCTCGGCGGATCAGAACGCGAGGTACGGGCCGACGGCGAGCAGGACGATCCCGAGGGCGACTTTCAACCGGGACGGGTCGACGCGGTGGGCGACTTTCCAGCCGACCACCACGCCCCCGAGCAGCGGGACGCCGAGGGCGACCGCCAGCGACGGCAGGACGCTCCCCTGGAGCAGGTAGCCCGAGGTCGCGAAGCCCGCGATGAAGATCGACTGCACCTGTGCGACGGCGACCGCGAGCAGCATCGGGACGCCGACGATGACCAGCGCGGGCACCGCGAGCACCGGCCCGCCGATCCCCAGCAGTCCGCTCGCGACGCCGAGGCCGAACCCGAGTCCCGCCAGCACGACCTTCCCCTGCACGGTCTTCACCTCAAGCGCGTACAGCGGGTTGAACCCGCGGCGCTCCCGGTAGAGGATGATCGCGCCGACGCCTGAGGCGAAGCCGCCGAGCAGCAGGCCGAACACCGCCCGCGGGACGAACGAGTTCGCGTACGCGCCGATGAGCGCTCCGACGACGCTCGAGGCGCTCAGCACGATGGCGAGCGCCCGGCTCTCGCCCGTCCTCATCTCGCCGGAGTAGAGGTAGGCGGCGCTGCCGACGAGGCCGGTCGCGACGAACGTCGCGTGGGCCGTTCCGGCGATCTGGCTCGAGGACAACGGGGTCAGCGAGTAGAGGGCGATCGTGACGAAGATCCCGCCCGGACCGATCGTCGTGATGCCGATGCCGGAGACGAACGCGATGGCGACGAGTACGACGACGAGCGGCGCCTCGAGCGGGAGTTCCAGCATATCGCGACGTACGCGAGCTATTTCGGCGGGCACCTTAACCGTGCTGCAGTGCCGCCAGCGCGGCGATCGTGGCGGCCGTCGCAAAACGTCGCCGATCGACCCACCTCGCGATGCGGGAACTGCCGGTCACGCCACGGCGACTACGGTGCTTCGAGTACCGCCGCGGCGATCACGGCACCGCGAATACCCCCGCGGCGATCACGGCGCCACGAATACCCCCGCGGCGGCACGGGGCGTCGAGGATCGCGACGGTCGACGCCTACGGCGCCTCGAGGCTAGAGCAACTCGAGGATCGACCGCGTCAGCGATTGGGCGGTGGTCGCCGAGACGGCGAACATGAGGGCGACGGCGGTCAGGAAGATCGCTCGCTCGAGCCGCGAGGGGTCGAAGAAGCGATTCACCGCGGCGTACAGCGCCAGCGCGGTGATCGGCAGCCCGACGACGCCGTTGACGGCGGGCATCATCAGCGCCAGGCTGACCGGGGTGAAGCCGGTGAACGCGATGATCGGGATGGCGATGAGGACCGACAGGCCGATCAGCACGTGGACGGTCCAGCGAAACGGCGCGTCGCCGAACCGCGTCGTCACCCCGTACGCCTGGGGGACCATGAACCCGGCGGCGAACAGCGTGCCGGTCGCGCTCGTGAACGACGCGGCCCCGACCGCGAGGACGAAGACGCCGAGCACCCACGGTCCGATCATGTCGGTCAGCGGTTCGGCCGGGGCGATCAGCGTGAGCGTCCCGTCGGGGACCGCGATCGCGGCCGCGACGATCACCGTCGCGCTCAGGGCGACGACGGCGGCCAGTCCGACGGTGTGATCCCGCCTGTACCGGGAGATGCTATCCCAGTCCTTCTCCGAGCGCATGCTCGTCTGGATGAAGAAGTTCGGGTAGTAGACGGTCGTCCCCATGAGCGCGATGACCATCGTCAGGTACTCGAACTCGAGGTTCATCGCGGGGACGAACCCCGAGGCGATCGACTCGAGCGGCGGCTGGAGGTTCGCGACGATCACGAGATACGAGGCGAAGATCGCCAGCACCAGCGCGGCGATCACGCCCTCGATCCGGCTGTACACGCGGAGTTCGACGAGGGCGATCCCGAGCGCGGCCATCAGGATGATCCCGACGTAGAGGTTGTCGAGCGGGGTGATGTAGACGAGCGCCGCGCCGGCGATGGCGTAGTTCGCGACGCTCCAGAACTGCATGATGAACGCGATCCCCACCGCGAACGGTTTCGCCGCTGTCGGTCCGATCACGTCCGTGATGTACTCCATCAGCGGTTCGTTGATCGTCGCCAGCCTGGCGGACATCTCGTGCATCGTCAGGCCGACGCCCAGCGTCAGCGGCAACACCCACAGAAGGCCGAAGCCGAAGCCGACGCCGGCTTCCGTCAGGATGTAGATCGATCCCGCGCCGAAGATGTTGGCCGCGAACAGCAGGCCGAGGCCGTACTGGTGAACCGCTTCCTTCGCCTTCTCGAACAGTACGTCGACGGCGGAACTGTAGCCTTCCATGTGTAGTGGAGTCCGGGTCCGAGTGGCACTCGGGCCACCCCGCGAGGGAATCTCATCAGGCTGCTGACGTCATCGACTCCGTATTCGGACACTCGGCCTGGATCCGTTTCAAAGAAAAGCTTGACATGGCCACCGGCTGTTGGACTTCTTTCATAAATCTGGATGTCGGTCGACGCGCGAATTCGTGCGCCGGAGGCTCGATCAGTAGCGATTTCGCCACCGTCTGCCGTTCTCGGACGGAGTTTAGTCACTTCTTTGTCGATACGAACCGTCGCGAAACGGCGTCCGTCGGATCGAGCGAGCGCTCCACCGGCCTCCCGGTCGATCGGTCGATCGGCCGCACGACCGCCCCCCTAGACCGACGACCCTCACCTGATCGTGTCCGGAATCCGGTCGATGACGTCCGTCGCCACGAGTCCCGGACCCCTGTCCGCGGTCGCGAGTTCGCCGGCTTTTCCGAGGGCCCACACGCCGAGCTCCGCGGCGTCGGTTCGATCCGTCCCCTGGCCGAGCAACGAGGCGACGATCCCGGTGAGGGTGTCCCCCGTCCCGGCGACCGCCAACGCCGTCGTCCCGGTCTCGTTGGTTCGCCGCTCGCCGTCCGCGACGATTTCGTCGACGTCGCCGGTCAGCGCGATCACGGCTCCCGTCTCCCCGGTGAACGCCTCGAGCGAGCCGTACTCCTCGCGAATCGGGTCGACTTCGCGGCTGCTGGGGGTGAGAATCGCGTTCGACAGGTCCGCCTCGAGCCCGGGTTCGATCGCGAGGGCGTCGACCACCACCGGGACGTCCGCGCCGGAGACGGTCTCGCGGACGGCGCCCTCGTCCGCGTCGACGAGTCCGGGGCCGATCACGAGCGCGTCCGCCCACTCCTCGAGTTCCATCGCCCGCTCGACGGCCGCGTCCCCGAAGTGGTCGCCCCGGTAGGAACTCACGAGCAGGTTCGGCGAGTGACCCGCGACGACCGGGTAGGTGTCCGCCGCGACGAGCGTTCGAACGTGGTCGGAGCCGGTTCGCAACGCGGCCATCCCGACCAGCGCCGGCTGGTTCGGGTAGCCGACGCTGCCGCCGACGATGCCGATCCGGCCGTTGTCGGACGACTCCTCGGAAACGTCCGCGAGCGTTCGCTGCAGTCGCGTCATATTGGCCGTGGATGGCCCCTAGCCGAAGCGTTTCGGCAGGCGTGTTCCGGTCCGAGGCCGATCGTCGTCGCCCCGTCCCGTGCCACGGAAAAACATAGGTGGTGGACGGCGTACTCCCGCGCGTGACCATGTTCGACGATCGAACCGACGCCGGCGATCGACTCGCGGCCGAACTCGAGCGGCGGGACGTCGAGGCGGACGTCGTCCTCGGGATTCCGCGGGGGGCCCTCCCCGTGGCCCGGCCGGTCGCCGACGCCCTCGGCGCCGAACTCGACGTCGTCGTCGCCTCGAAGATCGGCGCGCCGGAGAACCCCGAACTCGCCGTCGGCGCCGTTGCCAGCGACGGCAGCGTCTGGCTCAACGAACCGCTCGTCGAGCACCTGAACGTGACCGAAACGTACCTCGAGCGCGAGCGCCGGAAGGAGGCCGAGTACGCCGCAGAGAAGGCCGAGCGCTACCGCGACGGGGGGAAGGTGCCGAACCTCGAGGGGAAACGCGTCGTGATCGTCGACGACGGACTGGCGACGGGCGCGACCGCCCGCGCCTGCATCCGACAGGCCTACGAGGCCGGCGCCGAGCGCGTCACCCTCGCGGTGCCCGTCGCCTCGCCGGACTCCCTCGAGGACGTCGCCGCGGAGACCGACGAGGTGGTCGCCCTCCAGAAACCGCCGGACTTTCGCGCCGTCGGGCAGTTCTACCGGCGGTTCGACCAGGTGCAGGACGAGGAGGCGATGCGGTACCTCGAGACGTAGCGGCCTCGAGACGGAGTAGAATCGACGATCGGTTCGGAGGCGACGCTCGTGAGGGTCCGAGTTAGCGCAGCCAGGTGTCGAGGTAGCCCTCGATGCGGGCGACGAACGCGGGTGTCGGGGTTCCGGGCAGGTAGCAGTCGAGGTCTTCCTCCTCGGTTCGTCCGTAGAGCCGTTCTTCGTAGCGGTCGATCGGTTCCATGCGGCCGCTAGGAACCGACCGAGTTTAAGGATTTTCGAACATTGTTTTTCATTATCGAAACGTAAGTGTGAGAATCGGAAACACGCGACGATTGCAGTCGGTCGGTCGCACTCGTTCCGTCGAACTCGAGCGCTCGCGAACGCCGCGGTGATCAGGGCCAGAGCCCGCGCATCTCGTGGGCCTCGGCGACCCGCGAGAGCGCGACGACGTAGGCGGCGTCGCGCCAGGTCACGTCCCGCCGTTCGACCTCCCGGACGACGGCGTTCCAGGCCTCGAGCATCTCCGACTCGAGTTCCTCGTTGACCCGCTTCTCGCTCCACTTCCGGCGGTTGATGTCCTGGAGCCACTCGAAGTAGCTGACGGTGACGCCGCCGGCGTTGGCGATGATGTCGGGGACGACCTGGACGCCCCGTTCGTCGAGGATGGCGTCCGCGGCGAACGTCGTCGGGCCGTTGGCCCCCTCGACGACGATGTCTGCCCGAATATCGTCGGCGTTGTCCTCGGTGATGACGTTGCCGACGGCCGCCGGGATCAACACGTCGACGTCGAGTTCGAGGAGGTCGTCGTTCGAGAGGCGCTCGAGGCCGGCCGCGTCGGCGTGACCCTCGGTGACGTATCGCGTGACCGCCTCGGGTTCCTCGTCGTGGGAGGGGATCGACGCCACGTCGACCCCGTCGGGGTCGTAGATCGCGCCGTTGACGTCGCTGACGGCGACCACCGTCGCGCCCCACTCCTCGAGCAGGCGCGCGGCGTTCGCGCCGACGCTGCCGAAGCCCTGGACGGCGACCGTGGTGTCCTCGAGGGGGCGATCGTCGTACGAACAGATCTCGCGCGTGACGATGGCGACGCTGCGGCCGGGGGCTTCCTCCCTGCCGTAGGAACCGCCGATCGTCGGCGGTTTGCCGGTGACGACGCCGGGGATCGTCTCCCCCTCTTGCATGCTGTAGGCGTCCATCAGCCAGGCCATCGTCTGCGGATCCGTCCCCATGTCGGGCGCCGGGATGTCCTTGGTCGGGCCGATCGAATCGCGGATCTCCTGGGCGAACCGGCGGGTGAGTCGCTCCTTCTCCTCGCCGCTGAGCGACTTGGGATCGACGACGACCCCGCCTTTCGCCCCGCCGAACGGGAGGTCCATCACGGCGCACTTCCAGGTCATCCACATCGAGAGGCCGACGCACTCGTCGCGCGTGACCGCCGGGTGGTAGCGCAGGCCGCCCTTGTACGGCCCGCGGACGCTGTCGTGCTGGGCCCGGTAGCCGGTGAAGACGTCGACGCTCCCGTCGTCGCGGCGGACGGGCACCGTGACCTCCAGCACCCGCGTGGGGTGCTCGAGGCGATCGACGATGCTCTCGTCGATCTCGAGGTGGGCCGCCGCGCGGGCGAGTTGCCGCCGCGCCGTCTCGAGGGCGCTCTCGGACTCGCCGGTCGCCCTCCCGCGCTCCTCGGTCGACGCACTGGTCGCTCCCTCCGCGGGTTGGAATGAGTCGGAAGACATGAACTAAATGCTACTCGATCGGCGTTCCTCGATTCCGCATGTCGGCGCCGCACTCGGGACACGTTCGCGGCGCGTCCGCCCGAAGGACGGCGCCGCAGTCGAAGCACTCGTACGTCGATTCTTCCCGTGGATCGAATTGAACGTCTCTCATGGTGGATACGACGACCGGAACGGGGCGTTCGTCGTGTCCACAGATAATAGGGATATTAGGGTGAATGTATTCGTTATATTCAGAACGTCGATCGCGGAGAGGGGTTCACTATTCACCCCCCGTAGCAACGTTTGCCGGAAGGTCCAGCTCGTCGAACAGGATCGAGAACAGCTTCCGCTGCACCGTCCGGTTGTGGCGGTAGAACGCGGCCGGCGAGATGCCGAGCGTCTCGGCTATCTCCTCGCCGGTGCGCTCGCGCGGGGACTCGAAGAAGCCGCCGTAGTAGGCCAGGCGAACGACCTCGAGTTGCCGCTCGGTCAGCCGGTCGAGTAACTCCGACCGGAGGTCCCGCGCGGTCGCCCGCTCGACGGTCCGCTTCGAGACGAGGTCGACGTCCGAGACGACGCTCGAGACGACCTCGATGCTGCGCCGGACGTCGACGGCGCTCGGGACGTCGACGACGACCGTCGATCCCGACGGCGTCGCCTCGACCCCGCGGAGGACGACGCCGTGATCCGCGAGCCGGAGCGCCAGGAACGATCCCGTCAGCTCGAGCAGGAGCGTCCCGGACTCCTCGCCCTCGCGCTCCCCGATCACCCGCGCGTCGGCGACCGAGACGAGGTCCTCCGCGGCGGCCGCGACGTCTTCGACGGGCGCGCCGTCGACCCGCGCAACCACGGAGACGCCGTCGGCGCGCTGGGTGACGCCGCCGTCGAACGAGACCGCACAGTCGCCCCGCGCCGCGAGGCGCTGGAAGAGGAACGTCTCGTCGTCGGCCGCGAACTCGATTCGGGTGCTCGAGGGCGTCAGCAGCGCGCTCTTGCGCTCGACGGCGGCGATCGCGGAGGCGACCGTCTCCCCGAGTTCCTCGAGGACCGCCCGGGAGACGGCGTCGAACGCCTCCGGCCGGTCGGCGTAGACGGTCAGGACGCCGTATGCGAACTCGTCGTACGCCAGCGGCACGCTGATCGCCGACTGGTAGTCCCGCGAGAGCGCTTCCCGTCGCCACTCGTCCTCGTGGAGGCGGTTCGCCACGTTCGAGACGACGGTCACCTCGCGGAACGCCGCCGTCCGCACCGCGGGCTCGAGGTCGGCTGCTCGAGGTCCCGTACTCCCCTCACTCTCGAGCGCGTCGTCCTCGAGCGCGAACGAGACGCCGTCGAGGTAGCCCCCCTCGGCGCCGCCGTGGGCCCGCGAGCGCAGGTGCGCGCCGCCGGCGTCGGGGACGCCGATCCAGGCGAACCGAAACCGGTCGTCGGCCGTGAGTCGGTCGCAGACGGCGCGTTCGATCTCCTCCCGGGTTTCGGCCCGCACGAGCGCCTGGTCGATCTCCCGGATGATCTCGTTGATCCGATCGAGGCGAGTGAGTTCGCGGTTGCGCTCGGTGAGTTCGCGCTCCTGCTCGCGCAGGGTCGTCTCGCGCTCGACGCGGTCGAGCGCCGCCTCGGCGGTCGCCGCGAGCAGGTCCGTCACCTCCTCGGTGACCTCGTCGAACGCCCCGACCTCGTCCGATCCGGCCACGAGGACGCCGTGGTCGCGCAGCGGGACGACCGCCGCGCTCCGGAGGTCGGTCCCGTCGTCCGAAAGCGGCGAGTCCCGAACGTCGTCGAAGAACCGGCTCTCCCCCGCGACGAAGGCGCTCCCGACGAGGGTGTCCGCGCTCGCCCGCCGCCTGCGCTGGGGCCCGTCGAGGCGCTCGAGCGCCGGCGCGCACGCGGCCGGCTCGAGCACGTTCTCGTCGGTGTCGAACAGGAACACCGCGTTCGCCTCGAGGCCGAGGACGTCGACGGCGTCCTCGACGACGATCTCGGCGATCTCGCGGTCGGTCTCGGCGTACAGCACCCGCCGGGCGGTCCGGTGGAGCGCCGACAGCGCCTCCTCCCGGCGCTTGCGCGTCGTCACGTCGCGACAGCTGTAGAGGGTCGTCCCGCCCTGGATGTCCACCCGGCGGACGTTGACCAGCAGGACGTGTTCGCGCCCCCGCTTGTCGGTGGCCGTGCACTCGATGTTCGTCAGGACCCCCTCCGACTCGAGTTCGTCGGGATCGAAGAGGTCCTCGCCGAGCACCTCGTCGATCGTCCCCAGGTCGCGGATCTCGTCGTCCGAGTAGCCGAAGATGAAGTGAACGTTCGGACAGACGTAAGTGAACGCCCCCTCGTCGTCGGTGATGAGGATCGTGTCGGTCATGTTGTTGAGCGTCACCCGGTGGAGTTCCTCCGACTCCCGGAGTTCGCGCTCGAGTTCGACGCGGTCGGTCACGTCCGCCCCCTCCGCGAGCAGCGAGACGATCGCCCCCGACTCGTCGCGCACGGGGCGGACGGTCACCTCGAGGGTGCGCGGGTCGTCCCCGTCTCGGCTCCCGGTTCCGATCCGCAGTTCGCGGCGGACCACCGCCCCGTCGGCCGCGCGCTCGATCGTGGCCTCGAGCGGTTCCGCTTCGGCCTCCGTTTCGCTCCCGTGACCGCCCTCGCCGCCGGCGGGCCGCCACGGCAGGGCCCAGAACGGCCGTCCGCGGACCTCGCCCTCGGTCGCGTCGAGTCCCTCCAGGGCGGTCCCGTTGGCCCGTCGGACGGTCCCGTCGGGCGCGAGCGTCCAGACGTACGCGTCCGGATCGTCGGCGATCGCGCGGAACTGCCGCGTTCGCTCGCGTCGCTCCCTGCGCGTCCGCGCCGTTCCGACCGCGCGTTCGACGGCCGACGCGAGGTCCGCGTCGTCGCAGACGTACTCCGCCGCGCCGGCGGCGACCGCCGCGCTCGCGAGCGCCTCCGATCCGTTCTCCGGGTAGAAGACGACGGCGGCCTCACCGTCGCGCTCGCGGATCGCCTCGACGGTCTCGAGTCCGAACTCGACCGCACCGTCGCCGTCCGGGATCGCTTCGCTGCCGCGGACGTTCCGCTTCCCTCCACCGCGTCCGCCGTCGGGACAGACGCAGACGCAGTCGACGGTCGCCGCTTCGAGCCGCTCGAGGGTCGACTCGACGGTCGTCGCCGTCGATACCGTTCCGTTCGGTCCCGCGACGGACTGGAGGTCGCGCGCGACCGACTCGACCCGCGCGCGATCCGGCCCGACGACGAGCACCCGTTCGACGTCGACGTTCCCCGTTGTCGCCATTCGGCGGGACTAATATTTGCCGCGGTAGAAAGATACCGGTTCGGTCGCGGGACGGCCGCTTCGCGGCAGGAGTTCGGTGAATCGGCGTTGAAGACCCCGAAAGCGAGGTCGTGGACCGCACCTGAGCGAAACCGATACCCGTTCCGGACCCCGTTCACCTGCATACGAAGCTATGACCGTCGCCGTCTCCGTCACCGTCGACGACCGCGAACCAGCCTCCCTGATCGAGGCCGTGCGCAGCCACCCCGACGTGGTCGAGGTCGCCGTCGAGCGCCTCCCCGCGGCTGACGTCGTCGTCGACTCGGTCGGCATCGAGCGCAAGACCCTCCGCGACTACGTCAACAGCGCCATGGGTCGGTCGGGCTCCGACCTCCGCGATCAGGTCGAGCGGATGAACGCGGTCTACGATCACTCGTACGTCCTGCTCGAGGGCGACTTCTCGGACGTCGACGCGCTCGAGACGGGGGTCGCCCCGGCGTCCATCCGCGGCTCGATGGCCTCGATCACGGCCCGCCACGGCACGCCCGTCATCCCGTGTACCGACCGGCGGCGGCTCGTCGACTTCGCGGTCCGGCTCGGACGGAAGCACGTCGAACCGCCCTCGCGTCGGCGACCCCTGCCGACGGGCGCGGTCTCGAGCCGCCGCGAACCGACGACGAAGCGGATCTACGGCTGCATCGACGGCATCGGTCCCGGCCTGGCGGCGACGCTGTACGAGGCGTACCCGAGCGTGGAGTCCCTGCTCGAGGCCTCGCTCGAGGACCTGCTGGCCATCGAAGGGATCGGCGAGACGCGGGCGCGGGCGATCCGCGCGGCCTTCCGAGGGACCGAGGCGGCCGAAGACGGGGACGGGAGCAGGGGGTACTGATCGGCTCGCGGCGTCGGCAGTGTTGATGGGGTCACGGTGTCGACCACTGCTCGGGGACCGGTAGCGCCACTCGTCGACCTCCTCGACCTCGGCGCGATCGGCGGGAGCGGCGTTGCGCCCCGCGTCAGCGAGGGGACGCCGCCCAGCGAACTCGGGACTTTATAGTCGCCCTCCTCGTTCGGTACGTATGAACACGGTCGAACACTACGGCCGGGAGACGGCGTACCATTTCGTCGACCGTACGGGTGGAGACGCCGACGAGGAAGGGGACGAAACGGGCCCGACGCTCTGTTTCGTCCACGGCGCGGGGAGCGACCGTCGCCAGTGGACGCCCCAGCACCGACTCGCGGACCGGTTCCCGCTCGCGACCGTCGACCTGAGCGGCCACGGCGACTCGGAGGACGTCGAGGCCGAACCCGGCTTCACGACGCTGTCGGCGTACGTCGACGACGCCCTGGCCGTCTACGACGCGGTGGCGGCGGACGTCCTCGTCGGCTGTTCGCTCGGCGGCGCCGTCGTCATGCAGGCGCTGCTCGAGCGCGACGTCGATCCGGACGGCGTCGTCCTCGCTGCGACCGGCGCCCGGCTCGGCGTGCTCGACGATCTGCTCGCGTGGCTCGAGGACGACTTCGATCGCGCGGTCGAGTTCCTCCACGGCTCCGACCGCCTCTTTCACGACCCGGACCCGGACCTGCTCGAGCGCTCGCGGGAGGTGCTGTACGAGACCGGTCGGGCGGTCACCGCGCGGGACTTCCAGACCAGTCACCGGTTCGACGTCCGCGACCGCCTGGGCGAGATCGACACCCCGACGCTCGTGTGCTACGGGAAGCACGACCGAATGACGCCGCCGTGGTTCCACGAGTACCTCGCCACCGAGATCCCCGAGACGACGCTCGTCGAGTTCGCAGACGCCGCTCACCTCCTGATGCTCGAGCGCCCCGACGCGTTCAACGGCGTCGTCGCGGAGTTCTGTTCGTCGCTCCAGGTCGCGTCGGGGTAACTGCGCGTGAATCGCTCGAGCGTGACGTTCTCGAGCGGTGACGTGGGACGAAGCAGGAGAAACGAGGGAATCGGCCCCGGATTCGAATTCGATCTGGAGGATGCGATCCAGGCGGCGGGTGAGGCGTGGGTCCGGTCCAGACGGTGGGCGAGGGCGAGGGTGAGGGTGGGTGCTACCGTGCGGACTCGAGGTCGACGAACGCGTCGCCGGTGGCCGTGATCCAGTGGGTCGCGGCCATCTCGTCGGTGCAGTTCCGCGGGTAGAGCGAGCAGACGTCGACGCCGTCGTCGCGTTCGACGATTACGTCTTCGAGCTGAGCCGCAGGGTCTTTGTAACCGTCCACTTTCTTCGGTAGTTGCTCTGGTTTTCGTGCCATGATTGTCCTATTCCGTGTGTACTCGTCCGTACTCACCGGGACACATAAGCGTTTCCTCGAAGATATGGATTCGATATAATGAGTATATATTACCCTATTATCCCGTGCGGCGCTTTCCAACCAGCGATAGAAGACGAACGCGGGCGACGCGTCGATAGGCAGTTCAGTACAGTTCCTCGAGGTCGCTCTCCTCGTGGCTGTGTTCCTCGGCGGGGAACGAGCCGCCCTCGACGGCCTCGACGTAGTCGGCGACGGCGGCCTCCATCTCCGCGCGCGCGTTCCCGAACTGCTTCGAGAAGGAGGGGGTCCACTCGCTCAGGCCGACGGCGTCGTGGAAGACGAGCACCTGGCCGTCGCAGTCCGGCCCGGCGCCGATGCCGATCGTGGGGATGTCGAGGGCCGCGGTCACCTCCGCCGCGAGATTGGCGGGGACGTGTTCCAGGACGAGGGAGAACGCGCCGGCGTCCTCGTGTTCTCGCGCGAGCTCGAGGATGCGCTCGGCGGCCTCCTGATCGGTCCCCTGGCGGGGGTAGCCCCCGTACTGGTTGACGTGCTGGGGGGTGAGGCCGAGGTGGGCCATCACCGGGATACCCAGCTGGACCAGCTTCTCGGTCAGTTCGACGGTGTGAGGTCCGCTCTCGAGTTTGACCGCGTGGGCGCCCTCCTCCTTGAGCATCCGTCCGGCGTTCTCGATGCTCGACCGCTCGTCGACGCCGACCGAGAGGAAGGGCATGTCTGCGACGACGAGGGCCTCCTCGGTGGCCCGCGAGACCGCGCCGACGTGCCCGGCCATCTGGTCGACGGTCACCGGGATCGTCGTCTCGTAGCCGAGCGCGACGTTGCCGACGCTATCACCCACGAGGATGACGTCGACGCCGGCCTCGTCGACGATGGCCGCCGTCGGCGCGTCGTAGGCCGTCAGCATGGTGATCGTCTCCTCGCCCGCCTTCGCCCGAACGTCCCGTACGGTCGTCATGCGTGTACGTCCTGTTCGTCTCGGGCGCTTAAACCTCAACGTTATTCGGTCGCCCTCCGCGCGCCTGCTCCCGACGCGCTCGCGGGCACCGGTCGACGGGTACGCCCCGCCGCTCGGACGCGCCGGCTTCGACTCGACCCGCCGTTAGACGGGTTTCGACGGTTCGAGGCGGCCGTCTCGGCGCGCTTATTAGGATCCGCTCGCGAGTGTCACCCGTGCCCGAACGCGTCGAAACGACCACCCCGGACGGCGTCGACTACGGCTGGGTGATGCAGATGACGTTCGTGACCACGATCCTCGTCGGCGCGCCGATCATCGCGCTGCTGTCGATCGGCGCCGACCTGCCGACGTGGGGCGACCGCGCCGAGTTCGCGATCCGCCTCGGCGCCCCGATCTGGATCGTCGCCGCGCTCGTGATGTTCGCCGTCGAAAAGCGCCGGCAGTGACGCGCCCCGTCGTAACTCGCTCGCGGTCGACCGGCTCGAGTCGGCGCCGTTCGCCCGGCCCCGGCCCCGGCCCGCGGCCCCATTATCCGTGACGGTCGTTCTCGAGCGATGGGAGCCGGTTTCGGTTCGTAAGTCGATACGGAATCGAGTGTTCTATATGGCCGACGCCGACACCTGCTCCGACACCCGGCGGGAACTGATCGACTGCTCACCGCCGTTGATCGTCGATCTCCTGAGCGATCCGACGGCCAGGCGGATCTTCGTCGCCGTCGAACGTCCGAAGACCGTCGGCGAACTCGCGGCGGAACTCGACTTGCCCCAGTCGACGGCGTACCGCCACGTCGGGACCCTCACCGAGGCGGGGCTGCTCAGGCGGCTCAACGACGGCTCTCGAACGGACCTTCCGACCCACTACGTCCGCGCCATCGATTGCGTCTCCGTGACCCTCGACGATCCGGTTCGCATCACGTGCGAGAGAAATGGAATCGCGTTCTACTGCGAACCCGACCTCGAGGACGACCGCTGACCTCGACCCCTGACCGCCGAGTCCGAACTGAGGCTCGAGGGCGATATCGACGGGACCATCCGGATCAGACGCCCGACAGCCCGTCGCCGACGTACTCGAAGGCCGTCCCCGCCCGCCGGGCCGTCTCCTCGTCTCGAGGCGAGTCCCCGACGAACAGCGTCCGCTCGGGTTCGGCGGCGAGTCCCCGGACGGCCTCGAGTAGCGGCTCCGGATCCGGCTTCCACGCGTCGACCGTGTCGCGACCGACGACGACGCCGACCGCCGACGTCAGCCCGTGCTCCTCGAGGGCGATCCGACATGCGGCCTCGCAGTTGAGCGAGCAGGCGCCCACCGGGACCGTCCCCGCGAGCCCCAGCAGGTCGTCGGCGTGGGGGAGTCGGTCGGCCGTTCGGGCCCCCTCCCGCTCGTGGCTCGCGATGACGGCCTCGACCGCCGCGGCCAGGCCGAAGTCGTCCGCGGCCTCGAGGAGGTCCCACAGGTTTCGGCTCGGCGGCTCGACGCCCGCGTCGGCGTAGACCTCGAGGACGTCGGCCGCGACGGCGTTCCAGTCGACGTCCAGGTCGACGAGCGTTCCGTCCACGTCGTAGACGACGGCCTCGTACTCCTCGTAGCTGTGAGCGTCGGTCGGTGTTCCTGTTCCGGTCACGCGTCGGTCACGCCCGTCAATACGTCGGGCGTGCGAATATGCGTTCTGACGTTCGCGCGCTCGATTAGAAAGGAGGTGCCTGCGGTTCGAATGATGAACCGTCGCGCTTTGTATCGAGACTATACGGCTCCCGTTCGCAGGAGTAGGAACGGGGATCGCTCCGAAAGCCCCGACGCCCCTTTCATTCCCGCCCGAAACCACACCCTCCCCCAACCGATTGCGGTGCTCGCTGCGCTGCGCTCCTCATCCGACGGGAGGCGCGAGCGCCTTCCGAGCCGTTCGCTCGCAGCTGCTCGCGAAGACCTCGCGCGATTTGCCGATCCGTCTTCGCTACGCTCGGACGGATCGGCTGCACGCGCCGTATCGATCGAACGAATCGGCCAAACCGAATCCTCACTCGAGCAACTCGCGCGCGATCACCGTCTTCTGGATCTCGGTGGTTCCCTCGTAAATCTCGGTAATCTTGGCGTCGCGGTAGAGGCGTTCGACCTCGCCCTCGGTGACGTAGCCGTAGCCGCCGTGGATCTGGACGGCCTCGTTCGTGACGAACATCGCCGTCTCGCTCGCGAAGTACTTCGCGATGCTCGCCTCGAGCGCGGCCGCCTTCTCCGCCTCGCCCTCGAGTTCGGCCCGCGTTCGGGCGGCGTCGCGCGTGAGGAGGCGGGCGGCGCGGATTTTGGTGGCCATCTCGGCCAGTTTGTGCCGGATCGTCTGGACGTCGGCGATGGGTCGGTCGAACTGCTCGCGCTCGCCGGCGTACTCGAGGGCCTCGTCGAGGGCGCACTGGGCGAGGCCGACCGACTGGGCCGCGATGGAGATCCGACCGCCGGTGAGGATGTGGAAGGCCGCCGAGAGCCCCTTTCCGACCTCCGTCAGGCGGTTCTCGGCGGGGACGCGGGCGCCGTCGAAGGTGAGGCTCGTGGTGTCGCTCGCCCGGAGGCCGAGTTTGTCCTCTTTCTCGCCCACCGCGAGGCCGTCGACGTCGCCCGGGACGAGGAACTGGGTGACGGTCGACGGATCGTCGCGATCGGTCTTCGCGAAGAGGACGTAGACGCCCGCGCGCTGGCCGTTCGTGATCCACTGCTTCTCGCCGGTGATCTCGTACGCCTCGACCTCGCCGTCGTCGCCCTCGATCGGCCGGGCCTCCGTGGTCATCTCCGCCGGGTTCGATCCCGCGTGAGGCTCCGAGAGGGCGAACGCCCCCACGGGACGCCCCTCGGCCATCTCGGGAAGCCAGCGGTCCTTCTGCTCGTCGCTCCCGAACGCCGCGATGCAGGAGGTGGCGAGCCCGTGGACCGACAGCGCCGTCGCCACCGCCAGGCTGCCGTAGGCGACCGCCTCGTAGACCACGCTCGAGGTGACGGGATCGGCGTCGAAGCCGCCGTACTCCTCGGGGACGGTCAACCCCGTCAGATCGAGATCGGCGAGGCCGTCCCAGACCTCCTCGGGAAACTCGCCGGCCCGGTCGGCCTCGGTCGCCGTCGGCCGAATCTCCTCGCGCGCGAACTCGCGTACGGTTTCGCGGATCGCGGTCTGCTCCTCCGTGAGGTTCATGGCCCCGATTCGACCCGCCGCGGCAAAAAGTTCGCCACGACGGGACCGGTCGTCACGCCGGTCGGAGAACGTCGAGTTCCTCGAGTCGCTCCCGTAGCTCCTCCGTGCTCTCCTCGTCTTTCAGCCGCAGCGGACTGCGCAGCGGCCCGGCGTCGAATCCGCGGAGGCGCAGCGCCGTCTTGACGCCGGACATGTACGCGCCGCCGGTCTTGAACGCGTCCCGGACGTCGAACACCAGGCTCTGGAGGTCGCGGGCGCGCTCCTCGTCGCCGTCGTCGTACGCCTCGTAGAGGTCGACGACGAGTTCTGGGAAGACGTTCGCGACGGCGCTCACGACGCCCGAGCAGCCGATCTCGAGGCTCGCGAAGACGAGCGAGTCCGACCCCGCGAGGAACGTGAGGTCGGGGTGGGCGTCGACCGCCTGGGCCAGCCAGGGGACGTCCTTGCTCGAGTCCTTGCAGCCGACGACGTTCTCGATCGCCGCGAGATCGGCGAGGGTCTCGAGCGAGAGCGCGTTCCCCGTCTTGCTCGGAATGTGATAGATGTACACGGGGAGGTCGACCGCGTCGGCGACCCGCCGGTAGTGGTCGACGGCGGCCCGATGGTCGACCGGGTAGTAGTAGGGCGTGACCACGACGATGCCGTCCGCGCCGACGGACTCCGCGTGCTCGGCGTGGGCGATCGTTTCGTGCGTGCTGGGCGCGCCCACGCCCGCGATGACGGGGACGTCGCCGTCGATCTCGTCGACGACGGCCTCGACGACCCCCCGGCGCTCGTCGCCGGTGAGGAGGGCGAACTCGCCGTTCGTCCCGAGCGGGAAGACGCCGTGAACGCCGCCGTCGACGACGAAGCGGGCGTGCTCGGCCGTCGTCTCGTAGTCGACCGACTCGTCCTCGTGGAAGGCGGTGACCGTCGGCGGGACGACGCCTCGCAGGGAGAGCGGATCCGCCGACCCGGGGTCGTGGTGTGCCATGTGCGCTTCTCCGTCGGGGAGCAGAAAAAAGCCCGCGGTCGCCGGCCGCCGAGCGATCGACGGGGTCGAGCCCCGTCAGTCCGTCGCGATCTCGTTCATCGGTTCGTCGAGTTGCTCGCCCGCGAGCACGCGGTTCGCCCGGCGCAGCCGTTCGGAGAGCGCCTGGTGGGAGATGTCGAGTTCGTCGGCGAGTTCCTCGAGCGAGATCTCGCGGGGGACGTCGTAGTAGCCCTGCCGGTAGGCCTCGGCGATGGCCTCCCGCTGGGGTTCGGTGAGCGCGGCGGTCGCCTCGAGGTTCGCGTTCCGGTCGGCCTCGACCATCCGCCTGACGTCGATTCCGACGCTTTCGTCCTCGATGTCCGACAGCGCGTCCGAGAGCTTCTCGCGGCGGGGGAACAGCAACTGGAGGGTCCACCGGGTGCCGGTGACGGAGGCGTCGAGGATCGCCCCGTCGTGCTCGAACAGACGCTGGCAGACGGTCGTGACCCGGTCGCCGTACTCGAGGCGGTAGAACCACTCGCCCTCCTCCGGGTTCTCGAGCAACCGGAGGTGCTCCTCGATCGTCGGATCCTCCTCGAGGCGGGATTCGAGCCGGTCCGGATCCACGCCGGAGAACCACACCAGCGGCATCGTCCGCGACGGGGCGTCGGCGACGACGCTCTCGACGCGCAACTCGAGGTCCGTCAACGCCCGAAACGTCTCCGCCAGCGCGAAGTCGTCCGTCGAGAGCGTGATCTCGGCGATCGTCGTCATCGCGGATCACCGCCGGCGACTCGGCCAGCCGTGGTCTCGAACGCGGTCGGGTCGCTCGAGTCCTGTTCGGAAACGGTTCCACGGTCGTGGCGGCTCTGGGACTCGAATCGTAGCATAATCGATCAGCCGATCCTGGACTCGGGGGACCTGGGTCGCGCGTCTCGCTGGCGCTGGCGCTCACGTCCGTCGACTCGCTCGGATCGGACTGAGTGAGGGGAGGGGTCCGACGCGGTTCACGGGTCGGCCTGTGTGCTCCGGTCGTTTAAACGGACGCGCGCGGCGTCCGCCGGTTCCCCGGGGGACGGCGGCTCGCACCGTCGCTCACCGGAGGCGGGCGAAGCGGTTCAACGCGTAAACGGTCCGGAGGACGTCCACGCTCTTCCCCCGGTCGAAGACCAGTTCGTCGGTCTCGAGCACGTGCTCGAGCGTGTCGCGCGAGGCGTGCTCGGGCGCGGCCGCGATGCCGGCGTCGTTCTCGGCCGCCCACTCCATCACGCGCAGATCGCTCTTCGAGTCGCCCATCACGAGCGCGAAGGCGTCGTCGACGCCGAGGACCTCGAGCGCGCGCTCGACGCCGACGACCTTGTTCAACTCGAGGCTGCCGATCTCGGCCGCGTCGGCCTCGTAGTAGGCGACGTCGATCCGCGAGAGGACCTCCGCGAGGCCCTCGGGAACCGCGTCGGGGTCCAGGTCGGGATAGGCCCCCTCGCCCTCGAGGACGGCCCTGATCTCGGAGTCCTGTTCGGCGTAGAACGCGCGGGTCCAGCCGGCGATCGATTCGCCCTCGAGGGTGGGCTCGTCGGCACCGTTCCCGTCCTCGTCCGCGTCTCCGTCCTCGTGCGGGAGCGCCCCGGCGACGGCGTCGGCGAGCAGGTCGATCAGGTAGACGAGCGCCTCGTCGATGATCTCGCGCGCCCGCGAGGACCCCGTCTCGTAGTTGGGTTTCACCGTGACGTTGAACTCGTTGCCCTGGAGGTGACAGCCCCGCCGAAGGTCCTCGGGCGCTTCGGGGAGGACGCGCGAGCGCACGTCGTCGAAGACGGTCCGGATCGACTCGTCCAGGTCCTCGTAGAGCAGTTGCTTCGTCTCCGCCCCGTGGCCCGGCGTGAAGACGCCCGTTCCCGCCTCGTAGACGATCGAGAGGTCGCCGGAGTGGACGATCTCGCTTCCCAGCCCCTGGATCGCGAAGCCCTTGACGTTCTCGAGGGTCTGGCCCGTGCAGATCACGATCGGGACGCCCGACTCGTGGAACTCGGTCAGCACGTGGAGCGTCTCCCGCGGGATCTCGTTGTCCGTTCCGCCCGCCGACCGCAGCGTCTCGTCGACGTCCAGCACGAGGACGTTCACCGCCCGGCCGTACTTGGCCTCGAGGTCGAGGGCGGTGAACGCCTGGTCGCGGGTCGTCCGGGCGGCGATCTCCGCGAACGTCTCCCCCGCCGCGAAGTCCCGCCGGATCTCGTCCTTGCGCTCCTCGAGTTCCTCGTGGGCCTCCTGCCAGTGGTCGAGGGCCACCCGCGAGTCGACCGCGGGGAACACGTCGACGAACTCCTGGTACTCCCGGAGGGTTTCCGTCTCGTACTCGTCGTAGAGTCGGTAGACGAGATCGTATCGTTCCATGTCACGAACAGGCACGGGCTGCGGGTTAACCGTTTTCAGTCGCCGGTCCGCTCGAGCGCGGAAGTGAGTGTGAACCGCCCACATGCCCTGACAGTTTACTCAATATAGAGTAAAACTCTTTAGGTGGCGGGACCGTACGAGGCGTATGGACGCCATCGCAGTCGAGCCCGGGACGGGCGAGCCCGAGCTGATCGAACTGCCCGTTCCCGAACCAGCCCCCGGCGAAGCCCTCGTGAAGACGCTGCGCGTCGGCATCGACGGGACGGACCACGAAGTCATCCGCGGCGTTCACGGGGACGTCCCCGCGGGCGACGCCCGGCTCGTCCTCGGGCACGAGGCCGTCGGCGTCGTCGAGGAGCCGAACGGCACGGACCTCGAGGCGGGCCAGTACGTCGTTCCGACGGTGCGACGGCCGCCGCAGGGGACAGAGACGAACGAGTACTTCGAGCGTGGCGAGGCCGACATGGCCCCCGACGGCGAGTACGTCGAGCGCGGCATCGTCGGCGCCCACGGCTTCATGGCCGAGTACGTCACCAGCCCCGCGGAGTTCCTCGTCCCGATCCCCGAGCACCTGGCCCCGCTCGGCTTCCTCGTCGAACCCATCAGCATCACGGAGAAGGCCCTCGAGCACGCGTACGCGACTCGGTCCGCCTTCGAGTGGCGCCCCGAGTCCGCCATCGTGCTCGGCAACGGCAGCCTCGGCCTCCTCACGCTCGCGATGTTCGCGAAGACGATCGGCTACGAGCGAACCTACTGCCTCGGCCGCCGGGACCGGCCCGATCCCTCGATCGACATCATCGAGGAACTCGGGGGCACGTACGTCGACTCCCGGGAGACGCCCGTCTCCGAGATTCCGGCCGCCTACGAGCCGATGGACCTCGTCTACGAGGCGACCGGCTACGCGAAACACGCCTTCGAGACGGTCGAGGCCCTCGCGCCCAACGGCGTGGCCGCCTTACTCGGCGTTCCGGGCGACTGGACGTTCGAGGTCGACGGCGGCCGCCTCCACCGGGAACTCGTCCTCCACAACAAGGCGCTCGTGGGCAGCGTCAACTCCAACCGGCGCCACTTCGAGTCGGCGATCGACACCCTCGCGGAACTCCCCGAGTGGTTCCTCGAGGCGCTCGTCACCGAGGTCCGTCGGATCGAGGGCCCCGACGACGTGGCCGCGGCGTTTGCGGACGACGACACGACTATAAAAACGGCGGTCGAATTCGCGTCCATATGAAAAACGTCGACGACCTGATCGAGAGCGCGGCCGAACTCGCGGATCGCGGCCTCTCGAAGGGCGAGATCGCGGACGAACTCAACGTCTCCCGGGAGACGGCGAGCTGGCTCGTCGAGCGCAGCGGTACGACGCCGCGACCCGCGGACCGACAGGGGGCCGGCCGGGAGCCGGCGGCCGGACCCGGCGGCCCCCAGGACATCCACGTCGACTGGTCCGCCATCGGCCGGGACAGCAAGCGGATGAGCGCGATCGCGGAGGCGATGGCCGACCTGCTCGCCAAACACGGCGAGGACGTCGACCTGACCGTCGGCATCGAGAAGGCCGGCGGTCCGATCGCCACCCTCGTCGCCCGCGAACTCGAGACCGACCTCGCGACGTACACCCCGGCGAAACACCAGTGGGAGGAAGGCGACATCGAAGAACTCGGCGGCACGTTCTCCCGAAACTTCGCGGGCATCCGCGACCGGGAGTGCTACGTCGTCGACGACACCATCACCAGCGGCACCACGATGCGCGAGACCATCGACGCCATCCGGGCGGACGGCGGCGAACCCCTCGCCTGCGTCGTGCTAGCCGACAAACAGGGCGTCGACGAACTCGAGGGCGTCCCCGTCTACTCGCTGCTGCAGGTCATCAGCGTCGGCGCCGACGAGTGATCTTCTCGTCACCGACGCGCGACCGTCGCCGCTGGCGCAGGCGACCACCGGTTCTCGGCGACACCGACGAGGGCCCGCTCTCGCCGACGTCGAGGGCGACTCCCACGACGAGCGACTCCCGAGATGTCCCCGCCCGCCGGGTGGGGTGTGAGGACAGGTGACTTACCTGTTAGCTTTTTATCCGTTTGGGCCGAATTCCCTCCCATGCGACACCGAATCTTCAACGAGGACGGGGAGACGGACCTCGTCTTCGTCATGGGCTGGGGCAACCGCTGGACCCACGAGAACGTCAGCTGGCTGATCGGGCGGCTGACGGAGGCCGGGTTCCGGGTCCACGCCTTCGAACTTCCCACGAACGTCGAGGACTTCAAGGCCGACTGGCTCGAGCCCGTCGCCGAGTACGTCCGGGACTTCGAGGACTACCACCTGCTGGGCCACAGCGCCGGCGCCCTCGTCGCCCAGGCGCTCGACGGCGCCGACAACCACGTCTACCTGAGCCCCTGGTGGGGCTACGGCGAGGGGGTCCCCGAACCCGCCCTCGAGGCGCTCTCGAGGATCCCGTCGTCGTTCCCGTTCCTCCCCGTCGGCGGCCCCGACCGGTCGGTCCTGGGCGAGGAGGCGACGGACCACCAGCTCGCGACGACGCCGCGGTGGATCTCGCCGTCGTTCGTCCGGGAGACCCGCCGCGCCCAGGAGGAGTTGCTGGTGATCGACCACGACGCCGTGATCTTCTGCTCGCTCCGCGATCCCCTCATCGACCTCCGAGCGATCGGCGAGCGCGTTCCCGCCGAACACGTCGTCCTCTACGACGGGGGCCACGAACTCTTCTCCTCCCCCGCCCGCGACCGCTACGTCGAGACGCTGATCGAGGCGCTCGAGGAGGGCGCACGGGCGGTCGAGGAACGGCGGACGATCCCGGTCTAATCCGGCCCGATCAGAAACTATCGGACTTTTAACCGTTCGGACGGAATAGACGACCGCATGACCCTCTCCGACGCGCTCAGGGCGTCCCTCAGGACGCTGCGCCACCGCCCGTCCGACCTGCTTCCGTGGTTCCTCCTCGGGGCGGCCGTCCCGGCGATCACGCGCGTGATCGCGTTCGCCGGGGTCGCCGTGCTCTACCTCTACCTCAGGACGACGGGGCGATTCGCGGCGGTCCAACGCGGCCTGGACGACCTGGAGGAGCCGCCGCCGGAGACGGCGGAACCGGAGGTGGCGACGGCGTGGGCGGAGAGCGCGCTCGAGGCCGTCGAACCGGTCGTCACGGCGACGACGGTTTCGGTGATCGTCCTCACCGTCGTCGCGATGATCGCGGCCACCGTGGCCCTCTCGGCCGTCGCGACCGCGACTCAGCTGTCGGCCTGTCACGGAACGCTTCGCGGCGAACGCGGCCTGCTCGCCGGACTCAGAGGCGCGCGGCGCTGGCTGTCGATGCTCGGCCTGTTCGTCCTCGAATTCCTCCTGTGGGCCGGTTCGGCGATCGCGTTCGGACTGGTGACGCTCCTCCTCGCCGTGATCGGCACCGTCTCGACCGGCTCCGAGGGAACCGCCGTCTTCGCTCTCGCCGGCGCCGGCCTCCTCTGGTTCGTCCTGATGCTGACCGTTCGCGCGGTCTTTTCGTTCGCGCCCGTCGCGGTGGTCGTCGACTGCGTCGGCGTCGGCGATTCGCTCCGCTCGAGCGCCGGGTTCATCCGCCGCCGACCGGGTGGGGCGCTCGGCTACTTCCTCCTCGTGATCGTCGCGACGGTCGCTTTCGGCGGATTCACCGCCGTGTCGGTGCAGTACTTCCCGTTGAGCCCCCAGAGCGTGGTGGGGCTCGCGTCGGTCCTCGTCGTGGTCCCGTTCCTCGAACTCGTCAAGACGGCCGTGTTCGCCGACTACCGGGACACCGTCTCGCTGACGTCGTCCCGGCCGACCGGAGCGGCCGTGGGCCGCGAGGGCGACCGCGCGACCGTCGACGGCGCGAACGCCGATTCCGACGCCGCCTCGAGCGTCGGTCGCGACGCTCGAGCGACGGAGCACCGATCGTCGGCGTCCGGCCTCGAGAGGGGCGAGGACGGCGATCGTATCGGGACCCTCGAATCCGATGCGCGGTCGGAATCGGGGGACGGCTCCGATCGGGACCGGACCGGGTTCGAACCCCAGCGGTCGCCGAGCGTCCGGGAGCAACTGGTCGGCGGGATCCGCCGCGGACTGGGCGAACTCGTCGCGTTCGTCCGGGCGACCCCCGGCGCCCACGCCGTCGCCGTGCTCGCCCTGCTCGTGGGCTTCGCCCAGGGCTGGCTGCTCGCCGAGCCGTTCGTGGGCGAGATCGACACGTCGATCGCCGAGCGCATCGAGGGGCAGCTCCCGTACGTCGCGACGATCGAATACTTCACGAACAACTGGCTGGTCGCGCTCATCACCGCCTACGCGGGCGTCGCGCTGGTCGTCCCCGCGCTGGCGTCGCTGTGGTTCAACGGCCTGCTGCTCGGCGCTGTCGGCCGCCTCGAGGTCGAGCCCCTCCAGTTGCTCGCGTTCGTCGCCCCCCACGGCATCGTCGAGATCCCGGCGATCGTCGTCGCCGGCGCGGTCGGCGCCCACCTCGGCTGGCGGACCCTCGAGGCGTTCCGCGGGAACCGCTCGCTCGAGGCGCTGGCCGACGACCTCGAGCGATCGTTCTGGGTGCTGGTCGGCATCGGCGTCCTGCTGGCGATCGCGGCGGTCATCGAGGGGTTCGTGAGCCCGTACTACTTCCGCCCGCTGTTCTGAATCCGGCGTTCGACCCGACGCTCCGGTCGATATCGCCGCGAAATCGCGGGACGGACCGAACCAATAAAGACCGGCGGGCTCGTCGTCGGGCACATGACGACGACGCTGGGAACGGCGAGCGCAGATCCCGGCGAGATCGACACGGGCCGGCTCGAGGTCGGCGAGACCCGGGACGGTTCCACCTTCGGACTCCCCGTCGCCGTGATCAACGGCGCACGTTCGGGGAAGACGCTGTACGTGCAAGCGGCCAGCGACGGCGACGAGTTGAACGGCGTGGGCGTCGTTCGACGGGTCGTCCCCCGACTCGATCCCGCCGAGCTCTCCGGGACGATCCTCGTCGTGGGGATCGTCAACTACCACGCCTTCCAGATCGCGGAACACCGGAATCCGATCGACGACACGAAGATGAACCGCACGTACCCGGGCAACGAGGCCGGCACCTCGAGCGAGCGGATCGCCGCGGCGACGTTCGAGGCGGCCACCCGGGCGAACCTCATCCTCGACCTCCACCAGGGGTCGACCAGCCGGATGATCGACGAGGCCCGCGTCCGCTGCGGCCGCCGCCACCGCCTCCACGACGAGTGCCTCGAACTCGCGAAGGTCTTCGGCACCGGCTACGTCCTGGACCAGAAGGGGCCCGACGGCCAGCTCGCCCGTGTCGCACCCGACGAGGGCATCCCGACGATCGACCCCGAACTCGGCGGCTGCGTCGGCTGGGACGAGACGAGCATCCGGGCGGGCGTCGAGGGCGTCTTCAACGTCCTGCGCTACTACGACTTCCTCGAGGAGGATCCGGACGTCAGCCGCCAGACGCGCGCCAAGGGGTTCGAACAGTACGGCGCACCCGTCGGGGGGCTCGTCACCTTCCACAAGGAACTCGGCCAGCGCGTCGGCGCGGGCGAGACGCTGTTCGAGATCACCTCCGTCTTCGGCGAATCCAGAGCCGAGGTTACCGCCGACAGCGCGGGAATCCTCTGGCGGACCCGCCGGCTGCCCCAGGCCGCCACCGGCGAGTACGTCTGTTCGGTCGGGACCAGCGTAGACTCGTACTGATACACTAACTCCCATGCCATCCGACCTCATCTGTCCCGACTGCGACGCCGTCTACGAGGCGGGGCCCGACGAACCGTGGCGGTGTACCTGCGGCCACCCCCTCGAGTTCATCGAGACGCCCCACCCCACCGGTAACCCGCTGCCCCTCTCGCAACTCGACACGAGCGACGGCCTCTGGACGTTCTTCGAGTTCCTCCCGATCGAGAAGCGCGTCACCTTTCGCGAGGGCTTCACGCCCGTCGTCGACGCCCCCGACTGGAACGCCCGGTTCAAACTCGAGTACGTCTTCCCCACGGGCTCGTTCAAGGATCGCGGCGCGACGACGATGCTCTCGCGGGCGGTCGAACTCGGCGTCGAGAAGGTGCTCGAGGACTCCTCGGGCAACGCCGGCGCGGCGGTCGCGACCTACGCCGCCCGTGCGGGCCTCGAGGCGGACATCTACGTGCCGGCGGACGTCAAGCAGTCGAAGCTGATGGCGATCCAGCGGGCCGACGCCCGCCCCGTCCGCGTCGAGGGGACGCGCCAGAACGTCACCGACGCCTGCATCGACGCCGTCGAGTCGGGCGATGGCTGGTACGCGAGCCACGCCTGGAACCCGGCGTTCTACGCGGGGACGATGACGTTCGCGTTCGAACTCGCCGCCCAGTCCGGCTGGACGGTCCCCGACGCGATCGTCCTCCCGATCGGCCACGGAACGCTCTTTCTGGGCGCCTACCGCGGCTTCTCGCGGCTGAACGACGCGGGCATCGTCGACGGGATGCCCCGACTCCTCGGCGCGCAGGCCGCCGGCCACGCCCCGATCGTCGAGGAACTCGGCGGCGACCCGCTCGACGAGGAGGGCCAGGGAACGGACATCGCCGACGGCATCAAGATCGCCGAACCCGCCCGGAAGGCGGAGCTCCTCGAGGCGGTCGAGGCGACCGGCGGCGACGTCGTCGCGGTCGGCGGCGACTCGATCGAGACCGCCCTCGATCGGCTCCACCGCGGCGGCTTCTACGTCGAACCGACCTGCGCCGTCGCGCCCGCGGCCCTCTACCGCTACCGCGAGGAGGGCCTCATCGACGAGGACGACGACGTGGTCGTCCCGTTGACCGGCAGCGGGTTGAAGACGCTGTGAGCGGGTCGTTCCCCTCCTCGACGCCGCGCCGCGTTCGCGGTCGCGGTCGCGGTCGCCGGCGCGAATCTGAAGGCCTTTACCGGTTCGTTTCGAGCGAGCGAACGAACCGATGGTGAGCCGACCCGCGACGTTCTGTCCCGACTGCGGATCCGAACTCGAGACGACGACGTTCGAAGGGCGCGCTCGACGCTACTGCGAATCCTGCCGTCGGTACGTCTGACACAACCCGGTTCCCTGCGCGGGCGTCGCCGTCGTCGACGCCTCGGGTCCCGAACCGGCGATTTGTTGCGTCGAACGGGGCGTCCCGCCCGGCGTGGGCGAGTGGACGATCCCGGGCGGCCACCTGGAGGTCGACGAGGAACCCGCGACGGGTGCCGCCCGGGAACTCGAGGAGGAGACCGGCCTTCGCGCCGAACCCGGCGCGCTCGAGTTGTTCGACGCCGCCGCGCTGGCGCCCCGGGGCGGCAAGCACGTGGTGATGCTCTACTACGTCGTCGAGCGCGCCGAGACCGAGGGGGACCCGGTTCCGGGCAGCGACGCCGCGGACGCGCGATTTCTCACCCCGTCGGCGCTCGAGGAATCGGGCGAACCGTTCCGCCCGGTCCACGAGGAGCGATTCCGGCGCGTCGTGGCGGCGTTCGAGTGAACGGGGGAGAGTTCGAGGGACGGGACAGAATTCGTCCGAGGACGTCTTCGGCCACGCCGAGGCGACGCCCCGTTTCGAGCGGCCGACGCGTCGCGCGACGAGGCGGCCCCGCTCGAGTCCGACGCCCGCCGACGAAACCCGACATTCCTTTACTCCAGCCCTGAATACGGGCGGGTATGTTCCTCTCTCTCCGCTCGGAGGTCGAAGGCGCCCTCGAGGGGGCGCTCACGGCCCTCGAGTTTCCCGCGGACGACCTCGGGATCGAAGAACCGCCGGAGGACGTCGAGAGCGTGCTGGCCTCGAGCGTCGCCTTCCGGCTGGCCGGCGAGGCCGGCGCGGCGCCGCCGCAGGTGGCAGCTCAGATCGCAGACGAGATCGACGTCGACGACCTGACCTACGTCTCCGCCGTCGAGACGCAGGGCCCGTACCTCAACTTCCTGCCGAGCGACGCGTACTTCGCCGACACGCTCGAGGCGGGCACGGACGACGACTACGGCCACCTCGAGCCGAAGGGGGAGTCGGTCGTCGTCGAGCACACGAGCGCGAACCCGACGGGCCCGGTCCACGTCGGGCGCGCCCGGAACCCGATCATCGGCGACGCGGTGGCGAACGTCCTCGATGCGGCGGGCTACGACGTCGAGCGCCACTACTACGTCAACGACGCCGGCCGCCAGATGGCCGTCTTCACCTGGGCCTACGAGACCTTCGACGAGGAGGACCTCGACGAACCGCCGGCGCGCGACCGCGTCGAGTACGACCTCGTGCGTTACTACCGCGAGGGCAACGAGTTCCTCGAGACCGCCCCCGAGGCGGAGGTCGAGGCGGCCGAGGCCGAGATCGAGTCGATCATGCGCGGGCTCGAGGCGGGCGACGAGGGGGCCTACGAGCGGGTGAGCGAGGTCGTCGATCGGGTGCTCGGCGGGATGACCGAGTGTCTGGCCCGACTGCCCGCCGAGTTCGACGAGTTCGTCAAGGAGACGCGGTTCATGCTCGACGGCGCGACGGACGACCTCGTCGACCGGCTCAAGGCGCTCGACGAGGCCGTCTACGAGGAGGAAGCGTGGCAGCTCGAGCTCGACGCGCACGGCATCGACAAGAACCTCGTCTTCTTGCGCTCGGACGGCACCTCCCTCTACGCCACGCGCGACCTGGCCCACCACGAGTGGAAGTTCGAAAACTACGACCGCGCGGTGACGGTGCTCGGCGAGGACCACAAGCTGCAGGCGAAACAGCTGCGCACGACCCTCGAGTTGCTCGGCGACGACACCGACCAGCTGCAGCAGGTGCTCTACTCCTACGTCAACCTCCCCGAGGGGAAGATGAGCACCCGCCGCGGGACGGGCGTCGACCTCGACGACCTGCTGGACGAGGCGATCGACCGCGCCCGGGAGGAGGTCGAGGACCGACTCGACGACCGCATCCGCGATGACGACCTCGACGAGGGGGACGTCGAGCGCATCGCTCACCAGGTCGGCATCGGCGCGGTCCGCTACGACATCGTCTCGAAGCAGCCCACGAAGGCGATCACCTTCGAGTGGGATCGCGCGCTCGACTTCGAAGCCCAGTCCGCACCGTACGTCCAGTACGTCCACGCCCGGTGCTGCGGCATCTTGGAAGAGGCGGGCCTCGATCCCGACGCCGGGTACGAGGACCTCGAGCGCGAGACCGACGGCGACGGCGACGCGGGCCTCCTCGAGACAGAGGCCGAGCGCG